>CAZQKZ010000017.1:0-38545 GCA_964594095.1 uncultured Leptospiraceae bacterium | reverse complement strand
GGAAAATTCCTCAAAGGCTCCCCAGCCGGTGATGCTGCTGACATGACCCGGTCCGATAACGCCGTCGAGAGGAGATTTTTTTTCGTGATCGGAATCAAGCAGGGCAAGAATTGCCGGAGGAGTAAGAACATGATTGCAGACCACGGACAGATTCTTCAGATTTTTTTTCCTTGCATTCCGGAGCAAAAGTGCGGTGGCCGGGGTTGTGGTCTCAAAACCAATCCCAAATACTATAATTTCTTTATCAGGATTCTTTTCGGCGATTTCGATACTGTCCAGAAGAGAATAGAGCATTCTTACATCGGCCCCTTCGGAACGCAGATGCAGCAGACTTTTACCGGTGCTTCCCGGAACGCGAAGCATATCTCCGTAGCTGATGAAGACAGTTCCAGGCCTGGAGGCAAGCGCCAGAGCAAGATCTATTCTTTCCATGGCAAGGACACAGACAGGACATCCGGGCCCGTGGAGCATTTTTACATTTTCAGGCAGAAGATCCGTAAGACCGAATTTAAAGAATGCATGAGTATGACCTCCGCAGAATTCCATAAAATGATAGATGCGGTCAGGCAGGGCTTCTTCTTTGATGCGCCGGGCTATCCCCGTTACAATTTTACTGTCTCTGTATTCAAAATTCATAATATCATTCAGATTAAGGCCGGGGCTCTGTAATGTAAATCAGATTTTTCCATAATAACCGGTATATTACTTCATGGGCCGGATTGAAGGCCGGAAAATGGTTTGATTAAATCGGGTGCCCGAAATTCCATATCCATGGAGCAGTCTGACTGCAGGATATGGCTCTAAAAGGGATTCCAGGTATATAAATGTTTAATAATCAGACTATATTGATTACCGGTGGCACTGGCTCTTTCGGTAAGAAATACACCCAGATTCTTCTGGAAAAATTCAAACCGCGTAAAATTATAATTTATTCCCGCGATGAACTTAAGCAGTTTGAAATGCAGCAGAAGTTCAATGATCCTTGTATGCGGTATTTCATTGGTGATGTCCGCGACGGAGCACGCTTGATTGATGCCATGGAGGGGGTGGATTATGTTATTCATGCAGCGGCACTGAAACAGGTTCCGGCGGCAGAATACAATCCCATGGAATGCATCAAAACTAATATTCACGGTGCAGAAAATGTAATCCGCGCAGCCATACAGAATGAGGTTAAAAAAGTCATCGCTCTTTCAACCGATAAAGCAGCCAATCCCATCAACCTCTATGGTGCCACAAAACTTGCATCTGATAAACTGTTTGTTGCCGCCAATAACATGGTAGGTAAGCGGGAAACCAGGTTTTCTGTGGTTCGCTACGGAAATGTAGTGGGTTCCCGGGGTTCAGTAGTGCCTTACTTTAAGAAGCTGATTGCTGAGGGTGCCGCAGAACTTCCCATCACCCATACTGATATGACTCGTTTTATGATCACTTTGAGGGCAGGGGTTGAATTTGTTCTGAAAGATTTTGAGCGTATGAAGGGTGGTGAGATATTTGTTCCTAAAATTCCTTCTATGTATATGACAGAGCTTGCTAAGGCTCTGGCTCCTGAACTGCCGCATAAAATTGTCGGTATCCGCCCAGGTGAAAAACTGCACGAAATCATGTGCCCGGCCGATGACAGTCACCTTACTCTTGAATTCAAAGATCACTATGTAATTCAGCCCTCCATACAGTTTGCTCATCAGTCAGATTTTACAGTAAATAATCTTGGCGAAACCGGGCAGCCGGTCCAGCAGGGGTTTGAATATAACTCTGGAAACAACAAAGAATGGCTGAGTCATGAAGCTCTGCTGAAGATGGCCGAGGAAGAAGACATTTAAAAAAATGGAGAATCAAATGATCCCTTACGGCCGACAGGAAATTACAGAATCTGACATTGAATCAGTGATTTCTGTGTTAAAGTCTGACTTTCTGACTCAGGGGCCTATGGTGCCAGCCTTTGAAAAATCAGTCTGTGACGCAACCGGTGCCGGATATGCGGTAGCCGTGAACAGTGCCACATCTGCCCTGCACATTGCCTGTCTTGCTCTGAATCTTGGCAGGGGCGACTTACTGTGGACAAGTCCCAATACATTCGTGGCTTCGGCAAACTGCGGCCTTTACTGCGGAGCCGAAGTTGACTTTGTCGATATTGATCCTCTTACCTATAACATAAGTGCTGATCTTCTGGAAGAAAAACTGAAAACGGCAGCGAAAACCGGAAAACTTCCTAAAGTTCTTATACCTGTTCACTTTGCTGGTCAGTCCTGCGATATGGAAAAAATTCACAGCTTAGGACAGCAGTATGGCTTTAGAATTATAGAGGATGCATCCCATGCGATTGGTGGCTCTTACAAAGGGCAGCCGGTCGGATCCTGCAAATACTCCGATATAACCATTTTCAGTTTTCATCCTGTAAAAATCATCACCACGGCAGAAGGCGGACTGGCAGCTACGAATGATCTGGCTCTTGCGGAAAAAATGCGACTGCTGCGAAGCCATGGAATCACCCGCGAGCCCGGTCTTATGACTCAGGAAAGTGAGGGGGGGTGGTATTATCAGCAGATAGATTTAGGGTTTAACTACAGAATAACGGAACTGCAGGCAGCTCTGGGAGTCAGCCAGATGAAACGCCTGAATGATTTTGTAAACCGGCGTCATGAAATTCTGAAGCGTTACGAAATTCTTCTGAAAGACCTGCCGCTGGAGCTTCCTTTTCAGGCGTCTTACAGCCATTCCGCACTGCATCTGTATCCGGTTCTGCTGAAAACAGAACTTCTTTCGAAGTCACGTAAAGAGATCTTTCAGGAACTGCGCGACAGCGGACTGGGAGTCAATGTGCATTATATTCCGGTGCATACGCAGCCCTATTACAGAGCATTGGGCTTTAAGGAAGGCGATTTCCCGAATTCTGAAGAATATTATAAAAAAGAAATCAGTATTCCGATGTACCACGGGCTGACAGCAGAAGACCAGAATACTGTGGCAGATGTTCTGCGGAGGGTAATAAAGTGATACCTGAAAAATCTGAAATGAAGCAGAACTGTGTTGCTGTTATACCGGCAAGGGGCGGAAGTAAAAGAATTCCCCGTAAAAACATAAAGAATTTTATGGGTAAGCCGATGATCGCTTATTCCATTGAAGCCGCGCAGAAATCCGGTTGTTTCGATAAAATAATAATATCTACAGATGATTCAGAAATCGCATCCGTTGCAGAAGGCTGCGGGGCTGAAGTCCCGTTCATAAGACCCGAAGAACTGGCTGATGATTTTGCCGGAACCACCCCGGTTATAAAACACGCTCTGGAATGGCTCGATGCCAATCAGAAAACTTATGAATACGTATGCTGTATTTATGCAACCGCTCCCTTCATTCAGCCGCAGTTTTTAACCGAGGCATTTGAAAAACTTATCAGCACAGGGGCTGAATACTGTTTTCCGGTTACCAGTTATCCTTCCCCCATTCAGCGTTCATTAAAAATCAATTCTCAGCAAAGATTAGAAATGTTTTATCCGGAAAACTTCACGAAGCGGTCCCAGGATCTTGAAGAAGCCTATCACGACGCAGGGCAGTTTTACTGGGGAAAATCCGAAGCATTCAAAGCATTAAAGCCATTATTTTCTGAAATCGCCGTTCCGTTTATTCTGCCGAGATATCTGGTTCATGATATTGATACACCGGAAGACTGGGAACGGGCCGAGAAAATGTGGAAAGTGCTTCGGGACAAGTGAATGCGGCAGTTAAGAATCAAAAATACAGGTCCGGTTAGAAATGGATTTTCAGCTAATGATGGTTTTTTAGATATTAAAAAAGTTACTGTCTTTATTGGGAATCAGGCTTCCGGTAAAAGTACTGCGGCTAAGCTGTTTTCTGCAATGACCTGGATAGAGAAAGCATTAGCTCGTGGTGATTTTAATGCAAAGTTTTTTGCAAGAAAGAATAAATTCAGAAATTCTATACTTGGCTATCACCGGATTGAAAATTATCTGACTGACAATTCTGAGTTAGAATACAAAGGAGAGGGGTGCTCAATTCGTTTTCAGGATGGAAATCTGAATATAATTCCTGCAGAAGATGCGATATATAATCAGCCCCAGATTCTATATATTCCTGCGGAAAGAAATCTGGTATCTTATATAAAAAAACCAAAGGAATTGAAATATTCATCAGAATCGATGCTTGATTTTCTGGCAGTTTTCGAAGATGCAAAATCCGCACTTAAAAATCCTCTGGAAATCCCTGTAAAAGACGCATTCCTTGAATATGACAGACTGAATGATACTCTTAATATAAAGGGTGAAGATTATAAAATAAGACTTTCTGAGGCATCCAGTGGTTTACAGTCACTTACACCTATGATTCTTGTTTCGGGTCATCTTGCAGATACTGTAAGAAGATCCGCAGTTTCCGGAAGTCTGAATGCACTGGAAATACTGAGATTCAAGGAAGAGATAACTGCAATTGTGAATAATGAAAGTCTGAATGAAGAGCAGAAAAAAGCTGCCGTATCGGCCATAGCAGTTAAGTTCAGAAAAACAGAATTTATTAATATTGTTGAAGAACCTGAGCAGAATCTCTTTCCTGAATCGCAGCAGAAAATGCTCTGGAAGCTGCTCGAATTTAATAATTATTCAAGTGGCAATAAACTGCTGATAACTACCCACAGTCCTTATTTAATCAGTTATCTCAGTCTTGCAGTAAAAGCCGGATATATTGAAAAAAAGGTCCAGAATAATCCCAGCCTTCTGGAGAAGCTTTATTCGCTTGTTCCCCGGTATGCTTTACTTCAACCTGATCAGCTTGCGGTTTATCAGTTTCAGGACACAAACGGAACCATTGAGGAGCTCCCTTTAATTGATGGAATTCCTTCTGATTCGAATCAGCTGAATCAGTATCTTGCCAAAGGAAATGACCTTTTTGATCAATTGCTGGAAATTGAGGAGCAGCAGAATGACGGATTTTTTCAAAGATGAATGCAGGGAGAAACCCAGAACTGATGAAAAATTCGGGATCTGTGATGACGGAAACCAGCAAAAAGCGTATACTGATCTTTCGTGTCCTCCCCAATGGGTTGCGGAGGTTTCTAACCAGTGCAAAAAGCAAGTGGATTTTTATGCTTTAGATAATTGTATATCATTTTATAAAGATGATTCAATTTCAGAAAAATATAAAATCTGTGATGGTATGCTGGTTTTTAATGATTCTCTTTACCTTGTGGAGCTGAAGGATTCCAGGACAGGAAGTATTCCTAAAGCAAAAGAACAGCTTGAGTCCACAATTGAAAACCTGAAGAAGTCAGCAGATCTTTCACGATTTCGAAAGAAAAAAGCTTATATCTGCAACAGAAAGCATCCCAATTTTCGTATCATAGAGCATTCGGAAAAGCAGGAATTTCACAGTAATACTGGTTTTCGCCTCGTTATAAATGCGAAAATTGTTATTTAATCTCATGATCCACATCATTCGTACAGATGCTTCTAAAAGAATCGGAACAGGCCATGTAATGCGCTGCCTGACTCTTGCGGGTCAGCTCAGGGAGCGGGGCGATAATGTGGTTTTTGTGTGCAGACCAAGATCCGGCGATTTAATAAATTTTATTAGGGAAAAAGGATTCCAGGTGAAAGAGCTGAGTCCGGCTCCACCGGACGATGACGGATTTACTCTGGGCGGTCCGCCTGAGGAAGAAATTTCAGTAATTTCTGCCCTTTGTCAGGAAATAAGAAGCGGCAGTGATCATGGGGGTAAGGAATGGCCGGTTCTTATTATAGATCATTATGCCATCGATGCAGGCTATGAGACGGCCCTCAGGCACTGTGTATCGCAGATCATGGTCATTGATGACCTGGAAAACAGGCCGCATAACTGCGACATACTTCTGGATCAGAATTTTTCCCTGAAACAGGAGCGGTATAAAGGGCTTGTGCCGGACCATTGCGAACTTCGGCTGGGTCCGTCTTATGCTCTGCTGCGCTCTGAGTTTCCAGAAATGCAGAAAAAGATTTTGTCGGCAGAAAGGCCCGAATTTGATATTAAAAAAGTCTTTGTATTTTTCGGAGGGAGTGATCCGGATAATTACACAGGCAGGGCTCTTAAAATACTTAGAGAATGCGGCAGCTTTGCTCCGGAAGTAGTGATCGGGGCTGGTCATCCAGTAAAGGATGAAATAAAGAAAATTACAGATTCCATGCCCGGTTCCCAATTACATATTCAGACAAACGAAATGGCTTCTGTTATGGCAGGGTGTTCGTGGTATCTGGGCGCAGGCGGATCAGTAACATGGGAGCGAATGAGTCTTGGTCTTACCGGAATCACAATCATCATTGCCGAAAACCAGCGTGCGATTGTGGAGGATCTTGAGGCAGCCGGGTATCTGATCCGGGCAGATCTGGAAAATCTTAAAGAAAAAATCCTGAGTCTGGATCCGGAAATACTAAGAGCGATGGGCAGGGACTGTATGAAATTGAGCAGAAATTACTGAGTCCTCTGCGATTAAAAAATTCAGAAAATTCCCCGCTTTTTGTGCATAATCTGATATTTTTTTACCTGTAATAAGAAAGGGGGATTGGCCATGTCCGGAATCCATAACAATTTTATTCAGGAACTTTTCAAAGACCCTGTCAATGCAGCCGGCTTTCTGGAAAAAACGCTTCCAGAAGACCTGGCCTCCATCACGGATTTCAACAGTTTGGCATATGAAGACACCTCTTTCATTGACCCTGAACTGAAAGATTATCAGACGGATTTACTGTTCAGTTTTAAGACCAAAGATGGTGCATCTGGTAAATAATATCTTCTGTTTGAGCATAAGTCCTATTCCGATAAAGATACAGCGCTGCAGATGGCAGGTTATCTGATTCAGTGTTATAAGGATCAGCGTTTCAAGAAAGAGGGTGAATACCTGATACCAGTGATTCCTTTTTTGTTTAGTCAGGGGTTGGACGGTGAATGGAAGACTGCGGTTACTCTCTCCGATTTGTTCAGTGAAGAGACGCGGCATCATCCGGTCTTTAATAGATTTATACCAAAGTATGATGCCATTTTAATCGACATAGCCAAAGAAAATCTGGAGCGATTTAGCAATTATAAGCTACTTTATTCCGGACTTACATTGCTGAAATATGCAAAGACAGAGATCTGGGAACCCATAGAGGACGCTCTTAGCGAGTTATTTGCAGAGGAAAAAAGTGTTGTCGTCCGGAAGACCCTGATTTTATATTTTATAAAAGTGGGTGGATTAAAACCAGAGGAACTAAAAGAAAAAATCCTGAATCCGAAAGTGAGGCAAAAAATGATGACTACAGCAGAAATGTTAATCCAACAGGGAATAGCGAAGGGCAGAGAAGAAGGAAGTTACTTCGCCCGGTGCCAGACTGCAAAGGCCATGATCCGGGCAGGTAAACTTGACTTCACTGATATTGCTGCCTACACTGATCTTACTCTTGAGGATATTGAGAGACTCGCTCAGGAAAAAAAGTGAAAAGCAGTTTTTGTTAACAAAGATTAAAGACTCAGAGCGACAAGATTAGTAATCCGGCCCGTATTTTTTGTGCTTGCAGGGAAAACTGAGCGAAACCATATTGATTATTAAAATCCAGTGGATAATGGTAAACTGTGAAAATAGAAAAAAAGCAGGATGATGGGCTTATTCTTATCGAAGCCACTGATAATGAAAAAGATCTTATTTTAAGAATGCGAAATCATGAAAAAGTAAGAAATGCCATGTTTACAAACCATGTGATATCATCTGATGAGCATGAAAACTGGTGGCGGAGAGTCCGGTTTTCCGATAATATTAAAATCCTGTTATTTAAAGACTCTGTAAATATATTAGGGGTGGTTTTATTCTATGAAATAGATAATGTTCGCAAGTCGGCCGATTGGGCATTCTATCTGAATAACTATCTGGAATACAGCAATCATAAAATGCTGAAAATATGGCAGAAACTGGAATTGTCTGCAATTGATTATGCAAAAAATACTATGCATCTTAATGAACTAAAGGCCGAAGTTTTTGCTTTTAACGAATCTGTGATAGATATGCATATAAAATTCGGGTTTAAAGAATCTAATCGCTACTTAAGAGTAAGAAATGAGGAATCAATAGAAGTTATTTGTTTTACTAAAGAATTATAACCACTCGCCATGAAACCAGTCACAATCAATAACAGAATCATCAGTCCGGAGCATTTTCCTTATATTATTGCAGAGCTCTCTGCCAATCATAACGGGAATATTGAAAGAGCCAGGGCAACCATCAAAGCAGCAAAGGAAGCCGGGGCCGATGCCATAAAAATTCAGACTTACACTGCGGATACCATGACCATTGACTGTGATACGGAAGATTTTCAGATTCACGGCGGGCTGTGGGATGGGTATAAATTATATGACCTCTATAAATGGGCAGAGACTCCTTTTGAATGGCATAAAGAACTATTTGACTATGCAGGGGATATCGGAATTACAATTTTTTCGACCCCTTTTGATGAGACTGCCGTGGATCTTCTGGAAAGTCTCAATGCTCCTGCATATAAAGTAGCTTCTTTCGAGGCCGTCGATTTACCTTTAATAAGGTACATTGCCTCTGCCGGGAAACCTATGATCATGTCCACCGGTATGGCGAATCTGGAAGAAACGGAGGAAATGGTGCAGACTGCGCGTGATGCCGGATGCCATGACATAATTCTCCTGCACTGCATCAGCAGTTACCCGGCACCGGTTGAGCAGTCAAATCTGCTGACAATTCCTGACATGAAAAAGCGATTTGGTGTGCAGGTGGGTTTATCCGATCATACCCTTACCAATACAGCTTCTGTAGTGGCTGCCAGTCTTGGTGCCACTGTCATAGAAAAACATTTTATTCCGGATCGTAACGAAAAAGGACCTGATTCTGAATTTTCGATTGACCCGGTGCAGTTAAAAGCATTGGTAAAGGAAACACAGGATGCCTGGCTTTCCTTAGGAACAGCAGGCTATGAAAGAAAGCCGGCAGAGGAAGCAAGTCTGAAATTCCGCAGATCAGTTTATTTTGTAAAAGATATAAAAGCAGGCGAGACAATTACCCAGGAACACATCCGAAGAATCCGCCCTGGTTTCGGTCTGCCCCCGAAATTCGAACCCGAGCTGATCGGAAAGCGCGCAAAGGTTGATATAAAAAGAGGGACACCTGCAAACTGGGATCTTGTGACATGATATTTCTGCTTGACCCTGAAGGAACTCAGGAAACGATCGTATTACAATGAAAACACAACATCAGCACAGCACCTCTCTTGTGCATCTGCTGCATTCCGTAATCAGCCACCGGGAGCTGATCTGGAATATGACGCGCCGCAGTATAGCTGGTCGCTACAGGGGGTCACTTTTTGGTTTTCTTTGGTCATTTATAAACCCTCTGCTGATGCTTGCTATTTACACATTTGCTTTCAGTGTTGTGTTTCAGGCCAAATGGGGTCTTGAAAACGAAAGTCACCTTGACTTTGCCCTGATCCTGTTTGCCAGTCTTACAGTATTTAATTTATTTGGCGATCTGCTGCGAGAGGCACCGGTCATTATACTGGGACAGTCTAATTTTGTTAAAAAGGTAGTTTTTCCTCTGGAAATTCTGCCCGTCATTTCGTTAGCAACGGCCGCGGTGAATTCAGTCATCAGCCTTGGGATTTTTATAATGATCTATGGAGCAGTGCATATGACTTTGCACTGGACAATGATTTTTCTCCCGGTGGTGATCTTTCCCCTGGCTCTGATCGGGCTGGGTCTTTCTTATTTCATAGCATCCATCGGTGTTTTTTTCCGGGATCTTGGTCATCTCATGGGTCATGTGGTTACGATTCTTCTTTTCACAAGTCCGGTGTTTTTTTCCATAGAAAGAATACCTGAGAAATTCAGAATCATTATGATGCTGAATCCTGTTGCTTATATTCTTGAGAGTGCCAGACTGGTTATGGTTTACGGCAGACTGCCTGAATGGGAAATTCTTGCGGCCTATTCCGTCGGGGGGCTGGTCCTTCTCCTGGCCGGTTACTGGTGGTTTCAGAAAACCCGGAAAGGGTTTGCGGATGTGATCTGATATGAGCGATATTGCAATTAAAGTAGAAAATCTTTCTAAAGTCTATTATTCCTATTCCAAGCCCCGCTACCGGCTTCAGGAAATGCTGCGGCCGGTTCTGGGAAAGCTGCATCCTCGATTCAATCGCAATTATGCCGATGAATTCTGGGCTCTGAAAGACATCAGCTTTGAAGTAAAAAAAGGGGAGTCTCTGGGAATCATCGGCCGTAACGGAGCCGGTAAATCCACGCTGCTGCAGATTATTGCAGGCACACTGCAGCCGACCCATGGCACAGTTGAAGTAAACGGGCGTGTAAACGCTCTTCTTGAGCTGGGTTCCGGATTCAACCCGGAATACACAGGCCGTGAAAATGTATATATGAACGGCTATATTCTTGGCTTTTCTAAAGAATACATTGACTCTAAATTTCAGGAAATCCGGGATTTTTCCGAAATCGGCGACTTTATTGAACAGCCTGTAAAGACCTATTCGAGCGGTATGTTCGTTCGGCTTGCCTTTGCGGTGCAGGCCATGCTGGAACCCGAAATCCTTATTGTGGATGAGGCTTTGAGTGTGGGGGACATTTTTTTTCAGCAGAAGTGCCATGCGCGGATTTCCGAGCTGCTGGAAAAGGGAAATACAACATTTCTTTTTGTGAGTCATGATACGAGCTCTGTCATTAGGTATTGTAAAGAAGGGCTTTACCTGAAAAACGGCCATCAGTTTTATTATGGTTCCGCTAAAGAAGCCAGTAAACTTTATCACCATGCAGGAAGGGAGTATCAGATTGAAGTAAAACCGACAGAGATGGACGAAGCCGAACTAAAGGATTTTTCTACTGAGGATTGGCAGCTTGATAATATTTTTCAGAGCCTTACAAAGAAGGGGTTATGGACAGAACCTGCAGCCGGCAGTTCGATAGGTGGAATACCATCGATAATTCATTGTAATAATGTAAGTATATGCGATATAAATTTAAAAAAAAATAATCAGTTTGAAATGAAGGAAATCGCTCTTTTTGCCTTCGATTTAACTGTTAAAATTGATATAGAATGTCCTGTGTTCGGAATAGTTATTAAAAATAATAAAAATGAAGGGATAATAGTTAAATCAAGTTATATGTTTGAGGAGGCTACTGCACCGGGCATTCTAAAAGCTGATACAAATGTCCAGATTGCATTTAAGGTAAATCTGGATATTATTAATGGGGAATATACTTTTGGGGTATTTGCCGCATCGGTAAACCAGGAAGTTTTCCGGAACAGAAACAGATTGACTCATTCTGAATTTATGGTGAATCGGAAATATCTTTGGGACATTATTGCCGGGGTATTTACCGTTGGTATCCGATCAAGTGGACTCCCCATGCCATTCTGGGGTATGGTGGATGTACCGGTCTCTATGAAGATACATTACAGTTCAGGAGATGCAGTTTGAATGAATGTTTCCGTTGAAAATGCATGTGCTGTAAATCAGGAAGTACCGGATGAAATAGACTGGACAATGAAGGTTTATAATAATGGACAGGCTGTCCGTAATTACTACAGATTACCCCATTGGCTACCTTTAAACGCAGGAATTGCCCATGGGCTCACTACTTCTGACTTTATACCGGAATATGAGTTAAACTCTACAGCAAAAATTCAGGTCTATTTTTCTGAATGGAGAGTGAATTTATTCAGAAAAGTATCAAAAAGGCCTGTTTTATGTGTACGTCCACCTGCGATACTGCATAGAATAAAGAACAGAATAAAACAGAAGACTGATGCAGCAGGAACAGTTGCTTTCCCCGCTCATACAACCCCGGATATAGATGATGAGATGTCAATAGAGGAATATGCAGAAAATCTTAATGCTTTACCAGAAAGATTTAAGCCCATTACAGTCTGTTTGCACTGGAATGATATAAATAAAGGGATGCATCACAAGTATGAAAGACTGGGGTTCAAGGTGGTTTCAGCCGGGCATTCTTATGATAAGGATTTTCTGAATAAAATGTATTATATTTTATCTGGGCATAAGTTTGCTACTTCTAATGATTATGGTTCGGTGCTTTTTTATGCCTTAGATTTGGGACTCCCGTTTTTTATTTACGGTCCCAAGGCAGTGTATATAAATAAAAATGATCCATATATCGAAAAGGGTTTATATCAATCGTATAGAAACGCAAGGTATACAGAAATAGTAAATGAATTCAGGGGTATTTTTGATACTGTCAATGAGAAACATAAGTTTATTTTTGAAAGGGAGACTGGTCTTAATAAAACGGACCACTTCATGAAAGTAAGCGCTTATTTTTGGTTTTATGGAATTAAGGTTTTAATTAAAAATGCACTTAAAAGATAAATATCAGCTTTGGAAAACTCTTCGAAAAAAAAGATTCCAGCGAGGTAAAGTGAACCTTGCCGAAGGAATATTTGAGTTTCCTGATTCACATTCCTTTGTGAATATGTATCATGAGATATTCGGGGAAGAAGTTTACAATTTTTCAACTAAGAGCAGCTCGCCTTTCATTATTGACGTTGGTGCTAATATTGGTTTAGCTTCCCTCTTTTTCAAAAAGGTATACCCTGATTCTGAAATTCTTGCCTTTGAAGCTGACCCGGAAATTGCAGCCTATTTTGAAAAAAACATGGCCATTAATAATAAGAATAATAATGTTACATTGATTCAGAAAGCAGTCTGGAATAAAAAAACAAACGTTATTTTTCATAAGGAAGGAAGCTGGGGAGGGTCAATAATAAATGATCATGGGAAAGGGAATGTAGAAGTGGAAACAGTGATTCTTTCTCAGTATATTAATAAGGATGTTGATCTGCTGAAGCTTGATATAGAGGGTGATGAAGATAAAATAATTGAGGAAATACAGGATAATCTTCATTTCATAAAAAATATTGCATTGGAATTTCATTCCTTTGCTGATAGACCACAGAGACTCCAGGAACTGCTTTCTGTTCTTGGTAAGCATGGATTTCGTTATCATCTTAAAGAGGCATATTATCGAAAATCTCCATTAACTAACTGGATTTACGAAAAAATGGACAGTCAAATTGAGATATTTGCAAAGAAAATATGAAAAAAGCTGTATTTACTTTATGCTCAAATAATTATTTAGCCTATGCTTATTCACTGTTAGATTCAATAAAACAATTTAACGAGGATTTTGACCTGTTTATAGGTCTTGTTGATGTTAAGAATGATAGTATAGACTACAGATTTCCCGTAATCCCGGTTGAGGAGATAGCAATAATTCCTTTAAAGGAACTTATTAATAAATATCATATAATAGAATTAAATACATCAGTAAAGCCATTCTATTTTGAATATTTATTTAAAAATTATGATGCAGTCATTTATCTTGATCCGGATATTCAGGTCTTTACAGATTTAAATTCTGTAATTGATGAAGCAGCGGAAAATGATTGCCTGCTCACTCCGCATTTTCTGACTTCAGTTGATGATGGAAAACAACCCGATGATTTTCAGATGATAGTGACAGGTATCTACAACCTTGGTTTTCTGTATTTGCGAAACAGTGAGAATTCCCGCAATATTCTTAAATGGTGGCAGAAAAAAGTAGTTAATTTCGGGTTCAGTCAGCCCGATAACCATATGTTTTATGATCAGCTTTGGATGAACCTAGTGCCTGTTTTTTTTCAGGGTGTAAAAGTCAGTAAACATCCAGGTTTAAATATTTCTTCCTGGAACCTTCATGAAAGGGAATTAAAAGAAAGCCATAGCGGTTATGAAGTAATCTTTAAAGGTGAAGTCTATCCTGTTGTATTCTATCATTTCGCGGAATATAAGATAGATAAACCAGATATAATAGCAGATTTTAATAGCAGATTTACACTTAAATCACGGCCTGATGTGCAAAAAATATTTAATAGTTATCTTAAGGCCCTGATTCAAAATAATTATGAAAAATATAAATCAATACCTATTGGATTTATTGTTCAATCATTAGGCAGGCTGCGTGCTAATCCTGATTTTTTATTTGCTGATGTTGTAAATAATCACTTGACTTTAACAAATATTTACTTTGAAAAAAACGGAGTCTATGATTATTTAAACGGAATAACGAAACATTTACATATTAGCGAAAAATGGACAAACTTTTCCATAGATATAGATGTAAATACAAGCGAAAAGATTAGTGGTATTTCGATTATGCCATTCTGGAAAAATAATGGATTAGTAGAACTTAATGATATTGTTATCATCGATGAAAATAATCAGGAAAGCCACATGAATACCTATAATATAACGGGTACTTTCGTGAATAAATCTGATAATGTCTATGAATTTCTCACCAATCATGGTAGTCTGACTATTCCAGTGCAAAAAACAGGCTGGAAAAAAATTGTTATTCAGGGCAGATGGAGAGTTTTTGGTACATGGGAAGCGCATCAGAGGTTAGTTGGGATGACAGGTAATAAAAAATATATATTTAATTCTATATACGGTAAAATTAAAAATAAAATAAGAAAATATCTTTGGTAAATTACTGCAAATTATGCTGTTCAAAAAACTGAAATTTCGAACCCCGATTCTGCTGATCGGCTTTAACCGCCCCGATCTTTTTAAAGTAGTATTAAAAACAATTCTCAAGCAGAATCCTGAAAAACTGTACATTGCAATTGACGGCCCGCGGAATGAGGAAGACCGAAAAAAACAGGCGGAAATATTAAAACTTATAGATAAAACCAGAAAAAAATATCCGCTGAAAACTTTAATCAGAGAACAGAATCTTGGTTGTGGTTTAGGGGTCAGTTCTGCCATAACATGGTTCTTTGAAAACGAAGAGATGGGTATTATTCTTGAGGATGACACCGTCCCGCACCCGAGTTTTTTTCATTACTGTGAGATTATGCTGAATAAATTCAAGGACGAGCCCAGAGTAGGTCATATCAGTGGTAATTGTTTTCTTCCAAAGGAGAAATTGCCCAATAGTTCATATTTCTTTAGTTGTTATAACCATATCTGGGGTTGGGCTACATGGCAAAGGGTATGGAAGGATTATAATTTCAACATTGATCTAATTAATAAGGCCCATTTAAAGAATTCACTTGAAGAATTAGAATATGGGGTGACATTCACTGATTATTGGTTGAATATCTATAATAAAATGGCAAAGCATGAAGTCGATACCTGGGATTATCAATATACACTTCTTTGCTTAGCAAAAAAGTACCTTACAGTTATTCCGAGCGGGAATCTTGTAGATAATATTGGTTTTAGAGAAGATGCAACTCATACAAAATCAAAAAAACCATTGTTTCTAAAAAAACCAGTGGCATTCCCTTTAAAAAAAATAATTGAATGCAAAAATATAGATTTTAATAAAGAAAATGATCGTTATGTGACCCGGTTGATGTTTGAAGGCTGATTATGGTTAAAATTAAAACAATCTCTGTAGAATTTTTAAAAAATGCTTATTTAAATAATTTTGAAATCGATATTACTCCGTATTTTAAGGGCATTGAGCAAATCGATCTCCTCGAAGATCCCGAAACCGGACTGCTCTTTTATGAACCACCTGTAACGGGAGACTCAGCCTTTTATGAACAGCTGCAGAAATTCGACTGGTACTATATGGAAGACAAATGGGAGTACACTCAGGCACTGAAGTACATTAAACCCGGCATGCGGGTGCTGGAATTAGGTTCGGGGAAAGGAGCTTTTTTACGTAAATTAAAAGCGAAGGGGGTAGATTATCTTGGGTCGGAATTTAATAAAAAATCATTAAAAATAATTGCTGATGATGGTCTGAATGTAACTGCTAAATCAGCAGAAGAATTAGTATCGGAGGGCCAGAAATTTGATGTTATTTTATCTTTTCAGGTTATGGAACATGTTGCTGATCCTGTTCATTTATTTAAATATTTAGTGAAAATGCTGAATAAAAATGGGCTGATTATAACTAGTGTTCCAAATGGTGATAGTTTCGCCAAAAATGATCCTAATGATATTCTCAATATGCCTCCGCATCATGTCGTAATTTTCAGGGAAAATTTTTTTAAAAAATTGGCAGAATCCATGCAGGCCAAAAATATAACTATTTTATTTGAACCATTGCAGCGTTATCATGTGGAATGGTACAGGGCCTTGCTTTCTGCAAAATCCGCTTCAAAAATTGAAATGCTTTTATTCAGACTGTTACCAAAAAATTTATACCGTGGGCATACTATGGTCAGTATAATGAAGTTTTGACGATTCCATCCGAAAACCCGACTCCCTTTTTATGGAATGCCGTAAATGAAAGGATGTTTATTTCGCACTTGACACAGCTCCGTAACAGGTATTCCATGAAAATATCATCCATATAGCTGATCGAATTTATTAAGTATGAAAAAGGAAATTCTGCAAATAGTCAAAAACGGAGAAGACTCCTTTACTGAATTCAAATCCGGTCTAGCTCATAGTGACAGCATAGCCAAAGAGATGGCAGCCTTTGCAAATACAAAAGGAGGAAGTCTGTATCTGGGTGTGGGTGTGGAGGATGACGGAAAAATTACCGGAGTCGATAAAAAAAATCGGGACGAATAAATCATTCAGATCGCACGGAATAATCTGGAACCAGGAATAATTCCGTTCCTGAAAGTGCACCTGATAAATGAAAAAACTGTTTTAGAAATTATGGTTGAGCAGGGAAAGCACAAACCTTATAAAGTTAAATCTTTAAATAAATATTATATTCGCACAGGCTCTGTATCGACTGAGCCTGCCCGCGAAGAACTTGTAAGTTTATTTCAGGAAGGTGAGCTTCTGCATTCTGAGGTAAAATCCATAGCAGGATCATCACGAAAAGATTTAGACCATACCCTGATTACAGATTATCTGGAAGATTTCAGAAAAATAGAGATCACAGAAGACCTCGAAACACTGCTCACAAATCTTCAGCTTCTGAGCGAATCAAAAGAATGCACTGTATTCGGAATGCTTTTTTTTTGGTAAAAATATTCTGAAATTTCTGCCACAATCCGGTATATCGCTCCATCGTTTTGCCGGAACAGATAAAACTTCAGATATTCTGGAAAACCGTGAAGTTGACGGCCCCGTTCCGCATCTGATTAATACAGGAATAAAATTTATAAACTCTAATAATCATGTGAAAAGCACCCTTCCCGAAGGAAGTATAATAAGGGTGGATTCTTCGGATTATGAGGAGACAATCTGACGGGAGATCCTCTGTAATGCATTTCAGCACAGGGACTGGTCTGTGTTCGGTCAGTAAATTCCGATTCAGTATTAAAGCCCGTCCTGCAAATAATGCTGAGCCTTTGTTAACAATAGAGATTCTGTAATCTGGTTTTTTCAAACTTGACATAAGTTAGATATAAAAAATCCATGTAAAGTTCATAGATTATGGCCGAGTCCTTACTCAAAACAGTTCTTGTAGGCACAGTGGACACTGCAGGCGGTGCAGCGCGGGCAATGTATCGCCTTCACAAAGGTTTTTTGCAGACGGGAGTGCAGTCGCATATAATCTGCCGGTACAGATTTTCATCAGATCCCTTTTCTGTCACAGCAGAAAAAGAACCTGATTCAGGAAGGACAGCAGCGCTTTTTCAGAAGTATATTAACGAAAACCGCTCCGATATTTCCAATACAATATTTACCTATGCATATCCGGGATATGATATCAGCACCGAACCCATGGTCCGCGAAGCAGATGTGATTAACCTTCACTGGGTTGCCGGATTTCAGTCTCCGCTTTCTGTTGTTTCCCTCCTTAACACAGGTAAACCGGTTATATGGACTCTGCATGACGAGTGGGCTTTTACAGGGGGTTGTCATTACAGTGCGGGCTGCGAAGGATTTCTGAATGACTGCAGATCCTGTCCGCAGATCCGAACTCCTGACAGCCTGATTGCAAAAACAGTTATTTCAGATAAATTAAAATTTTTCCGAGACAGAATCACAGTGATTTCTCCAAGTGAATGGCTGGCATCAGAGGCCCGCCGCAGCTCACTTTTTCGTAATTCGGAGATCCGAATTATTCCGAATTCTGTTGAAACTGACCTATTTTTCCCTTATAAAAAAGCTGAAGCGAAAGCACACTGGGGTATTCCTTCAGAAAGTTTTACAATGCTCTTTGGTGCTGAAAACGGTAACGAAAGACGCAAAGGATTTCGTGAGCTTACAGAGGCGCTTCAGGTTCTTACTTCAGATTCTGAGTGGGGGGAGGCCGTGCAGGCAGGCAGAATCCGGCTGATTTCGTTCGGGATTCCGTCTGCGGAAATTCAGAGTCTGGGTATTCCTTATACCACCACCGGCCATATTAAAGACGACGCTCTTATGGCAAAAATCTATTCCGCTGCTGACCTTTTTATTCTGCCGTCACGCGAAGACAATCTGCCAAACACCATGCTCGAATCCCTTTCCTGTGCGACCCCTGTTCTTGCCTTTCGTGCAGGGGGTATGCCCGATCTGATCAAAGAGGGATTTACCGGTTACCTTGCGGAGCCCTTCCGGCCGGAATCTCTTGCTGCGGAACTGCGAAAAGCATGGAAAAACCAGGAGGAGAGAACTGCCTTTGGTCATAACGGACGCATTGAAATTGAAAAAAAATATTCACTGAGTATTCAGGCAGAAAATTACCATTCTCTCTGCAGTGAGCTCATCGGACTCAGTAATACCCGTCTTTCCCGGAATACAGCTTCGTTAAAAAATCAGGTATCAGACTCTGTCAGTTTTAACCAGACAGAAACCTATAAAAATTTAAGTCAGCTTAAAACAGAAACATGCGACTGGCTTTATGCTCAGAGTGAAAATATTATTGCAGAGAGAAACAGATTCGAAGCTGATATGC
The DNA here is from genome assembly GCA_964594095.1 of uncultured Leptospiraceae bacterium. Lineage (GTDB taxonomy): Bacteria > Spirochaetota > Leptospiria > Leptospirales > Leptonemataceae > CAZQKZ01. The sequence continues at coordinate 19,705 of CAZQKZ010000017.1, read as the reverse complement.
ATTATATGCACCGGCTGATTCATGATGATCTGACTAATACGCAGATTTTTTTCGGAAGCAGTGATTCTGAAAAATCAGAAAATAAGGTGTATATCAGTCTGCCAATCAGTAAGGAATTTAAAGAATTTAAAATGGAAATAAATGTTCCGGCCGGCGCACGGAATCTGCGTGATATTACCTTAATGCCTTTCTGGAAAAGTGCCGGTATCATTGATTTTGCGGAAATTTCTGTGGTTACTGCTGATGGTAAAAAAACAGAGGCAGACCTGCAGAGCATCACAGGTAATTATTTCCGAAGAGAAGGCAACCGGATTTATTTTCTGACGAATCATACGGTAATTTATTTAAAAATGCCAATTGATTCTTCAGTGATCCTGATTAAAGGAACCTGGAAGATTCTTCCGTCACATAAAGCACATCTTGCAATAAAAGAAGTAATCAATCAGCAGAGGCCGCTGCTGTATCAGCTGAAACTGATGCGAAGGCGCTGGAAGGGGTTTAAAGATGATTCTGTTTGACCATCAGACTTTTTTATATCAGAAATACGGCGGAATTTCCCGCATGTTTTCTGAGATTATGCAGTTTCTTTATGACAAAGGCGAACCGTTTGAACTGGTTCTGGAAAACTCAGAGAATGCAAACCTTCTTGGGCGTCCCTTTTTTAAACCTGCAAGGGTGATGCATAAAATTCCTGATGTTCACCAGTGGATGGTTCCTTTTCATTTTAAGGGTAAGGGAAGGCTTCACAGGCTTTACTATAAAAACCGAATGAGGGGCTGGAAAGGTCCGGGAGTTCATCAGAAACTTATTCTGAAGAAACTGGAGTCCGGCAAATACCCGGTATTCCACCCAACGTATTACGATGACTATTATCTGAATATACCTGCCGAAAAAAGGAAATTTAAAACTGTTCTTACTGTATATGATCTGATTCATGACCTTTATCCCGGATATTTCAGTCCTGATGATTTTGTAATAAGGAACCGCAGAAAACTATTAGACTCTGCTGATATTATTGTTGCTATATCCGAATCTACCCGGAATGATCTGATACGGATTTACAAAGTCAGGTCGGAAAAGATTAAGGTCATTCATCTGGGTTCGAGTCTCCCGGTTACCAAAAATACAGGAATTAAATCTCCGGTTTCCGGTATTCTGTATGTAGGGGACCGCAGGAATTATAAAAATTTTCTGACTTTGCTGAGGGCTATAGCCCCTGTGCTTAATAAAAATGAAGTTATTCTTATTGCTGCGGGAAGCCATCCGTTTAATCATGAAGAAATGCAGGTAATGAAGTCCCTTAACATTGAAGGAAAGGTGGTTCACAGGAAATTTTCCGGAGACGCGGAACTTGCTGAACTCTACAGAAATGCTGACCTTTTTGTGTTTCCGTCTCTTTACGAAGGATTCGGAATTCCTCTGCTGGAAGCTATGTCACAGGGATGTCCTGTGGTCTGCAGCAATACCAGTTCTTTCCCTGAAGTGGTCGGTGATGCAGCAGTGATGTTTGATCCGACTGATACTGAATCCATGACCGCAGCCATCAGCAGTGTGCTTGCTTCCGATTCCTTAAAAAAAGAACTTGCTGAAAAAGGATACCGAAGGCTTGAGAATTTTTCATGGAAAAAAACCGGGGAAGAATATCTGAAAGTTTATAAAGGGATTCTGGATTGAAAGGGACGATCATATCTGTTGTGACTCCGTCTTTCAATCAGGGGCAGTTCCTTGCCGAAACAATTGCATCTGTTCTGAACCAGGAAGGTGATTTTTACATTGATTATATCATCATGGATGGCGGTTCCCGGGATGAAAGTGTAAAGATTATTCAGAAATATGCTTTTGAAGTTGCTGCACAGCCTGTGGTAACCAGTAAAGGCCGGGCTCAGTTCCGGTCTTACGGCGGATGCCTCGGAGTTTCGTATCGCTGGGTCAGCCGGAAAGACAGGGGTCAGAGCGATGCAGTCAGAAAGGGATTCGAAGAGGCAGAGGGTCATGTTTTCGGCTGGCTTAACAGTGACGATACATATTATCCCGGTGCTTTGCAGGCAGTTCTTTCTGTAAAGTGGGAGGACTTCTGTTACGGAAGAGGAATGTGGACCGATGTCCGGAACCAGCCCCTTCTGGAGTATCCGGTGTTTCATCCTTACCGAACAGCTATGTATTATGAATGTGTGCTCTGTCAGCCCGCTGTTTTTTTCAGTCGAGACGCGTATTTTAAAACGGGAGGAATTGACAGCTCTTTCCGGAATTCCTTTGACTATGAATTCTGGATCCGGGCCGTTTCCTGTAAAAAGCACTGGCGGAAAATTCCAAAGCTTCTTGCGGCCTCCCGCATGTATCAGGAGAACAAAACTTTATCCGAGGAAAAAAGAGTTCAGTCAGAAGTCGCCGCTATAAGAAAAAAATATTTTCAGGATCTCATAGTCCCTGTAACGATTCTGAATAAACTGAAACTTCATTATTTTGTAAGAACAGTCCATAAAAAGACTGTTGAAAAAGTCCAGGAGCTTCACTGTAAACTGAAAAATGATTGCAGTGAATTATAATAAAGCGGATTCTGGAATTATGCATTCAGGTTCTCAGACCTTTCCGGTCATCTCCATCGTCACCCCCTCATATAACCAGGGGCAGTTTATAGCTGACACAATTGAGTCGGTCATTAATCAGGAGGGCGATTTTTACATTGACTATATCATTATGGATGGAGGGTCAGAAGATAACAGCGTTTCAGTTATTAAAAAATTTGCGGGCCTTGTCGAAGCGTGTCCGGTGGTGCTTACGATTGACGATGCCATCTTTCGTTCTTATGGGAACTGCCGTGGTGTCTCGTATCGCTGGGTAAGTGAGAAGGACGGGGGGCAGAGTGATGCCATTAACAGGGGTATGGAAAAGACTGTTGGGGAATGGGTTACCTGGCTCTGTTCCGATGACATTTATCTGAAGGGAGCATTAAACAGGCTTTCGGCTGAAATCTTAAAGGATGATGCTGATGTAATTTACGGCGATGTTGTATTCCTTCAGGATAATAATTTTATGGGAGCCCTGGGAACTGAGGAACATAAACAATTCAAATTCTTAAATACTCGGATGATTATACAGCAGCCTGGTTCATGGATAAGAAAGAATGCCTGGATTCAGGCAAACGGGCTGAATAGACAATTAAATTATATTATGGATTATGAGCTTTTCATCAGGCTGGAGCTGCTTGGCTTTATTTTCAGAAGGATACCTGAATTCTTTGCAATTGCCAGAATATATAATGAGGCAAAAACCTCTTCCCCCTCATTAAAGCGATTATGGGAATATTATAAAACATTCTTTTTTCATCATTCAAAAAATTTAAAATCATTTTCTATTACCCCTTATATTTTATACGGAATTGAATATATTATTAAACTAAATGAAAGCAGAAATCTGGCTAATTATCTTACTGCATTGCTGCATAAGGTATTCTGGCGCATAGCTCGGCCTGAGGAGGCTGCAGACATAGCCAAACGTTTCCAGGCACTGAATCCGGAATTATATAATAAATATAAGAGCTGAAATGATGCGTTTGTTTGTCATTATACCAAGCATAAGGGCTGAGCAGGTCACTGAAACAGTAAAATCTGTCTATGAGCAGACAGGCTTCGATGCAATTATTGCTGTAATCTGCGGCAAGTCAGCTTATAACCCGGATCTTCGGAAAGCGTTGGAAAAGGAGTTTCCTTATCTTCAATTTGCTGATTCAGAACCAGATTTACCAGTGATTCTCCCTGGAGGTGCCAGAAATCGTGGTCTTCAGCATTTTAAGTTTCAAAATTCAGACATTCAGGGTGATGATTATATCCTCATGGTTGATGATGATATAATTTTACCGCCGGATTATTCCATCACACTGGTAAATTTTATACAAGAAAACAGTGTTGTGGCCGCTGCTATGGGCCGGGTTGTAACAAAGCCGTTTACTACAGCGGGACGAATGATTGATTACTCGAATTTTTATTATCTGCAGACGAAAACCAACATACCCGACCTTGGCTGGGGTCTTACTACCTGCACAATACTGAAGTATTCAGTTGCAAATAAATACAGATTCCGTGAAGATCTGAGAGTTGGTGAGGACAACGCTTTTTTTCAGGAAGTCTGCAGGGATCACGGAACATTCGGGGTATGCAGCGAAGTAACTGCAGACCATCTGCACAACAGAAGCTCTTTTTGGAAAGCTGTAAAATATCAGTTTACAAACGGCTATGATCACCTGGACTGGCAGGGGAGATACATCTCTTTTCTGAGAATGTTCCGTTTTGCGGGAAGTTTGTATGAGTCAGCTTATAAAATAAATAAAGATGCAATGGATAAAGACATTTTGCTGAAATATATGGTATATTTTAGTTTTTTGGTGATGGGTCTGGGTGTGGAAGCAGGTTCACTGAGAAATATCCTGAAAAAAATAAATTAAATAATGTCATACTTGATATGCTAATCATTGAATATTTATGTAAGAAGTAATTCATAAACATTCCAATGTGACGTTTCAGAATATCGATTTGAAACCAGAGCAAGGAGATCTGAATATTCATGCCGAGATTACAGAATAATATCCCACTTCTTTTGTTAAAAGCACTCCATTGACAACAGGGTATCATTGTGTAAAATCCAATTGAATACTAATGAAAAAAAATATGAAGCTGGGATCAGTCTCTGGTAACAGGGATTCGTAAGTCTCAACTCTGGAAAAAAGCTTTGCGTATCCATAACCAAAAGGCAAATCTGCTGGAAATTGATTCCCTTGTAAATCAGTTGCTAAGTTCCTATGGATATCGGAATATGGGCTGAAAGAAGGCAGTAAGGATACATTGTTTGAAAAAGATTATAGCACTGGCCAGCATTTTTAATCGGAAAGAAATGACTCTTCAGGCTTTGGAAAGTCTGTATACCCAGAAACTCCCGGGAGATTATTCCCTCAAAATAATTCTCATTGATGACAAATCCACAGACGGGAGTGCGGAAGCCGTAATGGATCGATTCCCGGAAACTATGATTCTTAATGGAAATGGTAATATGTACTGGGCAGGTGCTATGCGGTATGCCTGGGATACCTGCATTAAAGAAAAGGAGTTCGATTTATTATTAGTATTCAATGATGATATTATTCTGAAAGAAGATGCTTTAAAAATTATGATACAGTCATCGGAATGGATTAACCTTCACTACGGATCTGAATTTGCACTTTCAGGCTGCTTTTGTGATCCGTTTACCCGTAAACCCACTTACGGAGGTTTTAACCGAAACTCATTCTGGCACCCATTGCGTTTCAGGAATGTTATTCCTGATGGTCGAATTCAGGAAGTGGTTACTGTTAATATGAATTTTACTATCATTTCCAGACCGGCTTTAATTAAAACGGATTTCCTTAGAAAGGGTTTCATCCATAATAAAGCTGATCTTGATTTTGGTCTGAATCTTAGTCATTCAGGCGGAAAAAATTTCATATCGCCGGAATTTGTAGGGTTCTGCAGCATCAACTCAGATATCGGAACCTCAAGAGAGCAAGGCATCCCGGTGCTTTTACGGTGGAAAAGACTCCTTGGTCCTAAAGAAGAAAGCCCGTTTCCGAGATTTGTTTTTTTTCGTAAGCATGGTGGTTTTCTCTGGCCTGTTCTCTGGCTTTTTCCTTACGGTAAAATGATACTCATAAGTATCAGACAGTTACTGAAAATAAACCTGTTTTCAGGAAGACCATGACTGAAAGAGAACCATCAAAGGCAGGTATTTTTTCTGAGTCTGCCGGTATCCGCGAAAGGCTGATGCGTCTGCTCCGTCATCCAGGAGTGCGGCGTTACGGTTTCAATACGTCATGGCTGCTGGGGGAAAAAGTAATCCGTATAATCGCAGCTTTGGTTGTTGGTATCTGGGTGGCCCGGTATTTAGGTCCTGAGCAGTTTGGTGTGTTCAGTTATGCCTACAGTTTTTCAAATCTGTTTACCAGCATTGCCGGACTTGGAATTGCCGGAATTGTTATCAGGGAACTTGTTCAGAATAATAAACCAAAAACTGAACTGCTTGGTACTGCCTTTGTAATAATCCTTACAGGGGGCTTCACTGTACTGCTTATTATTTCCATTGGTTTGCTGTTTATGAATCATGACAGCAATGTGAATTTAATGATTCTGGTAATGGCTGGCGCCGCGCCGTTCCAGGCATTCACCATTGCTGATATGCACTTTCAGTCAGAAGTACAGAGCAAATTTCCAGTATATGCAGGTCTTTTCAGTTTAACTGTTTCCAGCATTATAAAAATTCTTCTGATTCTGTTTCAGGCACCGTTGGCAGCATTCGCCTGGGTGGTATTTTTAGACGGATTAACCCTGGCTGGCGGGCAGATTTTTTTATTTTACAGGAAGTCCGGATTGACTATTCGCAGCCTGTATTTTAAAAAGGAAACAGCAAAGGAACTTCTGAAAGATTCCTGGCCATTGGTTTTCTCGGGAATTGCTTCTATGATAAACATGAGGATAGATCAGGTGATGCTTGGAAGTATGGCAGATTTTCATGTTGTTGGAAATTATGCTGCTGCCGTCAGAGTATCAGAAGTATGGCTGATTCTCCCAGGGTTGATCGGTTCATCCATTTATCCCGCCATTATTGCAGCTAAACAGAAAAGCCAGGCATTATACAAATCAAGGGTAAGAATGCTTACATTTTCCATGCTGATATTCGCTGTTCCATTTGCTTTGACAGTTGGTTTACTGTCAGATTTTATTATTTGGATCTTATACGGAAATCAGTTCACAGATGCGGGTATATATCTGTCTATTCATATATGGTCAGGGCTTCCTTATGTTGGTTTTTTTGTATTAGCCAAAGTTGCTATTATAGAGAAGCTTACAACAATCAGCCTTTACAGTTCGGTTTTTACAGTTATCATAAATATAGTGCTGAATTTAATTCTGATTCCGCATTATTCCGGGCTTGGTGCGGCCGCAGCTACATTGGCAGCAGCCTGGGGGTCGGGGCTCCTTTCATTAATTCTTATTGAAAAGAGGGTTAAAATATTTCGCTATGGATTAATAAAGTGAAAAAAAAACGAGCAATAGTATTTACAGTTTCGCAGAATTTAACTTTTAGCATAGCCTGTGTAATGATGGATCTTAAGCGATTATCACCGGATCTTGCGGATGAGATTGTCATTATTCATGACGGAATCAGCGAAAAGGACCAGAACCTTCTTTCAATGATTCTGCCAACCCGGTTTATTGAATACATTTTCCCGGTCAGTTTAAGTATTATCCGGAAAGATACCTTGTATTATTTCACCAAAATGGTCTTTGCAAAATTTGAGTGTCTGAAGCTTCTTGATGATTACCAAAATGTACTGCTTTTAGACTATGATATAGTTGTCCGGAAAGATATATCTGAATTATTTGATTACTGTGAGTCCGGTTTTAAAACTATGCTTACAGGGAAAAGTGTCGGCTTTCAGTTCCATAAACCATTGGCCCAGTATGATATGGAAAGAAATGGTATATCGGCGGCAACCTTTCTTCTTCAGGATCATTTAAAAGATTATACAAAATTGTATTTTTTTTGTTATGAAAATCTGAAAAAATATTCGAAAGTGATCTATCTGCCTGAACAGGCAATTCTGAATATTATGATTCAGGAGTTCAGCATAGAACCCTGCTTTATAGATGCAGGAATTTATGCTCCGCACCCTAATGATGATGAAGCAGCAGACGCAAAAATTATCCATGCCTACGGTCAGCCAAAATTCTGGAACGGACTGGAAAATGAGCAATGGAATAGAAATTACCAGGAATGGTTAAGCATGGGTGGAACTCCCTATGTTAAAAAAACAATATTGTCAAAGGTATATAACAGAATAAAGGTCAGTATTCAGACATATGGCAAAAAAAATAATTGAAATAATTTACAGACTTATAAAAAAGCAGTTTTTTGTAAAGGACTGGAGGCAGAATAATCAGCATAATACTGTAATTCCAGGAAATTTATTCGACCCTGAAAGAGTCAGAGTCGGGCAATATTCATATGGATCCCTGAAACTTATAGCATATAATCCTCAGGGTAAGGATCAGTTAATTATTGGTAATTTTGTCTCGATTTCAAGTGATGTTTATTTTTTTCTCGATGAAAATCATCAGACTGAAACGGCCACAACTTTCCCGCTCAAATCGGTCCTGCTGGGTATACCGAGTCCGGATGACAGTATTTCAAAGGGATCTATAATTATTGAAGATGAAGTCTGGATAGGAAATTCTGTAAGAGTTTTATCCGGTGTAAGAATCGGGAAAGGTGCTATTGTTGCCACAGGTTCGGTCGTCACAAAAGATATTCCTCCATATTCTGTTGCTGGCGGTATACCGGCAAAAGTAATAAAATACCGGTTTTCTGATGCAGTTATCGGTAAACTTCTAAAGTGTAATCTGGTATCTTTGCCGAAAGAAGTTATAAAAAAGAATATTGAAGTATTCTATAAACCTGTTAACGAGGAGAATATTGACGAATACTGCAGATTATTTTCACAGCATGAAGGATACAATGAATAAATCAGAAAACAGGTCATATATATATCAGGTTAAACTTGATGCATCTCAGAAAAATGATGCCCGGATTATAGCAGGTAACTTCATTGAGCCGGATTCTCTGGTTCTCGATGTAGGATGTGCCTGCGGAGACTTCGGTGAATTTATAAAAAAAGAAAAAAAATGTCAGATTTACGGGATGGAATATGATGACTTAAGTATTAAAGAAGCATATAAAAAAAATGTGTTTGAAGCCATTCACCAGGTGGATCTGAATTCATTTGACAATAAAAAATTTACTGAGTATAATAATAGATTTGATTATGTAGCTTTAATAGATGTTCTGGAGCATACTCTCGATCCCCGGAACAGCATTCTGAAACTGAAACCTTTTTTAAAGAACGGCGGTGAAATGGTTTTTTCATTGCCTAATATTTCTTTTGGAGATATAAAAATCAGCATTTTGCGGAATGATTTCACTTATACAGACATGGGGATTCTCGATAAAACACATATCAGATTTTTTACTCACAGAACTATCGCAGAATTAATATCTGAATGCGGAATGGAGATTCTGGAATGCAGAGCTAAAGTCGGATCTATTAAAGCAGAAGAAAATGGTCTCCCGGAGGTAATCTCTGAGTTTATCAGCAATGATCCCCATTCGCATGTTTATCAGTATATTTTTAAGGCCGTGGACACCAGCCTTCCGGCTGATGTTCTTATACAGAAAAATTATGCTGTAATGGATTTAGACTATGATAATATAAAATTCCAGATTGATTCTGTTAAACGTCAGGAATTAATTAATAAAATATTGCCATTGAAATCCAGAAGAAGAGCAATAATAAAAAAAATTATCAGCTTGCTGAAAAGAGGATAATATAATGAGGCCAAGATATTCTGTGATTATTCCTGCCCGTAATGGCGGGGATTATTTAAAAGAATGTATAAATACTGTGATTCCCCAGAATTATACAGATTACGAGCTGATAATCAGTGATGATCATTCAACTGACGGTTCCCGGGAATATCTTGCAGGTTATAAAAACCATCTGAATCTGAAAATAATAGAACCTCCCAGATCACTTAGTATGACAGAGCATTGGGAATGGGCGTTATCTCATGCTTCAGGTCAATGGCAGATATTTGTCGGGCAGGATGACGGATTGCAGCCGTATTTTTTTCATTTAGCTGATATTCTTACCAGGAAAGCAGAAACTGCAGGAATAAGGGCAATAATGTCTGAAAGGGCATATTATTTCTGGCCTGGTTGTTCTGCAGTGTATGGAGATATTTCTGTTTCTTACAGAGCTGTGAAAAAAATTAAGGTTCATTACAGTGCTGCTGAAGGGATTAAAGCACTATTAGGAATTCAGAATTATTTTGAATTACCGGAAATGTATACTACCTCTCTGTTTCACAGTTCCCTGCTGGATGAAGTAAGGGAAAAACAGGGAGGCAGAGTATTTACATGTCATCCTCAGGATGCTAATCTTGGGGTAATAGCGGTAAGTTTAGAAAAAAAATATTTAAAATCTTATATACCTCTTGGCTGGGTTGGTACGTCGCCAAAAAGTGCCGGAATGGCAATAAGTGCACAGAATATAAAAACGGACAAGGAATCATCCGAGACACTCAAAAATCTCAATATAGAATATACACAGAAAATCCTCAAAAGCCCCTTCAAATATAATTATCTTGCAGGGGATTTCTCATTTGGAGATAATCCGCTTTATTTCTGGCAGGCATTCCTTGAGACCACATCTCTTCGTCCTGAATGGGTAAACAGGATCATCATTTCAAGAACGTTCAGGTATATTTTTTTTGGTGCATTGCAGGGAAGAATGTGGATACACCGTTATCCCGAGAAGAAAAAACAACAATATAGAGAAATTTTAAAAATTAACAAAATCGGAAAATATAAATTACTTGGCGCAGCAGTTGCTGTCTCAGTGCCTGTATTTATTCTGAGTAACCTGTTTCTGCTGGATAAAGGATTCCGGATACTCCTGGGATTAATGATGCATAAGGCTGTATTACTGAGGCATAAACGCAGGAGCGGCACGGAATTATCCATGACAGTGGCTTCTGAAATTATCATGAAAAAAGTAACAAAAATAATATGAATATAAAAAAAAATAAGAGTAATACTGCTCCCATTATTCTGTTTGTATATAATCGTCCATGGCACAGCCGACTGACGCTGGAAGCCCTCCGGAAAAACACATTCGCTTTGGAAAGTAAACTTATAATATTTTCCGATGCTCCTAAAAAAGACTCTGACAGAGAAAAGGTAACCGAAGTAAGGGAATATCTGAAAACTGTATCTGGTTTTGCCGGTGTGGATATTGTATACCGGGAAAAAAATCTTGGTCTTGCTGCATCTGTAACCGAGGGAGTCACATCTGTAATCAATAAATACGGAAAAGCAATTATACTTGAGGATGATATCATTACCGGGCCGGGATTTCTCACATATATGAATGCCGCTCTCAATAAATATAAAGACCAAAAGGACGTCTGGCACATATCCGGATACAGTCAGCCAATAAAATCAGATGGGCTGGGAGATGCTTATTTTACAGGGTATATGAACTGCTGGGGATGGGCCACATGGGCTGATCGATGGGTGCATTTCGAAAAGGATCCAGAAAAACTGATAAAAGAGTTCTCATGGAAAGATATTCTGAAATTTAATCTTGGCGGAACCACGAATTCCTGGAAACAGGTTGTTCTGAACAGGAAAGGTAGGATTAATACCTGGGCAGTCTTCTGGTATGCTGCAATTTTTCAGCGGAATGGTTTGTGTCTGAATCCGTCTCAGACACTCACAGGCAATATTGGTCATGACGGAAGCGGGATTCATTGTTATTACCAACCTGGTGAAAAAGACATAATATCTTTGAAATTATCCTTTAACCTTCCCGATGAGCCAGCTGTTTCAGAAAGGGGGTACAAAAGGATTCAATGGTATTATATTTCCCAGAAAAAATATCTTCTGAATAAAGCAATTAATAAAGTGTCAAGGAGACTATGGGGGCGTAATCTTATACGCTGAAATTTGGTAATGAAAATCATTTACGATAATATTATTTTTTCCCTGCAGAGGGCCGGGGGGATTTCAGTATACTGGAGCGAACTGCTGAAGCGTATTTCAGCTGAAGAAGGATTTCAGTGTACGGAAATGCCGGGAGACAATATTTTCCGGAAGCAGCTGAATGTGTCCTGTGAGCGGGAGAGCGGCCTTCCGGTTAAACTGTTACGGTATCTGCCCTACAGACGAAAAGCGGATACTGGTTCGGTCTTTCACAGCAGCTATTACCGCACATTACGAAATCGCAGCGTAAAAAATATAGTAACAGTTTATGATTTTACCTATGAGCATTTCAGGTCTGGTCCGGCAAAACTTATACACAGTCAGCAGAAAAGGTCGGCTATACAGAAAGCCGATGGTATAATTTGTATTTCTGAGAATACCAGAAATGATATGCTCCGGTTTTTCCCGGAATCAGCGCGAAAAAAACAGACAGTAATTTATATAAGTGCAGGCTCTGAATTCAGGCCATTAAACACAGAAAAAACCGGCAATCAGGTTGTTTTCGTGGGTGACAGAGCAGGTTATAAGAATTTTGAAACTGCCGTTCATACGATGCTTAAGCATCCGGATCTTAAACTTCTTGCGATTGGCGGGAAACCACTATCCGTTTCAGAGATCGGGATCATTAAAGATCTCGGAAATCGTTTTGAGCACAGAACGGGAATCAGTTCTGAAGAGCTGAATAAATTCTATAACCGGGCTTTCTGTCTGCTGTATCCTTCCTCTTATGAAGGCTTTGGAATTCCGGTTCTGGAGGCTATGAAGGCAGGTTGTCCGGTAGTGGCTCTGAATGCGTCTTCCATCCCCGAAGTTGCCGGGGATGCTGCTTTACTTGCCGATAAAGCCGATGCAGATGCTTTTTCGGAAAAAATTGAACAGCTTCGAAACCCTGAAATCCGGGAAACTATGATCAGGAAAGGCCTGAAGCAGGCAGAAAAATTTTCCTGGGACCGGTGCTATCAGGAAACCATGGACTTTTACCGGACCTTTTCAGAATAGATTTGACACAAGGCTGATCTTCCCCATTCTGTAAACATAAGAATGGGAGTTATTTTTAAATGAAAAAAAAGATACTGGTGACCGGCGGGGCCGGTTTTGTAGGCTCAAATCTCTGTGAAAAGCTGGCTGCCGATCCATCCAATGAGGTGGTTTCCCTTGATAACTATTTTACCGGCAGTAAACTGAATCATGTCCCTGGCGTTCGTTATATTGAGGGCAGCACTTCCGAAATCCATAATCTGATCGATTTCAATCCCGATATTATTTATCATCTCGGGGAATACTCCAGGGTGGAACAGAGTTTTGACGATATTGAAAAAGTCTGGAAATTCAATAAAGACGGAATTTTTGCTGTACTTCAGTTCTGCCGAAAAACCGGTGCCAAGCTTGTGTATGCCGGGAGCAGCACTAAATTCGGAGATGGCGGGCTGGGCCGCAGCCAGAGCCCGTATGCCTGGACTAAAGCCTCGAATACTGAACTTGTGGAAAATTTCGGGAACTGGTTCAATCTTCCTTATGCAATAGTTTATTTTTATAATGTTTACGGAAGGCGCGAGATCGCTGAGGGTAAGTATGCTACTTTGATTGCTCTTTTTACGCAGAAAATGAAAAGAGGTGAAACTCTTACCATTGTAAGTCCCGGAACCCAGAAAAGGAATTTCACTTACATTGACGATATCATCAGCGGCCTTGTTCTTGTGGGCGAAAACGGTTACGGTGATGAGTTCGGAATCGGCAGTCCGGAAGCATACACAATTCTTGAAATCGCTCAGATGTTCGGAGGCGAAATTCAGATGCTTCCGGAACGGAAAGGAAACCGCATGACTGCGGAAGTTGTGACCGCGAAAACCGAGGCACTCGGATGGAAGCCGACCACAAGTATTAAAGATTACATAGAAAAACTTAAGGAAAATAACTGGCAGGCATTCTGAACTATGGATTCTACTGAGCGTCCCGGCAGAATCAGCAGCGGAGAAGATTCCGTAACACAGTTTAAAGAAACTGTGAAAAATTATCCCGATACTGATTTTATAAACGATACCGAAAAAAAAGAGTTTATCTGCATTTTAAAGAAAAGGGAAAAACTATGCTGATTGATCTGTTATTATTTCCTTTGTTTGCATTGCTGATTCTTGCCACAGGGAGCGGATTTCTTTTTTTAATCCGGAAACCGGTTTGTACAGAACCACAGTCTCTGCCGCTTTATATACATCTTCTTGCCGGTCTGTTTGCTGCGGGATTTGTGAGTCTGCTGGTTAATTTCTTTCTGCCGGTTTATCATCCCGTTACCTATGGAATTCTGCTGCTGCTTCTGGTAACCGGAATCGTGCAGATGCGTTTCAGAAAACTCAGGGATTTATTTATACCGGGTCTGATCATCCTGCTTTTTTCACCATTGGTAATATTCATTCTGGAGGGTCCGGATGCAGGTTTATATCATCTGCCCCATCAGCTTCTGCTGCGAACAGAAAAGATCATAATCGGATTGGTGAATCTGCACAGCCGCTTCGGTTTCAGTTCAGTCCTTGAATATATCAATGCCCCTTTCTGGCTTCCGAATCATGATTTTCGTCTGCTTGTCTATACGCATCTCCTTTTTTACACAGCATTTTTCCTCTATCTTAATTCATTGCTCTTCCATAAAGACAGTTTTATGCGTTTTATTTCAGTTATTACATTGCTGGCTTTACTGAAAGAAAATTCCTATTTTTACTGGTCGTATGGTTATACAGATTCTGCATCGGGAATTCTGTTTGCTCTTGCTTTTTTTGCAGGCTGGGACCTGATCCGCAACGGACCGGATCATCAGAAGAATCCGGTATTTTCATTTCTTTTTCTGACAGTCTTTGCGGTCTTTCTGAAACTATCTTCAGCCGTTCTTGTACTATGGATGGCAACTGCCGGTATTATTCTTCTGTTTCGATACAAAGTCAGTTTAAAACACATTGTAATTTACAATCTGGTATTTCTGATTCCGGTTTCCCTATGGATTCTGAAGAACATTCTGACCACAGGCTGTCTGTTATATCCCGCCTCAGTAACCTGCACAGCTCTTCCCTGGTCTGCTCCATCCGCTGCTGAAAACGATTCGCTCTGGGTTACTGCCTGGGCAAGGCATCCTGGTTCCGGTCTTTATTCCCTCAGTGACTGGTCCTGGTTTTCGTCTTACTGGCTCCCCGCTAATTATAAATTTATTAAATCATTGGCCGAAACGACCGGACTGGCTGCTGTTCTGGCATTCATCATAATTGCCTGGAATGCCTGGAGCAGTAGAAAATTACTCTTAAGCAGTAAAGAGTATTTTTATAATTTTGCAGCTCTGGTTTTCCTTGTGGCAGCCGGTGCTTTCTGGTTTCTTAAGGCTCCCGATAAACGGTTTGGTGGGGGAATATTCCTTATAATGGCTCCTGTGATTTCCGGTTTTCTTGTTTCCGGAAAAGTGCCGATAATGGACAGAATACCTAAAGCTGTGTCAGCTTTGCTTCTGCTTTTTGTGGTTTATTCGCTGGGGGCAGGATCAGGCCGTGTAAAAGGAAGTCTTCAGAATCTTAGTGACGAGGAATGGCTTTATTTTAAAGTCAGGGCTGCTGAGGGGAGGGCTGTACCTCATTCTGTATTTGGTTTTCAGCCTCAGGATGGAGACAGATGTCACCTGGTTAAGCACTGCTATCCGTACGACCGGCCCAGACCGGAAATAATAAAAGGATATTTATATGTCGAAAGTAAAAAGTAAAAAAGAATTTCCCGGTATGACTACCTCTCTCATTATACCTGTTTACAATGAGGCAGGCCACCTTCTCAGGTTTCTGGAGCAGGCTGATGCGCTGGAGCTTCCCTGCGAAAAGGAACTGGTATTTATAAACGATGCATCTAAAGATGATTCATTCAGAATAATGACTGATTTCAAATTTCGTTCGAAGGTAATTCTCCTGAATCAGGAAAAAAATCAGGGAAAGGGTGCGGCACTCCATCGTGGTATTGCCGAGGCCACCGGAGATGTCATTGTAATTCAGGATGCGGATTTTGAATACGATATGGAAGAGCTTCCTGATCTGCTCAGGCCTGTTCTGTCCGGCAAAGCCGACGTAGTCTATGGATCCCGTTTTCGCAAGGAGATCCATCAGGTTCACCGGACTTATCATTACCTTGTGAATCGGATACTTACATTGATCAGCAATTTCCTTTCGGGTCTTTACGTAACGGATATGGAAACCTGCTATAAGGTTATGAAATCTGATATCATTAAAAACATCAACCTTGAGTCCAGAAGGTTTGGCTTTGAGCCTGAAATTACTGCAAAAATAGCCGGTCTCAAACTGCGGGTAAGGGAATACCCTATATCTTATTATCCGCGCAATTACCAGGAAGGAAAAAAAATTACCTGGAAAGACGGGGTTGCCGCACTCCGTCATCTGGTTTATTACAATTTAATTGCTTCTAAAAATAAATTTTATAAAGACACTCTCCCTGAGAAATACATACCCGGGAAGGGGCACTGGCTCTGAAAAACGTATAGACAGATTTGGGCGGATCTGCATAAATAGTATCGGTATCAGTAAGTTCTAACATGAAAATATCGATTATTACAGTATGCTTTAACAGTGGTGCCACAATCCGGGATACCATAGAGTCGGTTCTTGCCCAGACCTATCCGCATATAGAGCATATTATTGTGGACGGGGCTTCCCGCGATAACACAATGAACATTGTTAACGAACATCGGGGCCGACTGGGTCCTGTGCTCAGTGAAAAAGATAACGGTATCTATGATGCTATGAATAAGGGGATTGCCCTTGCCACAGGGGATGTAATCGGTATACTGAACAGTGATGATTTTTATGCTGATAATGATGTTCTCAGTAAAGTAGCAGCCTGTTTTCAGGAAACCGGTGCTGATTCTGTTTTCGGGGACCTTGTCTATGTGGATTCACAGGATACCTCCGATATAATCAGAATCTGGAAATCCGGTCCTTACCGGGCAGGAGCCTTCAAAAAAGGCTGGCATCCGCCACATCCGTCTTTTTTTGTTAAAAAGAGTATCTATAACCAGTATGGGAATTTCAATCTCAGTTTTAAAATCGCTTCTGATTACGAGATTATGCTTCGTTTTCTGGAGCGTTATAAAATCACTTCAGTGTATCTGCCCCTGACTATAGTCACTATGCGAACAGGGGGGGCCAGTAACCGGAGTTTCCGGAATATCTGGAAAGCGAATCGTGAGAGCTATCGTGCATTTCAGATTAATCACATTCCGGTTTCAAGACTGATTGTGTTCATTAAACCTCTTTCAAAGCTGCTCCAGTATTTCCGATAAAACTTAATTATTCATCTCAGCAGGTAAAACCATGCCCACTGCTTTTAAAATCATTGCCGCATCCCTCATGTTTATTTATATTTTCTGGCGGGCTGCGGCAGTCCCTGTAACTCACGATGAAGCATTCACAATAAATCATCATGTGCCGCGATCGTGGCCGGTGATTGCCGGAATCCGCATTGAATTAATGGAAGAATTTGCAAATCATCATGTTCTGAATACCGCATTGATTAAATTAATATATAAATATTGTAATCAGGATGAGTTTGCAGCCCGCCTTCCGAATGCAGCGGCCGGTGTTCTGGGGATAGCATCGCGTTATTATATAGTGTTTCTTATGAATTTCAGGGGCTGGGAATCCGGATTCGCCTTTGTATTTGCGGCTTTTTCACCACTCCTGTCTGAATTTTACGGTCTGGCAAGGGGTTATGGATTATCGACAGGACTGTTTCTTGCGGGGTTTGCTTTATGGCTGAGTATTCCACGATCAGATAATCTGCCTTCCGGATACAGGGGTGTCAGTAAACTCTCCGCTGCAGCCTTTTTATTTGCACTTTCTTTGGCTGCAAACTTAAGTATAGTTTTTGCGGTGGCCGGAACAACCCTGTCGGAAATTCTTTTGTTGTTTCTGCCCCGAATCCTTAAGGAATAGAGAAATAAAAATTCAATTATTAAAACTGCTTTGTCCTCTGCCGTTATGTACTTTCCGGCAGCAGCCCCGGGTTTGATTCTGCTTTGGATTGTTTACGGAAAAACTCTGCCGCTTGCCTTTCAATACGGCGCTTTTTATGTCCAGAACCGGGACGGACTTCTGACTGGTACACTGCCAGGACTTTTCAGTGACTGGGGTTTTCCAGTATTCGGAGAAATCTCTGCTGCATTTCTTCTGCTGATGCTCATTCCTGCGGTTTACAGAAAGCTGAAGAAATTCCGATCTGAAGCAAATACTTCCGATATAGTTTTTAAATCTTTTGCTGTTATTTTCGCAACACCCGTGTTTCTGGATATCCTGCTGAAAACCGGATACCCTTCGGGAAGAACGGCCGTGTATCTCTACCCTTTAATATCCCTAACAGCTCTTTCTCTTATTAAAGAAGATGTTACCGAAACCATTCGGATCAACCAAATCCGGCGTTCTTCAGTTTTTACTGGTGCAGCTGCTGTTCTGATAGCTGGATTACTCTCTCTGAACCTTTCCCGTACAACTTACTGGAAATATGATGCTGATTCCAGGGAAATTTTTTATTTCCTTCAGAGCATTGCGAAGAAAGAAAAGCGGGAAACTCATTATAAGGTTCATGGAGACTGGATTCTGGAACCCTCATTTAATTTTTACAGAAATCAGGCTGCAGCCCGGGAATTTCTTCCGTTTGAACGAGGAGCCCCACTTGAATCCGGAGCTGATTTTTATCTTCTGACCGAAGAAACCCGTAGGGCAAATGGGCAGGATATCAGCAGACTGAAACTCCTTAAGACGTTTCCGGAATCCGGTGTGTCGGTTTACCGGAAGATTTCAGAATAACAAATCTGTTCGTGTCCTGTCTGTAACGTTCCTGACCGAACAATAACGTTCACAGGAATCCGCTTTTCTGACAGCCTGCAGCGGAGTATCATGCTGCACATGAAAAGAAAAGTTAATAATGTAATGCTGCTTTATTCAGCTGAAGAGGGATCCCCTCTGAAGGAATGGTTCCGTTCTCTTCGCAGCACTCTGGAAAGCTCAGGTAAAAAAGTATCTGAATTCAGACTGGAGGATACGGAACTGAAATTCTGCAGAGGCTGTTTCGACTGCTGGGTCAGAACACCTGGCCGCTGCGTTTTTACGGAAAATAAAAATGACTCCGGTGGTGAGCTTCTTTCCCATTTTTTAAATGCTGACCTTGTCTTAATGGGAAGTGATGTAAAGGCCGGATTTGTGAGCTGGAAGATTCGCCGTGTTCACGAAAGAATGCTTCCGAGTCTTCTGCCTTATATCGGATTTCATAAAGGGGAATCACACCATGAAATCCGTTCCGAAAAAAATCCGCTTCTGGGATTGGTGCTTGGAATCAGGGAAACAGATCTGTATCCTGATCCGGAATCTGTTTTAGAAAGAATCCGCGGGTTTTACCGGAGACTTGCCCTGAATTACCGTACCGAACTTTCTTTTTTTTCTGATTCCCTGAAGAAACCCGAGGAGGCCGCTTATGAAGCTGCTGGTTGTTAATGGATCTCCCAGGAAAGTTAAAAGCAATTCCGGGTTTCTGACGGGATTAATGTTAAATGATACAATAAGGGACACTTTTTATTTATACTCCGTAAAGGATCAGGATTCTGATTCCGCTGTTTCAGAAACCCTGCAGTCTTTCAGTGAGTATGATCTTGTGTTTTTTGTGTTCCCTTTGTATGCAGATGCGGCTCCTTCGGGAATGGTCCGGTTTATGGAACGCATGTGGGATTTCTACTCTGACGAATCCGGTAAAAATCTTAAAAAACCCCGGTTTTTGTTTTTTATACACAGTGGCTTTGCAGAAGAGGTTCATACGGAGCAGCTGGCCGATTATCTGAGTTTTTTTACTGATTCACTTGGTCTGGAAAATGCGGGCATCATCAGAATGGGCGGAAGCGAAGGTCTTCGTTCTTATCCTTCTTTTATGATCCGTAAAGTAAAGAATCTTCTTGAATCTGTCCGGGATTCAGTGGTTTCAGGCGGCAGTGCGGACCCTGACTCTTTAACCCGGATTATGCATGACGATGCAACGATTGTCTTAATTTGGGCGACGAATC
>CAZQKZ010000016.1:48937-63270 GCA_964594095.1 uncultured Leptospiraceae bacterium | reverse complement strand
GAACCGACAGCAGAAAAAGTTCCGGAAGATTATCGCCCACACTCCGGTTACAGGAAACCGGCAGAAGAGATGACAGTGTGAAAATGGCAAAGATTGCGCTGGATAGAAGTCTGCGGACTGCGGATGCTTTCCGGTATTTTATAATTCTGTTATCTGTTGTGTCCATTTTATTCCCTGTATACCCGAAAGATTCTTATTATAAGAGATTATAGCAGATTCAGCAGGTTCTGTCGTCCTGATTCACGAATCAGGACACTTTTTTTTGATTTTTTTTTCTGTAGTCTCCGGGAAGCAGACCGGTTTTTTTCTGAAAGCTGCTGTAAAAAGCAGAACGGGAGTTAAAGCCTGATTCATAGGCAATTCTTGTGATGTTATAATCGGGGTCTTCAAGCAGACGCCGGGCTTCGTCTATGCGCAGGGAATTTACGAAGTCCCTGAAGTCGGTATTCTTTTCCTGTTTCAGATATTTAGTAATCAGATAGGGTTTTACATGAAGGAGTTCAGCCGCATCCCGTATCGTTAAATTTTCGTTAAGAAATATTTTTTTATCAATGAATAGTTCATTAAATGCCGTGACGAACTCTGCGGAAAAGCCGGTTCTGCCCTGTTTCATAATCTGTTCCGGACCGGAAAGCGGGGCCGGAGAATCTGATTTCCGGATCAGTCTGGAACCCTTACTGTGCTGCAGGTGCAGTCTGAGAGCAAGCAGAAACAGTTCCATAAATAAACCAAGGGGGGATCCGTAAACCGAGAGGAATCGAACGGATTCGGATCCAAGCAGGGCAGAGCTGCGGTTTATGATTTTAAAGGCATTGATTCCCCAGAATATTGTCAGAAAAGGCATGGCTTTTCGTCCGTTTTCAGTAAAAATCATTCCCAGAAGGGCAGCAGTTAAAAGAACCGCATAACTTATCAGCATCTGATGCTTCAGAGGCTCATTTCCGACAGTAAACAGCATTAGAACTGCAGCTGCGGTCAGGATCAGAGAAACTGCAGTAAAAAAATAATTCAGGAAAGGACCCCGGTTGTTTTCGAAAAAGAAGATTCTGAGCATTTCCAGATACAGGGCGGCAGTCAGAAATGGCATTCCCCTGGAAATCAGGGAATAACCCGGAAGCAGCGAAGGGTCCAGCAGCAGATACGCAAAGAGATATCCGGAAAAGTAGATGATTCCGAGAGGAATCGTGTACAGTGAATAAAACAGAAAGAATCTGTCCCTGAAAGAAAAATACAGAAAAAAACCGGCGAGAGCTCCCATCCCCCAGATTCCGATCCAGACAAAGACCACTGCGAGATGTTTCTTTTCCAGGGCATCGGCCTGCGGCCGGGTTGCTGTGCTTACAGAAAATTCAAGGGGCTTTTCGGATTCTATACGCAGGTAGCAGGTTTCTTTTACCCCGGGAAGCGGGAAAATCCCTAAGTGCGTAGCTTTAAAATGGGGATCGTTACTGTTTTTGTATCCAGATTTATTTAATACCCATTCAGAACGGTTCCGGTTACAGTAATAACGCATATCGGAAATCAGGTTTCCCATGGCACTTTCTATTATAAGAAGGTCTGCAGACTCAGAACGATAGGGAGGTTTGATCCAGAATACTGAATCGGTAAAACCAGGGTTCAGGTCAGGGGCTGCCTGCAGAAACCGGTCAGATTCTGCAATGTCAGGGAGAGTCAGACTGCCTTCCGGGTCCTCAAGCAGGAACACAGTAAGGGAGTTTTTTTCCGGTGTGCAGGTAGTAAATATAGTTAACGATATCAGAAACAGAGAAACAGCCGGAATATTCCTCAGCAGATTATTCATTTAAATATAGATCTCCAGTCCTTCGTAACCAATGAGAATTTCAAGATCCGATTCATGATGGGGATCCATCATTTCCCTGTAGCGCAGGGCACGCATGTAAACTTCATCGAGTTTATCGTCGTCATAAGACGGATCGTGGTGAAAGAGTACCAGTTTTTTTACTCCGGCTTTCAGAGCGAGGTCTGTGGCGATGGAGGCGGAACTGTGGCCCCAGTCAATCTTCTGAAGCTGTTCCTCAAATGTATACTGAGTGTCAAAAACAAGAACATCTGCATTGCTGAAATATTCTATATATTCTTCAATGCGGTCCATATCGTCGAGCCGGAATTCGGCATCGGTGGCTATGATAAAAATTTTACCGTCTTCTTCCAGACGATAGCTGTAAGATCCGCCTGGATGGCGCATCAGCTTAGCAGTGATTTTTATTCCGTGCAGTTCCCAGGCTTCATCCTCTGCATGAGCAAAGAACTCTTTGGATCCACCCATGTCGTTTAAGGCCATGGGAAAATGAGCAAATGTGTCCTGCTGATAGCGTATCCGCTCTTCTATGTCGCTCCCGGCAAAATGAAAATCAAATTTGTTCCCCGGGATGTAAATGGGCACAAATGTGGGGATTCCCTGAATATGATCCCAGTGGGTATGGGTAAACAGCAGGGAACATGATCCCTGTCCGTTTCCAAACCCTTCCGTAAGCAGCTGATTTCCGAGGTCCCGGATGCCTGTGCCTGCATCAATGATTATAAGCTCATTTTTTTTGTTGCGGACTTCGAGGCAGGTGGTGTTTCCGCCGTAAGTATGAGTCAGAGAAAAAGGGAGGGATTTTATAAACCTTTCGATGGCTTCTTCATCGAGTACATCGGACGGGCTTGCATAGTTCAGGGCTTTACGGATTTTTTCCCTTATGGAATAGCCTTTGACAGGCGCTGGTGTGGAACCCCGGACTCCCCAGAATTTGATTTTCATAGTTTAAATTCGGTTTTCTGTAAATTCATGTCCAGCAAAAAAAGGATGATTTTTGTGATGAAATTAAGCCTAAGCCCGGAAAATCTGGTCAAATGTCACTGAAATGCGGTATCGTGGGTCTTCCGAACGTAGGTAAATCCACTATTTTTAATGCTATTACTAAAGCGGGCGCACAGTCCGCAAATTATCCTTTCTGCACCATTGAGCCCAATGTGGGCCGGGTCGATGTTCCGGACGCCCGGATTGATAAACTGATCGAAATTGTAAAGCCTCAGAAAACTGTCAGGGCCTATACCGAATTTCTCGATATTGCCGGTCTTGTGGAAGGGGCCAGTAAAGGGGAAGGCCTGGGAAATCAGTTTTTATCTCATATCAGGGAGACTCAGGCGATTGCTCAGGTTGTCCGCTGTTTTGAAGACGAGAACATTGTTCACGTAAGGGGGAAGGTGAGTCCCCTTGACGATATCCGGATTATAAACATGGAACTGATCCTCGCTGACCTCGAATCTCTTGAAAAACAGATCAGCCGCATTGAAAAAAAGGCAAAGTCCGGCGATAAAGAAGCAAAAGCTCAGATGGATCTGGCAAAACAGATCATTGATCACCTCTCTGCCGAAAAACCGGCCCGCTCCCTCGGTCTTGATGAGGAATCCCTGAAGCTGGCGGATCAGTTTCACCTGATTACTCTGAAGCCGGTTATGTATGTAATGAATGTCGATGAAGATCATCTTATAAAAGAAAATAATCACACCAAAGCCGTTGAGGAATATGCAGCCTCCGAAGGGGCTCCTGTGGTAAGGCTCTGCGGCAAAGTGGAAGAAGAAATGACTTCTCTTTCCGATGAAGAGGCTGCGGAATATCTGGAAAGTCTTGGTTTAAAGGAATCCGGTCTGAACAGGATGATTCAGGCATCGTATTCCCTTCTGAATTTAATTACATTTTTTACAGCGGGAGTCCAGGAAGTCAGAGCCTGGACCATTGAAAAAAACAGCACAGCTCCCCAGGCTGCGGGAACCATCCATTCCGATATGGAAAAGGGATTTATCCGTGCGGAAGTGACTGCTTATGAAGACGTAGTAAAATACGGTTCTCTGAATGCAGCGAAGGAAGCCGGTAAAATGAGGCTTGAGGGCAAAGAATATATAGTCCAGGACGGAGATGTGATGTATTTCCGGTTCAACGTATGATCCGGAAACATTACAATTCTGCTGCAAACAGTTTACAGGGATGAATTTCAGGAATCTGATATGATTTATCAATACCAGGGAATCCGGCCTCAGATTGAGGAGGATGTGTTTATAGCTCCTGATGCTTCTGTCATCGGGGATGTTAAAATCGGTAAAGGATCATCCGTCTGGTTTGGTTCAGTGGTCCGGGGCGACGTAAATTACATCCGGATCGGGGAGAATACAAATATTCAGGATCTTTCCATGCTGCATGTAACAGAAGGGAAATTCCCTCTGATCATCGGCAGTAATGTGACTCTTGCGCACAGAGTAACGGTTCATGGCTGTATTATAGCTGATTACGCTTTCATAGGTATGGAAGCTGTGGTTATGGATGGCGCAGAACTCGGAGAGTTTTCACTTCTTGCAGCAGGCAGTCTGCTTCCCCCGGGAAAAAAAATTCCGCCCCGCATGCTTGCCATGGGATCCCCGGCAAAAGTAATCCGGGAAATCAATGCGGATGAAGAGGCTATGATTTACCGCATAGCTTCCAAATATTCCCAAAGAGGGCAGATTTATAAAGATCCGCAGCAGTTTCGCCCTGTAAGCATCTGATTGTTTTTTCTTGCCATCAGATTCCGGTAAAAAATACTGGACCGGGCAGACCAGCAGAATCTGCCGGGCAGGTAAACCATGAAAAAAGTTCTTTTTAAATCCATTGCAGCGTCATTGATTTTATTCTCAGGAACCTTTTCCCTCAGTGCTTCCGAGGCCGATGGGGAACAGGCCCTTGTAACTGTTAAAAAAATCGTATCTCTGGTAAAATATTCCGAAAAAAAACCCGAATTTGCAGACAAAGCTCTTGAATCAGTGGGTGCAAAGGAAATCTCTGAATACCTTCTTGATAAGCATTACCCAAAAGCAACTGCCGAGCAGGATGCCCGGTTTCAGAAACTCATTCTTGAATATATCAAATTAAGAGCATTCCCCACAGCCCTCAGCTATATACGCGATATTGATCTTAATTACGATAAACCGGTGGTGGAAGGCGACTTTGTTAAAACTACATCCTCTATAGTCTATGCCGGCTCTGAACGGATTATGTTTACCTGGGTTGTGAAAAAAAGACCCGAAGGTTATTTCCTTACAGACTTCCTCGATGAAAAAGATGTATCTGCCATGGAGGCGAACCGTGACAAGCAGATTCAGCCTCTTATAAAAAAGGAAGGTATTGAAGGAATGATTCGCCGTATGGAAAAGGTTGTAGCCAGCTACAGAAAGTAATTTATGAAAAAATATATATCATTATTCATTGATTTTTATTTAAAACATTATCTGATCAGCCTTGTTACAGCACTGGTTTTTTTCGGATTTTCAGTGCATTTTGCTCTGAAACTGACCATTAACTCGAATCAGCTGGATCTTCTGCCGGACAGTCTGCCGGCCATCGAGGAAGCCAGAAAAATCAATGAAATGGTGGGCGGCACAGGTTACGTAATCGTTACTATTTCTCACAGTGAAAAAGATGAAGGCGATGCCATCATGCAGGAGGCCATTGCCCAGAAGGTAAGCGGGGATGACCATGGGAGTGAAGTAACAGTCCGGAAAGCCAAGGAATGGGATAAAGAACACCTGGAGCAGTATAAGGAAAAACTTCCGGTCCTGAAAAATGCCAGCGATCAGCTTTTCGAAAAAATTTCCGTGATGGAGGATGTTGGTTACATCCAGCATAAATTCAATCTGGATTTCATTCAGGACCGGATCCTCTATTACTGGAAAACGGAAGATCTTAAAGAGGCAATCCGAAGGGTTTCCATAAAAAGGGATGAACTTATAGAAAAAGCGAATCCTTTCTATATCGATCTTGGTCAGGCTAATTACCAGCTCGATATTTCCGATTTAATGGAAAAATATTCAAGGATCGGCAAGCAGCAGATCGTGGATGAATATCTGGTCTCTCCCGACCGGAAAATGGTCATTATCCTTATTAAACCAAAATTCAGCCTGAATGAAATTGAACTCAGCAGACAGTTTATAAATAAAGTTAAGAAGCAGGCGGCGGAGCTGGAACTCGAAAAAACCGGTGTGGATATCGGATTTACCGGGGCATACGTACAGTATGTGGATGCTTATGATTCAGTGAAAGACAGCCTTGAACCTACTATGCTTGTTTCACTGACCGGAATTTCCCTTATCCTGATTGTCTTTATACCAAGAAAAAGACTGATTCTGCCAATGCTTCTTGCTCTGATTTACGGTATCGGAATCACCTTCGGTGTTACCTATTTTATTCTGGGTCAGCTGAACATTATCACTGCGATTTTCGGTGGGATCCTTGCCGGGCTTGGAATCGACTTCGGAATACATCTTATATACCGTTTCCAGGAAGAATACGGCAAACATGAGGATGTGATCACAGCTGTAAAAGAAGCAGTGCTGCATACGGGTGCGGCTGTAATCTACACAGCCGGTACAACAGCCGGTGCTTTCGGTGTGCTCATGTTTTCAGATTTTAAAGGTTTCAGTGAATTCGGTATGATTTCCGCCTACGGAATTATCATCACTGCGTTTTCCATGCTCTTTATCACTCCTCTTCTGATGATTTCCGTCGGCCATTTGTTTCCGTCTTTTTATAATTATCTTAAACTGAAAGACTCCGAGAAAAAAAGTTCTGTGACTGAGTATAACTGGTTTAATTTCAGTAAATTTGCGCGTGTGGCCTTTCCCGTTGTTCTGGTTCTGTCCGCCGCCGGAGCTTTCTTTATCAGCAGTATCCGGTTTGACGATGACTACCGGAATATCCTCGAAGCAGATCTTCCTTCCGAATGGCTGAAGCAGGAAGTTGTTTACCGTTATGATATGTCCAGTGATCCGCTGGGAATTGTTACCGAAAATATGGAAGATACAGCCGCTCTCTGGGAACACATTTATCCGATGACTCCGGAAATGGAGCAGTGGCTGGATCAGGTGGGGTCGCTCTATTCCTTTGTACCGGACGGAGTGCAGCAGAGGAAAAATCAGATTCTCATTGAGCAGTTTAAGCGGGCCTCATCGCAGGTAAAATATCCCCTGGTTCCGCCGGAATACCGGGAATACTGGCCCCGTTACCAGGCAGTGGTAAATCAGAAACCATTCACTTATAAAGATGTGCCGGAACATCTTGCTTCTCAGTTTCGTAACGTTCCGGAAAGCAGGCATAAAGGCTACATAACTACAATTTATGCAAACACTCTGAAGCTCAATACTGCCGATGACATTAAAGAGCTGGATGCACTGGTGGGGATAATAAAGTATCCTGTAGTGGGAAGGGGGACAATCCGAAGACTGGCCTTTGAACTTCCCGCCTGGGAACGCAGAACCGGCAGACGTATATCAGGCGATAAAACTGTAAAATATAATAAAGAATTAAACCTGGAACTTTCAGAATACGAAGAAAACGGTGTAGTAGAGATGGCAAATTCTCTTACAAAAGAAGAAATGGAAGCCATGGAATTCTTTCCTTCTGTCACTGAAAGACTGCTCTCAGGAAGGCCCTTTAAAAGCATTCCCGAAATAATGTCGGTAAAAAAAGAAGCCATCACCACGGGCCCGCCAATTCTTATATCGAAATTCATAGATACGGTCCGGGCTGAGTCAAGGACACTTCTGGTCCTGACAGGTGCGACAGTGGTACTGATTCTGCTCCTGAGTTTCCGGAGTGTTCTGTCCACAGTGATCACGCTTTTACCGCTGGCAACGGGTCTTCTGATCCATGCAGGTGCCATGGTCCTTCTTGATATAAAGCTGAATTATTTTAACGTTGTGGTGTTTCCAATACTCATCGGTTACGGGATTGATAATGGTATTTTTATTTATCACCGGTTCCTTGAAAACGGGTCCGTCTCCCATGCAGTATATACCACCGGTAAAGCAATCCTCGCATCAAGTCTTACCACTCTGGTTGGCTGGGGTTCCCTCTATATTGCAACGCATCCGGGGATTGAGTCTATGGGACTTATGTCCATTGTAGGACTGTCCATTATTCTTATTTCATCACTTGCGGTAATGCCTTCGCTGCTCCAGCTGATTAAGGAAGAAAAGCTGCCTTTCTCCGGAGCTGTGCTGCGCATGATTAAAAGTCAGAAACATCTTCACTGAAAGGTATATATGAAAAAAATAAGATTGAACAGTAAGTTTCAGTTAAATAAGTCCGTATATCTGTCTGTTATACTGGCTGTTGCAGCCGTAAGCAGCTGTACAGTTTCGCATACATATGTAAAAGATACATACGAAACAGAGGAAAAAAAGACAGTCAAACGGATAGGTCTGGCAGTGACTCCGAATGAGCATGAAACCTCTGTGAACCGTCTGTATAATGAGATCCGTTTTGATCATCTCAGTTCAAAAAAAGAATATATTATACCGAAATTTCTGTATAATGTAAATCTGAATGATCTGGCAGATGCCTGTAAAAAAAATCCGGACCTGAACGGGATTATTTTCACAGAATTCCGGGAGCTTCAGCCGAATGAAAAAAAGACCAGAGTGCGTATTAATTCTGTATCCTCATTATGGAGCTGCGATAAAAAAGACAAAGTCTGGGAAGCAGCGGGAAGCGGAACCTGGTCTTCCAGAGACAGCGGCTACACTCAGGTAATCAGTTCCTATACAAACCGGATCGGAGAATCGGCAGTTATATATGCAGTTCCTTTTTTTAAGTATATTAAAAAAATGTATAAATCCCTGCCTGACCCCCTGCTGACGGATGACGATATAATGGAAAAAGTAATGAATGATGCTGAGGGCCCGAAACGATGAAACATGTACTGTCCATATTAGTAAAAAACAAAGCAGGGGTCATGAGTCATGTATCGGGTCTTTTTACCAGAAGGGGATTCAATATTGACAGTATAGCTGTAGGTGAGACGCATGATCCGACTGTTTCTATTATTACAATTATTCTGAAAGGAGACCAGAATACTGTTGTTCAGATTGAAAGACAGCTTCTGAAACTTCCTGATGTTCTTACAGTAAAAGTTCTGCCATACCATGGTTCGCTGATCCGGGAAAACCTGCTTGTAAGAATTAAAATCTCAGAGGAAAAAAGAACTGAGATGTTTGGTATTGCCGAGGTTTTCGGAGGAAGGGTTGCGGAAATCACTGACTCCAGTCTGATGATTGAACTCAGCGGAAACAACCGGCAGATCAGTTCTTTTATTAAAATGATGGAGCCTTACGGAATCCTTGAGATGGCAAGAACGGGTCAGATTGCACTTGCTTTTGAATCCGGCGAGATGTAAATTCAGCCTTTGCCGCGGGTTTTTGTCCTGCCTTTCCGGGCCATCTTCTCTGTAAAAGAAACAATCAGTCCGGCAATATCTTTGCCGGTAGCTTCCTCAATGCCTTCAAGCCCTGGTGAGGAATTCACCTCAAGAACCAGAGGTCCTCTTGAAGAACGGATCAGATCAACTCCGGCAACATTCAGACCAAGTGCCTGAGCTGCCGACACTGCCGTGGCCCTTTCATACGGAGTGATCTTCACAGGAGCAGCCTTTCCCCCGAGGTGAAGATTGGACCGGAATTCGCCTGGTTTGGCAGTCCGCATCATCGAAGCGATTACTTTGTCTCCGATAACAAAGCAGCGTATGTCGGATCCTTCTGATTCTTTGATAAATTCCTGGACAAGGAAATGAGCATCCATCCCGCGAAAAGCTGAGATAACGCTTTCTGCTGCCTGTATTGTTTCTGCAAGAACCACTCCTTTTCCCTGAGTGCCTTCCAGCAGTTTGATTACGAGGGGAGGTCCTCCCACGAGATCAATCAGTTCTCTGGTCATTCGTGTGCTGTGAGCATAGCCGGTTACAGGCAGACCGATCCCCTTTCTTGAAAGAATCTGCAGCGCCCTGAGTTTATCACGGGACCTGCTGATTGCCACGGATTCATTTACTGAAAAAACTCCCATCATCTCAAACTGCCGGACAACGGCCGTACCATAAAAAGTGACAGATGCCCCGATACGCGGTATCACCGCATCGAAACCGGAAAGGGATTCATTTTTAAAGTGGACACTGGGATATGAAGAAGTAATATTCATGTAACAACGGAGCGGATCCACCACCATAACTTTGTGTCCGCGGGCGGTGCATGCCTCAGCCAGTCTTCTGGTTGAATATATTTCAGCATTTCTTGATAAAATTCCAATGTTCATGGTTCTGGTTTACGGATCGCATTTTTTAAGGAGAAATGATTTTCCTGGAAAAACAGTAAAATGCCTCTGCAGCGCAGTCCTTCCAAGAAGCATACGGAACCGCATTCGTTTCCGGTTAATCAGGGTGATCTCGGCTTTATAACTGATCTCCCCGGCCTGGATGGTAGTGCGGATGACTGGTCTGAGTGTACGGAATCCAGCGGAATTCCGGACCCAGCGGTATTCTTTTACCGGTGATTCACACACCGAAAAATTTTTAACAGAGTACTGATCAGGATAAACCCGGAATTTCACAGTTTCCTGCCCGGATGCATCGGTCCGGCTGCGTAAATGTGTTACATGCAGAGCGGAAGTACGGGCTCCTGTGTCGATTTTCACTTTAATGCACCGGATTCCAAGGTCCGGCAGGGAAATCCACTCCCTCCAGCCTATCTGTATTTTTTTTACATCAGGGAGCTGCATCGGACCCGTACCAGAGATACTGATGCTGTCATGTATGTAAAGTTTTTTCGAAGATTTGAAAAATTCTTTTCATTTTTCCTTACTCTGTGTCGTATGGAGGTATTGTGGAATCTGCAGAACAGAGATTTTCAGGGCTCTATGAAAGAAACCATAAACAGGTTTATCGTTTCATATACCGCAGTCTGCCGGATGAATCGGCGGCCGCTGACGTTATGCAGGATACATTTCTTAATTTTATAAGAATTTTTAAAGACAAACCTCTCCCGCCGGAAGAACAGTGCCGTATGTACTTATACAGGACTGCCCGCAACCTGCTTATAAATTACGGCAAAAGCTATTATCAGAGAAAGGTGACTTCGGTTTCCTTTACAGAACCGCAGCAGACCAGCCTTCTTAGTACAGGAAGTTCGGCTGAGGATGATTTTATCAGCAGATCCGAAGCGGACCAGCGGATGGCAGCAATGAAGGAGGGCATAAAGCAGCTTCCCGAAAAAGAGAGATCAGCTCTGATCCTGCGCTATAATGATGGTTATTCCCTGGAAAACATTGCCTCTGTCCTTGGTGTAAGCACTGCAACAGTACACCGGATGTTAAAAAAGGCTGAAAAGAGACTTTCAGAAAAAATGGGGAACCATGAATAAAACTGTGAAAAAAAAAAGAATCGGGATGTTATATTAAATGTGGGAGGATATGTCCAAGCAGAAAGAAATTCACCAGCTTAATGAAGAAATCCGCTCACTTCTTCATAAAGAATCCTCCGTCCCTGGTGAGGACCGGCTTCCTGCGTTTCAGCCTGAATGGCTTTCTCAGAATCCTTCTGTAATATTAAGCGAGGATCAGATTCTGCTGAAAAATGCGGGCTCTGTTTTTTTCATTTCTGTATGGAAACCCATACTGGCAGCAGCAGCTGTTTTACTTCTTGCCGTCGGTCTGTATCAGTTTCAGGATACAGGGTCCGGGGATGGCCAGGCTTCCGTTCAGTCGCCGGTTTCTCCGGTAATTGCAGTAAAAACCGAGGGAATCTCAGAATTTTTCCCTGAAAACTCAGGCAAAAATCCGGAACGCATTTTTTTCGGTAATCAGTTTCAAAGTCCGGTCGTCATCAGGACCGCTGCTAACAGCACTCTGGAATTGTCTGTATACCCCGGTACAATCCTGCGTCTCAGGCCCGAAACAGAAATCAGAATCTTACGAAATTCCACCAGTCCCGGTGGGATTCCTGAAGCAGAAATCAGGCTGGTTTCCGGAGAGGTGCTGAGTCTTGTAAACAAGGCAGCAGTAAAAGGCAGCTTTATTCTTCATACCAGAGATACTTCCATTCAGGTAAAAGGCACATCTTTTCTGACCGGTCTACATGAGGACCAGATCACGGTAGGAGTCGCAGAAGGAGTGGTCACTGTTAAAAACAGTAACGATATACTCGGGAATGTTGAGGGTGGAAAAGAACTGGCCGTTTCTGCAGAGGGAGTCCCCACAGTTACAGAAAAACCGGAAATCAGTAACCAGCTTCAGCCGGAAATAGAAACGGCTCTTTCCACTGAAAAAACCGTGGCTGCGCCAATGCGACGTGCCTTAAGCGAGGCTCCCCGTATTGATGAAGAAAAACTGCAGACAGAAGAGATGCAGTCTGCCCTTGAAATCATTTCTCTGAAAGACGGTCGGGAGCTGCGCGGAATGGTTATCAGCCAGTCCGGAGATAGACTTCTTGTTCAGACAGCAGAAGGCAGGATTTTCATAAACCGGTCCGAAATCAGTAAAATTCAGTATCCAGAAAAGTAATGCTTGACATCTGAATGGTAAAAATCAGTATGGACCTGTGCTGAAGACAGATCCTGATCTGCATCCATATCTGAAATCATTTTTCGGTTTTGGCAATTTCCGGCCTGGCCAGGAAGAAGCGGTAACAGCTGCGGTAAAAGGCAGGGATGTACTGGCTGTAATGCCTACCGGCGGCGGGAAGTCGCTGATCTATCAGCTTCCGGCTTTTATGGCTGAGCAGGGTGTCACCCTTGTCATTTCTCCTCTGATTTCTTTAATGAACGATCAGACCCTTTCGCTTCGCTCTAAAGGTCTTCCTGCTGCCGCTTCCCACAGTTCTATGGATGAGCTTGAGCAGATGAAAACCTTCAGCCTTGCTGTCCAGGGAAAAATAAAACTACTGTATATTTCTCCGGAAAGGGCTGCCGGGAAAAGTTTTCGTGAATTATTAATCAAAATGAAGGTTAATTATATAGCGGTGGATGAAGCGCACTGCATTTCCAAATGGGGTCACGAATTCCGGCCTGAATACCGGGACATTGCCAGAATCCGGGACATTCTGCGAAAGGCAGGGCAGAATCCTCCTTTACTTGCAATGACTGCCACAGCAACGGATAAAGTAAAAACCGACATCATAAAAACCCTCGGAATGGAAGATCCTGTGCTGATTCAGGAAAGTTTTTACCGGAAGAATCTTGAATTTTCCGTTCTTTACCCTGAATCCGAATCCGATAAAAAAAAGCTGCTTCTGGATCTTCTGGAAAAAGAAGGATTTCGGGAACGCAGATCCCCGGGAAAAGCGGTTGTCTACTGTGCCACCCGTAAAAAAACAGAGGAAGTTGCTAAATTTCTTAAAAAAAATGGATTCAGGGCCTCTCATTACCATGCAGGTCGTGCGGAAAGTGCGCGCGAAAAAGCACAGCTGGGATATATCGCCGGTAAACATGACGTACTGGCTGCCACAAATGCCTTTGGAATGGGGGTGGATCAGCCGGATGTCCGCATTGTCATTCATTATCAGCTGCCTGATTCCCTCGAGGCATATTATCAGGAAGCAGGCAGGGCAGGCCGGGATGGCAGGCATTCCCGCTGTGTTCTGTTTTATCACGGAAGCGATGTAGCTACCAGGGCATTTATGGCAGGATCGGCTACCCGCAGCGGTGTTTCCGGCGGCACCGGTATGCTCAGTTCCGGAGCTGACAATCTTCTGGAACATGTAAAACAGTATGTCTGGAAGAGGACGTGCAGACAGGTAACCATCTGTGCCTACTTCGGCGAGATTACAGATCCGTGCGGTAAGTGCGATATCTGCACCGAAGATGAGGAATCCGCCTCCGGTCATGCCAGACAATCAGAAAAAATACTTAAAAAAATCACAGCTGCGGCAGAAAAGGCTTCCGTCAGTCTTTCTGATGAAGAGGATTCCCTTATCGGGCAGTTTCTCCGGGACTATCCCGGGGTTTTCGGTAAAAAGATTATGATAGGGGCACTGAGAGGCAGCCGGTCACGCGATATTCTACGCTACAAACTGAATCAGTGGGAGTATTACGGATCTCTCAGGCACCTGCCTGAAGAAGCCATAGACAAAGCTGTGGCAGATAAAACGGAATCCGGCCTGGTGCAGATTTCCGGAAATAAATATCCTAAACTTTATCTGAGAGATGTGCCTCCTGAAAAAAAGGGGAGGACCAGTAAAAAGAAATCTGATTCTGCTGCATCCGGTAAGGCAAAGGCCGGAACGGAGGACCCAGTGCGTCTGCTCATCAGTGACCTGAAAAAATTCAGGGATTCTGTTGCCCGTAAAAATAAATGGAAAAAATTTATGGTTATGCAGAATGCAGTTATTGATCGCATTGCCCGTTCGGACGTCCGGTCAGTGGATGATCTGCTTCTTATAAAGGGAATGGGGCCTCAGCGAACAGAGCATCTGGGTACAGAGATTCTGAACATCATCCGCAGGCACAGAGTATAAATCAGGAAGAACCTGAATTCATAT
>CAZQKZ010000016.1:6803-48911 GCA_964594095.1 uncultured Leptospiraceae bacterium | reverse complement strand
CATCCTCAGGTTCCCTGCCGTCCAGATGCTCCTTCAGTGAACTGATGACTGCAGCCGCCATTGTTTCCGGATCTGCAGATGAATTCCGCTGCAGAGTACCTTTCAGCCCATCCTCCGAAAAAAATAACCCTTCCGGATTTCTTGCTTCTGTGATTCCGTCTGTGTAAAATATCAGCCGGTCCCCTATTAACAGCCTGTCTGTTCTGTCATCGAAATCTTTATCGAGATACCGGGTAATGATATTTCCGTAAGTAGTAAGTTCTGTGATCTCTCCATTCCCCCGCAGTATCAGCTGAGGAGGATGGCCTGCGGAGGAATATGTTATCTCACCAGTACGCCGGTTGTGATCCAGTATAAAACAGCTGAAGTTAATGCTCAGCATTCGGTATTCATTTGCTGTAAAATCCCTGAGTTTTTTCAGCAGGATTCCGGGGGTTTCCCGGTTTCTTTTGATCCTGTCATAAAGCATTCTGACTACCATGGTGCCCAGAGCAGCCTGTACTCCGTGTCCCATTACATCTGCTATGAAGTAACGTTCCGTCAGCGTTTCGCCAAGGAGGGTGATGTCTGCTATGTCACCGTTTACAGTCTGGACCGGTACAGAGCGATACGCTGAAATCATTGATCCTGAATCAGGCGAAGGCATGAAAGAGTCCTGAAATCTTCTGGCAGTGTCCAGATCCGACTGGATTCTTGCAGCTGCTTTTTCCAGTTCCTGCGATTTGTGTATGTTAATCAGATCGAGTCTTTCATTGACTGCCTGGAGTCTGAGAACAGACCGGATGTAAGACTGGGAGGCAGTGAATGCAAAAAAGGCAGCAGCCACTGAGGAGACACCGGCCGGTAATGCTGTAAAGAAGGTGAATATGAATAGTGCCATACCGGAAATAAGAAATCCGTGACTGATGCTGAAATCCCTGCGGACAGATATACCTGAAAAAAGCAGAAGGAAACCTCCGGAAGTTATCTGTATCAGCTGCGATACGGATTCATATTCATGAAGGAGTCCAGCGTCCGCAGCCGTGATCGATAATATAATATATAAAAAAAACAGTATTCGGATTCCGGTTTTCAGAAAGACAGGATAAGAAATCCTGAAGAAACTGTATGCAAATTCAGATAAACTCCAGAGAATCCCCCACCGCAGAACGGACCATATTAAGTAACGGATCTCAGATTCTGTGACGGGGCTTAAAAAGGACAATTGAAACAGATTTTCCTGAATGATCAGGATGAGAGCAGTCTGCATGCTGAACAGAGACAGTGCAAGATATTGATAGGCTGCCCGGTCCGCAGAGTAAAGAGAGAGATGGAATAAGGACATAAGCAGAAAAAAACCCGTTACAATACTGATTGCAGCCAATGACTGACGGTATTTCATCATTAGCTGATCATAATCGCCCAGCAGAATGTCGGACCGGATTCCGGGACTGGTTCCGTCGGCAGCATTTATATAA
Organism: uncultured Leptospiraceae bacterium; assembly: GCA_964594095.1. Lineage (GTDB taxonomy): Bacteria > Spirochaetota > Leptospiria > Leptospirales > Leptonemataceae > CAZQKZ01. The sequence continues at coordinate 47,454 of CAZQKZ010000016.1, read as the reverse complement.
AGAAGCAGATCGGCGGTGAATACACCGTTTTCATCGGGGAGTGCAGGAGGCAGAGGAATTACCCAGTAATCAGAATCGCTGAATACAGGAGGCCGGAATGATGAAGCAGAACCACCCTGATACACCGGTGTATTGTTTACGTAAAGAATAAAGCTGTTCCGGACACCGGAGATCTGCAGAGCCGGTATGACCTCACCGGATGCCCGGTAGTGAATTCGGTTTCTGTACCATACAAAGGGGGCCGGGCTGCCGGCCTGAGATCCAGCTTTTTCCGTAAGGGGCAGAAGCTCAGAAAAACCTTCCCCCTGGATTACCAGCCAGCCTTTGGTTAATGGATGAATATTCTCCCGGGTTACGGTTACTTCCGGGGCCGACTCATATTGATCTGCCATAAGGGGAAAGGACAGAATGACTGCAGATAATAAAAAAAACGGCAGTGTTTTCTTCAGAGCCCGTGGCATCAGGACAATACGCTGATAAAGCCCCGTATCATTCAATGAATTTTCTGAAAAATAAAAAATCGGTTTACGTCAGAAGCAGACACAGAGAATCTGAAGAGAAATATGCTGCGGAATATAAAGGCCATCCTGCTTGATATAGACGGAACCGTTTTTTCAAGCGAAGAAATCATCGGCAGGACTTACCAGAAAGAATTTTCCCATTTCATTGAAGAGCACGGTCTAAGTATACCGATTCCGGACCTGCCTTTCATAATGGAGCAGATCGGCAAACCGATCGTGGAAATTTTCCGGAATCTTGCACCTGGGATTGATTCTTCCATGCAGCTCGTACTGTCCGAGAATATTCTTCACTCCCTTGTGGCGTCGATTGATGCCGGAGAAGGCCATTATTACGAAAAAGTGTCTGAGGTAACATCTGAGCTGCATCGGCGGGGGTATCAGCTTTTTGGTGCTTCTAACGGCCGCTATCCTTATATCGATGCCATTTTACGATATATGAAAGTAAGAGATCTTTTTACGGATGTACCGGTAGTCAACAATGAAAACATTCACAATAAAACAGAACTTGTATCCTGGATTCTGTCAGCCTATGGTCTGAAGCCGGAAGAAGCACTGATGGTCGGGGACAGATACTCTGACCGGGATGCGGGAGTTCATAACGGCTGCCCTTTTGCGGCCTGCCGGTACGGACATGGAAATGAGGCGGAGTGGGAAGGGGCAACTCTTTATCTGGATTCCTATTCCGACCTTCTGAAACACCTGCCATAAAGGTAAAAAACTGCTTGATTTTTTTCATACTCAGTTCAGGCTGTAAGCCTGAGGTTAATCTATGAAATACATCCCGGTTCTGATTTCTGTATTACTGATCATACTCTCTTCCTGCAAAACTGCTGAAACAGGCACCGATACCGATACCGGGACTGCTTCTGCTGATGTAAAAACGGAGGATCTGCAGGAACAGCTGATGAAAGATCCTTTTTTCACAGCTCCGGCAATAAGCGGGGAATCCATCAGGATTCTGATCACAGAAAAAGGATATGCCGTTAAGCAGATCGGACTCGAAAACAGAATCCGCTTTATTCCCGACGAGGCCGGGAACAAAGAACAGTTTAACCAGTATAAGGAATTCAGCGATAAATTTAATTTTAAGGACTGGGTTCTTGATGCGATGATTGATCTCAAGATTTCCTCCAAAACCGGATACATCGAAGAAAGCAAGTTTGTTCCGAATAAAATGCCAAAGACCTGGCAGGCAGCCCGCCTTTTCATGGAAGATATCAGCCGCTATCGGTTTGAACATGTGAATGAAAATGATCCTCACAGGAATGTAAGGGTTTCTTACGAATGGAGAATTCCCAGAGAGCCTGGTCTTTCCGAAGAGCAGGCTAAACAAAGAACGATTGAATTTCTGAAATCCGAAGTGAGGCAGTAAAACCTGTAATGCTGCCCGTTCTGCTGATGGCTCCGGGTTATCTTGATTTACTGGTACTGACCGGTTCTCTGATCAGCTTTACGCTGTTTATCTGGCTTATATACCTGATTTTTATAAAGCCGGTTCTCAAGGTGCTTGCCGATCTTACTGCGCAGCCACCCGAGACCGGGTTCATTTATGAAATCATCGTTGATGATACCAACCGAAATAAAATAATCTCTGTGGGGCAGCTCGATGCGGATATTAAAACCCGCATGAAAGGAATTAAGGAAGATCATCTAAGGCTGCGTTTCAAAAAAGAAGCTGGTCAGGAAGATTACAATATAACAGTTATTCCTGGCGGACCATTATTTTATAAGGCACCGCACGCGGCCAGACTGGAGCCGATTTCCGCACCGGAAAGCTTTGAATCCAGTGAAATGATCGGCTACCCTGCGGTCTTCAGGATAGCAGCCAATGTGAGCGGAGGAAGGGCTCTGCAGTATATTGAAATGGAGCTGAGCAATTATTTTTCCAAGGATGCTTACGGAAAAGAACAGATGCGCTTTGTAATGAAACTTATACGGTATTATCCGGGAGTTCTCAGGACAAAACCTGTAAAAAAAGGAATTTATGCTTTTGGTAAGGATTCCGGAGAGAGCGGGACTGATGAGAATACCGAAGACAGCTGAACTGATTGACAGCAGCAGCCGGATTCAGAAATCTGCGGTATGACCCGGAAACAACCCTTTAAAGCCCGACTCAGCTGCATAGAATGCGGAGCTGACTATGATATTCACTCTGTAAGGTACACCTGCGATTCCTGCGGGGGTCTTCTGAATGTGGAACATGATACCGAAGCACTGAGAACTGTTTCTTCAGCAGAATGGAAAGAGTTATTTTCAAAGCGCTACCGTGAAGCATCATACCCCTTTGATTCCGGTATCTGGGGAAAAAAAGAGTGGGTACTCCCCGAAATTGCGGATGAGCATATCGTAAGTCTCGGTGAAGGGGCGGGTGCTTTGGTACCTTTTCCCCGCCTTGCAAAAGAGTTCGGAGTCCGTGAGTTCCGGGTAAAGCAGTGCGGTCATACTCACACAGGTTCTTTCAAGGATCTGGGAATGACAGTGCTTGTCAGTCATGTTCAGTCATTAAAATCCAAAGGTCATAAAATCAATGCAGTGGCAGCAGCTTCGTCCGGCGATACCAGCGCGGCACTGGCGGCCTACGGCGCTATGGCGGGTGTGCCTGTGATTGTTTTTCTGCCGGCAGGTAAAATCACCACAGCACAGCTTGTGCAGCCTCTGAGTAACGGGGCCCTGGTCCTTTCGCTCGACACTGATTTTGACGGCTGTATGAAAATAGTCAAAGAAGTCACTGCAAAAGAGGGGATTTATCTGGCTAATTCCATGAATCCGCTGCGGATTGAAGGTCAGAAAACCATGAGTATTGAAATTGTGCAGCAGCTGGGCTGGAATGTTCCTGACTGGATTGTGATTCCCGGCGGGAATCTGGGGAATGTGGCTGCTGTGGCTGCCGGATTCCGCATGATGAAAGAGATTGGCCTGATTGACCGGGTTCCAAGGGTTCTTCTTGCCCAGGCGGCCAACGCAAATCCGATGTATCAAAGCTATCAGAACGGGTTAAAAGAACTGATCCCTGTTACTGCAAAGAAGACTCTGGCCAGTGCCATCCAGATAGGGAACCCTGTCAGTTACCCAAGGGCTAAAAAAGCACTGGAATACATGGGTGGTACAGTTCTTGATGCAACTGAAGATGAGCTTTCTGATGCGGCTGCCATCTGTGATCGGTATGGTCTTTTTATGGATCCTCATACTGCGGTTGCGGTTGCAGCACTCAGGAAAGCTGTAAATCAGAAAATTATTTCGTCAAACGAAAGTACAGTTGTGATCAGTACTGCTCACGGGCTGAAATTTTCAGAATTCAAGAGCGGTTACCACGAAGGCACCCTTGAGGATGTGAACAGCCGATATAAAAATCAGCCGGTAAAACTGAAGGCTGATGTCTCTGAAGTAACCAGTGCCATAACTGCTTTTTTTGAGCAGAAAAAATACTGATTAATCCCGATTCAGATGCAAACTAAGCCTTTTGCCTTACAAAATTAGTGCAAGGGGAGTATTGCATCTGATTCCCGTTTATGATACATTTCTACTGTGAGCGACAGTGCTTCAGGGTGGTGTGTCATGAAAACTCTTATAAATAAAACCGGAACCTGGCTGGTCGCAGGAGCTGCTGCGCTGACTTTAAACCTGGCAGCCTCCTGTACCGAAGCCGAAGAAAATCCAGGGGCCATATGGCTTCTGGGTCTGGCTGATGGTCAGACTGAAGTTGTAATGGATACTGCATCCCCGGATGATCCCACAGATCTGTTTGATGATCCGTTGCCTGCTGAAGATCCGCTTGAGAATGTTGAATTTACTTATGAGTCAGAGATTACAAGCGGGGACGAAACATTCGTTTTTGAATCCAATAAAACTATAACTTTTACATTTGATATTAAAACAGATGAAAGTCCTGCCGGAGGAACCCTTTTCCGCATTGTGAAAGTCCCCACAGGTGGTTCTGTAATCTACCAGGCTGTGGCATCTGATGACGGGAATGTGTCTGGGAGCTTCACGGTCGATACGGCTGCAGGAAAAATTTATATAGAAATTGAATATAACGGAAAGATTTATACTAAAGAAGTAACGGTTATTGCCGTTTACCGGCTGACTGGTGTAATCCGGATTCAGGTAAAGACAGAAGAGTATACATTTCCTGATACAGACGGCGACGGAGTGCGCGATTTAATGGATTATTATCCGGAGGATCCCTCCCGGTCTGCCATGATCCGCATTCCGGATGACGGAACTTATTATACTGTGGCCTATGAAGACCTTTATCCTAAGCCAGGCGATATGGACTTTAATGATATGGTCGTGAAAGTCCGCTACGAACAGGATCTGAATGCATCCGGTGATGCAGTCAGGATGAGAGTTTTTTATCAGCATATCGCAAAAGGTGCCGGTTATAATCACATTCTCTATCAGAAAATCGGGGGTCTTCCTGAAGCGACTCTGAACTTCGAAAGATACGGTTATCCGGTCGATGGTGTGCTGCCGGTCGAGTTCAGCGAAGCCAGAACGATAACAGCTGCAGATGCACTGCATATTTTCTCCAGTAAAGAAAGTATTGCGCAGTCCAACACCAATGTCGGAGGAGTGTATGCAGGGGGAAAACAGGCAAAGGCTGAGTATATCTTCAGTAATCCGGTTCCGGCTGCTGATCTTGGCAAGGCTCCCTATGACCTGTATCTGTATGTGATCAACACTAAGAAGGAGATCCACTTTGCAGGACTTGGTTATACAGTCAATGGTTCAGAAAAATATCTGGATACCAACGGTTTTCCATGGGCACTGATGCTGCCCGGTAAATGGTCCTGGCCATATGAAAGAGGTGATATCCATGCAGCCTACTCTTCTTTTTCTCAGTGGTATATGAGTTATGGCGCAGAAGCCCAGGACTGGTATAAAAATCCGCTTGCCGAAAATGTGTTTCCTTATTGAGTTAACTAAACCTTGCTGGAGGTTCCCCCTGAAAAACGGGGGAACCTTATTTTTTTTATGAAAAGGGATCACACCGAATCAAAAGCTTCCGACATTCTTTCCAGCCTGTCGCCTGTAATCACTCTGGACAGCTCGCAGATTATCCGGTTTTCCAATGAATCCTTCCGCCATGTTTTTCGGTTAGAAAATCCTGAGGGTATGAATTTTTTTGATATTCTGAAAGTATCAGAACCGGAAAAGCAGAATTTTCTGCGAAACCTGCAGAAATCCCGAAGGCAGAAAGTGGAGAATTCTGAATTTATTTATAAAAAGAAAGTCTATGGTTACAGTGTTTTCAGGGTAAAAAATGAATATGCGGTTATTCTTAAGGATATTACGGAAATCAGGTCTTTGGAAGCAAGAGTAAAAAATCTGCATTCCCGTCTGCTGGATATTCAGGAAAAGGAAAGACAGTATATTGCAAGCGAACTCCATGACAGTGTGGGTCAGTCGATCCTTGCAGCCAAGCTTAATTTCACTAATTATTTTCAGAATCCCCGTAAAAACAGGGATCGCTTTATTGCAGGTATGGAACTCATTGATCTGGTGAGTCAGGAAATCCGGGATCTTTACACAAGTCTTTATCCTTCAACGCTGAAGGATCTGGGTCTTGAGGCCACTGTGCGCTGGTATGCCCGGAATTTTCTGGATCTGAAGAAAATCCGGACTGATATACGAATAGAACTGAAAAGCAGTCCTTCCGATAAAATTCAGATCAGTCTTTTTCGGGTGTTTCAGGAACTGATCAGTAATATAGTGAAGCATTCCGGAGCGGATTATGTTTCCATTGAGCTTTTTACAACCCCGCAGAAGGTGATCCTTAAAGTGAAAGATAACGGCAAGGGTTTCGAAAAAAAAAGTGACAGTCAGCCCGGGCAGAATTATGGTCTTGAAAATATAATGACAAGAGTTTCTGATCTGGGAGGTACGGTAAAAACCGTGACGGCAAAAGGAAAGGGTGCCTCCTTCAGTATTGAGGTACCACTTTAATGAAGAAAAAAAGAATTTATCTGGCTGATGACCATGCAATCCTTCGCGAAGGTCTGAAGCATATACTCGAATCCAGCCAGAAATGCGAAATAGTCGGTGAATCAGGGGATGGTCAGACTGCTTTCGAGGAAATCAGCAGGCTGCTGCCCGATGCTGTGATTCTTGATATCAGTATGCCGGGTCTTACAGGAATAGAAGCCGCAAGAAAAATCCGCCGTTATTATCCTGAAATTAAAATCATTATTTTAAGTCGTCATGACTCAGAGGAATATATCCAGGAACTTATAAAAATCGGAATTAACGGCTATGTATTAAAAGATGAGGCCGGGTCTGATCTTCTGAAAGCAGTGGAATCCCTGGATAAAAACGAAGTTTATTTAAGTCCGCGGATCACATCGCGCATTATGTCGGCCGGATTTCATAAAAATCCGTCCGATGATATTCAGGAAAATCTTTTTGTACAGCTGACTTCCCGCGAAAGGGAGATTCTCCAGCTTGTCGCAGAAGGTAAATCAAACGAAGAAACCGCTAAAATTTTATGGATCAGCCCGGCCACTGTAAAGGTACACCGGCAGAATCTTATGAAAAAACTCGGAGTTCATAAGGCGACGGATCTTGTGAAATATGCAGTCAGAATGGGGCTGATTGAGCCCTGAGCAGGAAATTACTGCTCTGCACAAAGAATTTTTTTTGTCTGATCGCATCCCACTGCCCCGAATGAATCTGATAGGGAGGACAGACCGGTTTCATTTCCGGTTCCATACTGTCCTGAAGTAAGCCCCTCGTCACTGGACCAACCACTGCAGTTATCAGTAGCCGTTAAGTAGGTTATGGCTGTCCCATTATTATCCAGACCGGTCCAGTAGGTGTCTGCTGTGGTAATGAAAGCATTGCTCAGCGAATCCGTACCATTAATTGAGAAAAGCCCGAGAGAGTTGGTAGTTCCGATCTCGGCAGCTGGCAGGGTTTCCGCCCGTATATATGCTCTGTCAGTGGTCAACACCCAGTCAGAATGTTCGGTAACTCCATCGGAACAGTTTGGTGTTGTACATGCAGTGCGTGTATGACCATTATGGGTTCCCACCAGGAGAGCCTTAAAGGTTCCCGGGTTTACCAGACTGTGCACGGCATACAATTTTTCCAGATTACAGATTTCATCTGCCTTTGCAAAGGAAGATGAACCGGTCAGTGTAACAGAGTTGCTGTCTTTATCATTATAAGAAGTTATACCTGCAATGTTTCCGTTGAAGGTATCAGTTGTTGCAAAAATATAATATTTGGCAATGTCTGTGAAGGACGTTGTCTGGACTGCAGCAGATGCTGTGCTTCCGGAAGTGGTCCTAACAGATATACCCGAAGCCCCTGCCGGAATGCTTTGACCGGTGAGATTTACCTTAATTGCAGATCCGGTTTTGGTATGGTCAGTTCCAAGCTGCGTTCCGGTAGACCAGTAGACCCTGTATCCGTCAATCAGGGATTCATCGGCTGCCGGGTTAATTGTTATTTCAGCAGTCAGAAGGCCAGGTCTCTGATGAGAATCTGCGGTTATGGTGACTGTACCCGGAGAAGGCAGCTCTGCGGAGGGATCCACCGGATCAGAAGGATTTGCGGTGTCTGAAGTGTTGGCCGGGCTTCGGATTATTCCTGATAACAGAAACCAGAAATCATCGGGAAACGGTTCGGAGCACGAAGCGGCTGCAATTATTAAAAGGCTTGCTGCTGTAAAACTGAAAAAATTTTTCATTATGACCACCTGTCAGAACGGTATTGTTAATCCGATCCGGAAAATATCTGGCTGACTGAATGGATTAACGGTAGGCATATAACCTGAATCCATCAGGAGAAAGGATTGTGACGGTTTCACCGATTTCTGAAACCGGTAATCCGACCATACTGCATCTCCGTACTGAATCAGATACAATGCCAGGGCACCCCAGGCAATGTTTCTCTGATTCTGCTGGTGCCGGTTGTAGTCTGCCCGATTGCTGTTTCTTTGGATCATACCTGCAAGCAGAAATGATTCGGGCTGTGATGCGGTAATAATACTCAGATAGACGGGGTTGTTGAAAGGATCTTTCGCCTGAAGATCTCCGAATTGTTTTTCTTTATAACCTGAATAAGCAGCTGCTGCGAAAGGAACGGACCAGAGACCTCCTGTAATGTACTGACCATTACGAATCCTGGTGGCTCCGGGAATAAAATGGGACCATTTAAAAAATGACAGACTTCTATCGGTTTTTTCTGCTGGTTCGGCCGGCATTTCTTCCTTACCGGCACTGACAGGCTGTTCTTTAACGTAGCCAGTAAGGGTGAAGGAATTCCATGGTGTCCAGACAGCTGGTTTTTTAAAGCGGTTCAGTGCAGCCAGACGTACGGTGTAATCACCAGGCGGAAGTTCCACTTTAAGTGTCTCAGCAGGAACTTTGATTTCGTGGATCAGAACCTGCGAAGAATTTCTGATCTGAAGAATATAACCGGAATTTCCAGCTACCGGACTCCAGGTGAACCCGGCAATGACAGATTCAAATTTAGACGGCTGTTCCTCGGCTTTGGAAGGCAGACTGTTTAAAAGAATAAGAATAAATGCAATTATTTTCGTGTATGATTTCATGATAAGCAATGTCCGAAACCGAAAAGTTCCGGTCCTGTCTTATACCATGAAAATAAAAATACGGCTCACCGGCAAGTAAAGAATGACAGATCACTCACTGCGGGGCGCACCTGCGATTTGCAGGATAAATCGCGGGTGCGCAATTAAAAATGTAAAATGAAAAATTAAGAATGATTGAGGCTTTTGCCAGAGGCAAAAGCTGCTAACAAAGGCACCAATACGGGCAATTCGCCGAGCGAAGTGGTCATTCATTTTCAATTCCTGCCCGCTACCTACATTTAGAATGACAGATCACTCACTGCGGAAATCAGTGGGCATATCAGGAGCTTCGCTAAGAATAATCTCAAAGTAATTTTCTGCAGGTTCTGATTCAATGGAATTATCTTCCGAAAAAGCCTGCAGAGACCAGCGGAATTGTCCCTGATCCAGAAGTTCGAGTTTCCGGAATACTACAGAAGTGTCCGGTGTTGACGTTTCGTAGATTACAGATTCGCCGGAGTAAAGCCGGAACCGGTAACGGATACGAAAATCAGGTATGCCTGAATCCGGTGTTTTCCAGCGGAAAGTTATTTCTTCGGCGTGAGACATATCAATCACAGAGCGATTCGCAGGTTCAAGACCCCTTGGAGCATTCAGATAAGGCGCAGGTGCCGATGCAAGACCAGTCAGGCCTGCTGCAGGTCCAGGTTTTTTCACCGGTTCCGGTTCCGAATCAGAAACCGGAGGTGGCGCAGAGGGCAGGGAAGGATTCTTTATATTCTTATTATAAACAGAAGCCAATGTTTTACTGCTTACAGTAAATTTCCGGATCACTGCAGAACCTGAAAGATCAGAAGCTCCTGATCGGGGAGTGATTTTCCAGGAATATTCCCCGGGCAGAAGATCCGCAATTGCGGAATCCCGTTCAATCACAATGCTGTGGAGAGGAGAAGAAAAGTCTCCGTTTTCGGCAATTTCCAGAAGAGCAGCACCCCCTGGTTCAGGAATCTTCCAGGAAAAATACACCGAAGCGTTTCCCTTATCCTGAAGATAGATTACAGCATTGTCTGAGGGAGTAACAAGATCTGCTTTATATTTTTCTCTTATAAAAAATCTTGAATAAGGGCCGGTAGGATCTCCTGCTCTCCTTACCCGCCAGTAATAAATGCCTCCCCCGAGTTCTTTTAAGAATTCCGTTCCGGTAACAGTTTCGGAATATGATAATGAACTGAAATCCGGTAAGGAGGAAATTTCTAACAGATAAGGACCGCCCTTCTGATCTTTCCATACGAATTTCACCGGAACATTACCGGAATTTTCCGTAAAAAAAATTTTCTGGGGTGAAGGCTCCAGACGTTCCACTGCAGCTGCCACATTCACTGCTGTATTATCAATGACAGCAGACAGGCTGAGTATTTCTTTCAGCTGCAGCTCTTTGCCCTTTCTGGTAAACCGGGCTGCTCCTTTCTGCAGTGTAAAGGACTGACTGCCGGACTCAATCAGTACTTCTTTTCCGCTGTCCCCCGCACTGACATCCGCTGATCCTTCCAGAATTTCAGCTTTAATCCTGTTATTTATAATACTGATAACAAGCATTGTATTCTGATCAAGAGTGATCCGGGTGCCTTCGTTCATCTCAATGATTACACCGGATCCGGGACCGGTCGCGATCCAGTCTCCGCTCCAGATTCCATGCTTTTCGGGAAGCTTGTGCCAGACAGAACGGCTACCCGATCTTCTTTCGGCCTTATTGATTCTGAATTCTGTAATTCCGGCAGGAGGTCCCTGATTTTCCTCAGAATAAAGGAACTCTGTATAAAGCCTGAAAGAAAGCAAAGCAATCAGCAGCAATGCTGCAGAAATTACGAATAAATCGCTCTGTATATATCTGAGAAGCTTCAGTTTCATTATTATTTATGCACCTTGTCCGATGATGCCTTCAGAGATTCTTCGGCCTGCTCCTCTGTGAACCGGATTCCGACTTTCTCTCTGAGCTCCTCAAGAGAGCGGGGGCAGGAAGGATCTCCCTTGTGACCGAGAACAGCATAAACGGTTTCTTTGTTAGTCTTTCCCTTAATGCTCAGCGCAGGCATTTCAATAACTTCGTAATAATCTTTAACTTTTTCATAGGAATATGAGCTGATCAGTATATCAGTTCCGAAATGCTTATTCAGATATTCAATCCGGCTGGCAAGGTTCACTGTGTCACCGATAACGGTGAACTCCAGTTTTTTTTCTGAACCTATCTGACCTGCGATGACAGGACCGGTATTGATTCCTGCTCCGAAATGCAGAACCGGAAATTTTCTGCCCCCCGCAATCTGATTCATGCTGATCAGTTCTTCCCGCATAAGAAGTGCTGCGTCCACTGCATTTTTTGTATTATTATCTCCTGAAGTCAGGGCACCCCACTGAGCCATCAGCGCATCTCCGATGTATTTATCAACAACTCCGCCTGTTGCATGGACACAGTCCACCATAGCTGTAAAATAATAATTCAGCATTTCAACGACATCTTCAGGTTTCATGCTTTCAGAAATACCTGTGAAATTTCTTAAATCAGAGAAAAAAACAGCGGCCTCTTTTTTTTCTCCTCCGAGTTTTATTTCACCCCGAAGTGCTTTTTCGGCTATGGTTCTGTTAACAAATTTTCCGAAAATATCCTTAATGGTTTCTCTTTCATAAAGGCCGCGTGCCATGGCTGAAAAAGAATTTGTCAGTATTCCGATTTCATCGCGCGTAACCGGTTTTATGGATACATGATAATTACCTGATTCAATCTCCCTTGTGGCCCCTACAAGTCTTGCAATAGGCACTGTAATCCTTCTCGAGAATATAAAGACAATCAGAAAGGAAATAATCATAACTATAAATGTTAAAATAATATTCTGACGCTCTATCCGGTAAACTGCCTCAAAAACGCGGTCAGATTCCACTGTAGATATTACTCCAAGCCTTCCGGTTTTCAGAATCTGATAGCTTCCCAGATATTCTGTTTCTTTGAAAATATACCTAAGGGAAGCATTATCTGATTTAGACTGTTTCATGGCACTGACTACCGGTACAGATGAGTAATCCGGAGCAAGAAGGGTTTCCTTATCGTCTGAATGCGCAATGACCCTGCCTGTGTCACTTACAAGCATTATCTGAAAAAAATCAGCATTTCTTACAGTCTGAAAAGAATCCATGAAATCTGAAGAATCAGCAAGAACCAGAAGACCACTGTCTTTTTTATAAGGAAAGCTCAGTGCAATGAGGGATCTTCCGAAAACCGGGGATGCGTTCATAAGCATGGTTTCCCCCTGAATTACTGCGGTAAGATTATCGCTCAGCTCAGGAAGGCTGTTCATAATATCTTCTTCCTTAAAGCCTGTTCTGTTCAGATAGTCTTTGTTCACAAGAAAGCGGGCAGGGAGAAGTGTTTCTCCGGAGGCTTTGACTTCGGCAATGAGGATGAGCTCCGGATTCTCCCTGAAAAACATGTCGGTGAGCTCCGGATAACTTCCTTTAGCATTCTGTATTTCCGAAATGAAAATTGTTTTTTTTCTTAATTCTGAAACTGCATCTTCTGTTTTTTTTCCTATCAGACGGGCAAGACTCAGGTTATACTCCTGGACCACTCTGTCCGTATGACTTTTAAAGAGCCAGCCGGCTGTGGTGATCATTGTAATAAGAGCAAGGGCGATGATGCCTGGTATTACAGAGGCGAGTTTTACCCGGATAGTGAGCCAGGAGGGTGTAAATGGTTCTTCAGCCGGAGTCGGAGGTGAAGAGGATTCACTGGTTACTGCCCGGGAAATGGCGGCCCTGTTTTCCTGGTTTATCCGGGTAGGAGGCTCTTCCCTGGGAATGGGATCCTGCTTCACAGTTTCCGATGAATAATTATAAAAATCAAATATTATATCCGGAACAGTTTCAAAAGGCAGGGTATGAATTTTTTTCAGATCTTCCGGTTTTAACCGGTTTCTGGGAACGCTCAGAAGAATACATCCCAGTAAAGCTGCTGCTGCCTCTGAATCAGCCTGATCTGCATACACTATTACATTTCCTTTTCTGACAGCCGATAATGCCTTTAGAGCACTGGTTCTTACTGATTCAAAATCCTTTCTTTGAAATGCAGAAAGATCGGTTCTGAGCAGATCGGTGCTTCCGGAAGGGATGGAATCGGGAGGAAGGTCCGCAGAAACCAGCAGTGTCTTTACTGAATCTGCCGATATTCTTGTCTGGATTTCCCCGGGTGTGGCATCTGTGATGAGATAAATTGTTCCGGCATTTTTAAAGTGAACTGAATATGACTGCATTTTTTTTTTCATGTTGCTTACAGCAACCGTCTTTGTTTTATTGTAGGTAATCCTGTTCAATTATCGGAATCATAATGGACCGACTGAAAGAAGCAATACTCTCAACAGATGAAAAGCTGCTGGCCACCGTGAAAAATAAAGTCGAGGTGGTTGGCCGTTCCGTTACGTCCTGCCTCCGGAAAGGTTCCGAAATCCTCGGCGCTGATCTTTCTGACCTTGATTATGAAATCATTGAAAGGGGAAAAACCACTTTTCTGGGCCTGAGCGACAAACCCTTCCGGATTCTGGTAAGCATAATCGATCATAAAACAAGATTTGCAGACCTTGAGGACTTCTCCCGGAAACTGGGAGTCGGGGACAGGCTGCTCAGTGAAGAACTTGATCAGTTTTCTCACAAAGATAAAGACGGAAAAGTACTTGTGCGCCTTTATAAATCGGGAGCCTTCCTTGCTGTTTATCCTCCTGAAGGTTCCGGCCACCCGGTGGACAGAGAAGCTGCTGAACTAAAGCTGCAGCAGCACGGTGTTTCTGATTTTGATGAGGATGCAGTAGCAAGAGCTGTGAAAGAGGCAACCGGGGAACTTATCAAAGTGGGAACATTCATGCCAAGGCCAGAAAATGATTCCACTGTCAAAGTTGACATATCGCAGGATGAAATGCGGGCCACTATTAAAATCACTCCGCCGAAACCAGGCGGAAGGCATCTTGAACTTCAGGATGTGGTTAACCTTCTTAAAAGTCACGGAGTTGTGCTTGGTTTCATGGAAAAAACCATCAAAGAAGCTCTCGATAACGACCGCTTTATGCAGGAAATCACTGCTGCAAAAGGAATCCCTGCAAAACACGGTGATGATGCCTATATTGATTATAAAGTTGATATTAAAAAAGATTCACTTAAATTTGAGGAAGATGCATCGGGAAGAGTTGACTTTAAAAAGACAAATCTTGTAGAGAACGTAGTGATCGGGCAGATACTTGCCGAAAAAGTACCTGCCACCCGCGGACAGATCGGAAAAACGCTCTTTAATCGTTATGTTGATGCAAAAGACGGAAAAGACATTGAACTCAAACCAGGAAGAAACACTATTCTATCCGATGACGGAATGAGGGTAATGGCGGAAATCAACGGACAGGTGGTATTCGCTTCCGGTAAAATTCATGTGGAATCTGTTTACAGAGTACAGGGGGATGTCGGACCCAAAACAGGAAATATCATGTTCCTTGGTTCGGTTGTCATTACGGGAAGTGTGCTGGATAATTACGAAGTAAAAGCTGCGGGTACCGTGGAAGTTCTTGGTGCTGTACAGAAAGCGAAAGTTGAAGCGGAAGGGGATATCACTGTCCGCCAGGGAATTGTAGGCCGCGAGGGAGCGCAGATAGAATCCACCGGGGGATCTCTGTTTGCGAAGTTCATCCAGGCAGCCGATATCAAAGTGGACGGAGATGTGGTGGCAGGAGAAGGAATCCTGCACAGCAATGTGGAAGCAGGAGGAAGTGTTACCTGCAACGGACGGAGGGCTCAGATCACCGGCGGATCAGTCCGGGCCAAAAAAGAAGTGCGCGCCCGCACGATCGGATCTCAGGCCTATACCCAGACCGAAATCACAGTAGGAACCGATCCAAGACTCCTTGCGCAGGCTGAAGAGCTTGATAAAATGCTTGCAGATACAGACGATAAACTTAAGAAAACAGATAAATCTATCAAAACACTGTCCGCAAGAAAACAGAGTGATCCGGAGGCTTTTACAGAGGAACACGAAGCTCAGCTGAAGGAATTCCGCGAAAGTATGAAGCATCTTGCAGACCGGAAGAAGGAGCTTGAAGAGGAAACTGCAAAACTGAAAGCCCATATGGATGAACTTTCAGCAGGCGGAAAAGTCAATGTGGAAAAAGAAATTCATCCGGGAGTGATTATCACAATAAAAGAAGCGAAACTCGCCCTCTCAGACACTTACCGGGCTTCCAGTTTTTATTACGATAACGGATATATAAAAATAGGAAAATTCGAAAAGAAAGAAGAAGCGGACCGCTACGCAAGAAGGAGGTAATCCTTATGATACGTATTTCCGACATAAAAACCGGATTTAATGCAATGATCGAACATGCCCGACCGGTTCAGGAAGCGGTACAGGGAGCTGCTCACCGGCAGGAACAGATTTCTCAGACTGCTCTGGAACAGAACAGGCAGAAAGCACAGTCTGTAAATGCTGTAAGCCCTTATCAGGATGAAAACTCTGCGGGGAAAGTTGATCCGGAATCCGGCCGCAGCAGGCAGAGTTTCAGCAGGGAACAGTCACGAAAAGAAGCCAACGATCCCGCACCCGGGCTCACAGAATCCGGGAAAAAAACCGCGGACAGGCTGTATCCTTATTCGGGAGAGGATCCCGAAGACAAAAAAGGTAAAAATATAAATTATATTATAATGTAGACACTGCACCGGGGAAGAGTTCCTGAATAACCGGATGTTCTGAAATAAGCTTCAGCGATCTGTGCAGCAGAACTCTGCCCTCAGGTTTTTCCACCCAGACATTCAGACCTGACGGATGCGGCAGAGCGATCCAGTCAAATTCCTCACCCGTCACAGGCCAGGTTCCCCGGTGAAGAATACCTATGGTATCATTCATTGTGAATTTCTTTTTAAAAGGAGCAATGGCAAACCTGCCGATCGGTATAATCAGACCTGGCCGGTTCCTTGCGAATTCCGCATCAAGATAG
This sequence comes from uncultured Leptospiraceae bacterium, assembly GCA_964594095.1. GTDB lineage: Bacteria > Spirochaetota > Leptospiria > Leptospirales > Leptonemataceae > CAZQKZ01. Next base: position 31,381 of record CAZQKZ010000016.1, on the reverse strand, counting down.
CGAAAACAGTTATTCAGCTCCTCAGCCGACGGAGTGCGGTCACCTCTTGAACCGTTTTTTCCTTTTCCCGGAAAACAGCGGAGCATAGCCGACATACAGACTTTCTTTCTGTAATCATCTTCGGAAATCCCGATCAGGGAGAACCACTGAAAAAGCCGCTTTCCGGCTGTGTATGCGAAGGGTTTGCCGAATTTCGCTTCGTGCGGACCTGGAGCCTGACCTATGTGCAGCACGGGAGAACCATCAGTAAAACCGCTTACAGGAGTCCCTGCCACCGTACTGCAGAGTCTGCAGGACAGCAGGGACGATACATATTCAGAGGGATCAGTGATTCTGAATGGCACCGATTCAGCCTGACGGGGGAGCAATATAAACAGTTTTAATATTAGTAAACTCTCTGATTCCTTCTTCGGAAAGCTCACGGCCGTAGCCGGATTTTTTAATACCTCCGAACGGCAGCCTTACATCAGATTTAACTACAGCATTTACAAATACAGACCCGCTTTCAATATGGGCTGCCAGCCTCTCGGCACGCTCAAGGTCCCTGGTCCAGACGGAGGCACCCAGTCCGTAGATGGTATTATTTGCGATATCCGCCGCTTCTTCTGTTGTTCTGAAAGAAGTAACAGTTACAAGAGGTCCAAATGTCTCTTCGCGAAAGGCGGTTACATTGCGATCTTTTACATGAAGCAGACTCACAGGGTAAAAGAAGCCTGGGCTGTCCGGAATCTTCCCTCCTGTCAGCAGATCAGCGCCCTCCGACAGAGAGGCGTTAAGCTGACGGTGGAGATCGTCTCTTAAATCGGGTCTTGCCATGGGACCAATCTGTGTATCAGCTTTCATGGGATCGCCTGTCTTCAGTGCTTCCAGCGAAACTCTGAAGCGTTCCAGAAAATCACCAAGAATTTCTTCGGCCACAATGAATCTTTTTGCGGCAATGCAGCTCTGACCGGTATTGATGGTCCTTGCCAGCACGGCAGATTTTACTGTGTGCTCAAGATCAGCATCCGGAAGCACTATGAAAGGATCACTCCCGCCGAGTTCCAGAACTGTTTTTTTCAGTGCTTTGCCGGCAATGGATGCAACCCGGCTTCCTGCGGCCTCGCTGCCTGTCAGTGTGACTGCTGCGATCCGGGAATCTTCAATGACTTTTTCTGTAGCAGGAATATCAGTAAATAAATTGACGAAAGTTCCTTCAGGGAATCCGGCCTCACAGAAAATTTCTTCGATAGCAAGCGCAGATTGCGGTACATTCGGTGCGTGCTTCAGAACTCCCGTATTACCGGCCATAAGAGCCGGGGCTGCAAAACGGAATACCTGCCAGAAAGGATAATTCCAGGGCATGATTGCCAGAACCGGACCAATGGAATCATAACGAACATAACTTTTATATGCCTCAGTTTTGATGTGGCGGGGGGCAAGAAAATGGGCTGCTTCATCAGCATAAAAATCACATACCAGGGCACATTTCTCGATTTCCGCCACTGCCTGACTGAGCGGCTTACCCATTTCCAGGGTGATTATCTCAGCGAAAGTTTTTTTCCGGTCTCTGAGAATTCGTGCCGCATTTTTAAGATGACCGGCCCTGATTTCATGTTCCGTGTTTCTCCAGGAATGCCAGGCTTTCCATGTCATGTCAAGTTTACGTTCTGTATCTGACGGAAGCTCAAAACCGTAATCTTTTATCAGTTCCCCGTTAGCAGGGTTCACTGTTCTGTATGTCATAGTGTTTTCCTCCCGAGTCCGAACCTTTAACCTTTGCCGAGAAGACGGGCTTTCATCTTTGTCCAGAAGACATCAAGATCCATCCGGCCTTCAAGCAGCTCTTTTATCTGTACGCGTGTCTCCATGCTGAAAATATTCCAGTATTCAATATGCCAGTCCTGCATAGAGGCACGAAGCTCGCTGATTTCCTTTTCCGGCATTTTATTTATAGAATACCGTACAAACTGATCCACCATGGCAAACACTGCCTGAGGGGGGAGCAGATCTTCCTTACCGTTGCGCGATATTTCACGCTGTTTGGGTCCCCCGGGAATCCACTGATCCAGAAGGGCACTCAGATCGCGTTCACTGATATTGGGTTCTTTTTCGCGTATCATACCGGCCACAAGCCTTCGGGTCATGTTATGGATTTCATCGGAATCGGCCCCGTAGTTATCCGTAAAACGTGATGTAACAGCTTTAGCCATATCTTTAAAATTGAGGTCTTCCACCGACCTCGGATTCCCGGCCGCCCGCTTATTCAGAGCATTCTTCACAGCTTCGATATCCCTTGCGGTCGCACGATTCAGGATGAAATCCAGAACCTGTATGAGTTCCTGATTGTACTGCATCAAAGACTCTCCATTATGGATCGCAGCGCTGTGAGAGTTTTCAGCGCAGTGTCCTGAATTCTGATAGAAACCGCATGGCTGACTTCCGTTTGGCCAGGATTGATTTCAATAGTGATTTTACCGCGGGCATTGGTTTCGAGAACTGGAGCTGCGATATACGGGAATACACTTGTGGTGCCGATGGAGACAACCGCATCAAAGCCCTTCAGAAGCTCGGAAGACAGCAGCCGGATTTCACGTTCAGGCAGCATCTCACCGAAAAAAACAACCTTAGGCCGCAGCAGTTTACCGCACACAGGGCAGGGCGGAGGAATCTGCATATCTGCATAGGATTCCCTGTATTCATCATAGGAACAGGATGCAGAGGTACATTTAAGGAAATGATAATTTCCGTGAATCTCAATTAAATTGGAGGACCCTGCATCTTTATGAAATCCGTCAATATTCTGCGTGAGGGTCCAGACTCGCTTCCCCGGGATTTTCTCAATTTCGGCGATTACCTCATGGGCTGCGTTTTTTCCCGCTCCCCGGCAGGCCAGTTCGATCTGGCTTAAGTATTTCCATGTGATTTCGGGCCGTGTGCGAAGCATCTCCCCGCTGAGGGCAGCCTCCACGGGCATACCATCTTCCGTGAGTCCATCGTTATAAAGACCACCGATTCCCCGGTATGTGGGAAGGCCGGAATCTGCAGAAATACCGGCACCGGTAATAAAAAGAATGCTTTCCGCATTCTGCAGTTCATGTGCCGTTCGGTAAAGCAGATCGGACTCAGTCATCGGGGTTAATTAAAAAAATATGTCTCTTGCAGGCAATAAAAAAACTCAGAAAGAAAATGCCGGGCTATTGATCACAGTCCCTCATTTTTTTTGCATAAATAACCATTGAGGAAGTATATGCAAAACTGCCGGAATGCAGCCGGCTGAGGAGATGATATTTAATAATATTCCACCATTTCAGATAATCCCGGAAGGAACGGAAACGTCCTGCTGATTTCCGAAGTTTTGAATAAAGAGAAATATCTGCGGGTCGGAAAGTCTTAATTACCGAAAATCCGTTCTTTTCAAGCAGAAGTTTAAGGGAGGAATGTGTATAGCAGATAAAATGGCCCGGAAGATAATAATGATAATCCGAACCTGCGTCCTTAGCCTGCTTCCCGTTCATATCGGCGGTCTGCAGAACAAGGAGGCCCCCTGATTTCAGAAGCCGGTTGAGTTTTTTTACTGAGGCCTGGGCATCCGGCAGATGTTCAATTACTTCTATTAAAGTAATTACATCAAAAAAAGAGTCAGGGAAAGGTGCCTCTGTCAGAGGGGACCGGTAAACCTTCAGACCTTCTGAAACAGCATGTTTCACAGCAAATTCCGAGACATCAATTCCGTAAGCAACAAAGCCGGCAAGAGAGGCATCCTTTACAGATCCTCCGAAAGCGCAACCGGCATCCAGAAAAACAGCAGGAGGCTTTATAAATTTTTTAATAGAACGCAGCCTGGACTTCCTTACAAAGGAATCGTATTTATAATATTTTCTTTCATCGGAATAGGAAAAATCAGCCTTACCTGAGTAATAATCCTCAGAATAAAACGAATCGGGATCAGCCGGGATTTCGTCCCGGAACTGAACTCCGCACTCTGCGCACTGGGAAATGGTAAAAGGTTCTGAAAACCGAGTGATCCTGTATTTATGGGCAGCCGATCCGCCGCATACAGGGCAATGCTTAATTTTTTTTAAATTTTTACCGGAATGTTTCACAGAACCGCCCTGAAGATCCAGTGAGCTACGCGCTCCTGCAGTCTGCCCACAGGGGACCTTTCAGCGTAACCAAGCTCTGAACTGACGCACCACGGTGAAAGCATTTCAGTAATTTCAGATTCTGTAAAATAAAAAACAGGTGCAGAATTAATGTCTGCATTATTCCTGTAATGGGTATCATTGGTGCTTCGCACAGTTCCCAGAAACAGTGCACCCGGAACCGCTACTCGTCTGATCTCTGAAAGCAGAATGTTTCGCAGGTATTCTTCGTTGTAATGGAGAACCCCCCACATTATTATTAAAGAAAAAAAATGATCGGGGAAAGGAAGTATGCCTGCAGCAGTCTCCCTTCCATGTTGTGATTTAAGGTTTTCCGGAATTTTCAGCTGACTGACCTCAGCAAAAGGATACAGATTACGGCAGATCTCCACTGAGTTTTCAGAAATATCCATACCCCAGATCCGGGAGTAACCTTTTTCCGATAGCAGTTTCAGATGGCGGCCGCTCCCGCAGCCAAGATCAAGAGCTCTGAGATTTTCAGAATCTGATCCCGAGCCGTAAGCCTCAGCATACGGTATCAGCCTTACCAGATTTTCATCGGGATAGCGCTGAATGGATTTATCTTTTTTATAATGATTATCCCAGGAATCCCGGGTACGCTCTGTAAGATTCACAATTTTAAAATCGGACGATTCTGCAGATTCCGGGGCAGTTTTTTTTGCCTATAATAGTTGCAAAAAAAAGCGGAAGGGCAGATATGACCGACCGTGTTACAGGAAAATCTGTTTTCTTTGCTCTAATGAATCGTAAACTGAAATTTCAGGAAGAAGTCCGGCTGTCCATTCTTCCGGGAGTTCTTCAATTACGGGAGTGAAATTAAACCGACTAAACAGATTCATATATTTAGTATAGTCTTCAGGCTTTCCGCGAAGAAAATGATTTACCGGAAAACTGGTTCCCCGCACAATGTCTGACTGATTCAGGAATTCACAGCTGCCGTGATCTGTAATCCAAACTCCTCCTCCGCGGTCCTTAAGCAGATTTGAATTTTTAGAAATTCTGTCAAAATTACAGAAAAAAATATCTATTGCTGACAGCATTGCTGCAGTTTCTGAATTTAATGAATCTTCGTGTGTAAGAGGTACAGCCCCGTCTATATATTCAATCCCAAGATTGATTCCAAAGCTTCGCTGAACAATATCGTCGAATTCGTCTGTGCCAAAGGTCCAGGGAAAACCTTCCGGAATCTGAATAAGCCTTACATCGGGAACTGGAAACCCCAGAAAACTGCATGTACGGTTCACAATGAATTCCTGGAGCAGACTGCGGATTCCGTTCCCTGATCCTTTCATTTTCATAACATATTTTCGATGATCGGATGCGGTTACAAGAACAGGAAAAGAACTCCCGTTGTAAAGGTATTCAAATTGATTAATAGATAGCATACTTTATTTTTTATCAGGTAAAAAGGAATCTGCGAAGATACCGGAAAGTAACTTTTCCAGTTCCTCTGTATTCTTTACACCGGAAATCAACCCGGCAACTGCCATTCTTGCCGCATTTCCCCTGAGATCCGGACTGTTTGCCGGATGCAGTATTTCGTAAAACAGACATTCCGGAATCCGGGAAATATAATCGGGAAAAGCAGCCTTTTTGCCAGGGGTAGGGGGAATGAACCCGATTACACAGCTTTTTTCAGGAAATTCCAGAACTGAAACCGGATCTGCCTTCTGATTGGTTAATTTATTAATTAAATATTCAAAATAATCGGATCCGGTCACAGCCGGAAACAGCCGGTCAGCCAGATATTCACCCCCGATTTCCGGGGCGGCTTCCACAAGAAAAACTCCCCGATCAGAAATCAGAAATTCAGCCACAAGAGGAGATTCATCAAGACCCGAAATATCAGCAGTTATCTGAAGCTGCTCCTGAATGCTGCTGATGATTCCTGAATCAGCAAAGCGGGAAGGGTGCCGGTGCAGCAGCTCGGAAAATAACGGGAATTCAGAAGAGGTGATTTTATCAGTAACAGAATGAATAAATACAGTCTTTTTAAAGACAGATGCAAGAACTGTTACTTCTTTACCGTTAATCATCTCTTCAGCCAGAAGACTTCCGTCGTCCGGAGTATTCCTGATAAATTCTGAGATCTCCTCTCTGTTTCTGAGAAGAGTGATTCCGCTTTTACCATGGCCTGAAGCAGGCTTGACGATCACCGGAACCCCGCAGTTCAGAAACTGGTCCCGGGACTGAGAGTTTTCCCAGGTAAACTGCCGGGGAATGATAACCTCGGCTTCTTTTAATTTATTTTTATAGATTATTTTATTATGAAAAAATAAAACTGATTCAGGAGAAGGACCCGCCAGATTCAGGGCCTTAGCCGTTTCTGCTGCGGCAAGGGAAACACCGGCAAAGGACCGGGAGAGTATCCCGGCAAAGCGGTAACCTGATGACTGAAGTTTTTTCAGCTCCCTGATAATAAATTCAGAATCTGCTGCAGATCCGGTTCTGCGGATATTACAGAAATATAATCCAGGTGCATCCGGACTTTTGTCGATGCCGATCACCCTGAAGCCAAGCCGTACGGCAGCCTGAATCAGAGGAATCTGATGCTTACCGGCCCCTAAGGAAATAAAAAAAGGGTCTGATGCAGTCTGAGTCATTGAATGCGGCTCCGTGCAAAAAAAATTATGTCTTATTTCTTTGTCGGTACAAATTCAGTAAACAGAAACGGAAATCTGCCGATATCCAGAATATGCTAAGAGGAATTTACACATCTGCCACCGGAATGATTATGAATCAGTACCGGATGGACACAGTGGCCAACAATCTTGCCAATGTGGACACCACCGGATTCAAATCTGAGGAAGCCATCATGAAGAGCTTCCCTGAAATGCTGATTCAGAGAACCCGCGAGGACGGTCTGGGCTATGTGCCTGCGGGGAGTTTTGATCTGGCACCCATTACCGGCAAGCTGGGTACAGGTGTGGAATTCAGCGAAAGTTTTACACGATACGATCAGGGTCCTGTAAAATATACCGGAAATAATTTTGACTTAATGCTTGATAATAAAGGAATGGAACGACCCGGATTCTTTGTGGTGCAGACTGACCGCGGAGAAAGACTCAGCCGGAACGGAGCCGTCACTCTTGATATAAACGGAAACCTTGTAAACGCAGACGGACACCCTTTAATGGGGGAAAAAGGACCGATTAAAGTTGCCAGATTTAATTTTATGGTGAAAGAAAACGGGGAAGTGTGGATCAATGAAATTCACGGAAATGACCCCAAAACCGGAGTAAACGAGACATCGAATCAGTGGGAAAACCCGGTCCTCCTCGACAAAATTAAAATCCGCACCGTAGAGTTCCCACGCGAACTGAAAAAAGAAGGAAGCAGTTTTTATATGGAAACTCCCGAGTCCGGTCCTATGATTCCGTTCCGCGAGGACGCTCAGCCTAAGGTACTGCAGGGATACCTCGAAGCATCCAATGTAAACCTTGTTACGGAAATGGTTAAAATGATTGAAGTGCAGCGCCAGTATGAAGCCAATCAGAAATCCGTAACCACACACGACTCCCTCCTTGGTAAGCTGATCAACGAAGTCGCAAGATAATCAGAGAATGTCACACCCCTCCGTTATAATGGTAAATAACGGAGGATCCAATGAATACAAAAAAGAACACCTGGAGTAAAGAACTCCAGGAAATTACCCGGACAGCACTGCTGCAGGGAACCCTGTCTTATCACCCCGAAAAAGGATACTGTCTGAAAAGGATTACAGAGGACAATGCTTACGAATACGGAGCCATTCCGGTTCTGGCGGCCTTATCGTATGATTTTTCTGTGCATCTGTATGATCCGGAAGGCCCGGTGATTCCTTATACTTCTGTGGATGATCTGATTCGCGACGGGTGGGCACTGGACTGATAGGTCCGGAGCCAGGGTTCCCTGGTGGAGTGGGGGATGAAGCAGAGGTGCGGGGCGTGAATATGCCGACTCAAAGAGCCCCCCTTCACATACGTCCGGAGCGAATTCCCCGCAACGCAATAATAACACAAAATGTCCACTCCGTCAAGCGGAATATAATTTCTCCTTTGAAGGGAAATTGTCCGTATTCCCTTCATGCGAAGGGGAACAGCCCGCTGGAATTCATATGTTTTCACTAAAAAAAATCCTGCCCATGGGAATATTGTCAGAAAAAAATTGCAGGGTAACTTAGGGTGAAGTATGAATGGCTTTGAAACATGGTTATTTAGGTAATATTGTAAATTCAGGATTTTTCTGTCACAGAGGGGAATCCTACTCCAGATCATGCCCCCGGATTTGTATGAAAGAAATTTTGTCGCACCGGTGCGACATTTTTCAGGAGGATTATTTATGGCAAGAAATGATTATTTACTCGATAAACATGATCCTGATGATATTCGACAGTATAATGCACTTGCAACGAAAGCCTTTAATGCCCGCCGAAAAATTGAAACCGGTTTTCTGGAACTGGCTGAGAGTATTTTTGAAATTTACAGAAAAAAAATGAAGAATTTTTAATTTTTATTTTGAAATTTTTTAATTCCTGGCTCGCGCGGGTGTCACATGGGCATGTTATAATAAAAATTATTAAAGTAGCTGATTATGAATTTAAAAAATGAACCAAGGATCTGGGTAACACGGGCAGATGGAACAAACTGATTTTACATACATGAATTTCTGGGGCAAGGCGGACGAGAAATCGGGCACATGGCATCCGCTGGTATTTCATATGCTGGATGTGGCAGCGGTTGCGCGGGAGGTGCTGCTGAGGGAGCCGGAATTTTCTGAAGAATGAGCTCTCCGATTGGGTTTCAGTCACGAACAGTTTCTTGATTTCTGTTCATTTTGGGCGGCCCTTCATGATTTAGGGAAATTCACTCTGGATTTTCAGGGAAAAATCCCGGCACTAATGCAGTTGAATCTGGGGAAAACCCCTAATGGAATTGCCTGCCGATCACATCCGGAGGCAGCCTGGAGAATATGGGATGATGTTAAATGGGACATTTGGTCAGTTCAGAATTATTCTTCCGGAAATAATATTAAAGCCAGAATCTTTTTAGGAAAAATTGCGGATTCATTGGAACCGATTCTGACCGCTTCCTTTGGACATCACGGAGGTCCGACATCAGGAAATGCGGCCAGCAGGTGCATGGACAGCGATTTTAACACCTTGTTTCCTGCAGATACCAAAGCTTCGGTAAAAAAATTTGCTGCTGCTTTACAGGAACTTTTTCCGGCATTCCGGGAAATTCCGGATTCAGAAAACTTCAGTAAATTAAGTGAAATAAAAAAAGAACTGGCAGCATTTTCTTTTCCTTTATCGGGACTGATAATTCTGTCAGACTGGACAGCTTCCTCATCCGATAATTTTCATTATAAACGGTCATTCAACGAAGATGCAGTAAAAATAAAAGACTCAGATTTCGTAACAGCCGGTGATACACTGAAAAAATACTGGAAGGAAAGTGTTCAATCGGCGAGGAATAGTATCAAAAAACAGGGGCTTCAACCCGCCCGAAAAAAGGGTATCACCCAGTTCTGGAAAGAACTTTTTCCAGAACTCGAAAAAGTATCTGCGCAACCTTCCCCCCTCCAGAAAGCGGTGATTGATGCAGAGCTTAACGCAGATCCTGAACTATTTATAATAGAAGACGCTGCCGGCGGTGGTAAAACAGAAGCTGCTCTGATTCTTACGGCAAAAATCATGCAGAAGGATACTGCAGACGGATTTTACTTTGCACTTCCTGGAATGGCCACATCCAACGGAATGTTTAATAGATTGCAATATAACTATAAAAGATTTTATGAAGAATCTGACAGTCCTTCCCTGATCCTTGCGCACAGCGGAAGCAGGCTACATAAAGAGTTTCAGAAAAGTATCAGTCAGATACTTCCGGAAACCCTGCCCAATGAGAGCTATGATTCGGAAAACTGGCCAAATCAGAATCCCGATAAAAACAATCAGGAGGAATCACTGAATTCCAGCTCTTCTGCCTGCAGTCAGTGGATCAGTGACCGCTCCCGAAAAGCATTCCTTGCACAGGTCGGAGTCGGAAGTGCGGACCAGGCAATGCTTGCTGTTATGTACTCAAAACACAATACTCTTCGCATGTACGGACTATCTAAAAAAGTTTTAATTATAGATGAAGTTCATGCATACGATGAATATATGAATGCGATTATAAACAATCTTATATAATACCAGGCAATGCAGAAAAGAAGTGTGATTCTGCTTTCAGCGACCCTGCCTGCAATAACGAAACAAAGTCTTGCCAATAGTTTTCTGAGCGGATTAAAAATGATCTCCGAATATTCGGGGGAGGAAAACGAGAACGTTCCATTAATTGATTTCGATAAGGACAATGAAGACATTAATCAGCATGCAGAAAATGAAGAGAACAATCCAGCCGAATCATCTAAAATGAATCTGAATTCCGATTCCGATTCCGGTTCAGACAGCATAACCCAAATTGCTGATCCAATGAATATTCCTTATCCGTTGATCACCAGAGTAAGTAAAGATGTTACAAAGCTATTCCCAGCAACGGTAGCTGATCGCAACAAGCGGGATATTCAGCTATCCTTTTTTAAAGAAGAAAAATCAGTATTTGTGTATATTCGGGAGCAGAGCCGACTGGGAAAGTGCATTGTATGGATACGAAATACAGTAAAGGATGTTCAGGATGCATATTCGATTCTTGCCAATGACGGCGAAACAGATACTGATTCCATCCGTGTGTTTCATTCACGGTTTATTATGGCGGACAGACAGATTATAGAAAGTGAGATACTGAAAGATTTTGGTAAGGACTCAGGTCATAGGGAAAGAAATGGAAAAATCATTCTCGCCACACAGGTTGTGGAGCAGTCGCTTGATATAGATTTTGACGAAATGATTACAGATCTTTGTCCTGTTGATCTGATAATCCAGAGATCCGGCCGTCTGCAACGGCACTTTCGCAATGCAAAGGGAGATCGCGATAATGTAGAAGGCCGGGGTGATCCAGTGCTGCATATTGTTTCCCCGGATCCTGATGCACCGGAAGTGGGGGAAGACTGGTATTCTTCGTTTTTTAAAAGCGGGGCTAATGTTTATAAAGATGCCGGAATTCTCTGGAAAACCGCCAAAGTATTAAAAACTGAAAGTAAAATCAGAATCCCTGAAAATGCCAGGCTGCTTATAGAATCTGTTTATGGTTCGGATTTAGAGAATGAGTCGGATGCTGCGAAAGTTAATAATTCTATGAAAGTTCCGGAAGCTTTGAAGAAAAGTTCTGTAATAGCAACATCCTTTAAAAATGATCAGATGTTCCTTGCTAAAGAAAAAATATTTAAACTTGACAAAGGTTTTATTAAAACAGACGGATCTTACTGGGACGATCTGGACAGCCTTACTCGGAGTGACGAAGGACTTCCGACAGTTCATTATACATTATGCTATTCTGATGATGGAGCTTTACTGAAACCACTGAGCGATGATCCGGAGCATCCTTGGCAGATGAGTCGGGTGAGTTTCCGTAAAGAAGAAATAAATTATGATACCGTGGATTCAGAACTTCTGGATAAAATCAAGAATACAATAAAATCTCTGCCGAACCAGGGTCGGGACACAATCCTTCTGCCGATGCAGCCTGTGCTGCAATTTGAGGACGGTGTCTTTCTTTATGCAAGTATGGGTGTGGTGAATGGGAAGCACTTTTGTTATGACCGCAGGTTTGGTCTGCGAATGGAGGAGGGTTGAAAATAACAGGATACAGCCCTTTCGTATTATGGATGGGGTATCTTCATTGTAAAGCACAGCGGTGGATATTCTTTCGGAGGCCGGAGGGTGTGCAAGTTAAAAGTAGTAAAAATCGCTGGATAGAGGCCGGATTTGATCCTGCAGAATCCGGAAAAAATTCTGAGATTTAAAAAAACAGTTTGTATTTTTATCAGATAGGTTGATTCCTGTGTGTGAGTTTTTTTCCCGATCATTTTTGATCCCTGGAGTGAGTTTATGGAATCTTCTGTTCAGTTGCATATTGAAAAATTACCGGAAGGATTGTATCTTGCCACCTCCGCAGAAATCCCTGGTCTGGTTGCTCAGGGCAGGACTATAGCTGAAACCATTGAAATAGCACGGGATATAGCCAGAATTCTTATAGAAGAAAGAAATCTTTCAGATAGCCTGCAACCGGTCCGGGAAACTCTGGATGTACCTCTCTTCATTGGAGTTTGAAAAATGGGCAGGCTCTCCGGTTTTACTTATCGAGAGGTGACCAGACGATTGAAAGCTTTTGGATTTCAGTTTAAACGTAATGCGAAAGGCAGTCATGAAATCTGGTGGAATCCTGATAATGGTCAGTATACTACAATTCCCAATGGGACTTTGCGAGCAATTTTGAATCAAGCCGGAGTGGAGTCCGAGGAATTTCTTAAAGCCTGACTCAATGCAATGTCCCTGTTCATCGACTCTCGGTTTTCTCTCTGGGGCTTCATTATATAAATGCCCAGTTTTATGCCTGACTTTTTGCAAGTACAGGAAAGTCGTCCCCACAAGTGTGGGGAATTCTGAATTTTTAGGATTATTATCCAACGTTTCTACGGTTCATCTCCAAAATAATTGGAGAATTTGTCCAAGGGTAAAGAAAGCGGCTATAGTGTCGAAGCTTTCATATTTCCTTTAAATGAAAATCTTCTATACAACGATTCTACTTAAATAAAGCTTGACTTTTTCTTGAGGTCAATTAAAATGGCACATAGAGTCGATCATATCCCCCAAAGGAAAATTTTAAAGATCGGTTTCGAAGGAGTTCATTATGGATTTAGAAGCTTTTTCACGAAAAGTCACAGGAACTGGTAAAAAATATGGAAATATCGCCAGCCTGTGTAATCGGAATGAAGAATGGAGGTCTGTTTCAGCTAAGCAGGCGATTCAGGACATCGAGGCTGCGGGCAAACCGTATTCTGACAATTCTCCATACTACACCAATTACAAAGGTATCGATGCTGCTATTGTGGTAATGGGTAGCGGTATGGGAAAATATTTAAGAACAGATCCGGACAAAACAACTAAGAATAACTTAGAAGAATTGCCGGACTGTTGATATCTGAAATTGGATGCGGTTGTATTCGACCACGGCCGCATCCTGTAGTTAAGCATCATTCCTCTGTGCCAGAAATCAAGCAAAATTTCTGGAATAATAGGGTTTTACGAATGTTTCTGTCACACGGGGGTGTTATAATACTCCAGATCATGCACCCCGGATCAGCATGAAAGAAATTTTTGTCGCACCGGTGCGACATTTTTCAGGAGGAATATCTATGGAAAGGAATGATTATTTACTGGATAAAAATGACCCTGATGATATTCGCCAGTATAACACACTTACAACGAAAGCCTTTAATACCCGACGAAAGATCGAAAAAGGTTTCCTCGATCTAAAGCGATCCAATTTGGCCATAAAAAAATGCGATTTATTGCAGAAGGAATCAGTTCTGTGGATAAGAGTTTATATTATGACAAAAGAAAATCTGATCTAAAAATTAAAATGCTCAATTCTATTAATCCGGATATGCCTGCTACTGAGATTGACTCGGTAATAGAAGGGATTTTAGAAAATGAAATTCAATAATTTTCTGTCACAGGTATATGTTAGAATGGAGCTGTGGAGTCTGTGAATTACCTGATATTAGAATATAAAATAATCTTTGTTTTTTACCTGAATTAAGATTGCATAAATTCAGATAGTCGATATTGTGACTTTTTGTGCGGGTTGGGGATGCAGAGATGTTACGCCGAGAACACAAGGAATGTGACGGGAAAGGGATAGAGTCATTCTCAGGATTTGTGTCACAGGTTTATGATATGGTGGATAGTAAGAGTAAGGGAGCTGATTATGATTTTAATAAATGAATCATGGATATGGGTATTGCGGGCAGATGGAACAAACTGATTTTACATATATGAATTTCTGGGGAAAGGCGGACGAGAAATCCGGCACATGGCATCCGCTGGTATTTCATATGCTGGATGTGGCGGCGGTTGCGAGGGAGGTGCTGCTGAGGGAGCCGGAAAGGAGTCGGCAACTGTATGCACAGGATCTGGGATTTTCCAATTTTGATGAGACTCTGCCCGGGATTCTATTCTTTGTAGCACTTCATGATGTTGGAAAGGCAACTCCATCTTTTCAGAAAATGTGTGAAAAAGCATTGCCATCTCATAAAAAACAATTATTTTCAGTAGGGCTGAAATGGGCAAATGATATAAACTACATTCATCACGGAGAACTGGGACAGATTCTATTCAGAAAGGAAATTCAAAAATTTATAAGTATTCCAGAAATCCTCCTGCAACATGTTACGCAGGCAGTAAACGCTCATCATGGTTTTCTAAAAGAAGCTTCACAGAAATGCTGCTTGATTGAAGCGGGTTTGAAACCAATACAGATTGATTGGCAGAATGCGCGTCATTCGATGATTCAAGCCCTATCGGATCTATTGCTTTCCAATGCAGCCCGCCCTCCAGTGGAATCATTAACTGGTTCAGCTTATATGCGTCTTGCAGGGCTCACCTCCTTTGCAGACTGGATTGGTTCTGATACAGAGCATTTTAAATATTTTAATGAACAAAGTGTTTCATTGGGTGAACCTGATCTCGCGCAGTACTGGATGAATGCACAGCAAAGCGCTAAGACCGCATTGGATCATATCGGTTGGGTTCATCGGAAATCATTATATGAATCAATCCCTTCCTTCGATACAGTCTTTCCCGACAAAATGCCGCGTCCCCTTCAATCTGCGGTAATCGATATGCTATACAAAACAGAAGGTCCGCAACTGATTCTTGTAGAGGCTCCTATGGGGGAGGGAAAAACAGAGGCCGCTTTTTATGCTCATCTCCTTCTGCAACAAAGCGCGGGACACAGAGGAATGTATGTTGCCCTACCCAGTCAGGCAACCGGAAATGCAATGTTTCGACGAACTGTTGAGTTTTTAAAAGGGACAGATCGGGAATTGAGTGTTGACCTGCAATTGCTACATGGATCGGCCCTCTTGAATGACGATTACCAAAAATTGAAAATTGGGGGTATTCATGAAGATCCGGAGGAACTAAAAAAGTCTAAAGAGACTCCGGAAGTCGTAGCTCATGAGTGGTTCACCAATAAAAAACGAGCCCTGCTGTCAGAATACGGAGTTGGCACAGTGGATCAGGCTCTCCTTTCGGTTCTTAATGTTAAACATCGATTTGTAAGGCTCTGGGGGCTGGGAAATCGCACGATTGTGATTGATGAGGTCCATGCGTATGATGTCTATACATCGACCATTCTGGATCGGTTGCTCATGTGGCTAAAGGCCCTCGGGTCATCTGTGATTCTTATGAGTGCCACTCTTCCCGAAAAACGAAGGAAAGAGCTTCTCAATACCTGGGGTGCCAAAGTTATACAAAAGGTAGATTATCCCCGGGTAACTTCAGTTAATTCCTCTGATATTGTTTCTCCAATTCATTTCCCCGCAGATAAAAGCAGGGAGCGGACCCTCCAAATTCAGCCTGCGCCTGTGGCAGTGTCAGAACTTGCCCAATTTGCTCTGGATAAAGTTAAGGACGGAGGCTGTCTTGCAATTATTGTTAACACGGTCCAGCGAGCTCAGGACCTTTATAAAGAAATTGATGTGAATAAAAAAGATATAGATATATATATCTTTCATGCACGCTTTCCTGCTGAGCTTCGCAAGGAACGGGAGGATAATATCCTTTCCCTTTTTGGAAAGGATGCTGACCCGGCAAATCCCCGTCCTGTTAAGGCAATACTTGTGGCAACTCAGGTTGTGGAGCAATCCCTTGATATCGATTTTGATGTGATGATCAGCGATTTGGCGCCCATTGACCTCTTATTGCAGAGGGCTGGTCGCATCCACAGACATATACGTTCCCCGCAGGATCGTTACGGACATTCGGATGTCAGGCTTTATGTAAGTGGAATGGGTGGAGAAGAACTTCCTGAAATTGATAAACCACTTTTTTGGAGCTACGTTTATGAGCCTTATATTCTTTACCGGACCTGGATTATACTGGGGAAACAGCGGATAATAAAATTACCGCAGGATATGGAAAATGTGATTGAAGAAGTCTATGATGATCGACGCCTGCCTGCACCCTGGGCAGATTCTACAATCATCCAAAAAGCCAAAGAGGAACTGGATGAAGTAGTGAAAGCCGATCGAGCACAGGTTACGCACGGACTTCTCGCAGAGCCGATTCGAGCAGATTGTTGGTCGATAAATAGTGGTTTTGAAAAAGACGAGGAAGAAAGACCGGATACCCATCCAAAACAACTCGCAAAGACCCGGAAGGGAGATCGAAGTATTACGGCTATACTTCTTTTTAAACAAGCAAATGCAGAAGATTCGAAAATCTATCTGGATGAATTCTACAACAAAGAGGTTTTTCTGGATCATATACCCGATCTGGAACTTACAAAAGCAATCTATTCCAATAGCGTGTCACTCAGTAGATGGGATATTGTCCATTCTCTGAAAGGATCTGATGTCCCGATTGGATGGAAGAAAAATCCTCTCTTAAGGAACTGCCGACCTCTCATTTTCAATGGAAAAATGTCACAGGTAGGTGATACAATTATTCATTTTAGTAAGGAGACAGGAATTTATTATGAAACAAAAGAAAAATGAAATATCTTTCAATCTGGTGGATGAGGCATGGATTCCTGTCCTGACCTTGCAGGGTGAAAGGAAAGAGGTCTCTTTGAAAGAGGTTCTCCTTAATGCTGAAAAATTCAGGGAAATTGACGATGGCTCTCCTCTTGTTACGATAGCTCTGTATCGATTCCTACTGGCCGTGCTTCACAGGGCACTGGAAGGACCATCTGATATCGCAGTTGCTGCAAAGTGGTATAAAGAGGGTTTTCCCAAAAACAAGATCGAGGAATATCTGGAAAATTGGTATGATCGATTCGATCTTTTTCATCCGGAGCATCCATTTTATCAGACGCCTGAAATAGTGAATCCTGATTATAAAGATGAATGGTTACGACTTACCAGCACGGAAGGTCCCTACAATACGAATAGTCTTTTTAATGAAACTCGAAGGAAACAGTATGTTAAATTTTGTGTGAGTGGGAAACCGTCTGAGGTGGCACGGCAATTGATACAACACTCATCCTTTGCGCTGGATGGAATGATTCGAAGGCCAGCATTCCGTCAGAAGAGTTCTCCCCTGATAGATCTTGCAATTGTCCTTGTGAAGGGTGAAAACCTGAGAGAAACTTTCCTTCTTAATCTACCACCATATAATGAAAAATCGGATTCTCCAATATGGGAAAGAGAACCAATCAAGTGGAAGGCTTTAAATCAGAAAGATGCTCCACTCAGAGCAGCGAAGGGAGTTGCTGATCTTTACACCTGGCCTTCAAGAACATTCTATATTGATCCGCAGGAATTCAAAAATCATAATGAAATACAGCAAATTTATTATGCATGTGGAACGGATTTTGATTCCGGAAAAAATGCCGTTGTAGACCCTATGATTTGCTATAGAACCGACAAAAAAAAGGGTGTATTGCCACTTCGGTTGAGGTTGGAAAAATCATTCTGGCGTGACTATCAGTCACTCTACAATTCAACAGTAAACCACAATACCGCCCCCATCGTTGTAACCCATGCCTTAAAACTATTAGACCGCGTCTCTAATAATTACTCACCATCTCTTGCAATATTTGGACTCTCCAAAAGTGGTTCCGGGCAGAAGATCAGTGATCAAAGAATGGAGTCTTTTGGACTGCTTTCGAATTTTGCCGAAGAGGAGCTGTATGATTTTTTCCTGCGGGTTATACAAGAGGCTGAGATTTCGCAGAAAAGTCTTAACACAAGCATATGGAATTTGGCGAGGTACCTACTTTCAGCTGGTGACAGAAGTCTTGATACTAATGATATTGACAAACTTAGAAACAGCTTTCCGCACAACATGATCTATTGGTCCCATATGGAGCGAGCCTTTCACAGATTTCTTTCGAAATTAAAACCGGGTTTTGATGAAGCGAACGTGAAGCTCTTCTGGAAGACAGAGCAGATTGCCGCATTGGACAAAGCATGGGGTGCGGTAGCACTTGCCACCGGAAATGATGCCCGTGCTTTGCGTGCGTTAAGCAAGTCATCATTTGAAATTAATAAACGAAAAAAAGAATTAAGAGGAGAATCTAATGATGTGGAGGAGTCAGCATGAGTAAATTGATTACGTACTTGCAGAAATTGAAAAGCAGTGAAGACAGCGGAGCCCTCGCTGCACTCCGGCAGGGTTTGAGCTACGAGCCCGGCGGGTATTTTAAAGCTTACAAATACACAGAAACCGAAGATGCGGTTGATGATGAGAGGATCAAACCCTTTGATATTGCAATTCGCTCTCTTATCGGTGGGCTCTATGCGCTGAATCGGGACGAGGGGAGCCGTGGTCCGATCGACAAGAGTTTGGGAGCCACTATCAAAGCGCTCTATATGGATCGCGAGCAATCGCCCTCCATTGAACAGAGATTTTTGACTTTATTGGATAGTGACCGGGACCAACTGCCGCAGAGATTACGGCAAATGATGGCACTGTTGAAAGAGTATAAAATCGATTGGGAGAAACTTTTGAACGCTTTGTATCAATGGGATCACCCGGATCGTTACATACAGCGAAAATGGGCTATGGACTTTTATCACTTTGAAAGTGAGAAGCATAAATCAGAAGAAAACAATCAGTGAGGAAACACATGAAGAAACTAATTGAATTACACTATTTACAGAATTTTGCACCATCGAACCTGAATCGTGATGATACAGGTTCTCCGAAGGATGCCATATTCGGCGGGCACAGAAGGGCGAGAATCAGCAGCCAGAGCTATAAAAGAGCAATGCGTGAATACTTTAATCATCAGATTGAAATGATTCCGGAGGAAGCAAAGGCTTTAAGAACAAAAAGGATAACAAACAGACTTATAGATATTTTAAAAGAAAAAAATATTGATGATATTGCTGCACTGAATATTGTCGAAACTGCCCTTGCAGGTTTGAAAATTTCTATAGATAAAAGCAAGGAAAATAAATCTCAGTATCTTGTATTTATTGGTGAAAGTGAAATAAAAAGGATTGCAGATATAATTTTCAGACATAGGGAGCTATTATCAACGGGGTTAACTGCTGATGTAGATACTGAAAATGAACAACCTTCAACAAAGAAGACGGTTAGTAAAAAAGAAGCCAAAAAAGATGCAAAATCAGCGGTGCCCAAAGAAGTAATCAAAGAATTGATGGATGTTCTTGATGGAGGAAAAGCTGTCGATCTCGCTCTTTTTGGTCGAATGCTTGCGGATCTTCCTGAAAAAAGTCGTGATGCATCCTGTCAGGTCGCCCATGCTCTCTCTACCCATGCTGTGGAACGTGAATTTGATTTCTATACAGCCGTAGATGATCTCAAGCCCGATGACAATGCCGGAGCTGATATGCTGGGAACAATTGAGTTTAATTCAGCATGTATGTACCGCTACATTGCCATTGATCTGGCCAAGTTTAGAGAGAATCTGCAGAACGATATGGATATTTTCTATAAAGGTCTTGAAGCATTTCTTCGGGCAAGTGTTCTTGCTATTCCCTCCGGGAAGCAAAACAGTTTTGCAGCGTTCAATCAACCATCTTTTGCCATCGCAGCGGTGCGAACCGACGCGGATCAGCGGAACTTGGCCAATGCCTTTGAAAAGCCCGTTGGAAAAAAGGACACCTGGGTAACCGAGAAGGACAAAAATGGAAATGAAATTAAAAAAGAAATCTCAATAACTGAATCATCCATTAAGCGTTTTGAAGAGCAATGGAAGAAGATGAACGGTTTCTTTGGTGGTGCAGGTAATGTTACAAGCTGGAACCTGACTGATTATAAACCAGAGATGGGAACTTCTGCCTCCAGTTTTGATCAATGGGTTGCAGATACTTTAAATAATGTAAAAAGTCTGATGGGAGATTGATATGCCCTCACTCCTTATGAGATTAAAAGGCCCCATGCAATCGTGGGGCACACGCAGTCGCTTCGATACTCGTGATACCGAAAAAGAACCTTCAAAATCGGGAGTCTTGGGTCTTGTTTGTGCAGCAATGGGTATTGATCGATCCGACTGGGACAATCTTGAACCACTGACCAAGCTTCGTTTTGGTGTGCGGATTGATCACCCGGGAGTTATCAAACGGGATTTTCATACTGCAATGGATGTTATTCGGGCTGATACAAAGAGCAAGCAAGATGTAGCGGTGACCAATAGATATTTCCTCTCTGATGCTTCGTTTCTTGTCGGTTTTGAAGGAAAAGAAAGTGATCTGGATATTCTTAATAAGGTTCACCAGAGCCTGCGAAATCCTGTGTGGCCTCTGTATCTGGGCAGGAAGAGCTTTGTTCCTTCTGTACCAGTTTACCTTAAGGATGGTTTATCTCCGCAGAGTCTTAAGGCTGCATTAACAGATTACAAATATGAAATTGAAGAAAGGCGGTTTTATGAATATAGATCCATTGGATTGTTGGACCAAGAGGTTGATCCAGAAAGTAGCAAGAAACCCCTTAAAGCATCTATACTGTTGATGCTGGAATCGGAAAAACCAGAAGGTTCGCTATTTATGGATCAGCCTGTTTCATCCTTTCTTGAGAGAAAATTTTCCTCTCGGTATGTGATTTCAGAGGTAATTGAGAAGGAGGTAACCTATGTATCTGAGTAGACTTGAACTCAATCCGCAAGTGAAAGAAGTGAAAAGAGATCTTGCGAGTATATATGAAATGCATTCCACATTGATCAGAGCTTTTAAAAATACGGCCGATTCAGAGAATTCCGGTGACAAAAATTCTGAACGGGTTCTTTGGAGAATAGAAGAGTCTGAAATACTGGCTTATCCTGTAGTCTTAGTGCAAAGTGATTCAGAGCCAGATTGGGCAAAAATTAAAGTATTAGATTACTTTATAAGACCTCCCGTGTATAAAAAATTGTCTTTTATTGATAATATTGAAAATGGAATACAATTACGATTCAGATTACACGCTAATCCTGTTGTAACTAAACATGCTGAGGATAAAGAAAAAATTATAAAAGTTAAAAATAATAAGGAAATTCAGGAATTCAGAAATCGGCGTACATCTATACTCAATAACGAAATGCTGTATGAGTGGCTGGTTAAACAAGGAACAATTATGAAAGGGAGGCAGACCGGTGGATTTCAGATTCTAAGCGCCAGCATCACGAAATCTGAAAAATATAAAATAAAAAAACATAAAAATGGCTCAGAATTCTTTTTATTCGGAATTACTTTTGAAGGGGTACTCAAAGTTACAGATACTGAGTATTTTAAAAGAACAATTTCCAATGGCATTGGTAAGGGCAAAGCATTCGGTATGGGTTTATTTTCTGTTGGTCCAGCTCGATAACCGGAATCGGAAAATCAAAAGCTTTTGGTTGCGGACTCCTGTTGATTCGGAGAATATAGTAATTAAAAAGAGGTTTTATCATGAAGGTAGTAACTATGAATGAGTGCACTGACGCTGAAGGGTATCTTCATCTGACCATACCTGCAGAATTCAAATCGACTCAGGCCGAAATAATTGTCATAATAAATCCAATACCGGAAAAAAAGGATTTTTCAGAATTAAAAAAGCTTTCGGGTAAATTGAAGTGGAAAGGTGATTCAATGGAGCTTCAGAAAAAAATCAGGAATGAGTGGCCATGAAAGCCTTTTATGATACAAATGCAGTGATTGATTTTCTGAAAGGAGAAACTGATCTTCTTCAAGGCTTAGATGGTTTTGAGCAGATATTTATATCAGTGATTTCAGTGATGGAATTTTTCTCTTTTTCAGAGCTTACTCAGGAGGATAAGGAACTCTTTAGTCAATTTCGAAATCAGGTGTCTATTCTGAATATTTCAGAAAATGACACAATGCTTATCGATAGAATTGCAGATTTAAGAATAAAGCACCGGTTAAAACTGCCCGATGCAATTATTCTTGCACAGGCTCTTAATTCCAGCGCCCAATTGATCACAAAAGATAAAGAATTAATAAAATTAAATTCTCTATATTCTGATTCCTGATCCAGCACCCGCTCTTTAACAGCAATCCGTCGGAACTTCGCCAAAAGCCAGGAAGTTCCGAATCTTTTGGAAATGCATGTCTGTCTGTCAAAAAGGTTGACCTGTCTTTCCGAAGTAATGTATATTATATACATCATGGGGGATAAAGCATGGACAGAACACAAATATATTTTGAAGAGAGTGATTTTGAAAAAATAAAAGAAAGGGCACGGGCTCGTAATATGAGTGCGGCAGCCCTTATTCGCGAAGTAGTCCATGCAGAGTTACAAAAGGAAGAAATGGTATCATCCCCGGATCTTTCCAGGTTTAAAGGCCTCTGGAAAGGACGAGAACTGGACCTGGAATCGATTCTTTAAGAGGCATGGAAGTGATACTTATAGATACCGATTGTATGTAAGTTGAATGTTTTTTTCCAAAGAGAGTAATATTCCTGGATATGCCAGCCGATACACAGAATCGGAGGCTGTCAATGAACAGGGATCTGCAGGAACTTCCAAGATTTGATGACAACTGGACATACTTGTACTTTGAAAAAGGTCATATAGAACAGGATCAGAAATCAGTCGCCTATTTCACTATCAATAAACGCATTCCCATTCCGGTGGAAACTTTGTCTCTGCTGATGCTTGGTCCGGGCACTACAATAACTCATGAAGCCATCAAGCGGATTGCCGATTCACGATGTCTGATCGCATGGGTAGGGGAAAGGGGAGTCCGGTATTATGCAAACGGAAATGCCCAGACGTATTCCTCACGGAATCTCCTGCAGCAGGTAAGACTGTTTGCCAATGATTTTGACCGTATCCAGGTAGTAAGGAAAATGTATCAGATGCGGTTTAATGAAGAGCTTCCCGATAATCTGAGTCTGGAGCAGCTTCGGGGTAAAGAAGGGATGCGGGTCAGAAAAACGTATCAGGAAATGTCGGAGAAATACGGGGTGGAATGGAAGCGCCGCGATTACGATCAGGAAGACTGGGAGAGCAGTGACCCGGTAAACAGGGCATTATCTTCCGGGAACGCCTGTCTCTATGGTCTGGCGCACAGTGCCATTCTTTCTGTGGGGTGTTCGCCGGGAATCGGATTTGTGCATACCGGAAAACAGCTCTCCTTTGTCTATGATATTGCAGATCTCTATAAAACTGAAATCACGATTCCTCTGGCCTTTGAAGCGGCTAAGGAATCCCAGAGTCCGGAGGGATTTGTAAGAAGAAAACTAAGGGATATTATCCGGGAAAAAAAACTAATCAAACGGATTATTCCTGATATAATGGAGCTTCTGTATGGTGATAATACTGCTGGAGAACGCAACGCCATCCCAGAGGGGCGTGATGTCGCGGTTAACTATTGAGCTGAAAGCCGGGGTTTTTGTGGGAAACATCGGACGCAGGGTCCGGGAAAAGATCTGGGAAAGGATTATCCGGGAATGGAAAGCCAATGCTTTGATGATCTACACAACCAATAACGAGCAGGGTTATGCGGCACTTTCGAACGGCGACACCAGCCGGGAAATCGTGGAAATGGAGGGAATGATTCTTACCCAGTTCATTCATAATCGTAAAACTCAGATGCGGCCATTACCTCCGGAAGACGGTGATGAAAGCCCGGTAGAAGGAGATATGGAACTGATTTTAAAACCTCAGGCACAAACGGGAAATTTTACTGCTGAAGCAGAAGAAAATCTGCGGAAAGCTGAGGATATTCCGGTAAATTTTGATAAAGCATCAGGTCAAGGCAGTTTTTTTTAGGAATTTCTGTCTTGACGGTAAGAAATCCACTACACAAGTTGTTAGAGTATTCCCCACATGCGTGGGGATGAACCGTAAATGAAGCTATACAGAACAGATAAATACTCGTATTCCCCACATGCGTGGGGATGAACCGAACCCCGCCGACAATTTCGCTTACGTTACGCGGTATTCCCCACATGCGTGGGGATGAACCGTGTATTATATAGGTGGTGGATTGATAACCCTAGTATTCCCCACATGCGTGGGGATGAACCGGCCATCCTTCAGGCATTGCCAGGGATGGCCTGAGTATTCCCCACTTGCGGGGGGATGAACCGGGGGAGGTGCGCGGGCAATCCGGGAGTTGTGGCGTATTCCCCACATGCGTGGGGATGAACCGATGAATTATCTCGTCGGTGTCGAACACAAACGGTATTCCCCACATGCGTGGGGATGAACCGAAGCCGGTAGCACAATCCGGAAGCTGAGAGAGGTATTCCCCACATGCGTGGGGATGAACCGACAGGAACGAATTTGCGGAACAGTTTGACCGTGTATTCCCCACATGCGTGGGGATGAACCGCAATATTCTGAATAAAGAAGGATTTAGCGAATGTATTCCCCACATGCGTGGGGATGAACCGTGT
>CAZQKZ010000016.1:0-6743 GCA_964594095.1 uncultured Leptospiraceae bacterium | reverse complement strand
CCGTTCAGAGAGCGAAATATAAAGCTGACCATAATGTATTCCCCACATGCGTGGGGATGAACCGATTATGTTAAAAGTTGCATTAACTGAACCTCAGTATTCCCCACATGCGTGGGGATGAACCGTTCGGGCTTCTGGGATTCTTCTTTGCGAAGAAGTATTCCCCACATGCGTGGGGATGAACCGTCCGCTTCTTCTGCAGTATGCGGATGAATCGGTATTCCCCACATGCGTGGGGATGAACCGACCTCTCTCTGCTGCCGTATCATCATATTTCGTATTCCCCACATGCGTGGGGATGAACCGCCATTGGAGGCAGAAACCTCTTTCTGTTTAAGGTATTCCCCACATGCGTGGGGATGAACCGATGAAAGCATTACAATTAAGATTCAGCCTGCGTATTCCCCACATGCGTGGGGATGAACCGTCACCGTGAATCTTACAGGTACACCTCGGTATCGTATTCCCCACATGCGTGGGGATGAACCGAGCCTCCACCAACCCGGACCCAGACTCATTTGGTATTCCCCACATGCGTGGGGATGAACCGAATTGTGGGTCCTGGTTTACACAGCGGGCTCCGTATTCCCCACATGCGTGGGGATGAACCGCCGATTGGTTACCTGTTTCTGTGATTGTATAAGTATTCCCCACATGCGTGGGGATGAACCGGCTACAAGATCCGAAAAGAGCTGTACTCAAAGGTATTCCCCACATGCGTGGGGATGAACCGAGACAGTAAGAGGGCTTGAGTGCTTAGCTTACGTAATCCCCACATGCGTGGGGATGAACCGATGGCACTTATATAACCACCGTAAGATATTATGTATTCCCCACATGCGTGGGGATGAACCGATACGATGAACATAACTCTCATATTACAGCAAGTATTCCCCACATGCGTGGGGATGAACCGTCTGTCAGCCCTGCCTGTGCTGTTCCGACAATGTATTCCCCACATGCGTGGGGATGAACCGCAGGTAGGCCTCGCGCATATTGTTTCTGCCGGGTATTCCCCACATGCGTGGGGATGAACCGTCCGCCGATTAAGTCTGTGAATGCAGGTAACAGTATTCCCCACATGCGTGGGGATCAATCGAACTTATACAATGATTCCATAAACTATCTAAAATAAAATGCAGCTATGAACAGGAAAAAAAAGAACCAGTAAATAAACTGAAAACCGCAACCCAGCAGAAACATCATGATACGAGAAGGATCAGAAAGCTTCGGGATTGATACAATCAGTAAAATTGTTCCAATAATCGGCAGAAAAAGAGGTCCTATGGTATCAGCACCATCGTCTTCATCGGCCCACATTTTTACCAGTCTGGCAATGCGCTTTTGTTTGTCAGCTTCCGAAATATCCATCTCTTTAACCATATCAATATAGACCTGTCTGTCTTTACTGTATGTCTTCTGTAAGTTTTCTATGCCTTCACTATACCACAGAACTGCGACATGCGCAAGCCCTGTTTACCGGAAAAAGCCTTTCCGATGGCAGCCGCTGTAATGTTCACGTCCCGTTCGGAATGGAATTCCAGATCGGCCATCCGGCCCATGAAAAGGAATTGACTTTATAACCAGATATAGGTTATATGCAATATGTTCCGTGTGACCATAAAGAAGTCCGCAGAAAAGAATGCTTCAAAATGCCAACTGCAGAATTGAAGCGATTCAGACAGCTGGTAAAGGATCTTGAATCATCCGGTCCAAAGCAGGTCGGCTGGAAAAATTACAGCAAACTTGGAGAAGACAGGTTTCACTGCCATTTGTCTTACAAGTGGGTCGCCTGCTGGACGAACAAAAACGGAACTATTGAAATAGAGGTATACTATGCAGGCTCTCGTGAAAACGCCCCATACTGAAATTATATTAAAAGGAGAAATTCCAAAGAACGTTCTGAAAATTCTGAAGAAGGAATTCGGAGAAAGTTTCCAGATAGAGGATGAGGACCCTTGTGTAAATATAAGAGAAACAAAACTTTGGGAAAAAATGGAGGCCGATGCAAAGCCATGGGATGCAATAAAAGTGTATCGCAATAATCGCAGCATGACCCAGGCTCAGCTGGCCCCTGAGCTTGGCGTTCTTCCAACTCACATCTCCGAAATGGAACGAGGTAAGCGAGGCATCTCAAAAGAAATGGCAAAGAAACTTTCTAAAGTCCTGAAAGCTCCTGTAGAACGGTTTCTTTGAGGTTTTTTTCTGTTTCCGTCAGGACCCGGGACTTCCAAAAATCAGGAGATGCACTATTGACCATAGTATGTAAAAGACAGCAAATATAAAAATTAACAGCATTCCGATTACAGTAACTATAAGTAATATATTTAACAGAATCGATAATATTCGCGACCAGACAGGTTCGAATTTTATCAGCAGGTAGATCAGAATGAATGCAGATTATCTTTCCCGAAAACGCATCCTGAATTGCTCAGGATAATCAGGCAGCCGGTTCGGATATTTATAATACAGGTTCATTACGGTATCGCGGATCATTCCTTCCGGCAGCAGATCCGGCGGAAATTCATTCTGAATGATCATGTAAGCATAATTGTGCCAGCTTGCATCCTGATCTTCATCTCCTTCCGGCAGATCATCTCTGTAACAGTAGAGCGCATAATATGGCAATGCTCGTATATAAAGCAGATCGAGCTCTGCGGAATGTCTGTGATTGTTTAAATAATAAATATCATCATGCCAGAAATACTCATAATCTAAACGGTCGTGATTCTGGAGAGCTTCTATAAAATCAGCTCTTTTTTCCTCATGTCTTCCTTTACAGGAACCTTCCGGATCCCTGTTAGGATTGCGGATACCGGATTCAGGAAGGACTTTGCCAAACTGAAACGGCAGATATTCTTCCTTGTTAAGCTCTCTGTAAGGATATAATTCTTTGATGTGCTTATAAGTGTATTTACCTGCGAAAATGATTTCATTAGCAGTCATTATTAAATCATCGCCGTTTTGAAGCTTGCAGTCTTTGCATGAATAGCCATACATTGATGCCCATCCGATCCGTGTATCCCCCTGAATATACCTGATTCTGTAGCTTTCATAGCTAAGAACATCGGAACTGGTTACCTGCCACAGATTCCCGTAAACTTCGATTTCTGAGATAATGCAGCTTTCTTCAGAAAATAACATTTTATTCTGGTATCCCTGAAAATCACTTAATTCAGTGTGTCGGTAAAAAAGCTCTTTCGGATTGCCCCTGATTTTATCCATTATATGGTAAGGAAGTTCCTGTAAAAGATCAGAATTATCGGAATCACAGTCCGGATACAGCTTCATCGATTCTGCAAAGGGTAACCGGAGCTGCTGATCTTCCCTAAGGCTTAAACTCTCCAGGATGAATGTGAAATTTCTGGCAAAAAGGTAGCTTTCTTCACCCAGCTTCAGATACTCTTTCGGGACCCCTGAAAAACTTTCTTTATCCGCATCTGTATTAAGGTACCAGCTTTCAAAATTCGGATTTTTAATGTTTTCAAATTGAATCATAAGAATGACCGGTGCGGTGTCGCTTTTTATACTGAAATTCATTATTCCGAACGGTTTAATTTTCCAGACTGCCTCTAATCGTCTGAATTTCAGGAGCAATGTTATTGAGCTTTCTGTATAATCCATGCGGAGAAGCTGGGCTTTATGACCACAGTCTTCCAGATGTTCCCGGAATAGCGTCTCATACATCCGAAGTTCTTTTTTCTTCCAGGGATTATGCAGTTCCACAGTGTAATCAGATTTCATACTCGTATAATAGCACAGGCGTGTGACAGCATTTGCCAGGACAATCGATTATTTGTTTGTCACACCCATGCTGTATTATAAAATCAGATGAGGTGCCGTAGATGGATCTTAAGAAAATAAAAGACAGCCCTATCCAAAGAAGATACAGCAGATTTCAAAGGAATCTCAAAGCTCTTGTTTTATTGGCGGGGTTTCTCTATGTTACAACAGGACTCATTTTTCTGGTTTTTATTCTTCCTGTTTTATTAGTCGGAAAATTTTATCATTGGATGCTGTGGATTGGATCAATGTTAATACTTGTAAATGTTGCCAACAGGATCAGCAGAAAAACGTCTCGTTTGTCTGGTCTGAGTGATGCAGCCCGTCCCCGTTACATACGGTATATCGAGTATCTGGATACCCTTCCTTTTGCCGTTTCTGATCCACTTAAAGCTGGTTATCGCAGGTCTCATAAACTGAAACGATTTCAGGCAGAAAAGCCGGAGGAAAAAGAAATTCCGGCTTCGGTTCCTCAGTCAAAACCGCCTGCACTGAACATAAAGACCGGAACCAGGCCACGACCTCCGTATTCCAATGATGAATCGGAAGAATCCAGACAGAAGCTTGTGGATTATTATAATTCTCTTGGATGGGGTAAACTTGAAGTTATAAAAATCAATCTGATGCTGGATCCCGGAGAAAAGGCATATTATGAAGCTCAGGCACTTAATATAAGGGGAGAGTCAGTACGGAAAAACGGTGTTACCTGGGAAATTCAGAATACTTTTCATTATACAGGAAACTCACTCCTGCTGAAGTTACTTCTGAATAAACCGCTCATAGAAGGCGTTTTGATTGATGAAGGAATTCTGGTGATCACTTCACGGAGAATGATTTTTGCAGGTGATAAAACAGCTTTTTCTTTCACTCTCGATGCAATTATCAATGCAAAGGCATCAGGGAACATCATTCAGATTTTTCCCGATGGGTCTCCTTCTGTACATTTCGCAGTTGATGATATTCTCCTTTTTCTTAAAATTCTTGAAGGAGCAAAGAGAAAATCAAAATTGTCTGAGCGGAATCTGCAATGATAAATACAGGAGAATAAGATGAGTGATATTCAATCGATACAGGCAACCCTTCAATTACTGATTGATGGAGAAGATGAAAGAACAGAAGTAATTTGGGATAGAGTCGGCTGGCTTGAGAATAACCCGGATCATGAAGATCTGAATCTTCTGGCAGTCCGAGCGATGCCCAGGCTCGCAAGGTTTTTTAAAGATCCCAGATGGCTGACTGAAGAGGATTCCTGGTATTACCACGGAGTCTCTATTGTAGCCGGTGAGTATCCGCTGGAAAAACTTCCCGAGGGCGCGGTGCGCGACCTTGCGAAGGAGCTATATTACGGAGATGCGAAATGAGCAGGAGCGTAACCAATTCTTTTATCAGGATCTTTTTTAAATTGATCTACAACGGATGTTACCTTAGACACTTGACCAGAAAGATAATCTTTCAGAGAAAGAACCACGCCTAACTGATAAGTATCCATGGTAATCCTCCTTTAGAATTAAAGAAAAAACAATTACACTGGCAATCATCAGCCATATCACCTGATAAGCCAACATCGTCACCATAAGGAAACTAAGTAAAAATGAATCAGATTCCTTTAAAATTCTATATGCACAAAAAATCCCTAATATAGGCACTCAAGTGCATAATCCTCCTAAAAAACCAAAAGAGAGCCGATGACCTTCTTTCATTGTCCACTCATAGACTTAAAACTACTCCTAAAGCAAACGCTTCCTGAACCATAAAATCACCCCTGTATTCCAATAAAGTAGGCTATTACTGATAGAAATATTATCAGCAAACCGACAAAAGCACACAATCCGACCAAAGTTATAAGGAAAATAATCGTTCTCATACCTTCACTATACCACAACCTTGCGACATCTGCAAGCCCTATTTACCAGAAAAAGCCTTTCCTATGGCAGCCGCTTAAAGAAAAGTTATCTATCGGAAAAAACGATTGACGCTATACCCAGAAATTGTGTATAGTTGTATATATTCAGTGTATCGATCAAAAAATCGGTTCTGAAAAGCATTAAAAAAATGCCTCAGAATGAACAGAATATTTTTAATCTGCTTGTGAATGATTTGAAAGAATCAGGGCCTATTCAGCCTTAATGGTCGAATTACAGAAAGCTTGGGAAAAACTAATATCACTGCCACCTTTCTCATAAGTGGGTGGCTTGCTGGACAAATAAAAACGGTTCAATCGAAATAGAGTTATATTATGCAGGCTCTCGTGAAAATGCCCCATATTGAAATCAGCGCGAAAGGTCAGATCCCGGTAAAAGTTCTCTCAGCTCTTAAAAAAGAATTCGGAGAGAATCTTGAAATCAATGATGATGACGATCTGGTAGATATCACAATAACCGACTGGTATAAAGAAATGCAGGGAAAGAGGACCCCTGGAAGCGCATTAAAAGGATACCGGTTAAACAGAGGTTTCAGTCAGGCATCTCTTGCTAAGAAAATAGGAGTGACTCCGGCTAATGTTTCCGACATGGAACACGGACGGCGAGGTATCTCGAAAGAAATGGCAAAGAAACTTTCTAAAGTCCTGAAAGCTCCTGTGGAACGGTTTCTTTGAGGTTTTCAGAATTCAGCCATTTGAAAGGAAGTTTCAGTGTCTGGTGGAAAATTACATCATGTCCCATGCAGAGGCCCGCTTCAATTATAAATTCTGCGTCTTTCTGTTCCAGTGTAAAGGCCTGACCTGCTGGATTACAGGAAACAGTGTCTTTTGTTTTGGACGGGTCTATGTCACGTTCGCGGACTCCGCCTGCAGTGCACCGGACCATCGCTGTTTCAAATCCGTTTTTTCTGAGCTCCCGGGCAACGCCCCCTGATTCATAATTTTTTATTTGTAAAACAGATCCTGTGCTGAAAATTCTGGGTGAATGGAACCTCTTTTTATACATCTGCCTGAAGTCAGCCGGCTGGATATACCGGAA
>CAZQKZ010000015.1:26210-69764 GCA_964594095.1 uncultured Leptospiraceae bacterium | reverse complement strand
ATCAAGCACGAGATGGCGCATATAGATCAGTATAATAAAATGGGAGGGTGGAGTTATATGGGACATACATGGAGCAGTCCGTTTGGAGGTGCAGCATGGGCGGAAAACAATGCGGATCTGATGGCGGGGACAAGTAGTTATCAAAACCCGGTATATTATGGATACATATTATCAGAGGCAGAACGTAAGAATAGGGATCCTTTATTGTATGCTTTTTATTATCAACAATTTCCTTTTATGCGTGCAATGTTTTAAGGAGACGTGATTATGTACAAATATATACTTATGACCATCCTGTTTATTAGCTTTGGTTGCACCACAACCACCTACCATAAGATAAGGTCCTGTAAAGAAATAGCCTTAGGCGCTATGTTGGTAAATTTAAAACATCTCTCAAATGATCCATTTGTTCCACTTTCACCAGACGAAAGAAGTGAAATCGAACTGGCATTTTTACTTAGCTTATACAATTATATAAAAGGATGTGAGGAGCACCCCGATGGTTATGAATAATTACATAAAGCAAATGGAGGATCATAAAATCATTTCCTCTGAAAAAAGGATCATCGCAATGTATATTAATGGTATTTACTTACAAGGTCTCTCCACCAGTGATCCTGATAATAAATTGATATCTTTCCTGCTGGGAGAAGGGCAATTATGGGTTCCTTGAAGATTATAAGAATATTACTAATTATTTATTTCATTGACTCATGCCATATCGACATGAATGAGAATGATAAAAAAGAGTATTGTCAGCTTATAGCTTTGGATCGAACATTGCTTTCTGTTCTCATTAAACCTGATGTGCAGCAGGAGGATCGCATGTTGTTGAAAATTAAAATATTAATTCAATAAAATATAATGAATGGAGAGATTACTGTTGAGTGAAGTCCAGTGCCGCCATGAAAAACTTCTTAGTGGTAAAGTGAAAGGGATTCCTGTGAATGAGGCTATAAGAGAATTAAAAAAAGGAAACTCAATGAGAAAGGTAATTCTTCATCCAGAATCCTGGTCTTAGTTAATTGACCAGTGCAAAGTATACGGAATTTTCACTTTCCCTCAGAAATGCATTTGAACATAGCCGGCGGCCTGGAGTGGGGTTCCGGGGTACTGGAGCGTGCCGGGAATGCGTATTCGGATTTTCTGTATGGAAAAAACCATAATGCACGCTGGTACAGCCATGGAAGTGCATTTGTATCGAGTGCCATCCGTGATCTGCAGATAGGAATGGCCATAGTAAATCCGGTGTTTTCATTTCTGCCTGACACGGCCTTTATGATGGGAGTTACATAGTACAGCTGAATTTGTAAACCGTCCCATCGGGTGGGAAATCTGCAAAAGACCTTAACTCGTTTCCAGGGAGTAAGCGGTTTCCGTCAATTTCAAGGAATCTGTAATCTGTTCCACCAATAAAATCAGAAATGCCGGCTGAAGCATTGGTGCCGTCCGATCCGATAGATGAGGGTCCGTAATGGAATTCTATAATCAACCCAGGCTCATACAGTTTCACCTGAAAATTAAATGTATCCAGGCTCGTTAAACGCTCGATACCTGCCCATTCCACAGTAAAAACGCGATTCGGGGAAGTGCCATCGGTCTGAAAGAAAACCGTACTGCTGGCTGTGGTAAGATCATCCCACCAGGGAGCAAGTACGGCGGACCAGACGTACGATGCAGGGGCCGCTGCCGCAAACAGAAACTCGTTGTAATAGCCTGACACAGAATAGGCCGGATCAAATGTAATATAGCCGTTCGTGTCTACCCCGGCCTGAGTGAAGGTATTTCCCAGATAAGTAAAATTAAAACCAATCGGAATGATCTGATAGCCATCGTCAGCTGTGCCTGTAAAACTAATGGCAGTTCCGGTTCCGGAAATACTGCTGTAAGGGACTGACGCTGAAGCGACTGAGCATGTCTGCAGCTCAAATCCCGTTGTAATGGCATTTGCATCGGCTACATCCAGATTGTTCCAGTTTGCAGCTGTGGAGCTTGTATTGGAAAAATTAATGGTAAACGGATTGCTGTAGGCTCCCGGAAGGCTGACCGGAGTAACCGTAATTTCTTTGGCAGACCAGTCTGCAGATGTGAATGTAACGCTCGAAGGCGAAACAGTTCCTCCGTTTACGGTGTCGCTGCTGGAAATATTTACAGTGACATCAGCGGAAGGTTCCGCACTCGCTGCTATGTAAAGCTTTTTCACTGCTCCTTCTGCCTGCAGCTGAAGGGGATTTTCCGGGGAAACCATGATTATTCCAGGAGATTCATCGTCCATGTTCAGAGCAGAAAGGGATATATTTCCTAATAAGCTGTATTCAGGATCTGCTGTTGTAATCATGCCGGTTATGGAATAAGTCTGCGTTCCGTCTGCAATCAGATCATCAGTCCCCTGAACAGCAACATTCTGACCATTGCTGTAATTCAGACGATTGAAAGTAAGGGAGCTTCCGGAAGTTATTGTACCTTCTGAAGTGTTTTCGGATATAAAATCAATCGTTACATCAGACGCAGGCGGAGAGGTAATTTTAATTGTAATAATCGCCGTTGTACCGGATTCAGAAGTGATTACTTCTGCCGGGCTGATATCAAACCCGGCGGCTGGCCTAGAGGCAGAGTCTCCTGGCGAAATTGATTTTGTGAGAAGCAGTATTCCTGCTGCGTTGCTGAAAACCGGATAGGAGTCCACACAGGATACCAGACTGAATACTGACAGAAACCCGGTCGTTAAAGTGAATCCTTTTTTCAGATATTCTGTAATACCAGACTGCATTCCGCCCTTCCCAAAGGCATTGTTTGTGCCTTTGTTATAAGGAAGGAAGGAATACTGATCTGGTCAAGTCTTTTTTTACTGCTCCACGCATACCATGTAAGCAGCTGCATCATTGCAGGCATATGATAATGCTTTTACTAATCCGTAGTCAAGATATATTGTTCTGCCTTGTTCTGCGCTCTGGCCTCCAGCATTTGAGGTCCAGTTGACACAGTTATTGGCGGAAACCATCCAGTCATACCAGAATCCGGTCCATATATATCTATCTGTTGTGGAAATGACTGCATTTATAGAGTTTTCCGTAAAGGTGGGTCCGAAATCAAATACGGCATTATTGTTAGTCGTAAATGAAACGACACTGTCGGAAAGCCTTAGATACGAAGCATTTGAATACAGGGGCCAGTCAATTCTGGTTGGGTAGGCTGCCCGCAGTGTGGTATGACCTAACAGTGCTTTATAGGTTCCGGATCCAGGATAACCATAAGTGGCATTGTTGCAGATATGATCTGCTTTTGCAATACTTGTGGCCCCGGTACCCTGGCTCATATTACCGGAAATGGGACTGGTGGTTACATAAATATATTTATCATTATCCAGTGCTATGAAGTTTCTGGTAAAAGTTGTGAATGCGTCGTAAATACTGTCGGCACTGGTAACATCCCCGAAAATTACACTGAAATTCCGGCTGCCGTTTCTGAGTGTATCGTTTACTGCAGTAACCGTAACAACCTGAGATATATTCCAGTTAAGATCTGTGAATGTAAGACTTGCTGTACTGAGACTTCCTGCTCCGGGTACGGCTCCCCCAAGGGAAACCGGTATCGTCACATTACCGAGAGGTTTGCTGTTCAGAACCACATAAACCGCAGCTCCGGGTAAACCTTCCTGAACTGTTATAGCAGA
This sequence comes from uncultured Leptospiraceae bacterium, assembly GCA_964594095.1. GTDB lineage: Bacteria > Spirochaetota > Leptospiria > Leptospirales > Leptonemataceae > CAZQKZ01. The sequence goes on along the minus strand of CAZQKZ010000015.1, from coordinate 66,091 downwards.
TGCCGAATTAGGCAGAATTGAAATGCCGGCTGTTTCATCGTCGATCAGAGTGAGGTTCACATCCGGCACGGCCATATTATTGTAGTCGCCAGCACCGACGGTATTACCCGTCTGAATCACGACCGGAAGATTCCCCGTGGCATTCAGGTTATCCACTCCGATAACTGTTACCGGCTGTGGTGTATTCCAGTTCCCGGTGGTGAAGGTCATAGTAAACGAGGAACCAGCCACGGGAGCTGTGAACTGGGCTCTGGCAGGCAAATCAATACTAAAGCTAATATCCACATCCGAGGCTGGCTGCGAAGTCAGGGCCACGGTAAAGGTGGCAGTGACGGTTCCGTTCTCGGTAAGATAATCGTTTGTTGCGGGGCTCACTGTAACACCCGGCGTGTCGTTATCGTAATTGGTGACGCTTACGGATGCCGGACTAAGATTGTTATAATTACCATCTGTGGAGGATGAAGGACCGAAATCAATGGTATACGCCTGGTTCCCGTCCGATACAGAATCATCTGCTCCGGTAATCGTCACATTCTGCGGAATATTCCAGTTGCCTGCTGTAAAAGTTAAACTTGCGGCAGAAACGGTTCCTTCCGCCGTATTGCTGCTTGCTGCAGGAAGGGTAACATCAGCGGTTGGGGCCGCCAGAAGGACCACCGAAAACACTGCTGTACCGCCGCTTTCAGTGGTAACAAGGCCTGAGGCGGGAGCAATATAAAAACCAGGGGAGCTGCCACCTGTTTCGTTATCCAGATTGATCAGGGAAATATCTGCAGGATTGATTCCGGAGTAATCCGGATCGGTATCGGATACGGAAGCACCAATGACTATGGTGTAACTTATTTGGCCGTCCGTGAGTCCGTCATCCACTCCTGTCACGGTAACCACCTGAGCCACCGACCAGTTGGTATCATTAAAAGTAAGGTTTCCTGAATCAGCCGAAAAAGGTGCTGTGATCGTTGCTTCGGATGCATCTGAAACCGAAACTGGAATCGAAATTGTGGCACCGTTTTTTGGTTTAGACTGAAGCCGCACTTCAAAAGATACCGATGTTGCACTTTCGGAGGTAACACCGGAAGAAGGAGAGCTTACAATGATACCGGCAGTGTCATTGTCATAATTCGTAACATTCACCGATGAAGGAGTAAGTCCGTTATAGGACGCGTCCGTGGAGGCCGTCATTCCCAGCTGAATGCTGTAAGCAGCATTTCCGTCAGCAAAATCATCATTCACACCGGTGACCGTGATGTTCTGCGGAGTATTCCAGTTTAACGGAGTAAATGTGAGACTGGCCGCCGAAACAGTTCCTTCTGCAGTATTGGAACTGGCAACCGGAATGGTTACGGAATCGTTAGGTTTGTTTAAAAGAACCACTGAAAATACTGCGCTGCCTCCGCTCTCGGTGGTTATCAGACCGGTTGTGGGAGTAACAAGAATTCCCGGAGGGCCGGATGGTTCATTGTCAAGGTTTGTAAAGCTAAGGTCTGCAGGATTGATTCCGTTATACTGGCCATCCGCTGAGGATGCTGCTCCAATGGTTACCGTAAAGCTAACATGTCCGTCCGTGAGCGCATCATCAACACCGGTAACAGTCACCGTCTGAGCAGTCATCCAGTTCGCACTGGTAAATGTAAGCGAAGCCGGGCTGACTGTGCCTTCTGTGGTATCGCTGCTGGAAAGCGGTATGGTGACATTGGCAGCGGGTTGAGACTGGAGGCTCACAGAAAAGGTTGCCGTGGATCCTCCTTCTGTAATGAAAGTCTGAGAAGGGCTGCTTACTGTAATACCCGGAGTTTCATTATCAGTATTCGTCACCCCCACAGCCGGAGGTGTCAGATTATTATAATTACTGTCCGTCGAGGAGGAAGGCCCGAGGTTAATGCTATAAGAAATATTGCCATCGGCGGCAGCATCATCCACACCTGTAATAGTGATGCTCTGCGGAACATCCCAGTCAGTACTTGTGAATACAATGCTTCCTGTGCTGATTGTTCCTTCCGCCGTATTGGAACTTGCCACCGGCAGAGTTACATTGGCTGTTGGCTGACTTTGCAGAACCACTGAAAACACTGCGGTTCCTCCCGCCTCAGTGGTAATCAGACCAGTATCCGGGGTTACCAGAAACCCCGGAGTAACAGAAGCAGCTTCGTTATCGAGCACTGTATATGTATAAGATGAAGGTGATGGAACCAGTCCGCTGAAATCTGTGTCATCTGAAACAGAAGAACCGATTGTAATCGTTACTGTAGCTGTACCATCCGGAAGCAGGTCATCCACAGCACTTATCGTTACTGTCTGGGGAGTGCTCCAGTCCGAATCTGTAAATGAAAGACTGGACGGAGAAACAGTCGCCTGGGATGTATCACCGCTGGATAAAGGAATGGTAACCGTGGCACCTCCTGTGGGTGCAGACGAGAGACGAATTGTAAAAGTCGATGTGGTTCCGGACTCTGACACAGTGGTGGAATCCGGTCCGTTCACTAATATGCCTGCTGAGTCGTTATCGTAATTTGTACCCGTTACAGAAGAAGCAGTGATTCCGTTGTAGGAAGCGTCGGCAGATACCGCTGGATCAAAACTGATCGTAAAATTTTTATCTCCATCGGCAAAGACATCATTCACACCGGTTACGGTTACATCCTGGGGAGTACTCCAGTTGGCACTGGTGAAAGTCAGAGTACCGGTAGAAATTACAGCTTCGTTTGTATCAGAAGAGGCAAGGTTCAGGGTAACATCCGCAGAAGGTGCTGTAAGCAGGACTACTGAAAAAACAGCACTTCCACCACCTTCTGTAGTATAAAGTCCCGAAGTGGGAGTTACCAGAATTCCGGGGGATGATGTTTCGTTATCGTAATTAATGGCTGCTATAGAAAAGGATGCCTCTGCGCTGAAAACAGGATCTGAAGTGGTAACAGCTGCGTCAATTCTGTAGGATACATTTCCATCGGGGAGAGCATCATCCACACCAAGGATCTGCAGCGTCTGGGGGATACTGTAATCCAGTGAGGTGAAGGTAAGCGAAGAGGTCAGAACTGTTCCTTCTGCTGCATTTGAGGATGTGAAGCTGATGGTTACATCGGACGAAGGTGCCTGACGAAGATAAATCTGTGCTTCTGCGGTACCGCCTGATTCTGTGGTGACCAGAAGATTCGGACTGTATATAAAAAGGCTGCCCGACTGGGCTGATGGATCTGAGGATTCTGTGCCTTCACCTATCAGCGCAAGCAATGCTGCATTGTTCAGAGTCGGATATGAATCAGCACATGAGATTCCCGTCATCAGCACCATTGCTGACAGAACGAAAGTAAGAATTTTTGTAAAAAACGAAAGCATAGTAATCCCTGTATAATTAATGTAAAGTAAAAACAGGATTCATTACAAATAAAAAAAATAAATCCAGCAAAAAAATTTAGTTCAAAAACTAATTAAAAGTGAACAATGTGCTTATTTAACGCTGTTTTAATAGCGGATGTTGTCTATATAAGCGCCTTCGTAAAAGTTCGCCGCACTGTCTACAGAATTAAAATAAAACCTTAGTTTAACACTTTGACCTGTATAACCACTTATATCCAGGATTCTTTCCCGCATACCCAGTCCTTCTGTATCTGTCAGATCGGCTATCTGAATCCAGGAGACTCCTCCATCATTAGAAATATGAATGGTTAATTTATCATAAAAGCAAACCAACCCGGCACTGCATTCTCCATCGAGATAATAATCAAATGAAATTAAAGTGCCGGCTGTAAATGAAGGCGAAATCAGATCTCCGGTAACTGTGGCACCGGTTGAAAAGGTGGCCAGCGGATCGGATCCGGTTCCGTCATTGGCAAATCTGGCTGAGTAGGTGCCGGTCGTGGATCTGACACTGGATATATGCCAGAGTCCGCTGTAAGTAAAACTGTCCCAGACTCCCTCAAAGTTACCAAGGAGTGAGGAAGGCGGTGTGACTGTGGAAACAGAAGCTCCGACTGTACCGGTTGCATAAGCCGGATAAAGTTCCAGATACACCGTTCCGGTCTGTGTTGCTGTGAATATATATCCGGACAGATAACCATGGTCCGTATAATTCATGATTACAGAACGGTCTGAATAATAAAGTTTTCCGAGTATATTGGCGGTGTAGCTTCCGGACCCCTGTCCGGCATCATCCCAGTTTACTCTGTAAACAGTGCCGGCATTTACATCAAAGGTTACATATTTAGTGGAAGCCACACTGAATCCTGAATACCCGCCATCGACGGTAAGAGTGCCAATTAGATCAGCCGGGGCAGGCGGCCATGTGTTTATATTTGTTAAATCTGTGGTCCCAAGGCTGATTGCATCATAATTTGTATCAGCACTTGACGAAGTTCCGAAGTCTGTAGTGAATAACTGATCTGCTGTATCTGAATCCGCCACTCCGCATATATATACAAACTGAGGCCATGACCAGTTGAATGAAGTGAAGGTGAGGTAAAGAGGCTGCCCACCTATGGATGCTTCTGTAGTATCGAGACTTTCCATTGGCCCGAGGACCACATCAGCGGTTGGCGGAACAGTGAGTACAAAACTCACCCATGCACAGGAACCGTTTTCATCCAGATACGCAGAACCGATTGTCTTGGTTATTTCCAGGAGAACATCCTGGTTTGTAAGATTTACATCAGGACTGACAACTCCGTTCCATTCGGGATCGGTACTGGAGGCAGTGCCAAGGCCGACTGAATAGGAAGTGTCTGAAGTATCGGAATCATACTGTCCGGTTACAAAAACAGTCTGCGGAATACTCCAGTTAGCAGTAGTAAAAGTGAGATACAGTGGCTCTCCGGCTGCAATTCCTTCCGTTGTATCGTTACTTTGGACAGGGCCGACTGTAACAGTGGCAGACGGAGCCGTATTCAGTACCAGCTGAAAGGAGGCTGACCCGCCTGCTTCGGAAGTTACCAGTGAACTGGCATTCACAGCAACAACAGATTTAGTCAGGTCGTTATCTATTGTTATGAATGTAAAGTCAGCCGGATTCAGTCCGTTATAATCCGAATCAGCAGAGACAGCAGGATCAATGGTCAGAGTAAAGGTAATATGTCCGTCAGAAATAAGGTCGTCCGCTCCGGTGACGGTAACGGTCTGTGCGGTCATCCAGTCAGTGCTTGTGAAAGTAAGCGAAGCCGGGTTTACTGTTCCTTCGGAAGTATCGTCACTGATGAGTGCTATAGTGACATCGGCGGCAGGCTGAGACTGGAGTCTCACCGTAAAAGTAGCTGTTCCCCCGCCTTCTGTAACGAAAGTCTGCGAGGGACTGCTTACAATAATGCCTGGAGTTTCGTCATCGTAATTCGTCAGCCCCACAGAGGCCGCGGTGACAGCATTATAATTCGAATCGGTTGAAACGGCTGGTCCCAGGTTGACAGTATAGGTTTTATTTCCGTCAGCAGCAGTGTCATTGACTCCTGTTACTGTAACATTCTGAGGCTGGTCCCAGTCTGTGGTTGTAAACACCAGAGTGCCCGCACTGAGTGATCCTTCTGCGGTGTTTGATGATGCCACGGGGATACTGACAGAGGCAGTGGGTTTGGTTTTCAGAACCACTGAGAATACTGCTGTGCCTCCCGCTTCCGTGGTAATCAGACCGGAGACCGGAGATACCAGAATCCCTGGAGTGGTTAATCCTGCTTCATTGTCGAGGACAGTATATGAATAGGAAGAGGGTGAGGGAGCCAGACCGTTGTAGTCTGTATCGGTCGAAGTGGAAGAACCGATAGTTACAGTTACGGTAGCTGTTCCGTCTGTCAGTGTATCGTCCACTGCACTGACCGTAACAGTCTGCGGAGTGCTCCAGTCAGCATCGGTAAATGTGAGGCTGGCAGGGGAGACCAGAACCTGGGATGAATCAGTGCTTGTTAAAGGAATGCTTACAGTGGCACTTCCCTGGGGGGCTGATGTAAGCCGAATGGTAAATGTCGAAGTTGTACCGGTTTCAGATACAGTAGTGGAAACAGGACCGTTCAGTATTATGCCTGCGGTGTCGTTATCGTAATTGGTGCCTGTTACGGAAGAGGCGGTGATTCCGCTGTAGGAAGTATCAGCAGAAACCGCCGGATCAAAGCTGACGGTGAAATTTTTATTCCCATCTGCGAAAAAATCATTCACCCCGGTTACATTTACATTCTGGGGGGTGCTCCAGTTGGCACTGGTAAATGTCAGAGAACCGGTGGAAACTGCGGCTTCGTTTGAATCAGAGGAGGAAAGGGTCAGGGTAACATCCGCAGAAGGTGCTGTAAGCAGGACTACAGAAAAGACACCACTGCCACCGCCTTCTGTAGTGTAAATTCCGGATGTTGGGGTAACCAGAATTCCGGGGGTTGATGTTTCATTATCGTAATTAACAGCATCAATGGAAAAGGAAGCCTCAGCACTGTAATCAGGATCCGCAGTGGAGACCGAGGCATCAATGGTATAGAAAACACTGCCGTCGGATAAAGCGTCATCGACTCCCTGGATCTGCAGAGTCTGAGGTGTGCTGTAGTTCTGTGAGGTGAAGGTAAGAGTCTGTGTGATTACAGTACCTTCCGCAGTATTTGATGAAACGAAGCTGATGGTAACATCGGAGGCCGGGGCCTGCTTAAGGTAGATCTGAGCTTCGGCAGTCCCCCCGTCTTCAGTAGTGGCCAGAAGATTCGGACTGTATACATAAAGACTACCTGACTGAGCGGCGGGATCGGAGGATTCCGTGCTTTCGCCAAGCAGCGAAAGTAAAGCTGCATTGTTAAGAGTAGGATATGTATCAGCACATGAAATCAGCACCGTCAGCAACAGAACTGATATTATCTTTGTGAGGATTTTCAGTGTTTTTACGGAGAATTTCATCGTACTTATACCTAATACCAATAAGTAAAATTACTGATCCGGTGGCCACCAAATTATATCTGGCAAATAAAAGGAAATTAGTAATTTGACTAATATAATCAGGAACTTTCGGTTTCCTGCACCAGATTCTTAGTATAAGGGACGAAAAAAAACTTCATTTTATAGCAATATATTCCATTGGATCATAATGATTCATATGCCCAAGGAGCACTTCATAGTGTACATGGTTTCCGGTAGCAGACCCCGTTTTACCCATCAGGCTGATTACCTGGCCTTTGGAAACAAAATCACCGCCGCTTACAATATTCTTTGAATTGTGAGAGTAAAGCGTTACGTAACCTAATCCGTGATGTATTTTTACATAGAGTCCGTAACCGGAATTTCCAAGAGTATTGGCAAAAATCACCTGCCCGGCGGCAGTCGCTATAATCGGGGCACCCGGAGCAGCAGCCAGGTCCAGCCCGCTGTGAAATGATCCGGTATCCCTGCTGTCAAACGGATTCTGACGGTTACCGTAACCGGATGTGATTACCCCGATTCCAGGCGGGAGAGGCCTGCCTCGTGGGGTTACATGATAAATAAACAGCCTGTTCCATACCCGATTCAATGAGGCCATACTGTGAAAATCGAGGAGACCTTCCGCATTTCGGCGCAGATACCTGAGCTTTTCCAGATCCTGGGAAACTGTATCGACAGCCACAGATTCATTACCCATTAATGAATCAAAGAATGCTTTACTGGTCCGGAATCGCACCGGCTCAGACGCATCGAAAACTCTCTGAAAATTCAGTATCTGATCTTCAGACCGGTGCATCAGTGTTTCTTTTTCGGTACTGGCACTGCGGATATTCTGAAAAAGGATTCTTCGACTGCTGAGACGCTCCCCTTCAGGCAGGGTGGTAATCTCCGAACGGATTCTGAAAGCAATCCCGGCCGTAGCCAGGGCTGTTATCGTAATCAAAGCAAAAAAAAGGATATAATAATTTATACGGATGCCGGTGGGGAGATCGGCATGATCATCACGGACTATTAATATGGTGATTCCGCTCCAGGCTTTCTGTCTTTTCTGTCGGAGCTTTTTTCTGATCCTGTCAGTAATGATTCTGTAACGTTCAGTGAAAGTCACTGGTTACAAATGCCGCAGCAGCTGAAAAAGGCAATCAAAACATAAAAAAATCAAAAAAAAAGGAATTCAGACCGTTTTACCAGGAATAAAATGCAAATTACCGCCGGGAAAAACTGTTTTTAACTTGATTTTTATAAGCTGGAAAAATCACATACATAACAGGTAATGTTTCGTAAAATAATCAGCTTTATTAAATCCGGTCCCCGAACAGTGGAGGACATTGTACCCTTTCCCGAGGGAAAACGCATCTACAGGGACGCCCATAATCTCCGAAGGGAGCAGATGGATGAAGATGCCCTTAAAGTAGTGAACCGGCTGAACCGTCATGGACACCGCTCTTTTCTTGTGGGTGGCTGTGTAAGGGATATGATCCTTGGCAAAAGGCCCAAGGATTTCGATGTAGTCACCAATGCCACACCTTCCCAGATCCGCAAAGTTTTTTCCAACAGCAGGCCTATCGGTAAGCGGTTTAAAATCATGCACATTCTTTTCCGGGGAGGGAAAGTTATTGAGGTCTCTACGTTCCGGGGGCTTCCTTCCCACCGGCTGAATCAGTCAAAAGCAAAGGATCAGGAACTGATGCTGCACCGGGACAATCAGTTCGGTTCTCCGGTGGAAGATGCTGCCCGCCGGGATTTCACAATAAACGCACTGTTTTTTGATCCGCGCAATGACAGCATCATTGACTACGTAGGTGGCTACGACGATATCAAAAACCGGCGGATCCGGGTCATAGGTGATCCCGACATCTCTTTCAGGGAAGATCCTGTCCGGATGCTGCGGGCCGTGAAGTTCGCTGCTCTCCTTAAATTTGAACTGGACAGTTCCTGTGTAAAAGCGATTCGGCGTAATAAAGAGGAAATCCTGAAAGCAAGCCCCTCCCGGATGCTTGAAGAATACTATAAAATATTCAGAACAGGAAAAGCTTCGGAAATATTTGCCTCTCTTGCAGAAAACGGTCTTTTCCGGACTCTTTTTCCGGAAATCAGTGCTGCTGCAGATGCCAAAGGAGCCAAACCTGAAAATTTCCTGAAGTCACCGCCGGGAATCCGCTTTGCTATTGCAGATAAAATGCTTTCTGAGAGGGAAGAGCTCACTTCTAATATTTTTCTGGCCATAATGCTTCTGGACCTTGCGGAGGATGTGTTCCGCCCCGGTAAAATCACTGACACAGAAGACTATCTGCATTCGCGTCTGGAGCCTGCTCTCCGCCGGATGAACCTTCCTCAGAAGGATAAAGAGCGCATTTACTCTGTATTCAGTAACATTTCAAGATTTGAAAGAAGGGAGGATGATCATCCTTCAAGAAGTGAGAATTTCCGGAAAAAAATATTCTTTTTTGAAACCTTTATGGTTTATAAAATTTATGCTATATCCGTGCAGGATGAAAAAGCAATCCAGCAGGCTATGTTCTGGGAGATCGGTCCGCGTTCCCGGCCCCCGGAGCCCCATAAGATTATTTCCGTGTTTCCCAGGAAAAACTATCACAGGCCTGAATTTCAGAAAGAATCATCCGGGAACGGAGATGAAAAAGAAAACGCGGCCCCGTCCAAAAAAGGCAGGCCGGGACCATTTCGCAGAAAAAAAAGAAAACAGAAGGAAGCAGCTGATTCTGTTTAATCCTGATGTTTTGTTTTGCGGACGGGCACAAAAATCAGATTATCTATAGAATCTCTGAGGCCTGTCTCTGACTGAGGTTTTTTTATAAAATGAGCCTTAATATGTGCTTCCAGCAACGGGGCCTCTGATTTTGAGTAAAAAATTACAGGAGTGGGGGCATGCTCCCGGATCTCCTGAATAAATTCAGCCGGACTCCGGTTCTTCAGAGAAACCTCTGCCAGAATCACTTTGGGTTCATATTTCAGGAAAAATTCAATGGCTTCCTCTCCATGAGTGGCGGTTATAATTTCTCCGTAATGTCTTCTTAAGTAAGACACTGTGATCCTGCGTTCATAAGGATCCGGTTCGACCACCAGAAACCGGATCTGTTTTCGGAGTTGTTCAATGTTGCTCATTAAACTGATTATCGGTCCCGGCTGCTGATGAATGAAATGCTGCTTTTAACAGGAAGTGCTCTGGGAATTGTTTCATTCTTTTCCTATGCCGGGTTTTACTCTGTTAAAAGGGCGCATTTTGAGTTTCTCCTGATCATGGGATCAGGTCTGTTTACAGTTACTCATCATTCCGGCTTTGATTCTTATCAGGTAGCGGTGCTGATTTTCCGGCTCCTTTTCTATATTTACTGGATTCATTCCTTTACCAAAGTTTCCTTTTCTCTTCCTGGAGTTATTTTTTCCTGGAGTTTCACTGCAGTATCTGTTGCGGAAGATCTTCTGTTTATCGCCGATTCCGCGGATTCCCTGCGGGGAACCGAAACCCTTCTGCTGCTGGCTGCTCTGTATTTTCGTTACTCAGGCGAGCTTTCAGATCACAGGAATTCACTGGTCCGGGCTGAAAAGAAGATCGGAATCCTCCGTCGCGGCATCATACGGGAAGAAAAACTGATCGCGGTTATCCGAGGCCGGTTTGAAAAACGTCTTTCTCAGCTGAATGAAGAACTGATCATTGCAAAAGACATTCAGAAGGGAATGATTCCATCTCTTTCCTTTACTGCAGGTAATGTGCGTGCGGAAGGTCATTATGAATACCGTGAATCCACCGGGGGGGATTATTTCGACCAGATCATTACAAAAGAAGGTGATCCCTGCTTTATAATAGGAGATGTTTCCGGAAGCGGAATACCTGCCGGACTTGTAATGACGATTGCCAAGCTGCTTTTCCGTAAAGCTCTGGCAAAGACCTCTGAACCTTCGCTGATTTTCAGTGAAGTGAATGAGGAGCTCTACTCAATCCTGCGGTTTGAACAGTTTATGTCTGCTTTTCTGATTATAATCCGGAAAGACGGCAGTGCTGTTTATGCAAACACTGGTCATCCGGCTCCGCTGCTCCTGCGCAGAAAACCGGTTCGCCATCCTCCGGGGGAGGTATTCTATTCCCGTTACGGCCTGGAAGAGCTGCGGACTACCGGGGGACTCTTCCTTGGGTCCATGCCTGGTGTTTCAAGGAATTATAAACAGAAGAATACCCAGCTGTATTCAGGAGACCGGCTGATCCTCTTTACCGATGGTTTACTGAATCAGCAGAATGCAGCCGGACAGCTATTCAGTGCCGGCTACTGGGAATCGATTCTTATCAGCGGAATGGATACAGATCCGGAAGAAGTCCGCACCTCACTGATATATTCCTTTAATGAACACAGAGGAAACATCCCCCTGAATGACGATACAATGTTTGTGCTTCTGGAATACATCAGATGACACCGAATGCTTTCAGATTTTTTTTCATAACACTTATAGTTACGAGCAGAACCCCCATAAAGGGAACGGCAATGACCATTCCTACCGCACCAAATAAAGTCTGAAATGTTCCGATTGCGATGATCGACAGCAGGGGATTCAGATTCACTGAGCTGGCCAGAAGCACCGGCTGATTGTATAAATTGTCGACCGTCTGTGCCAGACCGAAAGTTACCAGAACATAAAACATAAGTCCGGGATTGGAGCTGTCAATTAAAGCCATAACCACAGGAGGCACGATCCCAAGTGCCGGACCAAGATAGGGAATGATATTCACGGTTGCGCCGTACACTGCAAAAAACGGTCCATAGGTGAGGCCTGCAAGAATATACCCCGGTAACAGAATCGCAAGCATAATCAGCCACTGAAGCAGTATAGCTCTTAAATAGGAACTGATTTTGGATTTGACCTTACTGATCATCATAATGACCATTTCAAAATACCGGTTTGGTACGAGTTCCATCATTTTAATATAGATACTGTAACCATTCATAAGCAGATACGATGAAGCTATCAGGACAATGATGCTGTTGATCAGTATAGCAACAACGTATTCCTGCAGAATACCCAGCCCCTGAACAAGGTTTCCCGTGGACGGGAGAAGGTCTCCAATAAATGTAAAGAGGTAACCAGTGAGCTCCTTAGGATCGAGGCTGGATGCATCCAGAAAAGCCGGAGCGTTTTCCTTTGCAAATAATGTAAGATCTGCAATCAGCTGAAAAAATTTATCTTTATAGGTCTCTGAATGGGCCGCAAGCGAAGTGATCTCTGCAGTGATAAGCGGGATCAGCAGATAACCTGCCAGTCCGATACCGGAAAAAAATGTCAGAAGGGCAAAAACTGCGGCAAGGAATCTTGGTATTCCAAGGCCCTCCACAAAATCAGTCAGGGGATTCAGCATTGCATATATCATTACCGATATAATCAATGGAGTGGCAAGAGCATAAACCCCGAAACCGGTAACTCCCACTGCCAGCAGAATCACCAGGAAGTATGCTATTCGGACAAGTTGTGTGGACAGCTCCGTTTTAGGAGATTTTTCGAGGGTCTGGTATACTTTCAGTTTATTAAAGATATTCATGTTTATACTCCTCTTATTCAGACTTCCTGATTGGAGGCAGCTTCAATAATGCTGGATTCTATTCTTGAGCCTTTGGATGCCTTTTCCTTGGCAATTTCAGAGATACGCATCAGTTCGTAATTCGTTAAGATCAGTTTTTCGCCGATTACCCTGGCAATATTCATAATAAGTACACTGGCCAGGGCAGGTTTTCTGACTATTATGCTTTCGAGATCAGGACGGAAAAAACCCATGAGTCTGGAATCCGTCACAGCCCGTGCAGACGCGGATCTTGGGTTGTCATCAAGCAGACCCAGCTCACCGAAGAATTCATTCTCTGAATGGATTTTAAGAATCCGGTTCCCTTCTTTTTCGGACTGATAAATCTCAACTTCACCTTCGAGCAGAATATAAAGACCGACTCCTGGTTCATTGACCCGGAAAATGTGCTGTCCGGCATTGTAGTAACGGATATGACACATGGATCGGATATATTTCAGTCCGCGGCGGGGAATGCCCTCAAACAGCTTAAGATTCTCCATTGTATTTAATATTTCAGCCTCAGGGTCTGTCTTTTTTAAGCTGATGCTGTCCCAGATAGGAAAGTTTGCCATGAATTCATTCTCCTGAAATCATTAACGGAAACGCTTTAAGAAAGTAAAACAGTTTTCCGGTGGATACTGAAAAATTGTATCCGGAAATACGGTCAGTCGCTTCCATTCAGAAGGAATAAGGAAACTTATTCGGCCAAAGGGGGCCTGAAACCGAAAGTGCTCAGCCTGTTCTGCTCATCCATGCTTCGGATATGATCTGAAAAAGACCGGACTTTTTCATCCTCAGGTGATATTGTATAAAAATAAATGATTCTCCGTAGACTGAATTCCGTTCCGCTCCCTGTAGTCAGCTGAACAGGGACGTGACCCCTGCCTGCCTCTGCAAGTCTCATATAGCTGAAGACGATTACCTGGTTTTCAGATTTCCCGGCGAGCCGGGCGGAAGCTGCCTTTATTGTCTCTGCATCCGGCTTTTCAGAAACTGTGTCTGCAAAATCTTCATTGTTCAGCAGGGATTCTTTCACAAATCTGTAAAGCTCCCTGGCTGAGTTCTGTCCCATGATAATTATATCCTGATTCTCTTTTATAAAATCCGGTCTGCCGTTTTCGGGGGTGAATTTCCCTTTTGTAAAGAGGTCTCTGGCCTGGAGAACCGTAAGCTTGGGCGTTTCTTTCATTTCCTGACTGAAAAAAGTGACCGTAACAGGGTCCTCTGCGACTGCAATCCTCTCGGGTGTTTTTCCGCTTTGTTTAACCAGTCTGTCGAGTTCTGCATCCGTCATCAGGCGGGTCATCACACCTGCGTTACAGATTCCTTCTGAGAGATCCTTATAGACCGTTCCGTTCCCACGGGCTTCAAAAGCAGCTTTGTGCCCGGTTTTTTCTGTATAAGTTCTTGTCCAGGTTTCCATTATATAAGTAAGATCTTCGGAACCTGTTATACAAAGGACTTCAGTTTCTTCCGGTGGTTTTCTGCAGCTGAACTGCAGACTGATCACTGCAGCTGCTGAAAGGAATATTGCGAACCGTAGAGTTTGGGGCAGTCTGATCATATCTTGATTCCGTCAGGCCGGATGCGGAAGTCAATTCTTTTTAGGGGTTGACTCCGGATCTGCACGGATTAAGAAAGGTATAGTGAAAACTCTGAAAACATACCTCAAACTGCTTCGGGTCTATCAGTGGACCAAATCCGGTTTTATTTTTATGCCTTTTGTTTTTTCCAGCCGTATTTTTGAAGTATACCATGATTTTTCCGGTCCGGCAGCTGCGGATATTTTCTCCCGGCTTTTCCTTATGTTTTTCAGTTTTTCATTTATGGCAAGTGCGGTCTATATACTGAACGATTATACCGACCGGGAGCTTGACCGACAGGATCCCCGGAAAAAAAACAGGCCCCTTGCTTCCGGGGCAGTTTCTCCATTGTTTGCCTGGGTTCTGATGGGCGGACTGATTGCAGCGGGCCTCGGAGCAGGATACTATCTGGGTCTTTCTGTTTTTGCGATTCTGCTTTTTTACTATATAATGAATATCTTTTATACAAGGCTGGGTAAAAGAATTATTCTGGTGGATGTATTTATAATAGCTGCCGGTTACATTCTCCGCGTCCTGGCAGGTGCTTTTGCCATCTCTGTGGAGGCCAGTCCGTGGCTCTTAAGCACTACTTTTTTCATAGCCCTGTTTCTTGGTTTTTTTAAGAGATATTACGAAGTAAGTACCGGAGAGCCTGAGGTTCTGATCGGCGGTCAGTACGATCCGGAAACTCTGAAACCTATCACCTCTATAACAGCTGCTCTCGCCATTGTAACCTATTCCATTTACAGTATTACGGGCCCGCATGCAGATGCTTATCTGATCTATTCCATCCCTCTCGTTGTAATGGGCGTGTTCCGGTATTATGTACTCCTCCAGAATCCGGAAAAACTGGAAGACGGCAATCCTTCCGATCTGCTTCTGGCTGATAAATTTCTTATTTTAACCATACTTGCCTGGCTGGCACTCTGTGCCGGCCTTATCATTGTATTTGGAAGTACTGTATAATTTCAACCGGATGAAATATCAATGAGCCCAGCAGAACTTAATAAGCCGGCCGGTAATCCTGTGGGTATCTTTGCAGGTAAGGGGGACCTTCCCTGGAGGGCTGCCCGGAATGTACTGCGAAGCGGCCGGGATCTTCGCATTTTTCATTATGCTGATTCTGAGGTTCCTGCGGACCTTAGGGAATATGTAATTCCTGTGGTTATCACGCAGATGTTCCGGAGTGTAATCCGGTCCATTAAAAAAGAAAAAGTAAAAGAAATTGTGCTTCTTGGTAAGGCAGAACGTTCCATTCTCTATAATAATCCTTCCTTTGATTTAAGGACGCTGTGGACTCTTGCGAGGATGAAGAGCCAGAGTGATTATCAGATGTTTTCAGTTTTTGCAGATATTTTTCATAAGAACGGAATCATCATTCTGCCTCAGTATACATTCCTCAGGGATATGTTTCTGCCGGAAGGCCGTTACGGTAAGCCGCTTTCGGCCAAGGAACTCGAAGATACTTCTTTCGGAATCCATTATGCAAGGGAGCTGAACCGGCTTGATATAGGTCAGACCATTGTCTGCGGAAACCGGTCTGTACTTGCGGTTGAGGCAGCAGAGGGAACAGATCAGTGTATTATGCGGGGCGGTTCCCTCTATAAAAACCGGGGGGCTGTGGTCTGCAAAACAGCCAAAGTCAATCATGATGAACGGTTTGATATACCGGTTGTAGGAGAGCAGACTCTGAACAGTATGAAAGAATCCGGATGCCGGGTGATTGCAGTAGAAGCTGCCCGCACATTTATTATGGAGCCGGAGAAGCTTCTGCCGCGCTTTGCCGAAGCCGGAATCACTCTGATGGCTCTGAATCCGGATGAAAGCGACCTTCCCCGTCTGAAACAGCTTAACCGCAAAGAAGCCTTACTGCGGAAAACAGATTTCGGAGTTTTATAAATGTCTGTAAAAAAAATTCTTAACAGTTCAGTTCTCATGGTGGCAGGGGAACATTCCGGTGATTTTCTGGGTCTGCGGCTGATGCAGTCCCTGAAGCAGCATGGTTTTACACGGTTTATCGGAACGGGCGGGAATCAGATGGAACGCGAGGGGCTCGAGCTGATTTACCACGTTGATGAAATGGCTGTTATGGGATTCACAGAAGGTCTGCTGGCCTACCGAAGACTGAAGAAAATGGCTCAGAATATCGTGGATATCTGTGAAAAACGAAAGGTGAAGCTTGCTGTTCTCATTGATTATCCCGGATTCAATATTCGCCTTGCAGGAATGCTTAAAAAACACGGGATTGTCTGTGTTCAGGTAGTCAGTCCGCAGATATGGGCCTGGAAATTCGGCAGGATTCATACCATTAAAAAGAATATCGATATGGTGCTGACTCTGTTTGAATTTGAAGCAGAACTTTACCGTGAATACGGCACTGAGGCTCACTGG
Organism: uncultured Leptospiraceae bacterium; assembly: GCA_964594095.1. GTDB lineage: Bacteria > Spirochaetota > Leptospiria > Leptospirales > Leptonemataceae > CAZQKZ01. Next base: position 49,687 of record CAZQKZ010000015.1, on the reverse strand, counting down.
ATTGGCCACCCCTGGGTGACCGCCATACCGGACAATTTAAAAAAAGACAAACCGATTCCTCATTCCGACGGGATTACAGTCGGACTGCTACCCGGCAGCCGGGAAGGAGAAATCCGGCGGCTTCTCCGGATCCAGCTGGATGCTGCTAAGCTTATTTCAGAAAAGCTCGGTAATGTGCGATTCCTGGTGCCCGGGATCAATGAAAAAATGAATGATTTTATAAAAGAAACAATCATTCAGTATCCTGATCTGAATGCCGAATTCTTTGAGGGAAGATCCTTAAGAGTTATGCAGGCAAGCGATCTGGTGATCCTTGCCTCAGGCACTGCCACGATGGAGGCATCATACCTTCTCAAACCAATGATCATTGTATACAAGGTAGGGATTCTGAATTTTCTGCTGGGGGGCCTTCTTCTTCGGACGCGGTTTATAGGAATGCCAAATATTCTGGCACGCAGGCAGGTAGCCCTGGAACTGATTCAGAGTGAGGTTACCGCCGAAAACATAGCAGCCGAAGCCCTCAGAATTCTCGAAAATGATACAGTACGGCAGAGCATTGTTTCTGAACTGCGGTATGTAAAAAACTGTTATGGAACGGAAGACCCGGCTGAAAAAGCGGGACAGTTCATCCGCTCTTTTGCCGAAAGATTATAAAAGAGGAAACTGCATTTATGCGTCATTTGCTTTCATTAAACGATCTGACCCGGGAGGATTTTCACAGAATTCTGGAGCGGGGTGCGGCACACAGGGGAAACCGAAGACTGTCTCCTGATGCACTTCAGCATAAAAACATAGCTCTGCTTTTTGAAAAATCCTCAACCAGAACCCGCCTGTCCTTTCAGGTGGCTGTCACTGATCTTGGCGGGAATGTTATTTCGATTGAATCGGGGGGCCTGCAGACACAGAGAGGAGAGCCTGTGGAAGATACTGCAGAAGTTTTTTCCCGCTATCTGGACGGAGTGATGATCCGGGCCCGTTCCCATAAAACACTGGAGATAATGGCAGAAAAGGGCCGGATTCCCGTGATTAACGGACTGTCCGATTTATTCCATCCGTGCCAGGCGCTGGCCGATTACATGACGATTCAGCAGTATGGTTTTCCGTTTGATCATAAGCTTAACATTGCCTTTATAGGGGAAGGGAACAATGTGTTTAACTCTCTGGCTCTGGGGGCCTCCTTCACGGATTCTGTAATCCGCATTGCATCTCCGGAAGGATACGAAGTAAGCTCGGAAATGGTTTCCCTTCTTGCTAAAAAAGGAGTGGATCTGAAGGTCTTTCGCGACCCTTACGAAGCTGTGGAGGGGGCGCATGTGATTTATACAGATGTATGGATTTCCATGGGCCAGGAAGCGGAAGCTGAGGAGCGCCGGGAGATATTTTCTCCTTACTCAATATCAGCGGATCTTCTGAAAAAAGCGGCGCCGGGGCACATTGTAATGCACTGCCTCCCGGCTCACAGAGGGGAGGAAATCACATCAGAAGTGATGCATGATTATCACAGCAGTATTTTTGATCAGGCAGAAAACCGACTCCATGTACAGAAAGCTGTTCTGGAGTGGGTATTTGAAAAACTTTAAAATCAGATTTCTGCCCGGACTCCGAAATGCATACCATAAGCATGTTTTGAAACATATATTCCTTCGAATGCGATTTTCGCTTTCCATATATCAAATTCAATCCCTGCTTTTGCATAAGACTGTGATTTGGGAACTTTCTCTTCGCTTTCAATGCGCATGCTTAGTACAGCATCAGGGACTGCAGGCACGGTTCCGCCAAGCTGGGCCTGAAGTTCCGCCAGAAGTGAGTCGAGGTTTTCATTTTTGACAGTCACCAGACCGCTTCGCACAAGAGTGACTTTGGACTGGCCCTGATTCTGGGCATAACCGACCCCGATAGTAAGATTCAGGAAGCTCAGGAACTGTATGCCGGTTCGTAATTCCAAAGGAATAGACTGAACTTTTGATAAAAAAATCAGATTATTTGCTCCGTCCCACTCCAGCACACTGCCATTGTTCAGATTCATTTTAAGTTTTGCGGTATTTCCGCTTTGCTGCAGGTAATTAATTTCAAATTCGGACTGATAAAATCCTGCACCGGCAGAGAGCCCGTTGAATTTCAGGAGCGGACTTAATATATGACCGGCTTCGAAAATGTGATAACGAATTTCACCTCCTTTTGAGGCTGCCCTTGCATATCCTGAGTTTCCCGGAGTGACTTCAGATGTTACGGGATCTGTTTTCAGTTCCGGCTTGATATTGTATTTATAAGAGAAACCGGTAATATAAATATCAAAACGCAGCGGTGACAGAAAGGAAGGGGAGGAAGTGTCTTCCAGCGGATTATATTCAAAACCAAGTATCCTCCCGGCATTGACCCCCAGATAGATCCTGGGTACAACACCCACACCGGCACTGGGAAGGTCATTGAAGGTTCCTACATCGGGGATCATTACATTATTTATAGTTCTTTGAGGCACATAGCCTGCAGAAATACCGGTTCCTGCCATAAGAAAGCCATTCTGATTTATTGTTCCCACAGGAATGGTACTAAGGTTTGCCAGAAGTGCCGCTTTGGACATATCAGACATGACTTCCCTGAGATACTGGTCTTTGATTGAATCATTGATTGCCTGAAGCTGATTATCTGTTAAGGGAAGATACTGACAGCCACCCCCCGTACATGTGGTCTGGGAGAAGAGCCCATTTGCTGCAACAGTGACTGCAAAAATCACAGCCATAGCTGTCTGATTCATGATTCGGTTCATATTCATTATTCCTTATTTAATAGTTTATTAAAAAACGACCGGGTTGTCAATACAATCTGACGTAAACATTCCATTTTTTCTGAGTGACTCCCTGCCTTAACGAAAAAATAATGCCTTTGTGGGAATTTTCAGGAGATTGCTAAGCTATACTTTCCGTTATAAAAGCAGATTTCTGGCAGGGGTAATCATATCGTTTTTTGTGGCAGTTCTGAATGGTCTGAGTCTTTCCGCCTTTATTCCGCTTTTTGATGCACTTGGGGATAAAGGCAGGGTCTTCGAAATTCAGTTCAGCTCATCTGAACGAAAAATTATACAGGCTGCGCTGAATAACTTTCCTGAAATAATGTTTCTTCCCGAAAGCCGTCTGATAGTTCCTCCTCCTCCTGTACGTATTGATCAGGAAAAAGCAGGCCGGATCCTCCATTTTCTGGAAAAGAAACAGAAGCACGATCTGCCCCGGCTGTCCCAGGCACAGCTCGATACGGTAATCCGATGGAAACTGAAAATCAATCAGGCAGGCTATTCTCCTGTTAAGATTGTCTATACAGCCGCACTCATTGTGCTTCCCCTGTATTTTCTGAAGCTCATTCTTCACCTGCTTTCCGTAAGGCTGATTGCAGGAACAGGGTATAAAGCAGTCCGGGATCTTCGGAATGAAATCTACCGGAAAACCCAGGATCTGCCTCTCACCTATTTTTACCGCGAAAAAACAGGTCTGCTGATGACCCGGATGATCAATGATGTGGAAATCATTGCGGCAGTTATATCAAGCAATCTCCGCGATTCAATCACTAACTTTTTTTATATAGTAACTCACCTTTTTCTGCTGGCATATCTGAATGTGACACTTCTGATTGTGTCTGCTGTCGCTGTTCCTCTTATCCTTTCGCCTGTGACTTTTTTTTCACGGAAGATCCGTAAATCGACAACACGCAGCCAGGAGCTTCTGGGAGATCTGAGTGCCCACTTACAGGAAACAATCGGGGGAATGAGGGTTATCCGGGGGGCTGGTACAGAATCTGCGGAAATCAGCAGATTCCGGGGAGTGAACCAGAGCCTTTTCCGCCGTCGTTTCAAGCAGGAATTTTACCTGAAAATGGGCCCGAACCTTGTGGAACTGATGAGCGCTGTTGTCACAGTCGGTATAATTGCTCTGGGTGCTCAGTTTCTGGATCCTGCTGAATTTACCGGTGGTGAATTCCTTGCGTTTCTTGTAATTTTACTTTTTATAATAAGACCCGTGATCCAGCTCTCCGGAATGTACAGTAAATATCAGACTGCAAGGGCCGCAGGAGAAAGGGTGTTTGAAATCATAGATCTGAAATCAGATTCTGCTGATCCTGAAAATCCGGCTGTACCGGAACCGATGAAAACCGGTGTGACTTTTGAAAACCTGAAATTTACTTATCCAGGGACAGACCGGCAGGTCATCAGCGGAATTGAACTGTTTATACCGGCCGGAAGCACAGTGGCTCTGGTGGGACCAAGCGGGGGCGGGAAGTCAACCCTTATGGATCTTATGGCGGGTTTTTTCCGGCCGGATGAAGGACGCATTCTGATAGACGGAACCGATATTAATAAATTCAGAATTAAAGATCACCGGTCCAGAATAGGAATTGTGACTCAGGAGATTTTCCTTTTTTACGGAACCGTCCACGAAAACATTGCCTATGGCCGCAGTGATTATTCACGGAAAGATGTGGAAAAGGCAGCAAGACTGGCTCATGCACATGATTTTATAAAAGACATGCCGCAGGGCTATGACACCATTCTCGGGGAAAGAGGAGCAATGCTCTCCGGAGGACAGAGACAGCGCATTGCCATCGCAAGAGCGCTTCTGCGTAATCCTGAAATTCTTATCCTTGACGAGGCGACTTCAGCCCTCGATAACCAGAGCGAAAGGATTGTACAGAATGCTCTCGAAAGACTTTTTCAGAACCGGACAACATTTGTGATTGCACACCGGCTCTCCACAATAGAAAAAGCTGATATCATCCTTGTAATATCCGAAGGAAAAATCGCAGAAACCGGAACCCACGACGATCTGATGGCCAATTCCGGTCTCTATTCCAGGCTGCAGGAAATTTCCAGGCAGGCTGCTGCAGTTACTTAAAATGATTAAACAGGTCCCTTTAGAAAAACTTCAGTCTCTTCTCCAGCGTACCGAGAAACCAGGCCGCTATGCGGGAGGCGAATTCGGTACAGCTAAGAAAGATCCTTTTAAGGCCTCAGCCATTTCCCTGCTGATGTATCCGGATGTTTATGAAATAGGAATGTCCAATCAGGGTATACGCATTCTGTATGATGCAGTGAACCGGCATCCGGATTTTGTGGCAGACCGGGCATTTGTTCCCTGGCCCGATATGGGAAACGCACTTAAAGAAAACAGAGTTTCTCTGTATTCTCTTGACCATTACATCGAAGCAGGATCCTTTGATCTGATTGCTTTTAATGTAAGCCATGAGCTTGTTTATACAAATATATTTTATACTCTTGAACTTAGCGGAATTCCGCTGCTGCGGAAGGAAAGGGAGGCCCCCGGGCATTTCTTCCCGCTGATCGGAGCAGGCGGAACAGCCGTCACCAATCCCCTGCCTTTATTTGATTTTATTGATTTTATTTTTCTGGGCGACGGCGAAGAAGGCATCGTGGAGATCCATGAAAGGATTGCGGCCGGTAAAAAAAATAATCTGAGCCGGTCGGAAATTCTGCTGAGTCTTTCGGATGTGGAAGGGGTACTGATTCCTGCCCTCTACAGTGAGTACCCTGCAGATTCAGGCAGGGTTCAGGGGCCGAAAGTCAAAAAACGAACATACCGGGGCGATGTGTTCGGTCTTACAGAATTTCTTCCCGTTCCTTCAATTGAAATAACTCAGGACCGGGTGGCCCTGGAAGTGGCCAGAGGCTGCGGACAGGGGTGCCGTTTCTGTCATGCGGGTTTCTGGAAACGTCCTGTGCGGAACAGCTCACTGGAAGGCCTTGTGAATGCAGCAGAAGGAATGATCCGGAAAACCGGCCTTAATTCCGTTTCGCTTTTATCTCTTTCCATTGCGGATTATCCCTGGCTGGAGGATCTGGTCGAAAAAACAGCGGAAAGACTTTCTCCTGAAGGTGTGTCTCTTTCGCTTCCCAGTATGAGGGTGGATGAAAGGACCATTCCTGTTCTGGAGGCAACTTCAGGTATCAGGAAAAGCAGCATCACTTTTGCTCTGGAAGCCGGAAGTGAATTTCTGCGGGAAAAAATCAGAAAACGTTCTGAGGAAAAGAGACTTCAGGAACTGGTACGCACGGTATTTGAAAAAGGCTGGGATCTTGTAAAAATATACTATATGCTGGGCCTTCCGGATGATGAAGGAACCGAAGTCACTGAACTCCTTCGCTCTCTCGAAGCGCTCGGAGAAATTGCAAAGCAGAGCGGAATGAAAAAGCATATAAATGTAACTGTTTCCCTGTTTGTTCCTAAGCCTTTTACAACTTTCCAGTGGGCAGAGCAGAAAAATCCGGATTACTTTCTTGAATCTGTCCGTTTTCTTAAAAACAATCTGAAATCAAAAAGAGTTCATCTTAAGTATCCTCATCCCTGGATGGCCTGGGTGGAAGGCATACTTTCCAGGTCAGATACCCGGGCTGGGAGACTGATTCTCGATGCTTATCAGCGGGGAGCAAGGTTTGATTCCTGGGATGATCAGTTTGACCGCAGACTCTGGACCGAAGTTACGGAAGCTGCCGGGCCGGAGCTGATTCAGGAATGGACCCGTGCGAAGCATCCGGATTCAGAGCAGCCCTGGGACTGCCTGCTGGATTCTGTGCTTGGAAATCATATTCAGAAAGATTATATAAAATCATTATTATTAAAGCCTCCTGTCCCTGAATTGGCCGGTTGCGAAGAGCCGGTCAGCAGACCGGAAGCAAAGCCACCCGTAAAGGAAATTAAAACAGATTATACAATTCCTTTGTATAAACATGAAACTCATTCTGTGGTTTATATTCAGTACGGAAAAAAGCACCCTTTTATTTATATCAGTCATCTGGACTGTGCGGAGGCAATCCGCAAAGCCTGCCGCAGGGCCGGACTTCCCATGACTTTTTCCCAGGGCTTTAATAAGCACGAAAAATTCCACTATACAGGTTCTCTTCCCCTTTTCTTTCATTCGGAAGCTGAAAGGATCTTTCTCGAGCTCTATGAGAAAAAAGATGCTGAAGAGATCCGGATGGCACTTTCTGTACAGCTTCCGGAAGGACTGTTTATCACAGATATTAAAGTAACGGAACATCTTCCGGACCGGAGCGAGGGAATCAGCCGCTACCGCATTGAGTTCAGGGATGCATCCCTGTTTCCGGAAGCGGCAGACAGGATGCGAAGTCCCGCCCCGGACTTTTCCTTTGATAAAGAAGCCCGCAAAAAAAGACACCGCAAAGAAGGGGCTGTCAGATTCTTAACAAAACGTCTGAGCACTGCTCTTCATAATACAGAGATCCGCGAAGAGGACCGTGTAATTGAGTTTGATCTGGAGCCTCCTCAGTCAGATGCCATAAGTGTGAGCGATCTGGTATCGAAATACCTTAACCTGCCTCCGGAAATCTGGAACACTCATGTGATTATTACACGAGTCCGGTCTGACGAACCGCTGAACTGAATCAGCGGAGCACCGTGTCAGAATCCTGATTCCTTGTAAAAAGCGCTTCAATCCGGAATGCAGCATTTACAAGGCCAAGGTGGCTGAAACCCTGCGGGAAGTTACCGAGTATTTCTCCTGTCTGCGGGTGAATTTCTTCTCCCATGAGTCCCGTTGGACCGGTCAGACGGAGCAGCTTCTCAAAGGCCATTCTTGCACCTGGAAGATCACCTGCCATACAAAGTGCCTCCACATGCCAGAAGGAGGGAAGAAGAAATGCTCCTTCTTCACCTCCGACTCCGTCATCATTGAGATAACGGTAAATCAGAGGGTATTCCCCGGCTTTCAGTTCGGAAAAAATCCGTTCAGAAGTTGCTTTATAAAGCGGATGTTTTGCATCAAGAAATCCCACTTCAGGCATTACCAGCAGGGAAGCGTCAATATCCATTCCTCCTGAGTAACTTACAAAATGCAGGCCCGCAGGATGCATACATTCTCTGAATATAAAATCACGCACAGCATCTCTTTCAATTTCCCATTTGTGAGCATGTGAGTCTATGCGAAGCATTTCCGCAAGACGAATTCCCCTGTCCAGAGCCACCCATGCCCATACTTTAGAGTAAGTATACTGTTTGGGCTCATTACGGGCCTCCCACACTCCGGAATCAGGTTTTTTCCAGTTTTTATAAACAAAATCAACAAGTTCTTTAAGCTTTTCCCACTCAGTTACGGTGATGACTCCTCCTGCATGCTGATATACATAGGCAGCATCAATCAGACTGCCGTAGATATCCAGCTGGAACTGATCTGCTGCCTCATTCCCGGTTCTGACTGGTCGGGAGTCCCGGTATCCTCTGAGAGGGAGTTCTGTTTCTTTTAAATCTGTTTCACCGCGGATTCCGTAGAGTACCTGAAGCAGACCAGGGTTGTCCGGATTTTTGGTCATTACCTGCTGCAGAATCCAGTCAAAATAAGCTGTACCCTCATCGATGTAGCCTGCTTTAAAAAAGGCCCGCAGAATAAAAGCCGAATCCCGTATCCAGGAATAGCGGTAATCCCAGTTTCTTCCTCCGCCCGGCCACTCCGGCAGCGAAGCAGTGGGAGCGGCCACTATGGCACCGGTTGGTTCATAGATCAGAAGTTTCAGGGTAAGGAGACTTCTTTCCACGAAATCCTTATAGCGGCCATGATACTGCATTCTGCCTGCCCAGCCTCTCCAGAATGCACGGGTCTGCCGGATCCGCGAAGCAAACTGATAACTGGCGGAAGGATAAGGTTCCTTACATCCCCAGTCCATAACAAAGGTGATTTCCTGACCTCCGCTTACTGTGAATTCTGACCAGATATAACTTCCTTTGTCATCTTTTTTTTCAATAAGAGGAACGTTGCATGAGAGTGTAACGGTGGTTCCGTCGGAAGCGCGCGCAAGCGCTCCGTAATTGTTCCGTTCAAATTCCGGACAGTCCTGACCGTAATTAAACCGGGGAGCAAAAATGAGCTCGAAATGAATCTCTCCGTAGACACTTTCCAGATGGCGGAGCACTTCCGCAGTAGGAACCTTACGGCCGGGAATATAAGGCATGAAGTTCCTGAGTCTGGCTCTTCCTGTTTCTGTTATAAAATCGATAAGCAGGATGTTTGTTCCTGATTCATAATAAATAACGGACTGGTATTCGCCTACAGGCCGGATCGTGTACCGGCCCGCAGAAGGGTCCAGAACTGATGCAAAAACCGGAGGGCTGTCAAAATCAGGAATGCAGGCCCAGTCAGCGGAACCGGATGCTCCGATCAGAATGGCTGTTCTGTTATCACCGATAAGTCCGTAAGATTCAAGACCGTAAAATTCCGGTTCTTCATAGCTGCTGAAACTGAATTTTCTTTCATAAATCATCATTATGATCTTTGCAGATGAATGAAGATATGTCAAGGGAAAAAAATACTTGCGCTCAGGGACAATCCTGTTATTATGTAACTCATCCGCTGAATCCGCAAAAATACCATCAGGTATTTCTGTTTCTGAACTTTTTTTATTTCTGAAATATCAGTCAAAGGTTAATCTTATGAGAATTATAATTGTATCCAATCGTCTTCCTGTCAGTGTAAAAGAAACTCCTGAAGGTGATATTATTTATGAATCAAGCGCAGGGGGCCTTGCAACGGGAATTTTTTCCTGGCTGAATTCTTTTAAGGAAAAAGGGTCAGCTGACTCAGCTACTGAGTATTTCTGGGTTGGTTCTGCAGGCGGTGAGATCTCTGCAGATAAACGTGACTCAGTCCGCGAAAAACTGATGAAGGAATACAGGGCCATTCCCGTATTCCTTACCGAAGAGGAAAACGATCTTTATTATCACGGTTTCTCCAATAATACAATCTGGCCTCTGTTTCATTATTTTCCGGTATACACAGAATACCGCGAAGAAACATGGGAATCCTATAAAAAAGTGAATCTGAAATTCGCAGCGGCCGCTGCATCTGTTCTTGAAGATGAAGATATACTCTGGATTCATGATTATCAGCTGATGCTTCTTCCTGCCATGATTCGTGCAGAAAAGCCTTCGGTTACTATGGGCTATTTTCATCATATACCTTTTCCTTCATTTGAAATTTTCAGGCTCCTGCCTGCGCGCTGGAGGGGGGAAATCATCGAAGGTCTGCTGGGCGCCGATCTTATAGGTTTCCATACAAATGATTATTCCAGGCATTTTATGAGCTGTGTGCTCCGGATTTCCGGTCATGATGCGAATCTCGGAAACTTTCTTCTTAAAGACCGTATGGTAAGGACAGATACTTTTCCGATGGGGATCAATTACAGACAGTTCAGCGAAGGTGTGCTCCGGCCCGAGGTCATGAGTATGGCCACTGCCCTTAAGGAAAATTTTCCGGAACAGAAGATCATTCTTTCTATAGACCGGCTGGATTATTCCAAAGGTATTCTGAACCGTCTGGAAGGTTACGAAAAATTTCTGGAAACTCATCCCGAATGGCATGGCAGAACCGTTCTGATTCTGACAGTTGTGCCCAGCAGAGTCAGTGTACCGCTCTATGCCGATATGAAAAGACAGATTGATGAGATTGCCGGAAAAATCAATGGGCAGTTCGGTAATATCAGCTGGAGTCCCATTGTATATCAGTTCCGGTCTCTGAATTTCAATGAGCTTCTGGCTGTATATTCAGTCAGCGACGCTGCTCTGGTGACTCCGCTCCGGGATGGTATGAATCTGATTGCCAAAGAATACACCGCCTCCCAGCAGGTGCGCCCCGGTGTACTTATCTTAAGCGAAATGGCCGGTGCTGCCAAAGAGATGGGAGAAGCTGTGATAATCAATCCAAATCACAGGGAGGAAATCGCAGAGGCGATTCATCAGGCGCTGATTATGGAAGATACCGAAAAAAGGCACCGGCTGAATGCTCTGCAGCAGCGCATTCGTATTTATGATGTGATCCGGTGGGCATCAGACTTCTTTACACAGCTTACTGCAGTGAAAAAGGAGCAGCAGCGTTACAAAGCAAGGATTCTCAGTAAGGATGTGAAAGATACACTTATAAAAAATTACATAAAGTCAACCAAAAGACTTTTTGCACTCGATTATGACGGAACCCTCACCGGATTTGTGAATAAACCGGAGGATGCTGTGCCCGGGGAACACCTTTTAAATATACTTAAAGATCTGACAGAAGTTCCCGGAAACCAGGTCTGGGTGGTCAGCGGCAGGGACAGAGCCTTCCTTGAAAAGAACCTGGGAAACCCTGGTACAGGGTTTATTGCAGAACACGGAGCATGGATAAGGCATCCTGACGGAGAATGGGTTATGCCGCGCACTCTTCAGAGCAGCTGGATGGAGCCGGTCCGTTCCGTTATGCAGCTGTACAGTGACCGTCTGCCAGGTTCCTTTATTGAGCAGAAAAATTATTCTGTGGCCATTCATTACAGACGGTGTGATCCGGAATACTCATCTTTTCGTATTAAGGAACTCGCTGATGAGCTGATCACCTATACTGCGAACATCAATGTGCAGGTTCTGCAGGGCAATAAAGTGCTGGAGGTCCGTAATGCCGGTGTAAATAAAGGCGAGGGAGTCGCTTCGGTAATCCGCGAATATGATCCTGATTTTATTCTCTGTGCAGGGGATGACTGGACCGATGAAGACATGTTTTCCGTTCTTCCTGATACTGCCTGGTCGCTGAAAGCCGGTCCGGGGAACTCGGGAGCCCGTTTTAATATAAGCGGTCCTTCTGAAATGGTGAGGCTCCTCGGAGAACTGACAGAGAACCCCCCTGAATAAGCAGAACAGAACGGAATAACTCACATTACTGATGCAGTAATCTGAGATTCTCTGACTACCAGGGAAATGTCTCCTTCGAATTTTACTTCGTAAGCATATCCGATTTCCTCGTAGAATCTGAGTGAAGTTACGGTGCCCGTGGTTCCGGCTGAAATCAGAAGCTTCCCGTCTTTTGTAAGGTCAGCAGCAGCGGTCACAGAATCCTTTTTCTGATAAACCGGGGGGCTCCACGGGGCATCCGCAGAAATAAGCTCATGTTCTCTGCATCCGATGATTCTGTCCTCTTTTATAAAATGAACATCATAAACCACGTCATCCAGAAAAATACCCCTTCGGATGATATTACCCGTAAGGCCGTATCTGACAAGCAGATCCCCCCTGCGGACACCGTACACGGTTCCGTCACTGACAACATCGTAAAGGAGTCTCACTTCCTGGCCGGTTTCAAATTCATACATAATCACCGATTCGGAAAGAACCACATGGAACGGCCATGAATTTTCAAAAAAAATCCCCCTGATTACTAAAAACAGTGGCCAAAAAAAGATTCATTACAGTATAAATCATTCTGAGAAAGCACTCATGAGAAAAACTGAATTCATAAAAACACCACGTCACAGAATCTCCCCCAAGGACAGCCCATACCTGATTGCGGAGATCGGCCTCAACCACAACGGCAGCCTTACCCTTGCAAAAGAAATGAGTCTTGCTGCAAAATCTGCCGGGGCTCATGCAGTAAAGTTTCAGATGTACCGGTCTGAATACTTTATTGAGCCCAGAGCAAGCCTGGGGGAAGGGGCTAACGGATCCCTTCTGGATTTTTTCCGGTCATTTGAACTAACTGAATCCGAATGGAAAGAACTCAGGAATTATGCAGATTCCGTAAATATGGATTTCTTATGTTCGGTTTTCGATAAACCCTCCCTCGATTTTTACAGAACACTGGACCCGTTCGCTGTTAAAATTGCATCCGGTGACATTTCTAATCAGATTCTTATTGAGGATGCAGTGGAAACCGGCATTCCCATTCTGCTTTCCACGGGAACTGCGGAAGAGTCTGAAGTGCAGAAAGCAGTAAGCTGGATTCCTGAAGATTATCCGCTTCTGGTGTTCCAGTGTGTTTCTTCGTATCCGGCCAGGCCCGAAGATGCCAATCTGATGACAATCCGGAACTGGACCGACACACTGAATCCGCTTGTGGGTCTGTCTGACCACACCAGCGGAATTCACGTAAGTGCCGCCGCTGTGGCTTTGGGAGCCTGCGCCATTGAAAGGCATTTTACTACCAATAAAAATCTGGAAGGACCTGATCACAAAATCTCTCTTGATCCGGCTGAGTTCAGGGATATGGCTAAGGTAATCCGTACAGTTTACGGTGCCCGGGGTGACGGACGTAAAAGCGTAAGACCCAGTGAAGAACCTGCCAGAATGGGAGGCAGGCGTTCCCTTTATACAGCCAGAGATCTGAAAGCCGGCAGTATTCTGGCAAGGGAAGATCTCATCGCTCTCAGACCAGGGGGAGGAATCCCGGCAGATCAGTATAAAAACATCACAGGCAAAAAGCTGCTCTCAGATCTTCCGGCCGGAACCATGATCAGTCGTAACCACATAAGCTGAAGGGAATTTAATTAATGAATAAAAGTTTTGAGCTGTTTAAAAAAAGCTATCAGATGCAGGTTAAGGAACTTGAGTCCAACGCCGGGAATATTGAACCTGATTCCGTCATAAAAGCTGTGGAAATTATAATGAACATGAGCGGGAAGCTGATCCTTTCCGGAATGGGAAAATCCGGGCTCATTGCACAGAAACTGGCCGCTACTTTTTCTTCAACAGGCACACCTGCATTCTTTCTGCATCCCGGGGAATCTCTTCATGGTGATCTTGGAGTGGTTCAGTCCGGGGATGTAATGCTTGTTCTTGCTAAGAGCGGGGAGTCCGATGAAGTTACCCGGATGCTGCAGGTCATTAAGCAGCTGAATGTACCTGTGATTTCCATTCTTGCCAATGAAAAATCGAGTGTCGGAAGAATGAGTGATGTGGTCATCCATGCGAAGGTCAGCCGTGAGGCAGACCCTCTGAATCTTGCTCCCACTGCCTCTACTACCGTGGCACTGGTTGCCGGGGATGCACTTGCTTCGGCTATTTCAGAACTGCGTGAATTTAAACCCGAAAACTTCGCCTTGTTTCATCCCGCAGGTCAGCTGGGAAAGCGGCTGCTTCTTTCCGTGGAGGATTTTATCCGTGATTCTGAAAAAGCACCCCTTGTATCCGAAAATGCGACAGTGGAAGAGCTTCTGAAATCCAGCTTCAACGCAGGCGCGGTTATAATTACGGATACAGATGGCTTTATTTCTGGTCTGGTTACTGACGGTGATCTCCGCAGAGGGGTTATTCGTTTTTCAGATTTCCGGTCCCGCACAGTAAAAGAAATTATGACTGAAAATCCCATTACTGTTTCTCCTGAAACAAGAGCCATAGATGCCCTCCGGATCATGGAAGACCGTCCCAGCCAGATAAGCGTACTGCCTGTTATTTATGCAGACAGAAAACCAGCCGGTCTTCTGCGACTGCATGATCTTGTGCGCGCAGGCCTGTAAGATACTTTTTATCTTGCATACAGACCCCCCTGCCGGGATACGGTAGAATCGGCGGATTTTTCCTGGAAAAAAATATACTATGATAAAAATCCGCTCTGAGGAAGGCTATGAACAGTAATCTGAGCGATATCGATCTTTCAAAAGGACTTGGTCTGTATGATCCGGCAACCCAGGACAGAGATTCCTGCGGGGTCGGCTTTGTAGTGGATGTAAAAGGTCGGAAATCGCGAAAAATCATAGATATGGGTCTGGAAGTGCTTGCAAAAATCGAGCATCGAGGCGCAGTAGGGGCCGATCCTCTCACCGGAGACGGGGCAGGCATTATGATGCAGGTTCCTGATGCTTTTTTTCGCCGGGTAACCTCAGACATCGGCATTCAGCTTCCCGAAGCAGGTCGCTACGGAGTCGGATTCGTTTATTTCACACACGATAAATCCGTGCGCTCGATGGTAAAAAAACTCATCGAAAAAGTAACAATGGATGAAGGTCAGAATTTTCTTGGCTGGAGAGAAGTTCCCATTAATCCCGAAGCCACCGGACAGACCGCCCGGAAAACCCTTCCTCATATGATGCAGTGCTTCATCGGAGCCTCCGATGATATGAAAGACGACGAACAGTTCGAAAGAAAGCTTTACCTTATCCGCCGGGTAGTGGACCGGCGTGTGCGCTCTGAATTTAAACTAAGCCGTGCGGAATACTATGTCCCTTCGTTTTCCTGCCGCACAATCGTTTACAAGGGAATGCTTCTGCCGGGTCAGATGACTTCCTTTTATCAGGATCTCAACGCGCAGGATATGGAATCTGCACTTGCCATGATTCACCAGCGCTTCTCCACAAATACATTTCCTACGTGGGATCTCGCGCATCCTTTCCGTGCTATTGCGCATAACGGAGAAATCAACACTCTTCGCGGGAATGTGAACTGGATGGCTGCCCGTCAGATGGTCATGGAATCTCCTGTATTCGGTAAAGATCTTCGCCGCATGATTCCGATTATTCTCGAAGGGCAGAGCGATTCCGCTTCCTTTGACCTTGTGGTCGAGCTCCTCATGATGACAGGGCGCAGTCTGCCCCATGCCATTATGATGATGATACCGGAAGCCTGGTCCAAAAACCCTCAGATGGATCCGGACCGCCGCGGGTTTTATGAATATCATGCAACTTTTATGGAACCGTGGGACGGCCCGGCTGCCATGGCGTTCAGTGACGGTAACCTTGTAGGTGCTATACTCGACCGGAACGGTCTGCGTCCGGCGCGTTATATTGTCACTAAAGATGATCTTGTGATTATGGCTTCCGAAGCAGGTACCATCAGTGTTCCTCCTGAAAACATTGCCTACAGCGGCAGGCTCAAACCAGGCAAAATGTTCCTGATCGACATGAAGCAGGGGCGCATAGTGGATGATTCTGAAATTAAGGATCAGATTGTGCACCGAAAGCCTTACCGGCACTGGGTGGAGGAAAACATGATCCGGCTCACGGACCTCCCCGATCCGATATTTGTTCACCAGCCCGATCACGATACAATCGTGGAAAGGCAGCGCATTTTCGGATATACTTATGAAGATGTACATCTGACTCTGCGGCCAATGGCGGTAAATGCACAGGAGCCCGTAGGTTCCATGGGCACAGATACTCCTCTGGCAGTTCTTGCAGAGTTTCCGCAGCCGTTATTCCGTTACTTCAAGCAGAATTTTGCTCAGGTAACCAACCCGGCGATCGACCCGATCCGCGAAGAACTGGTGATGGAGCTGACTGCGTATGTAGGACCTGAAGGGAATCTTCTGGACGAAAAGCCGGAACACGCCCGCAGGCTTGAACTCAGCAATCCGGTTCTTAATAACAGTGAACTCGAGAAAATCCGAAACATTAAAGGCGACTTCAAAACAGTCACAATTAACATTCTTTTCGATCCTGATGCAAGGCACGGGATGCGCAACCGTCTGAATCAGGTGTGCGAAGAAGCAGTCGAAGCCATACGCAGCGGACACAACCTGATTCTCCTTTCTGACAGGGGAGTCAGCCTTAACCAGGCGCCTATTCCGAGTCTTCTGGCTGTTTCCGCGGTGCATCATACCCTGATCCGCGAAGGTATGCGTACAAAAACCGGTATTATTATCGAGAGCGGGGAACCTCGCGAAGTGTCCCATTTTGCACTGCTGATCGGTTACGGCGCCAATGCAATCAACCCGTATCTGGCTTTTGAAACTCTTGCTGACCAGTATAAAGAAGGGAATTTTCCCGAACTCAAAGACTACAAAGAAGCCAAGAAGAACTATATCAAGGCCATCGGTAAAGGTCTTTTCAAAGTATTCAGTAAAATGGGAATCAGCACTCTGCAGTCCTACTGCGGTGCACAGATTTTTGAAGCAGTGGGGCTGGATTCTGAGCTCGTAAATCTGTATTTTACGGGAACACCCACCCGGATCGAAGGACTCAGTCTGGAAATGCTGGAAGATGAGGTGCTGCGCCGTCACAAAGAAGCCTATAATAAACTCAGGTTTCCGTCGGTTCTCAATGCAGGGGGATTTCACTTCTACAGAAAAGAAGGTGAGCATCATGAACTCACACCTACTGCCATTTATCTTCTGCAGACAGCAACTGTTAATAATGATTATAAAACATTTAAGCAGTTTACATCCCTGGTTTCGGATCGTTCGGAACGGGTCCTGAATCTGAGGTCTCTGTTTGACTTTGATCAGTCCCTTCCTCCTGTGCCGGTGGATGAGGTGGAAAGTGAGCTTTCTATCGTGAGACGATTCCAGACCGGTGCAATGAGTCTCGGGTCCATTTCTCCTGAGGCTCATGAGACGATTGCCATAGCCATGAACAGGCTTAAGGCTAAATCCAATTCAGGGGAAGGCGGGGAGGATCCCGCCCGCTATATAGTCGAAAAAGGAAAAGACAGCAGGCGCTCTGCAATCAAGCAGGTAGCTTCCGCACGTTTTGGTGTAACAGCCAATTATCTTGTTAATGCGGATGATATCCAGATTAAAATTTCTCAGGGAGCCAAGCCCGGGGAAGGCGGACAGCTTCCGGGCCACAAAGTCGATCATTACATTGCAAGGCTGCGTTTCAGCACTCCGGGTGTTACTCTGATCAGTCCTCCGCCTCATCATGATATCTATTCCATTGAGGATCTTGGCCAGCTCATTTTCGACCTTAAAAATGTGAATCCGAATGCAAGGATCAGTGTGAAGCTGGTCAGTGAGGTCGGGGTGGGGACAGTGGCAGCGGGAGTTACGAAAGCTCATGCAGACCACATTCTTATTGCAGGTCATGACGGAGGAACAGGTGCCAGCCCTGTATCGTCTATCCATTATGCAGGAACACCATGGGAACTGGGTCTTTCGGAAACTCATCAGGCCCTTGTTGCAAACGGCCTGCGGGACCGCGTTACTCTTGCAGTGGACGGGAAAATCATTTCCGGCCGCGAAGTTGTGATTGGTGCCCTTTTGGGTGCCGAGGAATTCGGTTTCGCCACATCGGCCCTTATAGTGCTTGGATGTATAATGATGCGCAAGTGCCATCTGAATACATGTCCTGTTGGTGTGGCTACACAGGATCCTGAACTCAGAAAAAGATTTCATGGAAATCCGGATAATTTAATTAATTTTTTAATGTTTATTGCCAGGGAAGTGCGCGAAATCATGGCACAGCTGGGTTACCGCAGTTTCAATGAAATGGTTGGGCAGATCCATCGTCTCCATCCTTCTCAGACGGATCTCAAATCCCCTGCAGGCTGGAAAATCCGGGGTCTGGATTTTTCAAGGCTGCTGGCCATGCCGGAAGCAGGGATTCCCACAGGTCTTTTTAAAACCACAGAACAGAATCATGGTCTCGAAAAACAGCTGGATCATGAACTGATCCGTAAAGCTGGGGCAGCTCTGGAAAACAGATCAAAGGTTAAAATTGAAATGCCGATTAACAGTCAGAACAGATCGGCAGGGGCTATGCTCTCCGGTGAAATCTGCAGACGTTTCGGCGAAGAAGGTCTGCCGGAAGATACAATCGATGTATCGTTTACCGGAACCGCAGGTCAGAGCTTTGGAGCTTTTGCAGCTAAAGGTCTTACCTTAAGGCTGACAGGTCTTGGAAATGACTATGTAGGCAAAGGCCTTTCCGGAGGCAGAATTATCATTAAAGCTCCGGATACTGTTACCTATAATCCGGCTGAGAACATAATCATCGGCAACACCTGTTTTTACGGCGGCACTTCCGGCGAAGCCTATATAAGCGGAATCGCAGGAGAACGATTCTGTGTACGTAACTCCGGAGTAAAAGCAGTTGTGGAAGGTACCGGAGATCATGGGTGCGAATACATGACGGGCGGAAGGGTAGTTGTAATCGGCGAAACAGGCAGAAACTTTGCCGCTGGTATGTCCGGCGGTATAGCGTATGTCTGGGATGCTGCGGGTAATTTTACCGAAAACGTCAATACGGAAATGGTCGATCTTGAGGATCTTGATTCTCCGGCAGACACAGAAGAAGTACTGCAGATGATCACCAGGCACAGAGACCTCACCGGATCAGAACGGGCGGATTTCATTCTTAAAAACTGGGAAACCGAAAAAAAACGGTTTATAAAGATTATGCCGGGTGATTATAAGCTCGCCCTGCAGAGGATTGAAGAAGAAAAATCACTCGAAGTTGAGGATGATTCTCCGGTAGTGGCCCACACATAACAAATAATGCCGGAAACAGAAAACAGACAGCTTCTGCGAAACGTTCAGAATTTCTTCAGAAGTTATCTGAATGCTTTCCTTCCCGCATATCATCCGGTTCTTGCGGATGATATGGTAAAGCGGCGCATAAATATTATGATGGCTGCCGCAGGGATTCTGTTCATGGTGCTTACCAGCCGGATATCCGAGCATTTTGAAGTATCAGCTTCTGCCGGATATCTGGCTCTGACCGATTCTCTGGTATCCATTCTGGTAATTCTGAGCCTGATTCAGTTCAGGGGCCGGTGGAGTCTCCAGATCGCTTCAGCAGCGATCCTGTATTATTTAACCTCATTAGCTGCAGATTATTATCTTCACAGAATGAATCCTCCCATGGTCTATGCCTTTTTCGGAGCCATAGTTCTGGCCCTGCATTTTCTGACAGGACGCTGGATCAGCCTTATTTCGGTTGCTTTCCTGAGTCTCATGATTCCGGTCATTGAAATAGTTCATAATAAAAGGTATCTGTTTACAGACGATTTTAAAAACAGTAAAGGTTTTTTTATTAATATAGCCGTCTCGGGTTTAATTATCTGGCTGATTGCAGAGTCATACCGGAGCGCTCTGACTGCGGTAATACGAAAGCTGAACGCAGTGGCAAAAGAAAACGAAAGGGATCTCGAACTTTCCCGTTCCATACAGACCGGACTTCTGCCGGAAGACATTATAAGCGGTCCTGTGGAAATGGCAGGCTACATGAAAAGTGCCGGAAAAGTCGGAGGAGATTTTTACGATGCTTCGCAGGCAGGAGGATACCACTGGTTTGCCCTTGGAGATGTAACCGGGCATGGAATGCAGGCAGGCCTTGTGATTATGCAGATCAGAAGTCTTCTGAGTCATTATCTGAATACACGACCGGCCGATCTGCCGTCGGATATTCTTCAGTCATTAAATAATTCTTTCTATAATGCGATGAGCCCCCTCAGGGAATATTACTACAGCTATTATATAAGTATCACTCTTTTAAGAATCTCTCCGGAGGGTGAACTTCTTCTTGCGGGCCACCATCCAGGCAGCCTTCTTTACAGGAAAAAAAAAATTTCATGTGGAATGTATTACCTCTGAGGGACCGCTGCTGGGTGTGCGGTTTATCCCTGATGAGGAGACTGTTTTTCATGACAAAAAGATTCTGCTTGATCCGGGGGATATTTTTCTGGTCTATTCTGATGGAATCACAGAGGCCCAGAATGCTGAAGGCGAAGCCTTTGGTCTCTCCGGTATCATCAGCAGCTTTTCCACCGCTCTCAGTCTCAGGGAGGACTCAGGTCTGAAGGCCCTCAATTATTCTGTCATGCAGGATATGCTTCATTTTACAGGTAGCGCAGCACTTTCTGACGATGTCAGTCTTCTGACTGTTCGATATTCGGGCAATGATGCTTAAATATCAGGCATTCAATAAATATGTTGAAAAAAGTGGCCTTTTTGTTAAATTAATGAAATAAAGCTTGTTATTTTTTCGTCAGTTTCGGAAATTCGTTCTGTAATTCAGCATGCTCTCCAGGAGAATGCTGCTTTATTCAGCGAAGGGGACGAAAAAATGAAATCGGTTTTCTTTAAATTCTTAATCACCACAGGTCTGATCCTTTTTCCAGGCATTTTATTTGCGAGCGAATCCGCGGATGTCCTTCCAGCTGCTAAAACCCTTGCGGCAGATCTGGATCCCATCTGGGTCATCCTTTCTGCTGCCCTGGTTTTCTTTATGCAGGCAGGTTTTCTGATGCTGGAGACAGGTCTTGTTAGGGCTAAGAATTCCATCAACGTGGCCATAAAAAATCTGGTGGACTATGTGGCCGGTTCGGTGATGTTTCTTGCCTTTGGTTACGGATTTATGTTCGGAACAAGCGCCGGCGGATTTATTGGTCTGGATACCTTTATGCTGACAGGTCTTACTTCAGGAAATGAATATGCCTTTTTTCTGTTTCAGCTTACCTTTATGGGAACTTCAGCTACAATTGTTTCGGGCGCTGTTGCGGAACGGATTAAGTTTTCTGCCTATATAATAATCAGTATTGCAGTATCTCTGTTGATTTATCCGGTCTTTGGCCACTGGTCCTGGGGCGGAGGCTGGCTTTCTTCATTTGGATTTCATGACTTTGCGGGAAGCACCGTAGTTCATTCCGTAGGCGGATGGGTTAGCCTCGCCGGTGTAATTCTCCTGGGCGCGAGAAGGGACCGCTTTGATTCTGACGGAAGATCACGAAATCTTTACGGGCACAATCTGCCACTGGCCGTACTTGGTACATTCATTCTCTGGTTCGGATGGTTTGGTTTTAACGGCGGCAGCACCCTGAAGCTTACGGAATCGATTGCCATTATTATTGTTAATACAAGTGTTTCTGCAGCGGTCGGGGGAAGCGCCGCCCTGGCAGTTTCCTGGATCCTGCGCAGACATCCCACAGTCGAAGACATTATCAACGGAACCCTCGGAGGGCTTGTGGCCGTGACAGCAGGTTGCGACGTCTATACTCCCATTGGCGCTGCGGCTACCGGTGCGATTGGTGCAATGATAGTCAACACCACATCCTACATTATGGAAAGATATCTTAAACTGGATGATGTGATCGGTGCTTTCCCGGTCCACGGAGCAGGCGGTATCTGGGGTACGCTTGCGGTGGCTGTTTTTGCAGCAGACCCGGAATCCAGAACGATGGATCAGTTTCTGGCACAGCTGACCGGAATCGGAGCCGCAGGAGCCTGGGCCTTCGGCTCCGGTTTTCTGCTTTTTTATATTCTGAAAAAATCAGGAATGCTGCGAGTAAGTGCAGAGCATGAGGACCTTGGTCTGAATGTGGCTGAACACGGGGCGCGAACCACCTGGATAGATCTTATGGAAGCGATCAGTTACATGTCCAGGGAAAAGGACCTGAGAGGCCGGATTCCCACTGAATATGGTACAGAAGCCGGGGCTGTAGGGGATCTTTTTAATGGATTCATAGATAAGCTGGCAGGAATCATTGCAGCAGTGAAGGCAGAAGTAACGGAACTGGATCATGCTTCCCGGGAGCTTTCTGATGCTGCTACCCATATTTCGGGAAACACAGCGGAACAGACAATGAGAATTGAATCTGTTTCAGAAGGGATGGACCGTTTCCGGGAATCCCTTCACCAGATTCAGCAGATGTCCGACTCTCAGAAGGATCTTGCACTGACTATCAACAGTCTTTCTTCAGGTCTGAACGATGCTTTTGTAATGATTGAACAGGAAATGGGTCAGGCAGGCAGCATTGTCCAGCATCTGAGCGGTATCGCGTCTGCCGGGGAAAGCGACATTTCAGATTCTGAGGAGGGGATGCAGCGAATCCGAATGAGCACCGAAAAGATCGGAGAACTGGTTACCCTGCTGGGAGATATTTCTAAAAATTTAAATCTGTTATCCTTAAATGCATCCATTGAGGCAGCGCGAAGCGGCGAAGCCGGCAGGGGATTTGCCGTTGTGGCTCAGGAGATCAATAAACTTTCGGATTCCACGGAAGCCAATACGAAAGCAGCTTTTTCTCACCTTGAGGAGGTTAAGGAAAGTGTTGCGGCCGGACGCAGTTCCATGGAGAGGACAGTGGCTTCTTTCCGGGCCATTTACGGGGATGTGGGAGGTCTGGTGGACAGGCTGAACCGGCTTAAAGGTCTGAGTGCTGTCTATGCCGGAAAAGTGAAAACAATCGCATTATCGGTTGAGGAAATGCTTGCCCTGAGCGGTAAAATCTCGGGCATTATGGAAGCACGGGCTAAGGATTTTGACGGGGTATATGATTCTCTGTATGCACTTAGTACAAGTTCTGTTGAGCTGTCCTCTCAGTCCGAGGAGCTTCAGGCAACCGGCACAGGTCTGCACGAAAGATCAAATGTTCTGCTGAACCTGGTGGAAGGTTTTCAGGTGAACGAAAATGATTACCAGCCTTCCGCAGTTTGAATATCAGGGAATCAGACCGCTGTGCGGACTTTGCAGGCCAGCATACCGCAGGCTCCGTTTATATCTTTTCCGGCGGAACCACGATTGAATACAAACAGGCCTGCATTCAGAAGCAGTTCCTGAAAGTCCACGATTTCATCGTCGGACGGAGCCCGCCATTTACCGGATTCCGCATTATACGGTATCAGATTGATTTTTGCTTTCAGAGGCCGTGCGATTTTAATTAAACTTTCTGCATCTTTTTTAGAGATATTCACACCCGGGATCATCACATATTCAAAGGTTACCGAACGTGAAGCATTTTCAGAAAAACGTTTCAGCGTTTTGAGAAGCGACGGCAGCGGAAAACGTTCTTCCGCATCCATTAGAGTTTTTCGTTTCGCTGGATCCGGATGATTCAGCGACACTGCAAGATTAAAGGTGCGCTTTTCTTTAATCATTCTTTCAATTCCGGGGATTATACCTGCAGTGCTGATGGTAATGTGTCTGGCGGACAGATGGAGTCCGTCCGGATGATTCAGAATGGACGCAGCTTTCATTACGTTATCGTAATTGTACATCGGTTCGCCCATACCCATAAAAA
>CAZQKZ010000015.1:0-26200 GCA_964594095.1 uncultured Leptospiraceae bacterium | reverse complement strand
CGAAGGCAGCTCTTTTTTTCTGCGGATCAGAAGATACACCTGATCCAGAATTTCCCAGGCTGACAGATTGCCTTTGAAAGGCAGAGTGCCTGTGGCACAGAAGGTGCAGTTCAGAGTGCAGCCGGACTGAGAGGAAATACAGATGGTTCTGCGGCTGCCGGATACCAGCCAGACCACTTCAAACATGAATCTTTCTTCGGAGGCAGAGGTTTGGGGACGGGCCAGAACCAGTTTTTCCGTTCCATCGGAGGAAAGCTGGGAGTCAATGATTTCGAGCTGAGGAAAGGCGTCCATCTCTGCCAGTCGGTTGCGCAGATCCAGAGAAAACTCGGTGAATTCATTTAAATCAGATGCGAAGTGTTTATTGATTCTGCGGAATGCCTGCTGCGCTCTGTAACCTGGTTCACCAATGGATTCAAAGTAATCCCGCAGTTCTTCCGGAGTTTTACCTTTGAGGATGTGTTCTTCTTTTTCTTTTCTGGTATTCTGATTCATTTGATGACGGATTCCTGATTATACAAAGCGGACCGGTGTATCTCCGGTTTTTTCAGCAATTCTTCCGATTACAGAAACCTCGCCTTTCAGAGACGGATAACTGGTTTTCAGAGCATGGCGAAGGATATGCAGTGCTTCTGAAGAGTGCTCTGCTCTGACTATCACAGCCATCCCGGTTCCCATATTCAGCACCGAATACATTTCCTGAAGATTCATTCCTGATTTTTCCTGAATTTTACGGAAAACTTCAGGAACAGTCAGAGATGCCTGGTCAATTTCGGCCATAAGGTGATCGGGCAGAACTCTGGGAATATTTTCAAAGAATCCCCCTCCGGTAATATGGACCACACCGTTTACCCGAATATCACTGTCGAGAAGAGGGCGCAGAACCGGTTCGTAAATGACTGTGGGCTGCAGAAGGATCTGATTCAGAAGGAAATCTTTGTCTTCTTCGGAGTCAGGCAGCCCGGTTCCGTTTTTAAGATAAATTCTGCGAATTAAAGAAAGACCATTAGAATGAATACCGGATGAAGGCAGAGACAGGATTACATCGCCGGCAGAAATATTCTGTCCGTCGATCAGTTCATCCTTTTCCACGGCCCCGACCATGAATCCGGCCAGATCATATTCGTCATCTTCCATGATTCCGGGATGTTCAGCTGTTTCCCCTCCGGCCAGGGCGGCATTGGCAAGGCGGCAGCCGGCAGCAATGGATTCCCCTATAAGCAGCATTTTAGGTCTGTCCAGCCTGCCGCAGGCAATATAATCCAGGAACAGATAGGATTTCCCCCCTGTGGCGAGGATGTCATTGGCTACCATACCCACGAGATCAATACCGACAGTGCTGTGACGGTCAAAAAGGCGGGCGAGGTGGAGCTTTGTACCAACCCCGTCCGTTGTGGTCAGTATTACAGGGTTTCGGAATGATTTCAGAAAACCCGCATCCAGCATTCCGGCAAATCCGGTGCGGCTGCCCAGAATCCCGGGGATAAAGGTGGACCTGGCAATTTCTTTTATTTTTTCGGCAAACCAGCGACCCTCTTCGGTATCGACTCCGGCTTTTTTATATTCTTCAGAGGCGCTCATACAGTATGGATACTGTGCGAAAAGGTCCCTGGTGCTGCAATTCTTAAATAAAAAAATCTGAAGGGACTGCTTTTTATCTTGCCAATCAGCTGCCTGTTTGGTAGTATACACCGCAAAAAGGAGGATTTACATGGAACTTTTCAGCCAATTAGGACTTTTGACTGCATTTATAATCGGCTTTATGCTGGTTATGATGGTGGTGATTTATTTTGCTCTGAAAAAATATATGTAATCAGGTGCATTATGCGAAAAGGGGTCATGCAATTCACTACATGCCCCTTTTGGTTTTAAACAGCTGCTACCTCTAAAGACTGGTAAGAATATAGGTTTTTCGGACAGGCTTTGTTGCAGGCCTGGCACCCAATGCAGTTATCCGGATTTGCAATATTCATCACTTTACGTTCCGCATCATCATCAAATGCATCCACAATGTCCCCATCTTCGGTTAAACCAACCATACTCAGGACATCAAAACCGCAGGCTTTGTAGCAGCGGCCACAGCCCAGGCAGTCTTCCTGATTGATTTCCGTTACAAACTGCGGGGTCCAGCTTTTCCCCCCTCTTGTCAGACCGGTGTATACTTTCATAACAGCATCCTCGTTTTTTGGCCATCTTTGTATAATAAATAGGCTTTGCAAGAAAATATTCTGAAAATCTGGGCAGAAAAATAAAGCTGACAGAAAAATGCTTAAAAAATAGGCTGATAATTGGATTCAGCTAAAAGGGGCTCCTGGGGTTATTCCTGCTTTTTTACCTGCCGGGCCTGTCCGCTAAATGCCGGAAAAACAGCTGACGGAACCGGATTTGACTTGCCTTCACCGGCTGAATCCGGATTCTTAACTTTTAAATAAGCAGGTATCAGCAATTATGGGATTTTTGTCAATTTCACTACTGGGTGGTTTACAAGTAAAACTGGATGACCAGCCGGTTGATGAATTTGAATACAATAAAGTGCGAGGCCTTCTGGCATTTCTCGCTGTGGAAAACGGCAAGCCGCATCACAGGGAAGTGATCGCAGATTTTTTCTGGCCGGAACGACCCGCCCAGTCAGCGAGGAACAGTCTGCGTCAGGCTCTGTCCATTCTCCGGAATATTACCGGGGACCGGGATTCCGATATACCTTTTTTTACTGTAACCAGGGATTTCATTCAGTTCAATGCAAAAAGCAATCATTTCCTTGATGTAACCACATTTCTCGACAGCATTCACGTCTGCAGAGAATCGCTTAAAAGAGGAGAAAAACCTGGTACCTTCTGTATTCACTGGCTCAATCAGGCAATCCGTCTGTACAAAGGGGATTTTCTGAATCAGTTTATGCTTACTGACTCAGAACAGTTTGAAAACTGGAAAATCCTGAAACGAAATGAATATAAACGATATATTCTCGAAGCATTGGAAATCATTGCAGCCTTTTATGAGGATCAGGGAGATTTCCACGAAACCATACGAACAGCTCAGAAACAGCTGGACCTGGATCCTATGCGTGAGGAATCTCACCGGCGTCTGATGCGAATGCATTATATACTTGGATCACGAAGCGAAATTATTTCCCAGTATGAACAGTGCCGCAGGATCTTAATTAAAGATCTCGGAGTCGAACCCGAGGAAGAAACTAAAATCCTTTATGAAAAACTGATGCGGATAGATTCTGCTGTGCCTGAAAATCAGGAAAAAACCGCCGCAGCTCCGGATATGGCCGAAACTCTGTACAGCGGATCTCTCTTTTCCGTCTTTGGGAATTCTGACCTTCAGTCTTTTACAGGGCGGGAAAGCGAACTTCGAAACCTTTCCGAGTTGCTCCGTTCCGGAGAAAACAGGCTGATCTCCATTACCGGAAAATCAGGAACAGGTAAAACATCTCTGATGCAGAAGGCTGCCGCTGAGAATCTGAGTCTGTTTCCCGACGGAATTTATTATCTGGATTTCAGCCGGTATCCGAATTATGAAAAGCCTTCTGTTGTTATCCGCGAAGGGACAGGGCTTCCTCCGGGAAATTCCCCTGACACAGACAGCTATCTGATAAATTTTATCAAAAAAAAGAAATTATTATACCTCTTTGATGATCCGTGGGATTCTGCCGCTACCGGACAGCTTGCTGAGCGGATCATACAAAGGGCTCCCGGAGTGAAAATCATAACAGCCGGGGTAGCAAAGTCCCGCTTTTTCCCGGTCGGAGCAGAAATTAAGCTCGAAGGACTGCGTTATCCTGACGGGAATGATTCGCCCGATGCAGCAGAATCCTTCCCTTCTGTTATTTTTTTTACTAAATGTGCCCGGAGATTTCTGCCCGATTTTCATCTGAATGAACAGATTAAAAAAGAAGCAGCGGGGATCTGTAATCTTCTCAAAGGGGAGCCTCTCGCTATTGAGCTGGCAGCATCCTGGCTTCGGATGCTTTCCCCGGCTGATATCCGCCGGGAGCTTAAGGATTTTCTGGATCGGAATCCTGCAAGATCCGAACTGTGGGCTGCGAGGGAGTTTACCTGGAGTCTGCTGACGGAACAGGAAATGGCAGTATTCCGCAGACTTTCCGTATTTCAGGGCAGCTTCTCCAGGGAGGCGGCAGAGAGGGTCTGCGATGTGCGTCTGCCGCTTCTGTCTTCGCTGGCAGGCAGAAGCCTGCTGCGGATTGATTTTTCCGGACGCTACACTATAAACGAAGTAATCAGAAAATCGGTTCAGCTGCCTCCGTCTGAAAATGAAGAGCTGCGACTCAGGCATTCTGAATATTATTTATCTTTTCTTGGGGCTGCAGAGGATGAGCTTTACGGACCTGGACAGAAAAATATTACAGACACAATAAAAGAAGAAATAATTAACATCCGCCAGGCATGGGGATTTGCACTGAAAAGAAATGATCTGAGCGGTATTGAGAGGTCTTTTCGCGCCTTTGCATTGTATCTGGACCTTACCGGAAGTTACGAAGAGGGAAATTACTGGTTCAGTGAAACCGGCGGAATCCGTAAAAACGAAGCTCCTGAAAGTGGTGATGATGCTGTTCTTCGCGACCGTATCTTCGGTCAGATCAGGGCAGTGCATGGATGGTTTCTGATCCGGCTGGGTAAAACGGAAGAGGCCAGAAGACAGATTCAGCAGAGTTTTCAGACCCTGGAACAGATCCGGACCATGCCTTCCTCAGGATGGGCATGGCCGCTTTTCATTCAGGGGTTCTGGTTTCTTCGCACCAACCGGCTGAAAGAAGCGGAATTATCTTTTGAAAAAAGTCTGAGTCAGTATATGCGTTCCTCTAATCTGTGGTGTTCCGGTATGGTGCAGCTTTACCTTGGGATCACCGCTGTAAAATCCGGGGATGCAGCCAGGGCGGCTCAGTTTTTTAAGGAAGGGCTCAGGACAGCCTCTGAAACAGGAGAAAAAAGACTGACCGCGATGATTCTTCAGAATTCCGCAAGGCTGTCTGTAAAAAAAGAAGAATATTCAAAAGCTGAGCTGCTGCTGAAAGAATGCATTGAGCTCCTTGAAGAAGCGGGAGACGGGACCGGTATCGCATGCTGCCTGATGAGTCTCAGCAGTATTTATCTTAAAAGACGTGATATTTCCGGTGCAAAAAAACTTCTGAATAAAAGTATAGATATTTACAAAGAATATCATGATCTCAGCGGGCTTACACAGTCTGTGAATCTGATGGCGAAACTCGAAGCAGAAAGCGGTTCAGCTGCAGATGCTTTCCGGCATTATCGTAAAGGGCTGGAACTGGCAAGGGATATACAGAGTGTCAGCCAGAGTATTGAAGCTATGCACGGAATCGCTTTGCTCACAGATCTGGAGGGGGATTCTGAAACGGCTTATATGTATATGCATCATATTACAGCACTTGCCGAGAGCAATCATAAAAGCAGAGCAGCGGAATACCGCGAATATATGAATGAACTGGAACAGGGGCTGGATCCCTCCAGGCGCGAGGAGCTGATTTCTGCATCTGAGTCCCTTGGAATTAACCAGATTGTGGCGCAGATGCTCTCAGACAGTCAGAATGCCAGCGGATCTTCGTAACCAAGGGAATCCAGTTTTCTGAGTACCGGTAAAAAAGAGGCTACAGAACTGTACAAATCGTAGCGGGATTCCCGTTTCAGAATGGTTGTAAGTTCCCGGCGTATCCTGAAGAGATATTTAACATCCCCCCGTGCATACTGAAGCTGTTCCTGAGTCAGAGTTTCTCTGCCCCAGTCGCTGCTCTGGTTGCTTTTATCGAGGTTTTCCTGAGTAAATTCCTTCACAAGCTCCCTTAAGCCGTGCTTATCAGTGTAAGTGCGTCCGATTTTGGAGGCTATTTTTGTGCAGAAAATGTTTTTAGTGTCGATACCCAGCCGCATCTGAAGAAACAGAGTGTCAATTCTTGCGAAATGAAAGATTTTGGTGACCGTTTCATCTTCCATTACTGCTTTCAGATTCGGGGCTCCTTCTTTTTCATCAATCTGTATAAGAAACGGCTGCAGGTTTTCAGCGGTAATCTGCACCACGCAGAGCCGGTCCCGGAAAGGATTGAGCCCCATCATCTCGCAGTCGACCGCAAGTTCAGAATGCTTCAGGAGCAGGGCTTTCTGCTCAGCTGTTAAATCACCTTTTACAAGACCGGAATCAGGCATACCGGTTCATAATACAGCAGGAATCAAAGCCGGTCAACAATTAAAAGCAACGCCCCGTTATGCACGGGCGAAACCCGGGGACGACTTAACGGGAGCGATGACCGCAGCGTTTAAAAAGCTTTATCCTTTGGTAAAATCTGTCCTGATTTTTGCCTTGCATCCGGGACCCGGTATTCGCGATTATGGTATATGACCCACGAAACTATACCTGCAGACGGAAGCACCGGAGACGAACTCTTTGGTCAGAGAACCGGAGTCACCTACCGGGATTATCTCATTTTACCCGGATACATTGATTTTCATCCGGGAGAAGTCGTTCTCGAAACCAGGCTTACCAGAGATCTTACAATAAATATGCCGCTGGTTTCCTCTCCTATGGATACCGTTACCGGAGATAAAATGGCCATTGCCATGGCTCTGATGGGCGGAATCGGTATCATCCACTATAATAACAGCATTGAGCAGCAGTGTGAGCTGATCGAAAAAGTAAAGCGTTATAAGAATGGTTTTATATCCGATCCGATCACCCTTTCCCCGAATCATCTGATCTCAGATCTCGATAAAATCAAACAGAAATACGGCTTTTCGGGTATTCCGATTACCGAAGACGGAACCCGGAACTCAAAGCTCATCGGTATGGTAACCAACCGGGATGTGGATTTTGAAAAAGACCGTACCCGCCCGCTCCATGAGGTTATGACAAAAGACCTTATTATCGGTAAAGAGGGTATTGAGCTGCGGGAGGCCAATGAAATCCTTCGGACCTCTAAGAAAGGAAAACTGCCTATCATTAATTCGGCCGGCCTTCTGGTCAGCCTTGTCTGCCGGTCCGACCTTAAAAAACACCGGGAATATCCGCTGGCCTCCAAAGATTCCGGAAAAAGGCTGATGGTCGGTGCGGCCATTTCCACGAAACCTTCCGGCCGGGACCGTATGGAAGCACTTGCGAAGTCCGGTGTAGATGTCATTGTAATCGATTCTGCTCAGGGAAATTCCAGCTATCAGGTGGAAATGATCCGCTGGGTTAAGAACACTTTCCCGCATATTCCGGTAATCGCCGGGAATGTGGTAACTTCCGGACAGGCTGATAACCTGATCAGGGCAGGGGCCGATGCTCTCCGTGTTGGAATGGGTTCGGGTTCCATCTGTATTACTCAGGATACTATGGCAGTAGGCCGTGCTCAGGCTACTGCAGTGTTCTACACTGCTAAGTATGCCAGAAAGCACGGAGTTCCGGTTATGGCGGATGGGGGAGTCTCCACTATCGGGGATATTTCCAACGCCCTGGCCATCGGTGCATCCACAGTGATGATGGGCTCGATGTTTGCCGGAACCACAGAGGCACCTGGTGAATATTACTATGAAAATGGTGTGCGTCTGAAAAAATACCGTGGTATGGCATCCCTTGAGGCAATGGAAGCGGGGGGTGACAAACGCTATTTTTCCGAAGACCAGAACATCAAAGTCGCCCAGGGAGTCTCCGGTTCAGTAGTCGATAAAGGATCCATGTTTAATTTTGTTCCTTATTTAATGCAGGGGCTCCGGCAGAGCTTTCAGGATATCGGAGTGAAGACCATTGCAGAGCTGCATGACCAGCTGGATAAAGGTCAGCTTCGTTTTGAAAGACGTACTCTTTCAGCTCAGCAGCAGGGATCCGTGCACAGCCTTTACAGCTATACAGCCCCGGCTATGACCAGTGATTCCAGAAGATCCTGAGCCTGATCCCGTTCCCCGGTACGTTTTTCTCAGAACCGGGGAGCCTCACTTTAAGTTGACAATAACTCCTTTACTTTAAAAATAAGTACAGAGCGGGGACCCATGAAAGAAGCTACCAACCAACAAAGATTTTTCCGGTCAGTTGCAGGCCTGTTGTTTCTTTCCTTAATTTCCTGTGGTTCTGTGATCACCCGGCTCGATCCGGTCGAGGAAACAATGCATCTAGTTCTGTATGCGGTGCCGGCAGAGGATTATCCCGAACCTAAAAAAATCGGAATGCAGCTGCCTCCGGTCGAAGCGTTTCCGGAAATTACCGAAGAACAGATGAATTCCCTTCTGCGGAGCTTCCGCTATGAAGAAAGTCTTCTCTGGGGTAAATCTGTAAATCCGGTTTTTTACGAAGAAGAGATTCGCTATATTACTCCTTTTATCCTTAAACAGCTGCGCAGACTTCCGGAAAACCACCGGCTTGTTGTGGTCAGTCGCCATGATCCTGATAAATCTGTTTTAAGCAGAATGGATCGGGTTACTCTGGTACTGTGGAATGATGAAGCAGGTATCAATTTTCTTTTTGGAGAAATCCGTCATCCGATTCCCCTGAATGATCCTTTTGTAGAAGATAACTGGAAAGATATAGCAGCCATCAATCCGGTTCGTTCCTTTCCCGATTACCGGCTTATGCAGCCCGATGAAACCGGGGATTTTTTTACTTATAAAGAAATCAAAGGCCGGGATCATTACACATGGGCAGTGGTAGACAGATCCGGACTTGAAAATCTGACCGACCGGTTCCCTTCTCCTGAGAAGGCAGCCGAGGCAGCCCGGATCGCTAAAGAAGAAGCCGAAAAAGGCAGTCAGCCGGTTCCGCCTGCCGTTCCCGAAAAGTCACTGGCCGACAAACTTCGCGAACTCCAGGAAGCATACGATGCGAAGCTCATCAGTGAATCAGAATACGAAACAAAAAGAAAGGCTGTTATTGATAATCACTGAATTCCGGCATTCTGTAAGCCTCCTCGGACTTAACAGTGATTCTTTGAATAGTAAAGACGCTGCGACTGACCGATTCTGAATCCGGTACAAAAATAACTTTTCTGAATGTCAGTCCGTGTGGCAGCTTCGGGTGTTCCGGCCTGGTTTTTACCGCAAAAGGGATGGGCACTCTGAGATCAGAAAAATCCTGATTCCGGATCTGCCCTGCATTCAGCCTGTGGACTCTGCCGTTTATATCTGCCACTTCAATCAGAAAGCGGCCAGAGGCAGAAGGTCCGGAAACCTCTAATAAAAACTCATGCTGAACTCCCGCAAGAAACAGCTCTTTTTTTAAAGCAAGTTCCAGAGGGACGGAATGGCTGCCATGGAAATGAATCAGAAGCCCTGATCCCCCGGCAGGGTTTCTGATATAACCAAAGACGCCGCTGACCCCTTTCTGCCAGGATGCATTCCAGCTTTGAATATTCAGATCCGGAACAGTGGCTGCAGGAATTTCTGAAAAAATCAGAAAAAAAGTGAGCAAAACAGAAATTTTTTTACCTGTTAGGGTATGAGCATATTTGACTTTCTGGCTCCTCCTCTTTGTGCATTCTGCGGCAGGGAGCTCAGCAGTTCCCTGCGTTGTCTTTGTGACCGATGTGAAGCCGAAGCATCGGTGACTGCCCTTACATCTGCGGGAAGGTGTCCCGTATGTTTTCATACACTGGATTCTGAGGGCAGGTGTCTGTACTGTCAAGGACGTAATGTTTTTTTTGATGCCCATATCAGTCTCTGGCCTCTGAATGCAAAATGGCATCAGTATCTGAAGATGTGGAAATTTGAAGGGGACAGGAGGCTCGCACTGTTTCCGGCTTTGCGGATCAGGGAGATAGTCCGAAAAAACTCACTGCCTGTACATGCAGTGGTCATTGATTCCGGCAAAGGAGTTTACAAAGTAAGATCTTATCAGCCGGTAATGGATCTCGGTAGACTGAGCCGTTTCCGAACATGGCCTGCTGTGCGCAAAAAGAAATCTGCAAAAAAACAGAGTCAGAGAGGGATGGCAGACCGCTTCTTTGAAATTCATAATGCACTTGCGTTTATTAAAAATAAAACTTCTGAAGATATATTCAGTGAAGACGGAGTGGTGCTTCTTGAGGACCTGTTTACCACTGGTGCAACAGCAAATGAAGCGGCCCGAATTCTGAAACGGAACGGAGTAAAAAAAGTTTACCTTATAACGGTATTCTTTCATGAAGGTATGCATGGAACTGAAGGATTATCTGAAGAAAACCGGGATCGCACTGGCGAGCCGCAACAGGAAAAAAGCAGCGGAATTAAGCAGGCTGCTTGAATCTTACGGAATCCCCGTAAAGACTGCAGCAGAACTCGGCTTTGATGAAGATATTCCTGAAACCGCAGAGACCTTTGAAGGAAATGCCTTTTTGAAAGCCGATACTGTCTGCCGCGCTCTGAACATACCGGTCATGGCAGATGATTCCGGTCTCTGTGTGGATGCGCTGGAAGGTGCCCCCGGAGTCTGGAGCGCCCGCTACGGTGGCGAAGGACTTGATGATTCCGGCAGAGTGCAGCATCTCCTTCAGAATATGAAGGATGTACCGACTGAAAAAAGAACCGCCAGGTTTGTAAGTGTAATCTGCCTGGTTCTTCCTGAATCAGCATCGGCTTCAGAGAACGTATGGTATTTCCGGGGAGAGGCCGAAGGTTTGATTCTGAACGAAATTAAAGGAGAAGGCGGATTCGGATATGATCCGGTTTTTCTGGATAAGGCATCGGGTCTGACTTTTGCAGAACTGGATCCTTCTTCCAAAGATGCGATCTCACACCGCGGTAAAGCCGTGAGGCTTTTTCTGGACCTGCTTGGCAGGCAAATATAATTTATTAAAAATGATTATTCTGGTCCGGAATTAATATAAACAGCCTGCAGATGGAGCAACTGGTTTTCTCATTAATAACCCTGGATTTTTTGAAATTCCGGTCATATAATGCGCAGGTTGGTTCTCTTTACTATTGGGATGTCTTCTTAAAAATATTTCAATAAACTGTTTAAAAAATTCGTTGGGTTACTTCCCTGGAATGCTGAGGGCACCGGCCCGCAATGCACTTGTCATACACTTCGGTCAGGCAGCAAATGACTAAAATGAATTGGTCACGGATTCTGCAGACATTTCTGGTTTTCATTATTCTTCTGACTGGTAACGCCCGTCTGTATTCAGAAACAGAACTGCGCCCTTCAGGAGAGTTTCTGATACGGGGAGCCACACGGTCGGGGGGGCTGAATGCAGAACTGCAGTCCCGGAACAGGAGAGAGTCAGCCGGAACCGGAGGCCTTTATCTGTATTCAGATACCGGATTCACATTCGGCGGCTCAGTCGAAGCATCCGCTGAGGAGGAAGATGACCGAAACCGGTATTATTCCCGATCCGGATGGTTTCGTCTGAATGAGGCTTTGATCAGGCTGAAAAAGGAGCATGGATTCCTGTCTGCGAGGCTGAGCGCCGGTCTTTTTAAAGCCGATCCCGTTCCCGGAGGTTTCCTATATCTCGGATCCGGCAGCGGTATAACATGGGATCTGCAGGCAGAAAGCAAAGCTCATATATTTTCAGTTTCCCCTTATGCCTTCTGCAGTCAGTCTGCTGAAAATATATTCGCAGGGGGGAGGCCTGAACTCTGCCTGACAGGGTTCAGATTTGACTATAAATATACAGATTACAGAGTGTCATTATTTGATTTTTATTCAGATTTCCGTAATAGGCCGGAAAAAAAAATCAGGTATTCGGGAATTCAGACAGAAGGACAGCTGTACAGATTTCGCTGGAATCTGACGGGAATCCTTTCCGAAGGCAGATTCGCTCCTTCCCGGAATGATACTGCGGTGAATATTCTTAAAAATGCAGCAGTTACAGGAACAGATCCTGAGAATCCCCTGCTCATCGGATCCCTGGCAATGTCACTCCTGTATCCGGATACAGTGAAACTCCGGTCCGGAGCCCTTTACGGCAGTCTGGTTACAGGATGGGGAAGACGATTTTTAAAACCTGATAATGACTGCAGTGTGTTTCAGAAAGAAAGGGGGATCTGTTTCCGGACACCTGCTTTTTATTCGCAGGAGGCAGAGATTACCGGTGCGGTTCTGAGGGGAGATAAAAACCCGGATGATAAAGAGCAGAACGGATATGTGCCTCTTCTGTATGGTGCGTCAATGTTCGGAGGAAGATCCTCTATTCTTTTTACACACCCGGTTCCAGGAAATCAGAACCATGGTCTGTATGAGGATGAGCGCACGGAGGCCCATAAGAATACTGAACATTCCGGAATCAATGCAGTTTCTTTACGATATGGTTACACTGCGAAGCTTACAGGGACTGCGTTTGATGCAAGGATGAATTTTGCAGATTTCGGAGGTGCATCAGGAGCAGAAGTGATTTTTTCTGTTTCCTCGGATTATTTTAAAAGATATAATCTTAGTCTTTTTGCTTCAGTAACAGGAGCCATGTTCCGGCCTGAAAAAAAAGAAAATGTAATACCTGTGTTAAATTCCGGTACGCTTACATCGGCCGGCCGGAAAGACCGCATGTATCAGGCGGCGAGTGCCGGATTAAGGCTAACATTTTGATTTGACGTAAATCACAGTGTTTTTTAAAGTTGCCCCGGACTTATGGAATCAGCAATTTCTGAATCCCGCCCCGCCGGAGGATCCCTGCTCAGTTCATTCCCTTTCCGTATTACACAGGAAATTCTGTATCAGTATAACGAATCCGTCGGGCCAGGTTTTACTGAATGTAATGCAGATTCTGATCCTGTTCCGCCTGCTTTTGTCTCTGCGGTTTTTTTCCGGGGATATAAGGATCTTTGGGATGATATAGGCAGGCTGGGAATTGAAAGAAAAAACATACTTCATCTGCGGGAGGAATACAGTTATAGAGCACCACTGAAAGCCGGGCAGATGCTTCACTGTTCAGTCAGCCTTGCATCGAAAAGGGAACCGTTTCTGGTAATTGCACATGATTATACAGATGAAAACGGCAGCCCTCTGGTTTCAGCGAAAACCACTGTGTTTATAAACAGCAGTGAGAAAACAGAAATACGTTTTGAGAATAAAGCAGGACTTTCCGGAAACAGTTCTTCTGAGAAACTTATATTCAAAAACGATAGTAAAGACATATCATCTGTGGCGGAAGGAGCACCGCTCTGCCGGTTTCATATTGATCCGGTATCGCAGGATATCATAACACGTTATGCTGCTGCATCAGGGGATACAAATCCTGTGCATACTGATCCCGCAGCGGCAGCGGATGCAGGGCTTCCGGGCACTATTGTGCATGGTATGTATCTTATGGCTCAGATGGGCAGGCTTTGGCAGTGTTTTATTCCCTCAGAGAAAATACTTGATTATAAAGTTAAATTCAGGGATATTACTTTCTGCGGAGAGTCACTGATATTTTCATCTGCTGTAAAACAGATCAGTGCCGAAAAGAAAATCATCCGGATTGAGCTCACTGCAGAGGGGCCGGACGGATCTCTGAAAGCTTCCGGTGAGGTTACTGCTTCGCTCGGCTGATTTATTCGTTTTCCAGTATCATTTTCTGCGTTTCTTCCGGAAGATAATCGAACAGGGGATGTTCTTTATAAGACCGTGTATCGGTTTCCGGTTCATAAGGCCGGTCATCTCCGTAAAGATCAAACCCCGCAATCCCGACCAGAAAATCAGCCAGTTCGCCTATATTGATTCCCAGACGCAGACCGAAATAGAGTCCGATGATCAGCTCAAGCCTTGTATAGTGGTAGGCCGGTGCAAATCTTTTTTTCCGTTCGCGACGGAATTCCAGTGTGGGTTTTTGGATCAGGGGTGTTTCCCTGTGAAGATGGCTGATGGTTCCGAAGGGAGACTTAGCGTAAATGCTTTTCTTCCTGAGATCCAGAGGGCTGATATCCTCAGATTCTGAGGTAACTTCTTCTTCGGTTTTATTCTCAGCTGCTGATTTTAATTTATTTTCAAAAGGCTCTGCTCCGAAGTAATCAGTTCCGAAAAAGAGTGCTGTAAAGGATGCGGTTTCATAGCAGCCGAAAAAACCCCCGCGAAGTCCGCAGGCTTTTCCCGGTGATTTGTAATGGGCGCCGATGCTGACCGGACCTGCCTGAATGGCAAGGCGGTAACTCCCTGTGGTTACCTCGGTGAATATATCAGCTGCATCATCGGCCCTGTTTCGCAGATAGTGACCAGAGCAGGAGATTCCTGAGGAAAGTGACATAAACAGAAAAATCAATAATAGTACAGGGGATCTGATGATTCGCTCCATAAAGTCAGATTCTGAAATTACCCTCAGACTGTCAAAACAGCCACAATTCAGAACGGCGCGGCTGAAAAAAAACTTGACAGGATCAGCCATCGGGAAATCAGATTATCAGAATCTATATGAAGTCCCCGTTATTACATAGTAAAGGCCGTCGGGCAGCAGCAGTCATTCTGCTGATGGGTGTTTTTTATAACACACTTCTGCTGGCAGGGGGCCGCGGGCCTTTTACCCTTTACGAAAGTTACTGGGCCTGTCAGTGCGGGGATTCCGTCGAAGAAATCGCTGATTTCCTTGAGACATCGGACAATGCAGGGGCAGCACCTGTACTGAAAGGTGCAGAATCACAGTTGGTTCATAAGCGCTATACCGGCCTCCATTCTGATATCTGTATCAGCCCCGACAGTCCTTTATTCGAAGCAGCAGGCGCCCTTGCCGAAACAGAGTCAGGGCAGAACGAAATCTGCCGGAAAAAACTGCCTCTTCGTTATCTGAGCCTCATCGGAAGCTCGTATGCTTTTATTTATACTGCATTTATTAATATCCTTGAAAAACCGGAGTTCGACACTATAGTGCTGTGTTCCATTCCATCCTCTGCCCTCAGCGGATTCCGTTTTTCATTAATTGATCCTCCCCGGTTATCCTGATGCCAATCCGGCACAAACCCTGATAACTAAAACCAAACTGATTAAAACATTTCTGAATCCTCAGACCCTGTCTGATCGTACAATCAGAACAATGGGCAGTGAATTCTGAGGATTCAGATACATTATACATTCAAGAGGATTATTTATATGAAAAAAATTATTATTTTATCTGTGGCTGCCTTTATTTCCCTGTATGCAGCAGCCTGTAACGCAAAAAACGAAAACCAGAATGCAGCTGCACTTCTGGCACTGGTTCCTCAGTCATCTGCATCTTCTGATCCTGTAACAGCTTCAGTCTCCGTGGCTCTTGCAGATGATACATCGGCAACAGAGGGGCGGATCAGTTCGGCATTTGACTGCAACGGCGGGCTCACTCTGAACGGTGAGGCTGTTACACCAATTGATTTTCGTTTTTATGTCAGTAACGTAAAGCTGATTAAAGATGATGCGTCTGAGACTCTTGTGGATGTAACTCTTACTCAGAATGATTATCAGTACGGATCCACTGCACTGATGGATTTTGAAAACCTCACTGGTACTTGCACAGGCGGGGACGCAGGAACAAACACAACTCTCAGTTTTACAGTGCCTGCCGGTACATATAAAGGAATCCAGTTTGATATGGGTGTGGAGGAAGCATTTAACAGCATGTATAATGCCAAGGGAACTGAAACTCTTCCTTCTCCTATGGACAGAAGCACCATGTACTGGAGCTGGACCGGCGGTTATAAATTCACCAAAGTGGAATTCACCCATAATGCATCTGCAGTTAAAACCAGCTATCACCCTGGGGCCACAAACTGCAGCACTTATGTGGAGGGAACCTCCACTGCCGGAGCGCAGAACTGTCAGCAGCAGAACCGTGCGGTTATTCGACTTACCAAAACAGGATTTGATCCGGAAGATTTTCAGATAGTTCTTAATATGAGTAAAATGTTTAAGAATTATAATCCTGCAGACAGTACCAACGGCGGATCCTGTATGCCGGCTTACAGTAAGACAGAATGTGTAAAAATTCTTAATAATCTGGGATTAACATATTCGAGCACTGCACCGGATGCCACTGTAACAGCAACTGCGGCGGCCAATTCTTTTGAACTCAGATAATACCTGAGTAAAACTGCCTGGTCCTTAACCGGATCAGGCCTGCCTTTCTGTTCCGGCTCTGCCGGAGGAGACTCCGTTATGTTCTTTTTAAAAATAAACTATAAAAGAAAACTGTTCGTTTCAGTTTTTCTGATACTGGCAGGAGTATCCTTAACCGGGACTTCCTGCAGCCGAAGGTTCCAATGGGAGCTACCGGAGGGAATACCAGAGCCGGTGGTTCCTGCGGAAAATCCAGTGACGTATGAAAAAATCGAACTGGGTCGCAGATTGTTTTATGAAGAAAAGCTTTCTCAGGATGAGACGATGTCCTGCGGATCCTGTCATCTTCAGAAATATGCCTTTACAGATATGAAACGGTCTCCTCGCGGTATTCCGGCAGGAATGGGAGAACTGCACCCAAGATCGTCTCAGTCTCTTGTAAATGCCGCATATTACACCATGCTAACCTGGGCGAATCCGGTTCTTGGCAATCTTGAACTGCAGATGCGGGTTCCTCTTTTCTTTACAGCAAATGCTGTGAAAGAGATGGGACTGGAAGGGGAAGGGTATCTGGAGAAACTCAGAAATGACACTGAATATGTCAGCTTATTTAAGAAAGCTTACGGCAGCGGCAGTCCCGAAGAAATTATAAATGAAACGAATATGAGGTTTGCAATCGCCTCTTTTATGCGAACGATGATGTCCTTTAACTCTCCCTATGACCGGTTTAACCGCGGTGACAGGTCAGCTCTTTCGCAGTCGGCGGTTCAGGGTATGGAGATCTTTTTCGGTACCAAAGCAAAATGCTCTGAATGCCATTCCGGTTTTAACTTTACTGAATCAGTCACCTACGGGGATGTAAAGTTTCTTGAGTACCGGCACAACGGACTTTACGATGAGAAAACCTATGATTCGCTGCCGCTTACAGAACAGGGCCTTCGTGAGTTTACCGGAAAAAAGGAACATCAGGGCAGATACCGGGTGCCAGGTCTTCGCAATATCGCAATGACCTATCCTTACATGCACGACGGAAGTATCGCCTGTGATGATTTTAAGGACGGTGAAGAATGGAGAGAAAGCTGCGCCAGAGAATCACTCAAAAAAGTAATAAGTCATTATATGTCCGGCGGAAAAA
The DNA here is from genome assembly GCA_964594095.1 of uncultured Leptospiraceae bacterium. Classification (GTDB taxonomy): domain Bacteria; phylum Spirochaetota; class Leptospiria; order Leptospirales; family Leptonemataceae; genus CAZQKZ01. The sequence continues at coordinate 9,147 of CAZQKZ010000015.1, read as the reverse complement.
AACACCCTGCCAAAGATGCCAGAATTACCGGATTCAGACTGACGGAATCTGAGATCGAAAATCTTACCGATTTTCTGTTTTCACTGAATGATGAGGAATTTCTGAAAAATCCTGCTTTTTCTGACCCGGGTGTGTAAAGGAAATACTATGAACTGCATCAGTAAAAATATATATAAAAAAATAGAATATATTATTTCTGCTTTTCTTCTGATGCTGTTTCCCTTCGCAGGAGGGTGCAGCAGTCCTGCAGGCAGCGGCTCTGATACGGTGCTGCCGCTCCTTGCTTTGGCGGGATCTGTTTCTGCCGGCTCCGGCTCCGGAGCCTGTGCTGATTATGATTACGGTCTCCCTTCTCACATACCAAGGCCTCCCGAGCAGGAAACAAACTGCACCACGGAGGAAAAAGTGAACCTGGGGAGGCATCTGTTCTATGATAAACGGCTTTCTGTAAATGAAACCAAATCCTGTTCCAGCTGCCACAGGCAGGAATTCGCGTTTACAGACAGACTCAGCAGATCCGTGGGAGCTCTGGGCCATGTGCACCGTAAGAATGCCCAGGCTCTGTTCAATGCAGCATATCATCAGTTTTATAACTGGGCTACGGAAGTTCCGACCCTCGAAGAACAGGCCCTTGCCCCGATGTTTCTGGAATACAATGAAACTGAAGGGACGATTGTCGAGCTGGGTCTTACGGGAATTGATCTGGCAGAAAGACTTGATGCAGTTACAGATCCTGATTACCGGACACTGTTTAAAAAAGCATTCCCGGAATCCGGCGATGAAGCCTCAGTACTGTACAGGTCTGAGAATATCCGGAAAGCTCTGGCATCTTTTCAGCGGACCCTTATGAGTTTTAATTCTGATTATGACCGGGGAAATCTGAGTCCCGCTGCTTACAGAGGACTCACTCTTTTTGACACTGAGCAGTCGGAATGCTTTCACTGTCATGGGGGCTATAATTTTGCCGATACTGCTCTTCATTTTGAAACCCCGCGTCCGCACCATAACAATGCCATTTACTCGCAGGCTGATTATCAGAATCCGGACATTGCAGGTAAAAAAGGACAGAGGGGGCTTTATGATGATACGGGAAATCAGGAAGACGAAGGAAAATTCAGGGCTCCGAGTCTTCGGAATATCGCCCGGACTTTTCCTTATATGCATGACGGAAGTTATGACTGCGAGCCGCCGTCGCCCGCAAACAGTATGAATTACAGTTTTGATATCACAAGCTGCGGATCCGATGATGATTTAAGGGCAAGGTTCATGCTTACCCATGTGGTAAGGCACTATGCAAACGGAGGTACCAAGTATCCTGACGGAAGTGCGAGAACGCTGCATCCGAATGTGGATATTACAAATTTTCCAAGGCCCGGGTCAATGAGCGAAGCTGAGATTTCAGATATGGTGGAATTTCTGATGAGCCTGACGGATACAGAATTTCTTACAAATCCGGCTTTTTCTAATCCAAGGCCTTCAGATGATAAGTTTGGTCCGTAGGTAACAGGGCGGCAGGTGAAAAATTTCAATCACTTGCCCCTTCAGACACAGAAATTCAGAATGGTCTATGAATAAATATCTGAAAGCGGTACTGGAGTCTGCTGGCAGCGCTGCCGGAAATATTCTTATAGGAATTATAAATATCTATAAGATGCTGATTTCACCCCTGCTTGGAAGCCGCTGCATTTATTACCCTTCGTGTTCCGTGTATGCAAAAGATGCCATAAAAACCATGGGACCGGTAAAGGGAACTGCGGCAGCGGCTCTCCGGATCTTCCGGTGCAACGGTCTGTTCCTGGGCGGGGCCGATGAAATTACAGAGCAGCTTACGTATCTCGAAATGCTTTCAAAATACAAAGAACACTGGTATGCCTCCGCCCTGAAAGAAGAACAGGAAAGACAGAAATCTGAAAAAAAGTAAAAGGCGAAGATGCCTGATTTTCAGAATTCGTGTCCGAAAACACTGTAAAGACCGGATTCAAAAGAATTTACAGCAAGCTCTCCAGGGACTCTGAATGTGCCGAAATCCAGATCACTGCCTCCGGTAACCTCTCCGATTTCCAGAAAGAGAATTCCCATAGATTCCGCAGCCTTTTCAAATTCCTGCTTTTTATCTTCCGCGACAGAAACAATCGCACTTCCGTTCGTTTCTCCGAACCAGAGCACATCATTTCTCCAGTGAAGAGTTTTTGTGAATTCTGCTGAGAAATCCCGGCTGATCCGGAATCCGTTCAGCATACGCAGATCAGGATTATAGGCACTTTTAAAAAGGGTCCGTGCGAGCCCTCCGATGGAAATATCCTGCATACTTGCGGCAAGTCTGTTTTCTGCAAGATGGAGCATAAATTCAATAAGCTTTTTTTCGTATTCAGGGATCAGTTCAGGGATATCGCCTTTTGTGATTCGGAAACGGTATTTCAGGTATTCGCTGCCGCCCAGTACAGGCCGGAAAAGACCAGTCAGATAGATCCGGTGGCCAGGCTCTTTGAAATACGGATAAACTGTTTTGCTTAAATCTTTAATAAGTCCGACCATGCCGATGGTAGGAGTGGGATAGATGGGCCCGTCTGCGCTTTCGTTATAGAAACTTACATTTCCGCCTGTTACAGGAAGTCCCAGCTCCCGGCATGCCTCTGACATTCCGGTTATACATTCAGTAAAAATATAATAGTTTTCCGGAATATACGGATTTGCAAAGTTCAGGTTATTTGTTACACCGATGGGTCTGCAGCCTGTGACCGCAACATTCCGTGCGGCTTCCGCAACGGCCTGGGCCGCTCCGCGGCGAGGATTCAGATATACATATCTGGAATTGCAGTCGGTTGCGGTTCCGATTCCTTTGTTTGTACCGGGGATGCGGGCAATACCGCCGTCCGCTCCGGGGCCGATCACTTTTACCAGGCCGACCTCGGTATCGTACTGCTCATAAAGGGGTCTGCGGCTTGCGAGGTTCATACTGCCGATAAATTCCGTAAAAAAAGCAGAAATTTCTGATTCATTAGAAAAATCACGTATTTCCGGATCTTTGAGAGGATCCCATGAAGCCACCTGATCCAGGTATTCCGGCTTTCGCACTTCACGCTTATAGCGGGGCGCTCCGCCTCCCAGAACCAGAGAATCAGCCGGAATTTCTGCGCAGAGTTTACCGTGCCTGCGGAGGCGAAGCATTCCGTCATCGGTTACTTCCCCGATTTTTACGCAGTGCAGATCCCATTTTTCAAATATGGCTTCGGCTTTGTGTTCGGAACCTTTTTCAAGAACTACAAGCATTCTTTCCTGAGATTCTGAAAGCATGATTTCGTAAGCACTCATTCCTTCTTCGCGCAGCGGAACAAGATCGAGATCTATATCCATTCCCATATTTCCTTTGGCACTCATTTCGGAAGTGGCACAGGACAGTCCTGCGGCTCCCATATCCTGGATACCCACCACCGCTTTGGAAGCGATCAGTTCCAGAGTAGCTTCCATCAGAAGTTTTTCCATGAACGGATCTCCGACCTGAACAGCAGATCTGCGGCTTTCTGACTCTGCCGTGAGATCCTGGCTTGCGAAGCTTGCTCCGTGGATTCCGTCGCGCCCGGTAGTGGCCCCTACATAATACACAGGGTTCCCGGCGCCTGAGGCTTTGGCACTGGCCATTCCTTTGTGATCGACAATGCCCACGGTCATGGCGTTTACCAGACAGTTGCGCGAAAAGGACTCATCAAAAAAAAGTTCGCCCCCGGAAACAGCAATACCGAGAGAGTTTCCGTAGTCACCGATCCCTTTTACCGCACGGCTCAGCAGGTAGCGGTTTCGCGGTTCAGAGGGAGGACCAAAACGCAGTGAATTCAGAGAGCAGATCGGTCTTGCTCCCATTGTGAAAATATCCCGCATGATACCGCCGACTCCCGTTGCTGCTCCCTGATAGGGTTCGATTGCGGTTGGATGATTGTGACTTTCGATTTTAAAAACAACTGCCTGACCATCCCCGATATCCAGAGCCCCTGCGTTTTCTTCCCCGGCTTTGGAAATAACCAGAGGGGATTCTGTGGGGAGTCTTTTCAGCTGCAGGATGGAATTCTTATAACTTGCATGCTCTGACCAGAGGCCTGAATAAATTCCCAGTTCGGTAACAGTGGGGGTTCTGCCACCGAGAAATTCTTTAATCATTTCAAATTCTTCTGCGGTAAGATTGTGGTCCTTAGCGTCTTCTGCAGTGACCTCTTTTTCGGAAAAAAGCACGGATGATTGAGTCATACTGGCAGAATTTCAGAAAGGCTCCCATTTTTCAATAAGGAAAAGAATGGACTGATGCTTCCTTTATTAAATTGCGCACCCGCGAGTTTTCCTGCTTTCAGCGGGTGTGCCCGATTCCCCGGTCAGAATAATTTAATGATTGACAGTCCGCGGGGCCTCTTCAATCAATCTTCATGCATTTAACACTGAAAGAGCAGCAGGAAGAATTAATCAGAAATGCTGTAAAAAGTAACAGAACTGTAACTCTGAAAACATGGATACTAAGTGATTATGGCGAAAAACTCCTGCATTTTATAGTCAGTGAAATACTCAGCAAATACAGCAAACAGGACCTTGAGGATGTAATTTATACCTCTGCAAAGGAGCTGGCCGTTAATGCGGTCAAGGCAAATCTTAAAAGGGTGATTTTCAGCGAGTACAATCTGAACCCTGAAAATGATGATGATTATGCAGAAGGACTTCATCTGCTGCAGGAGAATATGCATGAAAGAAATCTGCATAAATTCAAAAAATTATTAAAAGAAATGAATCTGCCTGTGAATATCACCTTTTATTATAATTCAAAGGTTCTTTTTATTAAAGTTAAAAATCATTTCCGGATGCTGACGCGGGAGGAAATGCGTGTGCGGGAGAAATTCCGCAAAGCGGTAGCCTATTCCAGTCTGCCTGAATTCTATATGGAGCATGGGGATTTCACAGAAGGTGCCGGCCTGGGTCTTACGATGGTTGGTATTCTGCTGGATGAAAATGGTATGGACCGGCATTCTTTTACCCTGTACTGCAAAGAAGGCTACGATGAAACTGCCGCAAGGCTTGAGATTCCTCTTTCAGAAGATTACCGGATCCGCAGGATTCGTTTTGAGGAAAAGTGTAAAGAGCTGGGAGTCTCTGCTGAAGAACTGAGGCAGCGGATCCACCATGGTACAGCGGTTTAAAGGAGTAACAGAATTATATGGAAAGTTTTCTTAGCGAAGAGCTGATCATCATCCTTTTTTTTGCGGTTTTCCCGTTTCTTTCCTTTTTGTTTATTTTTCGCTCAATCCGAAGGCAGGCTGCTCAAAAAGAAGAACTGAAAAAAGCGGCTTCAGGTCTTGGATTATCACCATCCGAGCCCTCCGAGCTTCAGGACCCGCAGGTTCAGAAAATGCTGGCTTCTGTGCCTCAGTTTCTAAAGGATCTGGCTATGATATCCACCGGAAACCGTTTCACAGGTCAGTCGGGCGGTTATGAAGTAAGTCTTTATACCGAAGTCCGGGGTTCGGGTAAAAGTAAAAAAATTTATACAGTAATGCATACGGCCTTCCGGGAGCCGTTAAATTCCGAAATCAGCATTACTAAAGAAGGCTTTTTCGGAAAGGTTGCGGATCTGATCGGCTTTCCTGATGTGAAGGTCCAGGACAAAGAGCTGGATTCACTTCTGCGCATCAGGTGTGAATCAGAAGTATTTGCAAAAACATTTCTGCTGAGCGGTTCTCACAGGGAGGCTGTAAAAAGGATCTTCAGTAAATACAGTGACCTTCGCATTGACAGATACGGAATCACACTCGAATGGAATCAATACATGACCGACGCTTCCGTTCTGCGTACGGCCATGAATGATCTGACAGAAACCGCCGGAATACTTACTGAATTCTGATGCCCAGCAGACCGGCAGCAGCTACCTGAGCTTCGTCGGACGGGTCCGGTGTATCCAGAGGCGGCTTGCCTGGCAGAGAGGCACCGGTAACCACATCAGCAGTAACAGGATTCTCGTATAAAGGTTTTCCTTCAGGGTTTTTAATGTATCCCGCAGTCAGTTTCAGCTCATAATCCCCTGTCAGTCGTATGCTTTTAGCGATAAAAGCACCTGAGGTATCGGCCTGCGGACCAATGATCGTTACCTGTGGTCTTCCTTTCAGAGCCATTGCTATGATTTCTGAAAACGGGGTCGGGTTGCGTCCGATGATTACAATCAGCTTTCCGGTATGGAAACGGTTGGAGTCGGCCGGAAAACTGCGATCTCCTTCGGTTTTAGTATAAAGATATCCTAAATTTCCGCTGTCTGTGAAAAGATCGGCAATCCGGAAGCTTTCCGAATAATCGCCGCTCTGCATTTTCCGAAGGTCAAGAATCAGGGAATCTCTTCCGTCGAGTCCCATGATTTTAGACTTAAGCTGCTCGGCAGAGCCGGGAAGAGAGGAGCGAAGAAGAATATATTCACTTTTTTTATTCTCAGGGTTTTTCCAGGTTGCGCTCAGAATGTTCTGAAATACCACCTGCTCCCGGTTCAGTGTAAAAATTTTATCGTTTATCTTAACTGATACTTTGGTTTCAGGAGCTCCCCTGATGCGGCCAACCGCTTCTTCCAGATCATAAATTCCGGAAACATCTGCTCCGTCTATTTCCTGAAGATAAAAACCGGTCGGCAGATTATCCCGGTGGGAAGGGGATCCTTCCAGGGTGTCCACAGCCAGAAATTTACCGGGACCTTCTCTCTGGATCACAAGACCGATTCCGGCTGTCCGCGAGGGATCGTTCATCAGCCGATAGCCCTCGGGTCCTGCCACTGAATTGGATCCGAACGGAAGATTTTCCGCCATGGTCCTGAGAACCGAAAGGAGAACGACCCCTCTTTCCTGATCGGGAAGGCTTTCAATTGCTGAAGCGAGGGAGTCTTCACCTGTGATTTTAAAATCGGCAAGCGCCTTTTCCCTGCTGACTGCTTTACTGATAAGGCCCAATTTATCGGCGGGGGAACCAGTCGGGCTGATAAACTCGCTGTCCACAGCACTGAAAAATGACTGAATGACGGGCTGGGCACCGGCAGCTTCTTTTTTTTCTTTTGAGCAGGCTGCAGTCAGAAAAACTGCAGCAAGCAGTACAGCAATGTAACGGATACCGCTGTATTTTGAACAATATAACATTAAAATACCTCCGGTTCCGAGATTACGGAGCTGAAAAAAATTGTCAAAGAGAATTACTGATTCCGAAGCCAGTCCGGTCGTATGGCTCGCTGCCTTAGAAATGCATCCATAAGCACAAGGCTGACCATCGCCTCAGCTACAGGCACTGCGCGCGGTGCTACACAGGGATCGTGCCTTCCCCCGGCTTTCAGTATGACCGATTCATTCCGGTTATTGACTGTTTCCTGATCGATACGGATCGTTGCGGTGGGCTTGAACCCAAGGCGGAGTGTGATCGGCATACCATTGGAAATTCCGCCCTGAATACCACCTGAGTGATTTGTGCGGGTGACCGGACCGCCGCTGCCCGGAAAAAAAAGATCATTGTGCTGGCTTCCCGTCATCCGGCTGCCGGCAAATCCACTGCCGGACTCAAAGGCTTTACAGGCCGGAATAGAGAGACAGGCTTTACCGAGATCGGCTTCCAGTCTGTCAAAGACAGGATCCCCAAGACCTGGCGGAACATTATTAATCAGAACGCGGACTGTGCCGCCGGTTGAATCTCCTTTTTCTTTAAGGCTGAGTATGTATTCCTCCATTGACGCAGCCAGAGCAGGATCCGGACAGCGGACAGGATTTGATTCCACCTGTTCTATGCTTACAGGAGGGGGGCCTTCGTAAACAAGCGGACCAACGGAATCAACATATGCGATGATTTCAATACCTGCCGTTTCTTTCAGAAACTGAGCAGCCACAGCACCTGCGATTACACGGCCGATTGTTTCCCGGGCAGAGGCCCTTCCTCCTCCGGCCGGTGTGCGGTGACCATACTTTGCGTCGTAGGTGTAATCAGCGTGAGAAGGGCGGTAGACATCGGCCCATTTCATATAATCATGGGATTTGGCATCTTCATTGCGAACCAGAAACATGATCGGAGTTCCGAGAGTTTTACCTTCATAAACACCGCTTAGTATTTCGAAAGAATCGTTTTCTTTTCGGGGGGTTGAGATTTTACTCTGACCTGGTTTTCGCCTGTCGAGCTGAAACTGGATATAATCAGTGTTTAAAAGAAGACCCGGGGGGCAGCCGTCAATGACCACTCCGATACCAGGTCCGTGGGATTCACCGAAAGTTGTTACTGTGAAAATTTTACCGAATGATGACGACACATTTCAAAAATGGAAGGGGCAGGCAGGGTGTCAAGGACATTCAGCAGCCCATCAGTTTTTCTGCTTGATTTAATCCCTGAAAGATCTTCAATCCGATTTGCTTTTCTCTGCCCATACTCAGAAAGGAAAAGATATAAAAATCTATATTCTGTTTGAACATAAATCTGCCAGTGATCCTGAAATTCACAGGCAGCTAAGTGCCTATCTGGAACGAATTTACGGCGGAATGCAGTTCCTTCGGCCGGTCATCCCTGTTGTATTTTATCACGGTAAAGAAGGCTGGAAAGTGCCGGAATCCTTCCTGGATTCAATGAATCTGGACCCTGATGAAGCTGAACTGTTTGGCCCCTATATTCCGGATTACCGATATATTCTGTTAGACCTTAATAAGACCGATCCAGAGACCCTGATTTTGTCCTTGACTTTACAGGCAGTCTTTGTTACATTTAAGAATATCTGGACTTTGGCTCAGCCCGAGCAGTTTGATGGAACCTTTATGAAAATTGCTGCGCTTTCTAAAGAGAATCAGTCCGTGAAAGTGATTGAAAAGCTTTTAAGATATATTTATGGTTTTACAGACATTCGACCTGATACTGTTATGAGGAAAGCGGAAATGCTGGAAGCGGGCACTTTGAAGGAGATGAATATGACCACTGCACAGAAACTCAGAGAAGAAGGTAAGCTTGAGGGCAAGCTTGAAGGTGAATACGAAAAAGCAGTTAAAACGGCTCGCGCTATGATTAATGAAAAACTTGACCCTGTTCTGATTGCCAGGATCACAGAACTGACTCTGGAAGAAATCGAGCGAATCGCAGAGGGCAGGCAATAGATCCGGGATTCGTTCATAGGCATCATTG
>CAZQKZ010000014.1:67745-73335 GCA_964594095.1 uncultured Leptospiraceae bacterium | reverse complement strand
CTGCAGACTCTGGATCTTGTAAAGGCTATGGAACAGGATACCGGCCGGCCTCTTCAGTGCTTCGGGCGGACGGAGGAGCTTCCTCTAATTCATGGCTGATGCAGTATCAGGCAGACATACTCAATGCACCGGTGGAGCGGCCAGTGAACACAGAAACCACGGCACTTGGTGCGGCATATCTGGCCGGTATCGAAGCCGGAATCTGGAAGAATGCCGATGAGCTTCGGGGAAAGTTGGTCCAAACTGTACGCTTTGACCCTTCCATGAGCCCTTCCCGCAGAGAGAAAGAAATTCATTTATGGAATAAAGCGGTAATCCGATCAAAAGACTGGGTATGAGTAAACAGGACACTTTTAAAGGTATTATCTCCGGTATTTACGGAGCATATTACACCATCTATCCGCTCGACCCTTTTTTTGATGACAGACAGGAATTTTTATCTGCATCAGGTCAGAAAGAAGTCCTGGCCCGCCTTCGAGGCAGAATCAGGATCGGAGTTGGTTCTGCAGCTGCAGGCAGAAAAAGACCCTCTGAGGCAGAATCCTGGGAAGAGCAGTACAGACTGGAACAGATGAAAAGCCGGCATCCTGTGATCCCTGGGGATACGGCGCTGTTTACTCTTGAAAGAACCGGAGATTCAGGTAAAACGGAAGCTCTTATTCAGGAAATCCTTCCCCGCTCTCATACAATCATAAGGTCTGTGGATTTCACTGAGCATGCACTGGGAACAAATCTCAGCAGGGCCCTGCTGATAGTCAGCATATCTGAGCCTTCTCCTAAAATGAATTTCATTGACCGTTTTCTTGCAAGTGCCTGTTTTGGAAATGTGGAAGCGCATATTGTTTTCACCAAAACGGATCTTATTCAGAATCTCAGCGGGCCGGAGCGTGATTATACTGATTACCTGATGAATATTTACAAAGAACTTGGATATTCTGTTTATCAGATATCAGACCGGCAGGATTTAAACCAAAATCAGGATTTCATCCGACTTAAAAAAATAACTTCCGAAGGTATAACTCTTTTCACAGGCAGTTCAGGAGCAGGTAAATCCACTCTTCTGAATTCTCTTGCCGGTACATCCCTTCAGCGAACATCCGAAGTAAGCCAGGCATCAGGAAAAGGCAGGCATACCACAGTAAACTCAGTTCTGATCGCCCGGGAAAACGGAGCTTTTTTCTACATTGACACTCCCGGTGTTAAAGAATGGGGTATCCAGCATCTTAACAGAAATGATATTCTTTCTGCTTACCCTGAAACTGAATCAGCGATGGGAGAATGCCGTTTTTCAAACTGTGATCATTCTGAAGGTGTAATGGGATGCGCTGTTCAGGCCGCAATTTCAGATATGGATCCGGACCGGCGATCCAGTCTTGAATCGCTGCTTGGATCTTTAAAATATACAGAAAGAATCCGGACAGGCGACTATATTAAACCCACCGGCCGGTTCAGAAATAAAAACTGACAAAGGATTAAAAAAATGAATATTTCACCTGAATTATACATTCTCCTGACCGCAGGTATCCTTCTGACTGCCGGGGCCCTCTGGTATGCCGCAGCCTCAAAGCCTGTCAGGGGTTCGGCTGAAAAGGACAAAGGCCTGAAGCCGCCGGCCCGGTTTTCGGGTTCTTCAGAAAAGACTCCCCGCTCCCCTGATTCCCTTACGGAAGAGGAGCGTGAGGAAATGCTCAGAAGTATGAAAGCCTACGCGCGCGAAAACCCGGAGCAGGTGGCAAAGCATGTGCGGTCGATGATGGACCGCTGATCCTTACTCCCACTCGATTGTGCCAGGAGGCTTGCTGGTTATATCGAGGAACACCATATCCACCTTAACAAGACTCAGAAGGCGAAGGCTCAGCTCTTCCAGCAGCCGGAAATCCATCGGGTAGTAACTTGCAGTCATCGCATCAATGGAATTTACCGGCCGCAGAATGATGCTTTCAGGTTTATCACCGGACTCGTGATGCACCTGACGTCCTCCTTCCTGCATAAGAGGGTCATAGCTGTCCATATAAAGCGGAACAAGAACAACGGGAAACTGCCAGATCTCACTGTATATTTTTTTTTCGATCTGGAAGTTATGCACGATCCGGTCGGCCTGCTGCAGAAGGTTTACCCTCTCCCTGTCGCAGTATACCGGTGCTTTCTTATAAATTTTATTTTTTCCAAGTTCTTTTCTGCTTCCGGTGCAAAGCAGAACACGGTTGATTTCTCTCAGGGTATTCGGTATGATTCTTGCAATTTCCCGCAGTTTTGAATGTTCCGGCAGAGTATCTGACATCGGAAACAGAGCCGCAGGATGCGCATACGTTCGCTTGTCCCCCTGAACACCAACAGACTGGACCGGAAGCACAACCGGATGCAGTTCGCTTCCCCGCAGAAGATTCTCAATTTTTACGGCATCCTGTTCTTTTACTGATTCATCAGAATACAGAAAAGCATCGAATCCGTGAGCTGTTCCTGAATGCAGTGACTCATTCGGATTGTCTTTGTCGGGAGGGGGGGAACAAAGTGTCCTGACCGCAAGCCCCGGTCCGGGAAAGGGATGACGCATTACCACGGATTCCGGTATGCCAAGCAGCTTTCCAAGTTCGCGGACTTCATCTTTATAAAGATCCCTTACTGGTTCTGTAATTTTTCCTTCTTCAATAAGACGGGCAATTCTCTCGACCCGGTTATGATGGGTTTTAATAGTCTGGCTGTTTTTAGTGCTGCCCGATTCTATAGTATCCGGGTAAATGGTTCCCTGGCCCAGAAACCACTCATCCGGATTCAGACCCAGTTCCTCGGATACGGCTGCCTGAACATCGAGGAAGGCATTTCCGATGATTCTTCGTTTTGCTTCCGGTTCATAAACCTCCTTCAGCTGTTCAAAAAAACGTTCACTTTCATCGGCAATTTCCAGATTCACTCCAAGAGGTTTCAGATAATTCTTTACTTCATCAGTCTCACCAAGGCGCATAAAGCCGGTATCCACAAAGAGCCCTCTTATGTGATCAGCAGGCAGTGCTCTCGAAAGAACAGCGAAGGCCACTGTAGAATCAACTCCTCCCGAAATCAGCATAAACACTTTTTTATCTTTCACCTGTTCGCGAATCCGCCCGATTTCCGCATCCAGAAATCCGGAGAGTGACCAGGTGCCCTCAGACCCGCATAATTTCAGAAAATTCAGTAAATAACGGTCTCCGTGCACCGTATCTTTGACTTCAGGGTGAAACTGCAGACCGTATAATTTTTTACTGTGATTACTTACCGCTGCGTACCGGCAGTCCTCAGTGGACGCACTGATTTCAAATCCTTCCGGAAGTCTGGTTACTTCATCACCGTGACTCATCCATACAGTGAACTGTTCCTTAACACTTTCGTTTTCAAAGAGTCCGGCTGCAGACTGAATATTCAGATATGCCGGTCCGTATTCTCTGGACTTCGACTGCTCCACCTGACCTCCAAGCTGATGCATCATCAGCTGATGGCCGTAGCATATTCCAAGCACCGGCACACCGGCGTTCAGGATTTCAGGCCTGCTGACAGGTGCGTTTTCTTCGTAAACACTGGAGGGCCCTCCGGAATAAATGATTCCTGCATACTGAACAGCTTCAGCAGCAGTAAGGTCTTCCGGAAATACAATTTCTGTGTAGGACCCCAGTCTGCGGACTCTGGAGGCTATAAGGTGTGCGTACTGTCCCCCGAAATCAAGGACTGCGATTGTCTTTTTTTTATCCATTTTATTATTTCACTGTTTTAATATTATTTATTTTTCCGCATTCTGAAATCAGAAGGGGCTGCCTGTTACTTTCCATCTGATTTTCCATCGCAGCAGCAGATTCATTCCGTGGTCCCTGCTTTCCGTGAGTCCGTTCTCATCGATAAACACAAAAGAGGGATACACAGCAACATCATAGGCTGCCGCAATTTCGCCGGTATCATCAAGCAGAACGGGATAGTTCACAGGATTTTCCGCAAGGAATCTTCGGACTGTAGCTTCATCTTCGCTGGCTACTGCAAGAAGCTCGAAATCCTTATCCTTCAGCTCATCATACATGGATACCAGAAGAGGCAGTTCCACCCTGCAGGGAACACACCATGTTGCCCAGAAATTTATGAGCACTTTTTTACCGCGGAGATCAGAGAGGCGCACCATCTGACCGTCCGCTGTGCGGACCTGGAAATCTGGTGCCGGTTTACCGAGATACTGCTGATCGGCAATATAGAGAGGCAGACGCTGATAAGCTATGTAACCCAGCATCAGGAACAGAAACAGAAGAGAACCCCAGTTATCAGTAAGAAATTTCTTAATTCTGCCACCGGACGCGGCATCTTCCTTTTTTTGGTTTGAATTTTTTACCACGGCCTTAATATCAGACTGACAGCTTAAAAAGCAAGTAAAAACAGGGAAACCCAATGCTGACAGAACTCCGCGAAAACCCGTCCGCCAGGCTGCAGCGGCCGCCTGAATCAGAAAGGCAATCCTGTCTCTACCGGGTCAGGATCATTGATAACGATACAAATACATATTCTCAGGTGATTGACATTTGCATGGAAGCTCTTAATATCAGCTGGCAGGAGGGTTTTCATATTGCCCTTGCGGTCGATAACAATGGATTTGCGGACGTTTTTGAAGGCTCCCTTCCGGAAGCGGAGGCGGTTGCATCCGTAATCCGCAGAATCGGAATTACTGTGGAAATTCTTCAGATTACATAAAATCCAGAAGATGACCAAGTCTCTCTTTTTTTGTTCTTAGATACTTTTCATTCGCTTCACCGGCCGGTATACTGATCGGAATTCTTTCCTCTACCGTAAGTCCGTATCCTTCCAGCCCCATAATTTTCCGCGGATTATTTGTAAGCAGACGGATCGAAGTTAAACCAAGATCAGAAAGAATCTGCGCTCCGATTCCGTATTCGCGCAGGTCCGCAGGAAAACCAAGTTTTTCGTTAGCCTCCACGGTATCGAAACCTTCATCCTGCAGCTGGTATGCTTTGAGTTTATTAATAAGCCCGATTCCCCGGCCTTCCTGACGCATATAAAGAATGACTCCGCAGCCTGCTTCTTCAATGTAACGCATGGCTTCGGCCAGCTGGTCCCCGCAGTCACACCTCGCTGAACCAAACACATCACCGGTAAGACATTCACTGTGAACACGGACAGGAACTGACTGTTTTCCCTCAATTTCTCCTTTTATTATGGCCACATGAATTTTATCGTCCACGGTAGTTGTGAAAGCCACAATCCGGAAATCGCCGAAACGGGTGGGAAGCCGTGTATCCACCTCACGCCGGATCAGGGAATCCTTACGGCTTCTGTAACGGATCAGATCGGCAATTGTATAAATATTAAGACCATGCTTTGCTGCAAAACCGGCAAGATCCGGGAGCCTTGCCATTTCTCCGTCGTCTTTCATGATTTCACAGATTACGGAAACCGGTTTCAGACCGGCAAGTCTGGAGAGATCCACGGATGCTTCGGTATGCCCGGCCCTTCTCAGTACCCCACCCTCGACTGCATGAAGAGGAAAAATATGACCAGGCCTGACCAGATCTTCGGGCCGTGATGTATTTTCCGTGATGACCTCAATGGTTCTGGCCCGGTC
>CAZQKZ010000014.1:0-67651 GCA_964594095.1 uncultured Leptospiraceae bacterium | reverse complement strand
GTGTTCTTGCGCACCATGGGTTCGAGGTCCAGCTGCCTGATTTTTTCAGTGGTCATAGGAACACAGATAAGCCCCCTGCCATGGGTAGCCATAAAGTTGATTGCCTTAGCATCGGCTGCTTCAGCCGCTATTACTAAATCACCTTCATTCTCCCGGTCCTCAGAATCCACCAGAATGATCATCCTGCCCCGCCGGATCTCTTCGATGGCCTGTTCTATTGGAGAAATATGTATTTCCGATTCGATGGTATTCTGGTGATTCTCTGCGCTCATTCTGTCCGGTTCCGTTTCCGGTCATATTTCTGAATGCTGCACCAAAGGCAATAAAAACAATTCAGCTTGACTTGGAATGCATAATAATTATATTTACCATTTCTATGATAAATGCATATTTGTCCGAAAGAATGAATCGCATTGATTCTTCCGGTATCCGAAAGGCATTTGACCTTGCCGCCAAACTGAAAAATCCGGTGAATTTCTCCATCGGTCAGCCCCACTACCCAACGCCCCCGGAAATTATTGAATCCGTAACCAAAGCGCTGCGGGACGGGCATACTGCCTATACTAATACCAGCGGGATTTTACCACTGCGTGAAAGACTGGCACGTAAATACAGAGAAGTGAATGGTTTTCATGCAGAACCTGATAATATACTGATCAGTTCCGGAGTGGCAAGCCTGCTGCAGCTGCTTTTTATGGCAACTATTGACAAAGGCGATAAGGTTCTCGTTACGGATCCCTGTTTCCTGATTTACAGGAGCATGCTTTCCTTCTATAACGCAGATGTTCTCACCATCAGGGAAGACTTCAGCGAAGAAGATCTCCTGAACCTGGACACCAGCGGTCTGAAAATGATTCTTTATTCCTCCCCTTCCAATCCAACGGGCTTTGTGATGGACAGGCACAGAATCAGCCTTCTCGCGGGAATTGCCTCAAAGACAGGTGCTCTGCTGGTATCCGATGAAATTTATGAATTATTTGACTATGAAAAGGAATTCGTGAGTGCTGCTGCAGTTTATCCGGAGGCTGTCACTCTTACCGGATTCTCAAAGACCTACAGCATGACAGGACTCCGTCTCGCTGCTGCCACAGGACCCAGAGACCTGATTAAAGCGATGACCACCATCCAGCAGTATACAGTGGTCTGTGCTCCTGCTCCGGTACAGTTCGGCGGGATCGCTGCCCTTGATCTGGATATGAGTCCTTATGTTAATATGTACAAAAAAAACAGGGATCTGATTGCCGGCGCACTGAGGCCATACACAGATTTTCCCAAACCAGGCGGTGCCTTCTATATTTTTCCCGACACGCCTGTATCCGGGGACGATTTCATAGTGAAAGCCGTCGAAGAAAAACAGCTTATCCTTGTTCCTGGAAGCATTTTTTCAGATAAAAAGAACTGCATAAGAATATCCTATGCTGCGTCTGAAGAAACGCTTAACAGAGGGATTCAGCTTCTGACCGAGCTTTATGAGTCTTACCGGTGATCCGGAAGCGCTGATCCGATCCACAGGTCTGCTTTATGCAGCTGTGATCGGATCTGTTATCGGCAGTTTTTACACAGCCACAGCCTACCGGGTTCTGCATTTTTTTTACGGAAGGGAAAGAAAAAATAAAAAGAACTTATGGGTTCGTTTTTTTACGGAACCCTCCCGGTGTAATGAATGCGGTACACCACTCAGGGTCCGGGAGCTGATTCCCGTTTTCAGCTACCTTTTCCTGAAAGGCCGGTGCCGTACCTGCAGAAAACCAGTGGGCATTCATGTATTTGCCGGGGAGCTTTTTACTGCAGTTCTTTTTCCACTGCTTCTTTTACTGAATGTTCATTACACCGATGCGCTGATTCTGGTTATTGTTTCAGGTCATCTGTACATTTCCATTGCAGTCGATTACCGTTGGTATCAGCTGGACTGGGAAAACGGCCTGTGGATTCTCTTCTGGATTCTTGTTTATTCGGGCCGTTATTTCTGGAACGGGTCCGGATATGAACTTCTGCCCCATCTTTATTCATCACTGATTACAGGACTGATTTTTCTGATTCTCTGGCTGCCTGGGAAGGGACTTGGTGCGGGGGATGTGCTTTTCGCTCCGCTCCCTGCATTTTTTATCCCCTTCCCTTATACACCTGTTTATTTATCAGTCTCTTCATTTATGGCTGTGGTCTGGGCTTACAGCGGAGGCAGAAAAGGAAAGACCCCGATTCCTTTCGGGGTCTTTTTATCGCTTGGCTTTTATATTACCCTGACAGCGGTTCATCTGCTGCGGGTCTGGTTTTCAATCTGATTAATTTGTGCACCAGAAAATCTTACTGTCACATTTTGCCAGTGTGGGGGTAGACTGCGTGCAGGCATTAGTATTTGTATTGCTGTATTTGAAATCCAGGGTATGCTGCACTCCCGCTGCCATTGTGTAGGTTTTTGATTTCTCACCGGCTGCCAGAACATCAATTTTTGAACCATCCCAGACAACATCATATACTTTATTGGTGGTCCTGTTTTCGAATACCACTGAGGCTGTATTATTCTTTTCGCAGTCCGGTACTTCCGGTATACTTTCAAGAAGCATAAGCATTTTTTCAGTTTCATCCTTTTCTTCAGGCTGAAACATTTCGCAGCTGTATGCAGTAAGCAGGGCAGCTCCCAGAAAAATAATGAAGAGAATCGCAATACCGGATCTTGATTTTAGCATTTTCATATGTCCAATGTAATAATTTTTTTTCCTGACGGAAACCAGCCCGGAAAAAAATTCCGGGCCGGCTGCAGGGGAAACTGAGCTTCAGCAGTATTTTTTTATCAGAGGACGCCGGATTTATCGACTACTTCCATGAGCTGCTTTACATGGAAAGCTGAATTATCAAGCTGCTCTTTTTCATCCGGGGTCAGTTTGATTTCAATGATTTTTTCTATTCCTTTTTCCCCGAGAACGACAGGAACTCCCATGTAAATCCCGTTATGTCCGTATTCACCCTCACACAGGGCAGCGACCGGAAAAATCCGCTTCTGATCCCTGAGAATGGCTTCCGCCATCGCAATTGCTGATGCGGCCGGTGCATAAAACGCAGAACCATTTTTAAGAAAGTTTACAATTTCTCCACCACCTTCCCGGGTTCTCTGTTCCATAGCCATAATCTTTTCAATTGTCATTCCTGGATAATCCGGAAGTGGAATTCCTCCGATGGTTGAGTACCTTGCCAGCGGAACCATGGTATCTCCGTGTCCGCCCAGTACAAATGCAGTAATATCTTCTACGGAAACACCGGTTTCCATTGAAATAAAAGCACGAAAACGGGCAGAATCAAGCACCCCTGCCATACCAATGACACGGTTTTTGGGAAAACCAGTGACTTTCTTCATTACATAGACCATAGCATCCAGAGGATTCGTTACTACAATCACGAATGCCTTCGGAGCGTGAGCTTTTATCTGCTCTGCTACATCTTTAACAATTTTAGTATTAACACTGATCAGATCATCCCGGCTCATTCCGGGCTTGCGGGGAAGTCCCGCGGTTACAATAACCACATCGGAATCCTTCATATCGGAAAAGGAATTAGAACCGGTAATATGGGAATTAAAATGCTCAATAGAGCCCGCCTGAAAAAGATCGAGGGCTTTTCCCTGAGGAACGCCTTCCTGGACATCGATGAGTACTACGTCTCCTAATTCTTTCTGACCGGCCAGAAGTGCCATGGTTCCCCCAATCTGACCTGCCCCGATAAGGGCTATTTTTTTTCTTTTCATGAATTCCTTCCCTCTTCTCAATTTTTTTTATTTTTATGGCGAGGAACTGAAGGAGTTCATTCCTGCCGTTTTTATTTTTACTGCACAATATCAGCTCCTCATTGGCAGGTCAAGCCTTATGCAAAATATCTCCGAAGGTGCTGCATAAAAATTCTTTACTTGATTCCGTATGGTAAGCAGATTGCCAGGATGATAAACAGCGATTCTCAGCAAGGAAAACAGCAGACCAGACTGATTTTTCCGGCATCCCGTAAAATATATATAAACGGAATTCTGCATCCCGAAATCAGGGTGCCTTTTCGTGAAATTGAACTGGAAGAAACGGTTCTGAAAAACGGGGAAAAAAGAAAAAATGCACCGGTCCGGGTCTACGACACATCCGGCCCTTACGGAGATCCGGAATTTGAGGCTGATCTGGAAAGGGGCCTGCCGGAAATCCGCAAAGACTGGATTCTGAAAAGGCAGGACACCAGGGAGGTCAGTAACTCTGAAACCATCACAAGTCCGGTTACCGCCAGTCTGCTTGGAGCGCCTCTGTTCACACATCGCAAGCCAAGGGTTGCTTCAGGCTCCCGGGTCACTCAGATGCACTATGCAAAAAAAGGAATCATCACTCCTGAAATGGAATATGCAGCCATCCGGGAAAACCTGAGAGCTGCGATGGTTCGCGACTCCCTCTCAGAGGATGACTCTCTGAAAGAACAGAATCTGCTTTCGAGCCATAAAAAAAATCCTGCGGGATGGATCAGGTCCGGACAGGAAATCACTCCGGAATTCGTCCGCGGTGAAATTGCTGCCGGACGGGCGATTATTCCGTCAAATATTAATCATCCCGAAGCGGAACCTATGATTATAGGTAAAAATTTTCTGGTAAAAATAAACTCAAATATCGGAAACAGTGCACTGGGTTCTTCAATTCAGGAAGAAACAGAGAAAATGCTCTGGTCCATTCAGTGGGGAGCGGATACTGTCATGGACCTGTCCACTGGTAATATACATGAAACGAGGGAATGGATCATCCGGAATTCACCTGTTCCGATCGGCAGCGTTCCTCTTTACGAAGCACTTGAAAGAACCGGCGGCATTGCGGAAGACCTCACCTGGGAAATTTTCAGAGATGTACTTATCCGCCAGGCCCAGCAGGGAGTTGATTACTTCACCATTCATGCAGGCCTTCTGCTTCGCCATGTTCCGATGACTGCCCGCCGTGTAACCGGTATCGTTTCAAGGGGCGGTTCCATTATGGCACGCTGGATGCTGGCTCACCACAAAGAAAATTTTCTTTATACAAATTTTAAAGAAATCTGCGAAATTCTGGCAGCCTATGATTCTGCGGTTTCTCTCGGGGACGGACTGAGACCTGGCTCTGTAATGGATGCCAATGATGAGGCACAGCTCGGTGAACTTAAAATACTTGGCGAACTCACAGACCTTGCCTGGGAGCATGACGTTCAGGTTATGATAGAAGGTCCCGGCCATGTACCAATGCATCTGATTCAGGAAAATATGGATCTGCAGAATTTATGGTGCAAAGAAGCGCCGTTTTACACTCTCGGTCCCCTGGTTACGGACACTGCTCCCGGATATGACCATATTACAGGAGCGGTAGGGGCCGCCATTATCGGCGCTCAGGGAGCATCAATGCTGTGTTATGTAACTCAGAAAGAACATCTTGGTCTTCCCGATAAAGAAGATGTCCGTTCGGGCGTAGTTTCCTTCCGGATAGCTGCGCACGCGGCTGACCTGTCCCGGGGTCATCCCGGGTCTCATCTGAGAGATCTGGCTATATCAAGGGCAAGGTTTGAATTCCGCTGGAAAGATCAGTTTAATCTTTCTCTTGATCCTCTTCGCGCACGGGAATTTCATGATCAGAGTCTGAGTTCCGAAACTTCACTCCAGTCTCATTTCTGTTCCATGTGCGGACCTAGGTTCTGTGCAATGAAAATCACAGAAGAAGTGCGGGAATATGCGGAAAACCACGGACTCTCTGAAGAAGAAGCACTCAAAGCGGGGATGAAAGAAAGATCCAGAGAATTCAAGGAAAAAGGCGGCCGTATCTACAGCTGACCCGGTTTCAGTCAATTAACGAAAGAATTCTTTCCGGATCATCAGTATCTTCGGGTGCCGTAATCACTGATTCTGCAAACTGAATCTCAACAGGGCTTCCCGGAAGAAGCTTTCGTTTTTTGATTTCTGCTTTCAGGCCGTTCAGAAATGCAGCTGCTTCGCTTCTGCTCCGGCCTGGCAGAATAACCGCAAATCTGCCCTGTCCGATCCTTGTATAATAATCCGTATTGTACAGCCTTGAACTGATGAGATTTCCGACTTCCTGCAGAAACGAGATCACCTGATCTGCAGGATTCAGAGCAAATATTCGCTTAATGTTTTTTACTCTGAATTCTGCGAAGGACAGGCTTGCCTGATATTCCAGAGCCTTTTTCAGATCAGCGCGAAGTCTGGCCTCTACCGGACTGAACGGATCCCGGAACACCCCTTCCCTTTCACTTCGCATTACCGCATTTGCTGTAAACGGAGCAGCTATAGCTGCAAAATTGACAAGCATTTCCCGGTCCATATCAGTCAGAGGACGCTCCGTCTGATGGATGGTTATAAATCCGGCAAGCCATCCCTGATGAATCAGAGGGAGTATGAAAAAATTCCTCATTACTGCAAGAACATCATTAGGATAAAGATTGACTATATCCGGATTATTCCGGAATCCCCGGATATCATATACACGGGTGATCTGCGAAATTCCGGAAACAAAATCACTGTCGGCACTGAGGCTGAATTTTTCGGCGGTGGCCGGAGAAATATGAGTACCAGAAAAAATTCTGTATCTGGCTTCCACTGAAGAATACAGATAAAATATGACTGACTGTGCCCCGAAACTGTCTTTCAGAACGGAAAGCATTATATCATAAAGTTCATCGGTTTTAGGGGCATTCTGCATCGAAGCTGCTGCGCTGAAAAGAACCTTATGTATGGCATTTCTTTTACGGATTTCAGCCACTTCTTTTTCGGTTTTCAGTCTGCTCAGGATCCGGAGTGCACCGGATGCTGCCAACTTACCGGTCAGTCCGGCATATTCCGTATCTTCAGGAGAATATTCCCTCTGTCCCTGAACAGATCCGGAAACAAGAATCAGTGCAATCAGCTTACCTGATGCAGTCACAGGTACTGCAAGCCTGGCTTCGGTAACCTCGAGGATTTCCTTTTCCGTATCGGAAAGAGCCCCGGACGAAAGAGCTGATGTATAAAAGATTGTACCTTTACTCAGTGCATAATCATACAGTTCATCGGTTTTTTTAATCGACCAGTTTTCCGGAGGATCGAATCCACCCGATGCTGAAAGATACAGAAACACATTATCCTCAAGTGCATCCTGAGAGGAGAATACACAGACCTTTGCTGCTCCGAGCTGGCCAATCAGAGAATACTGAACAGTTTCCCAGAATTCACTGAAATCATCGATGGAGCTGAGTTCGGACGTTATATCAAATAATGCCTGATAATTCTCAAGTTTCTTATTATTTATATTTTCTTTAACTTCGGACCTTGTGATAAAGGAATCTTCATCCTCTCTGAAGAGAAACTGTTTATCTGTTTCCTTATCTTCTTCAGGTAATATTTCCTTTATCTGGTTTTCAGCAAGTGACTCTGCTTCCCTTTCCCATTCTTCAAAAGGATCCGTTTCCGTCTCCTCAGTCATTTCAACTGCAGATTCACGATGCAGATGCGGATCAAGGGCAGGATCTTCCCACTTCTCGGATGCCTGGTATTCCGGTAAGCTAAACTCTTCGGCAGTTTCCGGTTCTGTTTTTTCCTGTACATCTTTTAGTTCGGGGAACGGATCTTCAATGAGTTCCGCATCCGGATGGAAACCTATGGGCTCAATGTCTTCATGCCATTCTGTTTCGGGTACATTTTCTTCTTCAGCCG
Organism: uncultured Leptospiraceae bacterium; assembly: GCA_964594095.1. Classification (GTDB taxonomy): domain Bacteria; phylum Spirochaetota; class Leptospiria; order Leptospirales; family Leptonemataceae; genus CAZQKZ01. The sequence continues at coordinate 59,970 of CAZQKZ010000014.1, read as the reverse complement.
GTTTATAATCAGACAGAGGTTCAGGCGCAGCCATAACCTCTTCGTTTACGGTTTCAGATTTCTGATCGGCACGGAATGCTGCTGCTCTTGCCAGCAGTCCCCTGGCCTGCGGCATCAGTTTTTTTGATTCATCCTGATGATTCCTGAATAATGATGCTCTGGCAAGAAGTCCTTTTTTTTCTGAAGATCTGAGGAGCTCTTCAGCCCTTTTCAGCAGCCCTTTTACCGGTAAGGGAGCCGGCTCAGCGGACGCAGCAGTATTTCGCATTTCAATGGCACGGGCCAGAAGACCCTTCGGAGCTGTTATTTTCTGTTCAGCAGCCTGCCCTGTTTCGCGAAACAGAGAGGCCCGGGCAAGAAGACCGCGCGGACCAGGTTTTTCTTCGGAAAGGTTTCTGAAAAAGGAAGCCCTGCTTAGAAGTCCCCTTCGCTGGTCAGTCCCTCCGGTGGAGGGTTCAGACCGGACTGCGGCTGCTTTTTCTAAAAGACCCATCGGCTGAAATCCTCCTGAAGTTTTCAGCCAAGACCAAGGTCGCCCATTATTTTCTTATATAAGTCAAAGTATTCTGACTTACTGAATTCCTTTATGGTGCTTTCCGGAAGCTGATCAAACAGATTATCAAGATACGATATCATTTTTTTCAGTTCCGCCGGATTCAGACCTGCTTCGGCAGCAGCAGCTTCTGTTTTTCTTTCCTGTTCGTCCTGAAGCTGTGCAAAGGCAGGAGTCTCATGAAAAGGCATTTCCTTTTCGAATTCGTGAAATGGAGTCTCGTCTTCGGATACAGGTTCTTCTGAATCAACATCTTCCAGGATGTTTTCGAGTTCTTCATCAGAGAGCGCAATCGGTCCTTCATCATCATCGTCTGACAGATCAAGGAAAGAAGCCGGATCTTTCGATTCCGGTGCATCGGGAAATTCGGATTCTGCCTCGAGGTCTGTACTGAAATCCTCGCCTGTTTCTTCCGTATCGGAGATGATATTTCCCAGCTCTTCTGGGGTCAGAGTGATGTCTTCATCTTCTTCAGAATCAAGGTCAAGAGCAGGCATAGGAAGATCATCTATGCTTTCCTCAGGGAAATCGGTATCTTCAGGACCATTTTCTTCGCTCTCAGAAACAGGCTCATCCGAGAGGGCATTTATGAGTTCATCGTCGCTTTCATTTACAAAGGAGTCCTGATCTGTTTCAAAATCTTCAAAAGAAGTGTCCAGTTCAGGAAGCTCAGGCAGGTGATCTTCAATTTCGTCAATCTCGGAATCGGGAGAAGCATCGAGATCAATTGGTTCCTCAGAATCAAAATCAAGTCCGCTGTCGAGAAGGTCTGCTTCGTGCATATCATCAAGATCGGCAGACCCTTCTCCGTCCGCTTCAATCATATTACTTTCATCTACATCTTCAAGAATATTACCCAGCTCGTCTTCGGAAAGCGCCACATCCCCTTCTTCATCTTCTTCCTCGAAAGCCGACGGTGAGGAACTGCTGAATGATTCCCCTTCCGGAACATCGTCACTCAGATCTTCAAAAAAATCGGGATCTGCATCAGAGGCAACACGTTCGATTTCATCACCTTCAAAATCAAAGGATGTATCATCTGCCTCATGGTCACTGTCAGGAACCGTTAAGGAATCTCCGGATCCTTCCAGATCAAGATCCAGATCGAAATCCAGATCATCAAGGGGTGGCAGATCTAAGTCGTCGTGATCTTTGTTTTTTTCGAAGTCCTTGCTCATGGGTATATCTTCAGCCTTTTTTTTATATTATATCATCGGTCAGGAAGAGGTGTAAATACAGCTACTTATAAAAAAGAAAACCCGTCAATTCTAACAGATTGACGGGTTTTTCTGATTTTTTTCCGGGATTTTACGGACTTTTGGCTTATTTTTTTCCGTATCGTCTGCGTACACGCAGTGCCTGCAGTCTGCCCATATGATTTTCTATGGATTCATCCCCGTGCACTTTATGTTTCAGTGCTTCCCGATATTCAGTCTCAGCTTCGGCTGCACTTGTTTCTGATGGACGCAGTCCGTTATTTGCCAGCACAGTCACCTTTGCCGGTCCGATTTCCATGAAACCGTCCTCCACAATGATCTCTTCTGTGCTCCCATCGGCCGCCTTGCAGACCAGGAGACCCTTACCCAGAAGTCCCATAAGCGGGGCATGTCCGGGCAGAACTCCCATCTGGCCATCATAAGCGGGAATCATGACGGAGACTGCCTCTCCTTCGTACAGTGAGCCGGACGGGCTCACTACACTTACCTGTAACACACCGGGTTTAACTGTTTCTGCCATAGTCAGGCCTCCTTTCAGACGGTAACGCCCATTTCTTTGGCATGTGCAATTACTGCATTGATATCACCTTTCATATAGAAAGCCTGCTCCGGCAGATGATCCAGTTTTCCGGAAAGGATTTCTTTAAATGAGTGGATTGTATCAGCAAGTTTTACATAAACCCCGGGAGTACCGGTAAAAACTTCCGCTACATGGAAAGGCTGTGAAAGGAATTTTTCAATGCGGCGGGCACGGTTAACGAGCACTTTATCGTCCTCGGAAAGTTCGTCCATACCCAGAATTGCAATAATGTCCTGAAGGTCTTTGTAACGCTGGAGAATTCTCTGAACTTCCCTGGCAGTATTATAATGCTCTGCCCCCACGATTCCCGGCTGGAGTGAACGGGATGTTGAGTCAAGAGGATCCACAGCCGGATAAATTCCTTTTTCAGAAATTGCTCTGGAGAGTACAGTCGTTGCATCGAGGTGGGTAAACGTTGTTGCCGGCGCCGGGTCAGTTAAGTCGTCAGCAGGAACATACACGGCCTGCACTGAAGTAATGGAACCTTTTTTTGTTGAAGTGATTCGTTCCTGCAGGGCACCCATCTCTGTAGCCAGTGTAGGCTGGTAACCTACAGCGGATGGCATACGACCAAGCAGAGCCGATACTTCAGAACCTGCCTGGGAAAACCGGAAAATGTTGTCCACAAAAAGGAGACAGTCGGTTCCGGTTGTATCACGGAGTTCTTCAGCCATAGTAAGTGCTGAAAGAGCCACCCTCAGACGTGCTCCAGGCGGCTCATTCATCTGGCCGTAGCACAGAACCGCTTTGTTAATTACACCGGATTCCTTCATTTCCATCCAGAGGTCATTCCCTTCACGGGTTCTTTCCCCTACTCCGGCAAACACTGAATAACCGCCGTGTGCTTTTGCCACGTTGTTGATCAGCTCCATAATAATAACAGTCTTACCTACACCGGCACCGCCGAAAAGACCGGTTTTTCCACCCCGGGTATAAGGAGCGAGAAGGTCGATAACCTTGATACCGGTTTCAAAAATCTGCACTTCTGCTGAGAGATCTTCCATCTCAGGTGCTTTTTTATGGATAGGAGCACGTTTGCTGACTTCGAATTCTCCCATCTCATCGACTACTTCCCCAAGAACATTAAAAATTCTTCCGAGTGTCGATTCACCTACCGGAACAGAGATAGGAGCTCCTGTATCCACAACATCCTGACCCCGAACCAGACCATCTGTAGAGCTCAGCGCCACGCAGCGGACAGAGTCACCGCCAAGGTGCTGCTGCACTTCCACAACGAGCTTTTCTGTACCGTCATGGGTTTTTTTCATAATTTCAAGAGCGTTGAAGATTTCCGGTAATTTTCCGGACTGGAAAGTTACGTCGAGTACGGAACCGATTACCTGAGAGATTTTACCGATATTTTTTCCTGTTGTCATAATTCTTACCTGTACTGTTTATTCGTTTCTGAATGTATTAACTTACCGAGTCTGCCCCTGCCACAATTTCCGAGATTTCCTGAGTAATCGAAGCCTGACGGATTCTGTTATAGGTTCTCGTAAGCAGTTTGCGCATATCATTTGCAGCATCTGTTGCAGATTTCATAGCAATGCGTCTGTAAATCTGTTCCGCAGCAGCTGCCTCCAGCAGAAGCCGGTACATATTTGCTTTAATCAGATGCGGAATTAAATTTGTAATGATCACTTCCGGTGCCGGCTCGAAGATAACCCCGGCTGGCATCGACTTGCTGTGATCCTTCTTATGAACCGCATCTGTTTCTTTCAGACCTACGGGAAGAACAGTGCTGATGGCCGCCTTCTGAACGGCTGCGCTTATGTAGACTGTAGAAATCACCTCTACAAGGTCTATTTCGCCTTCGGCAAAACGACTCATATACTCTTCTGCAAGTTCCCGGGCATCATCAAATTCAATTTTATCTTCCTTAGCACTGATAAATTTATTTATATCGGTTTTCAGGAATTTAAAAAAGGACTGTCCCTTTTTGCCGATTATATGGAGTTCAGCATGAATTCCGCGTTCTTCAAGGGATTTCAGTCGGTTTCTCGCCATTCTGAGCACATTCGTGTTGTACCCTCCGCAGAGACCGCGGTTAGCGGTAACTGCAAGAAGTACAGCCTTCTTTGGTTTTTCCTCAGTGCGCAGATAAGGGGACTCTATTGATGAGGCATCCTTACCCAGAGTGTCCATAATTTCCAGAAGCTTTTCACCATATGGCTTTGCGGCGTTTACCCGCTTCACCATTTTTTTGGATTTGGCTGTTGACACCATCTCCATCGTTTTGGTGATTTTTCTGGTATTAGTGACAGATATAATTCGCTTTTTAAGCTCTTTTGCTCCGGCCATAATCTGTTCCTTTATTCCGTTTTATTAAACCTTAGCCACCGCATGTTTTGCCAGAAAAGATTCAGCGAATGCTTTGATTAAGTTATCCAGACGATCCTCGTCCTCTACGGTTTTCTTTTCGCGGAGATGGCTCAGTTCATTCGGATGCTTTTCTTTGATATTTGTAATCAGAGCGGCTTCAAATGCACGGATCTGGTTTACCGGTATTTTATCCATGTGTCCGCGTGTTACAGCGAAAATACTGATAACCTGCTCTTCCACCGGGAGAGGCTTTGATTCATCCTGCTTAAGAATTTCAAGAACCCTGTAACCACGGTCCAGCTGTGACTGAGTAGCCGCATCCAGTTCTGTTCCGAGCTGAGCAAATGCTTCGAGGGCGCGGAACTGTGCCAGGTCAAGACGAAGCTTACCGGAGTATTTCTTCATGGCTTTGATCTGAGCTGCACCACCTACACGGGATACAGAAATACCCGGGTCAACCGCAGGTCTCTGACCGGATGCAAAAAGGTTCGGCAGAAGGTAGATCTGACCATCGGTAATTGAAATTACGTTGGTTGGAATGTATGCAGAAACTTCTCCTTCCTGGGTCTCTACAATCGGAAGTGCTGTTAAGCTTCCGCCACCATATGTTTTGCTTAAACGGGCGGCTCTTTCGAGAAGACGGCTGTGGAGATAGAAAACATCCCCTGGATAAGCATCGCGACCCGGCGGACGACGCAGAATCAGAGACATCTGGCGGTAAGCGTTGGCCTGTTTTGTTAAGTCATCATAAATAATCAGAGTATCTTTACCATGTTCATACATGAAGTATTCTGCCATTGCACATCCCGCATAAGGAGCCAGATACTGCATAGTTGCAGGGTCGGAGGCATTCGCAGTCACAATAATAGTGTTAGCCATGGCACCGGCTTTTTCCAGCTGTTCGTGAATGGCGGCCACTTTGGAAGATTTCTGTCCGATTGCCACATAAACGCAGATTACATCGCTGCCTTTCTGGTTGATGATGGTATCAATAGCGATTGCAGTTTTACCTGTTCCGCGGTCCCCAATGATAAGCTCGCGCTGTCCGCGTCCGATCGGGATCATGGAGTCGATAGCCTTAACACCGGTCTGCATAGGAACGCCTACTGATTCGCGGCGTGCAATACCCGGAGCAATGATTTCCACCGGACGGGTTTTTTTGGTTTTGATTTCGCCTTTTCCATCCATAGCACGGCCCATAGTGTTAACAACTCGTCCAAGAAGTTCATCACCAACCGGAACTTCGAGAATACGCCCGGTTCTTTTTACTTTGTTTCCTTCCCGAAGCTGCGTGTACTCACCGAGAATCACCACACCTACGGATGTTTCTTCAAGGTTAAAAGCGAGTCCCAGAGTTCCGTCATCGAACTCAAGCATTTCGTTGAACATTACATTATCGAGTCCGTGAACCCTTGCAATACCATCCATTACGGAAAGAACTTCACCGGTCTCAGACAGATCCAGTTTATTCTCAAAATTCTTAATTTCCTGTTTAAGTACATTTACTATTTCGTCTGCTTTAATTTTCATAGAATCCCTCACCGGATATATTACATTTTATCATATTTCTGCGAATCTTTTCCAGATTGCTTTTAATACTGGAATCAATCGTGATATCTTCGCTTTCTATCACAACTCCGCCGATTATCTCGGGATTGACTGCAAGCTCGAGTACAGCCTCGGCATTAAATGCCTTGGTGAGAGCCTTCTGAAGTTCATTCTGCAGACTTCCTTCCATAGCTACAGCAGTAGTAACCTGAAACCTTCTGCGTCCCATTTCCCTGTCTGTAAGCAGCCGGAATGCGGTGTTTATACCGGGCAGCTGATCGATTCGTTTCCTGGCTGCCAGCACACCTATAAAGTTATAAATCAGAGGGCGCACATGAGGTTTAATGGCTTTATCAAGTATTTTAAGTTTATCCTCCCCGCTGATAATCGGAGATTTTAAATATTTCCAGACTGCTGGATCGGCTGTTAAAGCCCCGACCACGGCGTCCAGCTCTTCAGTCATTCCCTCTAAGGCCGACCCGTCGCGGGCCAGCTCTGTGAGGGACTGAGCATATACAGTTGCAATTTTATCGACACCTACCATCTCATTAACCTCTGAATCAGTTCACACTTTTCAGCTTACTGATTGAATCCTCGATAAGCTTCTTATGATCCTGAGCCTGGATAGCCTTACCCAGAACTTGAGAGGCAACGGCGACGGAGAGATTTGTGACCTCTGACTGCAGTCTCTGTAATGCTGCATCAGTTGCGAGTTTTATATCCGCAGTGCTTTTAGCGCGCATTTCTTCAGATTCTTTTCTGGCAGTCTCAAGAATTTCATCTTTAAGACGCTCAGCCTGCTTTTTGGCCTCCGCAATAATGCTGTCACCTTCAGACCTGAGTCCTTCCAGCTTCGACATATATTCGGTCAGCTTCGCCTCTGCATCACGGCGGAGAGAGTCTGCTCTGTCTAAATCGCCGTGTATTTTCTCGGCTCTTGCATCCAGGGCTTTGGAAATTGGTCCCCATGCTAATTTATACAGAGCAAGAAACACGAGGAGAAATGTAACAGCAGTCCAGATCGCAAGACCTGGATTTACATCCAGTAGAGATATTCCGCCTTCAGAAGCGGCCAAAAATTCAACGATCACAAAAGCCTCCAATCAACACTTTGTACAGACCGGGCAGTTCTGCCAGGTCTTTTTCTGACTATAATTTAAATACACTCGATTATTCAGTTACCTGAGCTGGTGCATGTTTCTGAGCATGAGCTTCTGCTGTCTTAGTCAGAAGTTCTTTGTCAACATTTCCACTCATAAGGAATACGATAACGAGCGCAAACAGAGTAGCACCTTCGATAAGAGCAGCTGAAATAATCATTGCTACCTGGATAGATCCTGCTGCCTCAGGCTGACGGCTCATGCCCTCAACTGCTGATTTACCGATCATCCCAATTCCATACGCAGCACCGATGATTACTAAACCTGCACCGATACCTACTCCTACAAACGCTAAACTCATCATTCTAAGTTTCCTCCAAAAAAATCTGGTCCTGTAATAATTTTTAATTTACAGCATGTGAAAAATAATCCCGTATCAGTGCCTGTGCATTGCTGATCCGAGAAAAAGCGCCGTAAGCAGCGCAAAAATATAAGCCTGAAGAAAGGCCACGAATATTTCAAGAACATATATAATCCCTGCACTCACTACGGATACAGGAACCACAGCATAGGATTTGAACATAAAAGCAAAACCGAGAAGCGCCAGAATGATCACATGCCCTGCTGTCATGTTAGCCAGAAGACGCACAGTCAGCGCAAAACCACGGGCTAACGGGCTCACGATAAATTCAAGGAACCACATAAGCGGAAAAATGGCTGCAGGCACACCGTGCGGCACAACTGTCCAGAGGAACTTAAAACCCTGATAGCGGAATCCGGTTACCCAGGTCATAATGGTTGTGATACCTGCGAGAGTCATGGTAACCGCGATATCGCCGGTAAAAGTAATCCCCGGCCATACTGCGATAATCGGATGGACTGAGTGATCATGCGGATCAGGAAGACCAAACACACCAAACTGCAGAAGTTCACCGATCGGCGGGAACAGACCCATCAGGTTACCAAAAAGAATAAAGAAAAACATGGTAAGAACAAGAGCCTGAAAACCAGGGCCCGGATGATGCATGTTTTTTTCCGCTATTTCTTCACGGACGTAATGAAACAGAGATTCAACCACACCGGCAAATTTACCCTGGACTTTATAAGGATCCTTAGCTATTTTCCTTGCTGCTGCAGTGAATACCAAGATCAGCAGAAACGCGGCAATGAACATCATCATTACACGCTTGGTTATATGAAGCGGAAGTCCGCCTTCCCATTTGTATTCGCCTTTTTCATCATGGAAAACGTATCTGCGGTAAGGATCGTGCTCGAAGGCCTCCTCACCCTTATAAACCTTGCGGCCACCTATATTCAGCTCGAAAATAGGAGCATCCATAAGGTGGTGAGTAAGAACACTGTTCAGATCAAAGCTGCTTCCGCCTGCTGCGAAAACTGAGGTAGATGACAGAAACACTGCCAGAGAGAAGAATCTGATTAGGTTAGATACTTTTACTTTCATGAGTTTTTATCTTTTAGCCTGTATTTAGAGTCATAAATCAGCAGTGCGATTATACTGACAAGTTCAAAAAGCAAAAAAGCTGCTATAAAACTGAAATAAATTACAACCGCTGACTGCATCATTGCCTGATTTTTAAGCATAAACCAGACCGCTACTGCCCCTAAACCGGACATCCTCGCAAGGATACCGGTTACAATCAGTCCGAACACGGTCAGGTATTTCTTTGCAAAAAGAAACCATATCTGCAATGTATAAACGGGATACGACACCATCACGGCGAAAACCGCAATGATCCAGAACAGTGATTCATTCTGCCCTGCCTCCGGTGCGAAGGATTGCGCTGTGAACCAGCCTGCCGGTATTCCAGGAAGAACTGTGAAAAAAGCCGTTAAAAAAGCAATCGTATTTTTCATTTATTCTTTTTTTCCTGATTTTTTATCAGCTTATCATACCTATCTGCCAGGTCATTGATTTCGCTGCGAATGGAATCTGCCTCATCCTTTACCGACCGTGGCTTTGGCTGATTCTGAGATGCACTTGCAGTATAATCCTTCCCCCGCTGATACAGATAATACACTCCGTAAGAAAAACCTGCAAGCAGACCGGCAATCATCCCGTAGGGAGCAGAAATTCTGCTGATAAAGTAATCTGCGCCGAAATATCCAAGTGCTGCGGGTATCAGAACAATCCCTGCAAATTCAAATCCTATACCGAGCATCGAGTATGGTGAAATTTCATTTTTTTTTATTTCAGGCTTCATTTTTTTTCATTTTTTTCTTTGGAATGAATCGAAAATCTTATGTATGCATTCTGTAGAACTGATCAGACTTCCGGGTGGTCTTTGGGCAGCACATTCCGGCAGTGAAAAACTGGGAACCAGGGCTGCGACCCGTTCTGAAGCTGTCTCCCTTCTGAACAGGATTCTGGAGAGCAGAAAGAATTTCACACCCTCGGAATCCCTGAACATTTATTACCTTAGTCAGCCAGGGCACCATTCATTTAATTGGTCTCCCGATTCTTCCCCAGCGGATTTCCATCCGGGGAATTCTGTAAAGAACCGTTCTTTTTAAATAACTGAAAAGACCTTCATAGGCCGGACTGGCATCTTCCGGTGTGCAGTAGCGAAGCTGTTCTTCCGGCCCGAAACCCGGAATCATCATACCGGTCAATGCATCTTCTTCAGAGGGATAACTGCTGCTGAACCGGCTGCAGATCTGATCGCGCCAGTTTATGCTGAAATAAATGATCACTGCTTTTCCCAGAATACTGCTGCGGCTGATCCAGCCAATGTACCGGGAATCGGTAGAATCATCACGGTTATCCCCAAGAACCATGTAATGGTCTTCCGGTATCAGACACCCTTCAGTATCGACCCGCGGGCAGAGTTTTGTACGTTCATTTGCGGAAGATGTATAAGCAGTTTCAACTATATAATGGGGATGACCATTTACATATTCCCTGAAGATTACCGGAAGCTGCTGGTCACTTACAGTGAAAGGCATATAATCGGGATGCAGCATACGGATATGATCTGCATCAGTAAGCAGTTCTTTAGCAGTTTCTCCTGGCATTTCTTCAATTTTATAATGCTGCCATGGTCCCTGATCGTTTTCTTTATATTCCACAATCAGCAGGATCGGTTCGGAATAACCTTTACCATGAAAACTGATTTCACCGCAGGTATAATGGCGGCCGGAACCACTGATTTCCGTTTTTATTTTTCTTTCAGTGCCTGCCTTTCCTGCCACTGGTCTGTAAACAGGTAATTCACCGGTTTCAAGATAGTCGGGAAGACTGCAGGCAGGAATTTCACGAAGTCTGACCCGGTCCCCCGGCATTCCCATAACCCTTTTTACATAGTGCTTTCCCCCGTCAGGATCAGGAGGGATGAAGGTGATGATTTCTCCTCTTTCAGGGTCATCGTAACGAAACAGCTCTGTATTTGTATAAGGAATCCGGAAGGAAAACCGCATTTTATTTACAAACAGATAATCCCCGATTTTAAGGGTGGGGATCATGGAACCGCTCGGTATATTGTTTGCATCAAGAACGGAGGATTTGAACGCAAATACAAGAAAGATGAGAATACCCAGTGAAAACAGCATGGAGAAAAAATTTTCTTCACGCTGCTTTGGTTTTTCTTTCAGATCTTCAAGATCGTCGTCATTGTTATGGGAGGGTTCTGTTGCAGCCATCGGAATGATTCCACATTCCGGACCGGCTGCTTCGGACGCAAACAATTTTTCAGTCGATGTAATCCCGCAGCTTTTTACTGCGGCTTGGGTGGCGCAGTCTTCTCAGAGCCTTGGCCTCAATCTGACGAATCCTTTCTCTTGTAACCTGAAACACATATCCGACCTCTTCCAGAGTATGGGAGTATCCGTCATCAAGACCGAATCTCATTCTAAGTACTTTCTGTTCCCGTGCAGGAAGGGTATTCAGTACAGACCGGATCTGCTCAGCCAGAAGATTATGAGCTGTAGCATTTACTGGTGATTCGACTTCTTTATCTTCGATGAAATCTCCCAGTTCAGAATCCTCTTCAGAACCGACGGGTACTTCGAGGGAAATAGGTTCCCTGGCCACATTTTTCACCTGTTTTACCCTCTGAACCTGCCAGCCAAGCCTTTCCGCAATCTCCTCGTTTGTGGGTTCCCTGCCGGCCTCCTGCAGAAACAGCCTGGATTCCCTTACTACCTTGTTGATCTGCTCAATCATATGAACCGGAACACGTATAGTGCGGGCCTGATCAGAAATTGCTCTTGTAATGGCCTGACGGATCCACCAGGTTGCATAAGTGGAGAATTTATAACCTTTTTTATATTCGAATTTATCAACCGCCTTGATAAGACCGATGTTTCCTTCCTGAATCAGGTCAAAGAAATGCATTCCCCTGTTGGCGTAGCGTTTTGCTATGGAAACCACAAGACGCAGGTTGGCTTTGATAAGTTCCTTTTTGGCAAGAGCAATTTCCCGCTCCCCTTTACTGAGAGACTCGCCCCAGCGTTTAATATCCGCAATGGGAGAACCGGCTTCCTGCTCCATACGGCGCAGCTTTCTTTCGTTATTCCGTATATCCTTTATGACTTCGCGGACATCCTCGATACTGCAGTTCATTTCTTTTTCTATCTGATCGAGATTCTCATTTTTTTCTATAAACCGGTTATAGGTTTTGATATCTTTGATATCACGCCCGTACCTGGCTTTAATAGTCTGAAAGTGTTTTTCGATTTCCTTAATCCGGAAAACCATGGATTTAATTTTTCCGCTGATTTTCTGGATTTCCTTCTGGGAAACTCCGATTTTGGTAATGGCCTCGAGAATCACACCTTTGGCTTCTTCAGCCTTTATGTTATACTCTCTCCATTTTTTTGAGCCTTCGGTATATTTCCTCAGTTTTGAACTGGCTTCATTCAGTTTTTTTTCTTCAGAGTGAATAATGTCCATCTGCTCAAAAAAAAGTTTTTCAAGCTTTTCCATTTCCGTGCTGTTCAGGTAATAAGCTTTTATGGAACGGACTACATCGGTGATTTTAATTTTTCTGGAGCGGATTTTGGGAGCCAGTTTGCTGAAATTCGCCCGCAGCAGGGAGGACTCAAGAATTGTTCTTTCGATGATATTCTCACCTACCTCAATTCTTTTTGCAAGAGTAACCTCTTTATCTCCCGAAATCAGAGATACCTTACCTATTTCCCGCAGATAGAGCCGGATAGGATCATCACTGTTGGAATTTGCTGCTATTTCCTTTTTTTTCCTGGCAGCACCCGGGGCTGCTTTCTTTACAGGTTCCTCGGCCGTGACTTTATTGGAATATTCCTCGACCACTTCTATGCCCAGCTGGTTCAGAAGAGTAAAAACATCCTCAATGCGCTCTGAGTTTACAATTTTTTCAGGGAGATAATCATTGATTTCATCGTATGTAATCTCGCCATTCGCTTTTCCTATGGAAATCAGCTTCTGAATTTCCGGCAGGTCTTCCATCGCCATCAGGGGATACCTCTTTTATTTCTATTAAATAAGAATAACAGCATTTATTATAATCGGCAAACTGAAAGCCGTACTAATCCCTGGACCTTGTTTTTTTCTTTTCAAGCTCCTTAAGCTCTTTCACCAGCTGAGACTGCTCCCGGGCAGCCTCCACAAGCCGGTCTGCAGGCAGAAGAACCATAGACTCCTCTTTTTTGCGGATCTGTTTTTTTAACCGGCGGATTCTGTGATCCAGGATAAGTTCATCCATATAATCTGCATGATGCTCCGGAATGGAATCATCGGAGGTTTCTTCTGAAACAATCAGACCTGTAAAGACAGAAACCGTTTCATTGGTCAGATTCCCTTCACTGAGAATTCTGAGATCCCAGACCTGCCCCATAAGATAACGGGTTTCCAGATACCGAAACAGGGATTCGGAGTATTCGTCCTCAAAGGACAGCTGTCTGAGGGCCGGATAATATACCCCGAAAAGCTGAGGGAAACGAAGAATTTCTTTTATCAGATTTCTTTCGGTTTGGATAATCGGGTCAGCAGCACTCCGGATTTCCCGTTTGACAGGCGGTGCCGGAGGCTCTGCTGCTGCAGACCTTCCAGTCCTGAGTTCCTGTACTATGCTTTGCACGGTCACATTCAGTATGGCAGCTGTTTCCTGAATAAACAGATCACGGTTCACACCCTGCTCTGTACTGCGCAGAAATGCTACCGCCCTTCCAAAAGCTGCCTTTTTTTCTGAAAGACCTGCTTCCCGGTAAGGACTGCGAAGATTATCCGTATAATAATGCTTCAGTGCCACCGAAAAAGATGAGGGATCTTTACGGCTTAATTCCGGATGCGGCAGACCGGCTTCGGCTTTTTTATAAAAGTCCGGCCAGATTGTTTCCAGTAAATAAAAGCGTTCCGCACTAATCGCACTTTCCTTAAGCATTGTCCGGATAGCCGTTTCAGGAAGCAGGCAGGACAGATCAAACTTCCGGCAGAATGACAACACTTCCCTGCAGCCCTCTCTGCGAGAGCAGCAGACCCGCAGACCGGTAGGCAGCCGCTCTGCCTGCCTTATCCCCGTCCAGGATGATGATCACTGAATCTGCATACCGCTGGATAAGATTCAGATGGTTTTCTGTGAGGGATGTGCCCAGCGGTGCCACCGTATTCTTAATACCTGACTGATGAAATCCGATCACATCCAGATAACCTTCGGTAATAATGACTGTTTTTTCTGTCCGGACTGTGCTGAGTCCGAACCAGAGACCATAAAGAATGCTGCTTTTACTGAATACCGGTGATTCGCTGGAGTTCACGTATTTCGCAGCCTTGAAAGAATCTGATGAGTCCGCAGAGGCCGTTTCCAGAATACGGCCCCCGAATCCTGCCACCCTTCCCTGAAGATCGTGGATTGGAAATATCACCCGTCCTCTGTAAAAATCGTAAACGCTGCCTTTATTCTCCCTGGAAAGTCCGAGCTCCAGTAATTCTGATCTGGCTTCGGGCAGACTTTCAGAAAGCCATCTCCACTGAGACGGAGATGCCCCTATCCTGAAAACCTCCAGGGTTTCCTTTTTGATGCCCCGATTCAGCATATACTTCATGCTTTCACTGCCTTCCGAAGATAAAAAGAATTTACGAAACATACTTTCTGCTGTTTCGTTTATTTTATAAAGCCGCTCTTTATGCGGATCAGATCTCTGCCCTGGAGCTGCTTCAATTCCGGCATACCGGCTGAGTATTTCAAGAGCGCCGGTAAAATCGACGTTCTCTTTTTTCATTACGAATGTGAAAAGATCTCCGCCGGCCCCGCAGCCAAAGCAGTGAAACAGACCTTTTTCCGGTGTTACTGTAAAGGAAGGGGATTTTTCCTGATGAAACGGACACAGTCCGGAATAATATTTCCCTTGTTTTTTAAGTGTAACGAACCTACCAATATAGCTCTCGATAGATACCGCCGAAAGTATACGGTCTTTTAAATCCCCGGGTTTACTCAACTGGAAAGACGCTTCCGGACCAGTTCATTTACAAGGGTTCCGTTTGCATTTTTTCCTTTGAGTTTTGCCATAACGGCTCCCATTATTTTCCCCATAGCCTGAGGACCTTCGGGCTTCTGCTGACTGACAATTTCTTCGATGATTGCATTGATTTCTTCGGCACCGACTTCTGCAGGCATATATTCTTCCAATACAGCTGCTTCCGCCTTTTCCCCTTCTGCAAGTTCCGGTCTGCCTGCATTTACATACTGATCGATAGAGTCTTTCCTTTTTTTAACGGCCTTTCTGATTACTGACAGTACTTCTTCGTCACTGAGACTTTTAGCACCCGTTTTGGTCATTTCGTACTGAAGGTCACTTTTCAGCATCCGAAGCGCACTAAGACGCACTTCTTCCTTGTATTTCAGGGCTGTACGAAGATCGGACTCGATCCGCTCTTTCAGTGAAGACATTGGGCAACCTCAGACTTTATCTTTTTTCATTAAAAGAACGCGCTTTTTTTCACGCTTGCGAACTGCAGCTTCAATTTTGCGTTTTTTCTTTTCGGATGGTTTTTCAAAAAATTCACGTCTTTTGATTTCGGACTGAATTCCTGCATTTACACATTCTCTTTTGAATCTCTTGAGAGCAGATTCGATAGGCTCGCCGTCTTTAAGTATTACTCCGATCATTTCCAATCCTTTTAGATTTATGGTTAGATTACCAGAAAAATTCGGCCGGCAACGGTGTCAATTTAAAATTTATACTTATATGCAGAAATACATAATAATCAATTGACTCTCCTCCGGAATTATTTAATCATCTGATTCTTAAAACTGTTATTTTAAACGGAGACTAACGATGCATATACTGCTTACCGGTGCCACAGGTTATATTGGCCGAAGACTGCTTCCGGTTCTGCTTAACAACGGACACCGTGTAACAGCCGTCGTCAGGGACAAAAACCGTTTCAGAATGTCGCACCCGGCTTTAGAAACCATTGAAGCTGACTTTCTGGCAGACAGCCTGCCTGATTCCATTCCAGCCGACATTGATGCTGCCTATTATCTGATACATTCCATGAGTGACAGCCGGGATGACTTTTCTGCCCTGGAGGAAAAACAGGCCAGGAATTTCCGGGATTCACTGAACCGGACAAAAGCAAAACAGGTTATTTTCCTGTCCGGAATTGTAAACGATTCTTCCCTGTCAAAGCACCTGGCTTCCCGGAAACGGACCGAAGAGATTCTTTCAGGCGGAAATTACAGTCTTACAACCCTTCGCGCAGGAATCATTCTCGGTTCCGGAAGTGCTTCTTTTGAAATCATGCGTGACCTTGTGGAAAAACTGCCTGTGATGATTACCCCCCGCTGGCTGAATACAAAATCGCAGCCGATTGCCGTAAGGAATGTTCTTCAGTTTCTTTACGGAGTACTGCTGTATGAGCCGGCTTTCGGAAAGAGCTATGATATTGCAGGCAAAGCAGTCATGACATACAAAGAAATGCTGCTTTCTTTTGCAGAAATTCGCGGACTTCGGCGAATCATTCTGACAGTCCCGGTTATGACTCCGAAGCTTTCATCTTACTGGCTTTACTTCGTAACAGCGACATCCTACAGCCTTGCAGTGAATCTGGTAAACAGTATGAAAGTTGAAGTTATCGCCAGACCGAATTCCCTGGCTGATGAACTCAGAATCACACTTCTCAGCTTTGAGGAATCGATCCGGGCGGCCTTTCAGAAAATTGAAACTGATGATGTTATATCCAGCTGGAAGGATTCCCTCGTTACCCGGGGTAATGCAATCCGTATTACGGACCATATTGCAGTTCCTGTTCACGGATGTTATCAGGATAAACGCATTTTCAGAACAAGGAACCGGGAAAATTCTGTAGATAAAATCTGGTCTATTGGCGGGGAACAGGGATGGTATGCTGCCGGTTTTCTGTGGTCACTTCGCGGATTTGCAGATAAAATATTTGGCGGACCAGGACTCCGGAGAGGCAGGACCCACCGGGATTCTGTCGAGCCCGGAGATGCTCTCGATTTCTGGCGTGTTCTTTATGCTGAGCGGTCTGAGGGAAGACTCCTTCTTTATGCAGAAATGAAACTGCCAGGGGAAGCCTGGCTCGAATTCAGAGTGGATGAAGATGGGGTTCTGTATCAGACAGCTACATTCCGTCCTCTCGGTCTCCTGGGAAGAATCTACTGGTACGCAGTTCTCCCCTTCCATGCTTATATTTTTTCCGGAATGGGCAGGGCTATCGCTTCCTGAGTCTGTCCGGGGGATTGTCAGGATGCAGACTATTGACCAGTCCAGGATACTAAATACAGTCAGGAGAAATTCTTCTGCCGGAATCAGAGCTTTTCGAAAAAAGAAGCACTGCCATCCTGTTTCACCGTGAACTCTATACCGCAATCCGGACACATATGCGGGCCGGTCTGGTAAACCCGCAGATTCAGCCCGCACTGCTCACAGACAATCATTCTGTGTTCCGGCAGAATCACTTCGCCTTTTACTTCCGTCTTTTCCTGCCTGTCATTCTGAGAAAAAGGCTCCAGAATCCTTTCGGAAGATTCATATTCTCTGATGACTGGTTCAGACACCTGAATCTCAGGCTCCTGCACAGATGGCGCCGGACTGACTGATTCTGGTTCCGGCTTCCTGTAAACTTCTGCTTCTTCTTCTATTTCAAGCTGATGGTGGTTCTTCCGAATTTCTTCATCCAGATATTCCTTTGCGGCATTCTGATCTGCCAGCAGCGGAATTTTTTTATTCAGACCAAAAAATTCAAAAATTAATTTAATTTCAGGATTTACATGAATCAGAACAGCGGCTCCCGATGAACTGCTGAGTCTTCGGGCCAGCTTCACAAAGGAAGCTATTCCCGAGCTTGAAACAAATGATAATGCAGATGCATCAAATATAATATACCTGTGACCTGCCCTGAGTATGTCCTCATAAAAAAATTCAAAATCTCTTGAGGTAACTGAATCAATCCGGCCCTTCAGATTCAGAATGTAAATCTTCTCCTGTCCTGTTTTCTTTGCAGCAATATCAAGCATGATTACTTCACCGCCCTCAGTGGAATTGCATCAGCTATTCTTTCCCGGTGCGTCCTCGCCGGCACAGGAAGTGACCGGGGAGGATTGGGATCTCCCGGTTTTATATCAATCAGATCTGAATCTTCAGAAAGGTCAATAAACTGATCTGTTTCTTCGCTCAGAGAATAGTCAGGAAGTTCTTCAGAAATGGTAACTTCTTCCGGCTCAGGCTCACGGTGCGGAAGCAGTATTTCTGCAGCAACGGGCTCTTCTGGTTCCCGGCTGATAATCACCTCATCGGGCTTCTGTTTTAAGGACCTGCCCCCCATCCTGAAACTTAAAAAAGTAAAGAGAATACCTGCACCTGTGGCTGCGGCAAATGTATAAATTACTGAGGATCTGAATTCCCTGCTGAGCCTCTGAAAAAAGGTTTCAATAAAACGGTTTCGGAAATGGAGGTGGAGGATTCCTGTCGGACTGATCCCGTCCACCGGAAACACAGCTACTGATACATGGTAGGCTTCGGCCAGCAGTTCCGGTTCTGTTTTCTGAATAAAATAATAAGCAGGCATATCTTTAATATCACCGGGAGGACTGATTTCGCGAAGGATTCTTATGGAGACGGCATCCCTCTGACCCCGGTTTCTGCCGGATATATATTCCGGAGTGGTGCGATAACCTTTTTCACTGCTTTCCGCCACATAAGATACATCATTATGAGCCGTGATTTTACCTGATATATCGATCAGAAAAGCTTCCTCGATCTGAAGGGAATCACCGCTCCTTTCTGAATCTGTAACAAGTTCCCTCATTGACTCTGAAAGCAGCACATACGATTCCGGATAATCTTCCCCTGCAATTTTGCTGAGAACCTCCCCTGTCGATTCAGCCCTGTTTTTCATAAGAGCATAAATGTCGGAAAGACTTACAGATACCCCATGATAAAACGAAAAGGCACTGAAGGCAAGGCCCGCAGCTGCAGAAAGGGTAAAACTTACCATAAAGATCAGGATTGCTTTGATGATTTTTTCATACATAGGACATTTCCGGTTGATTTTTTTTCCCTGTGTATATCATCGGAGTGCGGACCCGGATACACGAGAATGTTTTTTCAGACTTCCTGGTAAAGTAATTGCCACCGGCAGGGGGATTCTGAGAATCATCACTGAATGCAGATTACCGAAGAAATTTACACCAGCTGGATCCCTCACGGTTTCGATACTTATAATCCCAGGGAAACTCAGTATCTGCGGCATCTCCAGGAAAGTCTCTCAGCCCTTTTCCAGTCCGAGGGCTTTTCAGAAATCATGCTTCCTGGCTTTGATTATTCTCACACCTTCCGATTGACCGGTCGTGGTAACGGGAGTGAAAAAATCTTTGACCTTCGTGATGCAGACGGAGAACTGCTTTCTGTCCGATCCGATATTACAGTTCAGGTCATCAAAGCAGCCGCTAATCATCGTTTTGGTTCTGATTATCCCAAAAAACTGTCCTATTTTCAGCCTGTTTACCAGGATCTTACCGTCGGTTCCGGTCGCAGAAGGGAAATTCATCAGGCTGGCATTGAAATCCTGAGTGATTCACCGGTCAGTGTCTCAGATCTGATTCTGCTTGGTCTGAAGGCCCTTGATTCCATCGGATGTTCTGCCGGGTTTATTTACGGGGATGCCCGCTTCATTGAAAACCTCTTTGCGGAAATTCCGGCCTCTCACAGACGCTCTCTGTCGGATGCTTTCCATAATAAAGATACAAGTCTGATTGCCTCCGTATCCAGAGAAGCCTCCTTACGACCGGACACCGCTGAACTGTTAAAAGAACTTCCGCTGATTTTCGGAGGCCGGGAAATTTTTCCCGAGCTTCGCAGTCTCTGCGCTGCAAGAACGGATCTGCTTCCTCTGATTCAGGAAGCTGAAAACCTTTCCCGGTCTTTTGAAAACATGATCTATGACTTCAGTATGGTAAAAGAACTGTCCTATTATACCGGTCCTGTTTTTGAGGCCTATATTCACAGTTCCCGCAGCCGGATACTTTCCGGCGGGATTTATAACAATCTTTTCAGCACTTTTTCAAGATCAGAATCCGCCCGGAAACAGGCGGGTGGATTTGCAGTCGATCTGACTGCATTACTGCATACACAACAAAGGGAGACTGCATAACATGACCGCGCATCTTGTGGTAGGAACACAGTGGGGCGATGAGGGGAAAGCAAAAGTCATTGACTTTCTCAGCAACCGCATGGATATTATTGTAAGGTATCAGGGCGGTGCAAACGCCGGACATACAGTAAAAGTAAAGGATAATACTTATATTTTCCATCTTATTCCGAGTGGGATCCTCTATCCTGACACCGTATGTGTCATCGGTAACGGCGTGGTTCTGGACCCCGAATCTTTTGCAGGGGAAATGGATTACCTTTCCTCCCGGGGGATTGATACATCAAGAGTGCTTCTTTCAGACTCTGCTCATATTGTCCTTCCTCTGCACAAGCTCATCGATGAAAAGCGGGAAAACCTCGCAGGCGGAAGTAAAATCGGTACAACAAAACGCGGCATAGGGATGACCTACGCCGATAAAATGATGAGAGCCGGGCTTCGGGCCGGGGACCTTACAGATTACTCGGTTCTTGAAGCAAGGCTTTCGCACATTCTTGAAATGAAAAACAAAGAACTGCGCGACCTTTACCATATCGACACTGTGGAACTGAATCCGCTTGTGGACTCCCTCGCAGCATTCGGTGAAAAATACAGAAATATAATTATTAACACTTCTTATTATCTGAACAACGAACTGAAAAAAGGTAAAAATGTTCTGCTGGAAGGAGCTCAGGGCACCGGACTCGATATTGATTTCGGAACCTACCCTTATGTAACCTCAAGCAACACCACCACCGGAGGTGCCATTACAGGAAGCGGAATTTCCTTTCAGTATCTCAAAGAAGTCACGGGAATTGTGAAAGCATACGTTTCCCGTGTGGGCGAAGGACCCTTCCCCACCGAGCTGCACGGAGCAACGGGCGATAAGCTCCGGGAACTTGGGCATGAATACGGTGCCACCACCGGAAGGCCCCGCCGCTGCGGCTGGTTTGATGCGGAACTGGTGCGGCATGCGGCACGGGTGAACGGACTCACAGGTCTGGCCCTTACAAAAATCGATATTCTTTCCCATTACGATGAAATTCCGGTAGCTGTAGGATATAAATCCGGAGGCAGACAGCTCGATTGTTTTCCGGCAAGAGGTCTGGAATCCGCTGAACCGGTGTATGAATATCTGCCAGGCTGGAAAACTGATATCAGCGGGATCACCCGCAAAGAAGATCTGCCTTCAGAAGCCAGACGCTACATTGCACGGATAGAAGAACTGACAGAAGTGCCGGTTACCATTGTATCTGTGGGCCCGGGCCGCGAAGCTACAATCGCTTATAATGAACCATTAAAGAGGTAAAACTGTATGAATTTTTTTATTTCCGTGAAATCCCGGGTACTTACTGCAATAATGGCAGCGTTATTCACTGCTGCAGGAATTGCTGCTCAGGAGGGCATAGTATCTGCTGTTGCAGATGATCAGATCATGACTGAAAAATCAAAACAGAAGATTCAGGAAATGGCAGCAGAGCTGCACCAGAAGACAGGCATGTCTGCCCATTATGCAGTCATCCGCCATCTGAAAAACGGTCAGAGTATCATCGATTACGAAAATGAACTGAGTGAAAAGCTGACTCCGCCATATGCGCTGATCGTTCTGGCCGGGATTGATAAAAAAACAGATCTGAAACTCAGTCCTGATCTTGAAGGAAAAATTGACAAGGATGACATCCTCGATAACTACATGGTGTCCATCCTTGTGGAAAAACGGGCTAAAATGACGGATGAACTGCGGTTTGAGGCTGCAGTCTTTAACGGAATGACTAAGCTGATTTATGACATGGCGGCTCTGAACGGAAAGAAACTGGACTCAGTGCCGGATAACGTGGCGACCGCAGCGGAAAAATACGAAACTAACCGGAGTCTGTTTCTGTATGGTTTCCTTGCTTTTCTTGCCGTCACTGTTTATGTGCTTTACCGAAACCGCCAGAAAAACAAATAATGAATGAAAGAAGAGGAATCCGTAAAATCAGCTCTGACTGATCTGCAGAATCAGATTGAAGAAATGTCAGCCGGATGCCTTCCGGCCGCACGGGATGATTCCGACACCGTCACACTCCTTTCCCGGTTCTCCGAAAGGCTTTCTCTTATCCGCAGCCGGGAACTGATTATCGGCGAAATCATCTCCCGGATTAATGAAGGTACAGAATTCAATGAAATTATGAATTTTGTTTACGATAATTTTCATGAAATTATACCCTACAGCAGAATCGGAGTCAGTCTGCTTTCGGATGATGGGTCCCTTCGCTCCGTCTGGGTAAAAAGCGAAAGCAGCATAAAGCTTACTCTGGATCATCAGGCTGTTCTGAAAGGTTCCAGTCTTGAAAAAATAATACATTCCGGAAGACCGAGAATCATTAATGATCTCGAAGAATATCTGCAGCGAAGACCCCGGTCAGAATCCACACGTATCATACTTGAGGAAGGAATACGATCCTCTCTCACCTGCCCCCTGATTGCAGCAGGCAGACCGGTCGGTTTTATTTTCTTTTCAAGCACAGAAAAAAACACTTATATATATGCGCATGCAGGCCTTTATGAAAGAATTGCAGGCCACCTCTCCGTGGCAATCGAAAGAAGCAGACTTTATGATTCCATGAAGGAACTTACCCGAAAGACCGAGAATCAGAATATATTTATAAAAAAAATATTCGGCCGGTATGTGTCCGATGAGGTAATGGAAGAGGTTCTCCGGAATCCTGAAGGGCTGCAGCTTGGAGGTGACCGCCGGAAAATCACTCTGCTTATGAGCGATCTTCGGGGTTTTTCCTCTGTGGTGGAAAGCATTCCTCCCGAGCATTCCATACAGATGCTCAACAACTACTTCGGGAAAATGGTGGATGTAATTGACCTTTTCGGAGGGACGATCAACGAGATCATAGGCGATGCCATTCTGGTTATTTTCGGAGCTCCCCGGAGCAGCGAAGAGGATTGCCTTCGTGCAGTAGCCTGTGCCGCTGCCATGCAGCAGGCTATGGAATCCGTGAATGCTGAGAACACTGGTCAGGGTCTGCCGCCGCTTCGTATGGGAATTGCACTGCACACAGGCGAAGCTGTTGTGGGAAACATCGGTTCCGAAAAAAGAGCAAGATACGGTGTGGTAGGCAGCCTTGTGAATCTGACCGGTAGATTTGAGTCGGTCACTGCAGGCGGACAGGTGCTGATTTCCGAAGCAGTCCGGGATGAATGTGCGGAGCATATTGAAACGGATAAATGTATTGTTGTTTATGCCAAAGGTTTTGCAGAACCATTCAGCACCTATGAGCTCAGTTCTGTAACGAAGGATGGTATTACGCTGGAAGTTCCTTCTGATTTCGAAGAGCTGACAGAAATACTTAATCCGGTTCCGGTGTATTTCCGGATTTACAGCGGAAAGACTCTTGAACTCAAACCCTGGCCCGGCAGAATTCTGATGCTTTCCTCAGATGCTGCAGTGCTTGAGATTCTGCCGGAAACTGACCCCCTGACAGGTAAAGCAGGTGATACGCAGGGATTGTCGGATCGCCTGAGACCCGGGGAAAGCCTGCAGATTGAATCTGTCAGTTATTCTGCCATCCAGAAGGAAAAGCGTGAAAAACGAGTGAAGGCTGATATGATTCTTACTGAAAGACCCGATGAATCAGAGAGATACCTGCCTCCCCTGGACTCAAAAATCACGGAAATTAACGACGGACTGATTACTGTTCAGTTTACTTATCTTTCCCCCGAAGCTATGCAGTCCCTGGAGGTTTTACTCAGTCGCGGGAACGGGATTCACTGAAGCTTCAAAGCTCTTCTTCAGACCGGGTGCTTCCCAGAAGCTCATCCGGAATGTCTTCGATGGTATCCCCAAGCTGCACGCACAATCTGTTTCCGATCCTTCCTGGCCTGCACTTGAATTTCCGGCGGTCCCCCACCCTGAGGCTCATGTCACTTTTCATGTGCGTGGTTCCGAGCTTAACCACGTCCCCCACCGAAAGCCCGAGTATATCAGAAAACGGAAGCTCTATTTCGCCTACTTCAGTCCGGATGGGTATCTCCACCTGATCCAGTCGTTCCTGAATGATTGCCATGTTCTCATCGGATTCCCCTTTGCGCACAGAGGAATACCAGTACTGAGCAGAAAGTTTGGTAATGATAGGTTCGATGGTGATGTATGGTATACAGAGATTCGTCATACCTTCAACATCACCTACCTTTGTTTCAAGGGTAATAAGAACCACCATGTCTGTAGGGGGAACTATCTGAGCAAACTGAGGATTTGTTTCAATGTTTCCAAGGCGGGGCCGCAAATCAATCACCGTTGACCATGCTTCGCGCAGGTTTGTCAGAATTTTTACAATAATTCCTTCCATTACGGAAAGCTCAATATCTGAAAGTTCGCGGGTAATCTTGGTGGGTTCCCCCTTCCCGCCAAACAGACGATCGATAATTGTAAAGGTAATGCTTGGATCAATTTCCAGAACTGCAGAGCCGCGCAGGGGGTCCATGTTCACCACTGCTATGGTAGTCGGATTCGGTATAGAACGTATAAATTCTTCGTATGTAAGCTGATCTACGGAGCCTACATGCACTCCCACAAGCGCACGCAGCTGTGCCGATAAAGCGGTTGTGGTAAGACGGGCAAATGTTTCATGCATCATCTGCAGAGTCCGGATCTGATCCTTGGAGAATTTATCGGGACGCCTGAAGTCGTAAATCTTAACCTTTTTCTGCTCGCCCGGAGAGCTGTACTCATCGGGATCCACTTCTCCTGCCGAGATGGCAGACAGCAGAGCATCAATTTCATCCTGTGATAAGATTTCGGTCATAATAAATCACTCTTCTGTCACATTACACGCATCGCTGAGGATTCTGTCAATTCAGTAATTTTACCGGAGAATCCTTGCATCGGTATGCAGTATTTTCCAGAAACCTTCTGCCTCGATGTTTTTTTCAAGTGTATATATATATTCATAACGGGTTCTGACTCCGTCACTGTAACGCTCTGCATTTACCCTTACATAGCTCCTTCCGTCCGGAATCGGGGAACCATCCGAACGTTTTTCGTAAGTTGTTCCTGTGATCCTGTACCGAAGCAGCCGGGATGGAGGATTACGGAGGAAATCACGGAACTCTTCAAGGATTACATAACGCCCCTTTTCATCGGCTCCGGAAAACCGGTAAGCAAACCGGTCATAGGCAAGTATGAAAGATTCCAGATCCAGATACTTCAGATACTGATTCCAGTTCCGGGAAAGTTCTGCAGAAAGGAAGAGGTGCACCGTTTCTTCAGGAGAGAGATATGGCTTTTCAGAATCGGAGGAACCGCTGCTTCCCTTCAGATCCCTAAGGTCAGGGGAACGTCGGTCTACAAACAGACGTATCCGGTTTTCGGTTTTTACTGCAAAATCATGGCGGGCATCAGGATAAAAATAACCGGTAAGCCTGTATTCCTGATCAGGGGAAAGATCATAATAATCATTCAGAAAAATCTTTCTTTCAAAGCTTTCTCCTGGCTCCAGAATGATTTCTTTTACAGGTTCTCTTTCAAGAGTGAGGATGTGATGCTCCCCTTTTTCCCGCCTTCTTACAGATTCATAATTCATTTTAACCGGAAGCTCCCGGCCGTTTTTATCCAGAACAAGGAACTGGTAACTCTGATGTTCTTCCTGAGAAGGATAAAAACGGAATGCTCTGTATCCTTTATTGGTAATCCGGAAGCGGACTTCAATATCCTCACCAGAATGAAATCTGCTTTTTTTTGTTTCCAGCCGCACACCACTGTAACGGCTCCATTCATTTACAGTGGAATCCCCTCTTGTGTCAAGACGCGGAACTGCCTCTGTCCCGGTAAAGACAACAGGCAGCAGCATGAATAATAAAAGCAGTTTTATTAAATGCGTCATAATCTGATATATAGATCGGCTTTCTTACAAAAAAAAATTCTTTTTTTTTCAGGATGATTCCGGATGGGCAGGATTGGTTCACAGATTTTTAATATAGCAAAGGCAGGGTTCCCAGGGTGTGAAGAAACAGCTGATTGATTCAGATTCAGGCCATTTTTGGGCTTTTACCTCCGGCAAAAACGACAATCATTCGTAATTTTTCATTATGCACCAGGGATTTTTCCGGCAAATCGCCTGGCTGTCGGCAGGCAGGCGGGTGCGCCAAGTTATTTCGCGCCTGATTTTTTTGCTTGATAAAAAGATGAAGATATGCTATGGCAGGACTGGATTTCTGAGACTCTGCCTGAGGAGACTGATAAGAATCCTGCCGCAGGGAACGTTTCAGCCGGTAAAGCTGGTTACAGACCGAAGGAATAGCCAACGGTTATGTCGTAAATGACATGACGGCCTCCATGACCTCTTTCGCGATGCCTTGCATTCATAAGCATCCAGGTTGCTGCGAATTCTTCCGGAGACATAGACCCGGCGCTGGTCTGAGCTGAAACAGTGCCGTCCTGGAGAACCATTCCCTGTGTCCAGAAAATCCTTTCATCGGGACGCGCATGAAGGTTTCGGTTATAGCCGAAATACTTTCCGTCAGTATACTGGGCATCTATAAAGAAACCATAAGGTAAATGTATGACCGTTCCAAGGCCCGCTGCTGCAAACCAGTAAGGAGAACCCTGCTGCTCCATATAAACAGGCGGACTAATAACCCATTGCATCCTGGATATATTATAGGAAAGCAGAAGATTATGTTTTCCGCTGTCGCCGTAGATATCGCGGCCTGCATTCACCGAAATGTACACAGGAATATCTGGAAAGGGAAAAAGCCTTGGATTCAGATAGAGCTGCGGGCCTGACCAGTCCAGCTTTGCGCGGGAGGCTCCGTACACATATGTATCCCCACCCTGAAAATAAACAGAATTTACAACCCAGGCCTTCGTTGAATACAGCATATCCATCTGCAGATTGTTATCTTTATGATAGAAGGCTCCAAGACTCAGGTATTTGTTAAAATTATAAACAGCTCCGAAAGAAGTGAGCTTCGGATAAACCCCGGCGTGAACCTGAATGGTTCTTTCTTCCCGAAGCTTTCCCTGCATGGTAAGAGGGGTCCGTTCCTGCCCGTTTTCAGAGGATTCGGCCCCCAAAGAAAAGGATAAAACTAAATTAATAAATAAAAATGCTGCTGTTAAATTCCTCATTGGCTACAAATAGAACAGAGTGATAAAAAAAGCAAGCAGAATCCCCACAGGCTGGCAGAAACAGGGTTTCAGGAAGTATCCCAATGTTTCTTGCTCTGAAGAGTGCCGCAAAAAAAAATGGCCATATGACTGTGCAGCTTGCATTTCAGAAGCCGGAATCCGCCGGTAACATTGAAATACTGCATTCAGGATCGATGCAGGAGAGAAGATCGTCTGACAACAGCCTGCGTTCACTGATATCTGAAGCTGATTTAATATATCATCCCTCCTTTGCGGATAACTCAGAAATCTGGTTTCTGCCGGAAGATAACGATACCGGAATCAGTCTGCCGGAGGTGGCACTGCCGCTCTGTCCAGTAACTATGCAGGCCAGAGCCATGATCGGGGATGCTGAATACTTTGCCTCAGTGGAAAATTCTTCGGACAACCGGTTTACTGTAAAATACAAGCTGAAAGCGAGGATTACCCTTCTGTGAATCTGCCGCATACTGTTACTGATTACCGCACTCCCGCACTCAGGGAACTTCTGAGCCTCGCCTGGCCGGTAGTGATTTCACGCTCAAGTCAGGTGGTAGTAGGCATTGCCGATGCTGTAATGGTTGCCTCACTCGGGGAATCCGCGCTTGCCGCTGTAACCACAGGCTCAATAAATACTTTCACTTTTTTTATACTTCCTATGGGAACTGTTTTTATTGTTTCCAGTTTCAGCTCTCAGTTCTATGGGCAGAATGACCACGCCGGAGCCCGTCGTTTCGGATGGTACGGTCTTGGCATTGCTGGTTTCACCCAGCTTTTCGGCATGCTCAGCTCCTTTTTTATACCTTCGATTCTGTCTCTTTTTCCTTACAGTCCGGATGTTGCCTCTATGATGGCATCCTATATGGTAATCAGATTGTGGTCCGGAGGAGCAGCCATCGGTCTTGAGGCTCTGGCAAATTACTATGGCGGACTGGGGAATACAGTGCTTCCGATGACTGCGAATGTGGGAGCAATGATCCTGAATGTGTTTGCAAACTGGGTATTCATTTACGGTAACCTCGGCTTCCCTGCCCTTGGAGTGAATGGTGCTGCGATCGGAAGCCTTGCCTCTACTTCAGTTGCCTTCCTGTTCCTGTTTACATGCTTTGAGCTTGGCATCGGAGCGAAGAGACCGGTAAAAAAACACCCTGATCACCAATTAAGTTATAATGAATTTTACAGAATGGTCAGGTTTGGTTTTCCGTCAGGTCTGAACTGGTTTTTTGAACTGCTTGCCTTTACTTTTTTTATCAATGCTGTAGTAGGCAGCCTCGGCACCACGGCTCTGGCTGCGATGATGGCTGTCCTTCAGATTAACCACACTGCCTTTATGCCTGCATTCGGACTGATGAGCGCCGGTGCAATCCTTGCCGGTCAGTCAATCGGGGCAGGACATAAAAAAGATGTTTATCTGGTAACCCGGATGACTCTGGGTTCTGTTCTTACATGGCTTTCGTTCGTTACAGCTGTCTATCTGCTTTTTCCTTCACAGCTTCTTTGGGCATTTGCTGAAGAAAATCCTCCTTCCCATGAGTTTGCAGAAACCGGTCGCATGCTTCTGATCATGGCAGCAGCATGGCAGCTGTTCGACGGGACAGCGGGAGTCTATGCAGAAATTCTGCGAAGCGCAGGTGACACAAAATATCCGATGATCGCCAGAATGATGGTCTCCTGGTTTCTGTTTCTTCCTGCCACAATTATAAGTGTGTATGTGTTTCATACAGGTGCCTTCGCTGCCACGTTCTGGGTGGTGGTATACATTGCCCTTCTTGCAGGAGTTCTGGTAAGGAGATTTTACAAAGGTGTCTGGGAAAAAATGGATCTCACCGGTCACTCAGGACCAGTGGCTCATTAAAAAAAGAAAACACTCCGGGTGCATCATTTTCCCCGAAGCATTTCTTTGATAGTTTCATAAATTATTTCATATACTTTCTTAAGAGATTCTTCGCTGATCACAAAAGGCGGAGCAGTGTAAATCACATTACCAAGAGGTCTCAGAAGCACACCTTTCTGAAGGGCCTTCTTCATAAAATCCCAGCCAAAGGCTCCTGTGTAATTTCCGGCCACGGAAGGATTCAGCTCAATGGCTGAAACACTGCCGATAAACCGGATCTCTTTTATGAATTCTTTTATATCGGACCGGTGAAGAGAATCCAGCTGACCAATATGCCATGCGGCAATCCTGTTCACCTGTTCCAGACGGTTTTCTGCTTTAAAGAGTTCCAGTCCGGCCAGAGCAAGAGAGCAGCCCGCGGGATTACCTGTCATGGAATGACCGTGGAACAGTGTCCTGCCTCTGTCATCACTCAGAAAACCTTCGTAAATTCTTTCCGATGCAAGAGTCGCTGCAAAAGGAATCACACCTCCTGAAATTCCTTTGGAAAGCGCCATAATATCCGGATAAATGTCCGCCTGCTGCACTGCAAAAAAAGTTCCGGTTCTGCCGAATCCGGTAAACACCTCATCTGCAATAAGAAAAACATCATACTCATTGCATAATTCCCGAAGTCTTCGCAGATACTGTACCGGATAGATCATCATACCCGCCGAAGCTCCCTGAAGTACAGGTTCAATAATTACGGCAGCAGTCTCCTCCCCCATGGTCCGGAATTTCATTTCCAGATCCTCAAGTGCCTGCTGTATGTGAATTTTTTCCTCTTCCTGATTCGTTAATACTTTAAAAGGACAATAGGGTGCCTTCAGATAAGTAACATTAAAAAAAAGAGGTGAAAACATCTCATGAAAGACGGATCTTGCCCCGACAGACATTGTTCCGATCGTGTCTCCGTGATAGCCTCCCTCCAGACTGAAGAAACCCCTTTTTTCAGGGCGGCCGGTGTTCTGAAAATACTGATATGCCATTTTCAGGGCAATTTCCACTGCAGTGGATCCGTTATCAGAATAAAAGACTCTGGGCAGCCTGTGATCAGTGAGTGCACACAGTTCCGCCGAGAGTCTCAGAGCACTCTCATGCGAAAGATAAGAATAAATCACATGGTCCAGCTGTTTTACCTGGCGGGAAAGAGCCTCTGTTAACACAGGATGGCTGTGACCATGGACCGACACCCACCAGGATCCTATCGCATCTATAATCTTACTTCCTGATTCTGTGAACAGAAATTCAGCCTCACCTTTTTCTATGATTACAGGATCCCCGGAAAGCTTCATCTGAGTAAACGGCTGCCATGCATGTTTATAATGGTAATTTAATAATTCTTCTTTGTGATTCATTCCGGTTTATCCTGTTCGGTATTAAAAGTTCCGAGAATTCTGTAACCGCTTTTTTCTGATATATAACGCATATTATCCTCAAAAGGTTCCCCATACAGCGGTCCGCAGAAAAAAAGCCCTTCAACAGGTACAGAGTTCCTTTCCAGTTCCCTGATGCTGAGGAGAGTATGATTTATGGTTCCGAGACCTGTTCTGGCTGCAAGAATCACCCGGAAGGGAAATTTATTTTTCTGAAGTATTACCAGAAGATCGACCCAGGTATATTCCGCAGTCACGGGAACCAGAAGTCCGCCGGCTCCTTCTATCAGGAACTCTTTGCCCGAAACCCTTTTTTCAATTACGGCAGCCAGCTCCTCCGGCCCCGGAATCTGAACTGCCTCCCCCTCCAGCCTGGCAGCAAGATGCGGACTGTATGGTTCTCTGTAAACATAACCGGGCTGTGTAACTCTTGCAGCAGCTTTATCAGGATCAGACGGGGCAGCATTCATCAGATGAAGTTTCACTTTCCTCGAATCATCATCCTCAGGATAACCGGTCTGCACAGGTTTAAAATACATATGCGAAGGAAAATTCTTTTCCAGCAGAATACAGGAGGCGATTGTCTTACCTGCATTTGTATCTGTACCGGTAATAAAGTAATGCATATTAATTACTGCTGCTTAAGCCCGGATACAAGAGGATACAGTTTCTGCTGCAGCTCTGCCTCTAATTCATTCAGACTGAATCCGTAAACCCTGCGGAAAGCTTCTTCAAAATATGATTCTGTATTATAAAGTTTCAGTACATTAACACCGGATTCATCACCCTCTTTCTGAGCAAGAAACTGATAGATAAGTGCGCTCTGCGCATAAAGACTCACGGGATCCTGCCCAGCAGCTTTGCGCCAGTCCTCCGGGCTTTCCACGGAAGCCAGGTCAAAGGCATTCTCCGGATTAAAAAATTTACTGAAATACAGTCTGAATTCATTCTGAAACTGGAGTTCGGTCTTGTTTTCAAGAAGCGCAGCTGCTCTCCATCCGTTGTAAGCCGATAGTCCCGCATAAAACCAGCCGATATTGTATCCTGCCGCAGTCGGTGCCACAGCATTCAGCAGGAATCTGGCATACTCAGGGAAAATCAGACGGGTAATCCATCCAGGAGGAGTATCCGGATGAATAATCATTATTATTTTTTCTTTATCTTTAAAGACACCGGCCTGTGCTGTCTGATTTCGAAGGTCCGCAGACTGCATAAGAAAAGATTCTTCAAGAACAGTCTCCATCTGCTCCCTGCTGCTTACTATCCAGAAGGCCGGCTTTACAGCAGGCGAAACTCTGCCGGTCATTTCTCTTACTGCAGTCATTCCTTTGGCGAGCACACTCAGCTGACCCGAATGCCTGCTGTAAAATTCAGGAACTGTGTACAGATATGCACTCGAAAGGTCTGTCCTCCTCATTCTGAGAGTTTCTGAAAATACGGGAGTGAATACCGGCACCACAGTAAACAGTGCAAAAAACAATCCGGGATGAATGACATACTTCATATTATACCTTGTTAATTATATCGAAAAAAAAAAGGATTTGACACACATTTTTTTTCCGATACACAGTAATAATGGCACTGAAGAAGACTGTAAAATATCTGTTTCCGGCTGTTTTTCTGCTGTTTCTGGTTTTACCTGCCGGTTATTCCCATTCAGGCCCCGCAGCTAATATTAACAGTGCAGCTGAAAATAAAATCATAAGACGGTGGATCACAACCGGAACCCATTCGAAAGCCGTTTTTCCTTCTGATTACCTTCCCCCAAAACCGCTTTCTGTAAACATTTCTGGAGATCACTTTCTCTTCAGACTGTTTTCACGCAGGTTTGCACAGGGTGATATTGTTTATGCAGAAATAATTCCCGCAAAAGATTCCGCATTCCCTGCAGATTTCAGAGTGAATACCGTTACATGGGGAGGCAGAAATCTGCGATTCACAGTTAAGGACTGGGGTGTCCGCATTCTGTTTGCCATTCACCCGGAAGAAAGCAGTTCCTCTCCCGCGTTGACGGTGCATTATACAGCCGATGGAGCCGCCCGGAATTTCAGTTATAATATTAAAATTAAAAAAACAGATTTCCCTGTTTTCACCAGCGCACTGAACCTCGGAAGCTATTCCAATGCAGCTGCTGCCGCAAAACCGGAAATTCAGAAACGTATCCAGGAAGACCGCGAAATTAAAAACAGAGTGTTTTCGGTATCTGCTTCTGAAGATTTCATTACAGGCAGATTCTCACACCCCAGGGATTATCATTATATAACTTCCAGATTCTATGCAAAACGGCGGAAAGAAGTATACCGGATTGTTAACGGAAAAAAAGTTTTCGGTACTCCTTCAGAACATGTCCATCGCGGAACGGATTTCCGCGGCATTCCGGGAGATCCGATCTATGCCCACGCAGACGGAAAGATTGTACTGGCCCGTGATATGTATTATGAAGGTAAATTCACAGTCATTGATCACGGAAATTGTATATATACATTAATTATGCATCAGAATGATTTCACTGTGAAAGAAGGGGATTCTGTGGAGGCCGGACAGCTTATCGGCAGAGTCGGTGCTACCGGAGCGGTAACGGGTTCCCATCTGCATCTGGGCATTTATGTGCAGGGTGTGGTCGCTGATCCTGAGTCTCTGTGGATACTGCCTGTTCGGGAATGATTTTATGCTGGACAGATTTCCCCTCCCCGGATCAGTCTGATCCTTTATGGAAATGGTACAGATATACGTAAAGACCCCCAACCACTGGAACTGGAAAGAAGAAATGCTCTGGGCAGTTCCTGTTTCAGGGGATCTTTATGAAATCCGTTCCATCCCGGTTGCTGCTTACGGCATAAGCCGCGGAGACATTGTCAGGACTGTTCACTGCTCCGAAAAAAATCTTCCGGAAATCAGGTCATTAGAAACCCAGCGGGGTCATCACACTATACGTATCATATTCACTAATCCGGCCATGCCATGGGAAGAGCGTGAAAAACTCCTTCTGGAACTGAAAAAAGATATCGGAATCGAATTTGAAAAAGTAAATCAGAACTATGCCGCTGTGGATGTGCTGAATGCAAAAGTGCTTGAAATGCTCACCCC
The DNA here is from genome assembly GCA_964594095.1 of uncultured Leptospiraceae bacterium. GTDB lineage: Bacteria > Spirochaetota > Leptospiria > Leptospirales > Leptonemataceae > CAZQKZ01. The sequence goes on along the minus strand of CAZQKZ010000014.1, from coordinate 26,587 downwards.
ACTCCTCGACAGACTCCGCAACGCGGGTATCATTGCCTATGAAACCTGTGAAAGACGGTCCCCCGATCATTTCGGTGAAAACGAATCCGATGCAGCAGAAGCACCTGACCTGAGACTGAAATAGACTTCGGTTTAAAAATGATAAATTATTAACTTTATTTAAAGAGGAAACCATGAAGATCGGAACCCCGTTATCATCCGGCGCAGTAAAAGCTGTTCTACTTGGATCAGGCGAACTTGGAAAGGAAGTCGTTATTGAACTGCAGAGATTCGGAATCGAAGTCATTGCCTGTGACCGCTACGAGAACGCCCCTGCCATGCAGGTGGCTCACAGAAGCGCCGTGTTTGATATGCTCGACGGAAAAAAAATCCGGGACCTTGTATACCGTGAGAAACCAGACCTCATTATACCGGAAATCGAAGCCATAGACACGGAAACTCTGCTTGAGCTCGAAAACGAAGGATACAGAGTCATTCCCTCAGCAAAGGCAGCAAGACTGACTATGGACCGGGAAGGCATCCGCAGACTTGCAGCAGAGCAACTGGGACTCCTTACCTCTCCCTACCGTTTTGCAGACAGCCTTGAGGAATTCCGCGCTGCACTTAAAGAAATCGGAATTCCCTGCGTAGTAAAACCAGTTATGAGTTCCTCCGGCAAAGGTCAGTCCGTAATACGTTCCGAGTCTGAAGCTGATGCGGCTTTTGAATATGCAATGAAAGGCGGCCGGGCAAAGAAAAACCGCATTATAATTGAAGGATTCATCGATTTTGATTTTGAAATAACTCTTCTCACGCTTCGCCACAGCGGCGGAACGTCTTTCTGTGAACCCATAGGGCATATCCAGATTGACGGAGATTATCGCGAATCCTGGCAGCCGCAGCCAATGAGCGAAGCTGCCCTGAAAGCATCAAAGGAAACCGCTGCAGGAGTTACGGAAGCCCTCGGGGGTTACGGAATTTTCGGAGTGGAGCTTTTTGTCAAAGGAGATACAGTATATTTCAGTGAAGTATCTCCCCGGCCGCACGATACAGGGCTGGTCACACTTGTAAGTCAGGATCTTTCTGAATTTGCACTGCATGCAAGGGCGGTTCTGGGACTTCCGGTACCGGAAATCCGCACACTTGCTCCATCCGCAAGCTATGCATTTCTTGTGGAAGGCGATTCGCGGAATATTTTTTATACCGGTGCAGAAAAAGCACTTTCCATTCCCGGAGTCAGTCTGCGGCTGTTCGGCAAACCATCAGTAGAAGGGAAACGACGCATGGGAGTGGTTCTTGCCACCGGAAAAAATACTGCAGAAGCAAGAAAAAAGGCAGAGGAAGCTGTCTCCCATTTAAAAGCAGAGCTTTTATAAGAGTTTTTCCTGGTTCTGACACGGTTTCGTAACAGCAGTATGCTCTGCTGTACCAATGCAGACTGCCCAGGCCGAAATACACTCAAATCATACCGTAAACCTTGACGACCGCCGACAAAACCGAAGGCATATTTTTTCTGCCTATGAAGTCGGTAAAATCGCTATAACAGTATTTGAAATCAACCGACTGACTGATAACCGGATCAGTCTTTTAAAAGAAAACACAAGCACTATTGAAGCTTATGATCTCTACAACTCTTTTCCCGAGCTGGATTTTATCCCTGTGGAAAATAATGCAGGAAAGGTAACTGGTTACATCCGCCGGGAATCCTTTATGGCAGCACTCAGCCAGAACCGGTTTTCCAGGGAACTGATACTGCGGCCTGAGATCCAGATAAACTCTGTAATGGAAAAACGGGTGGTGGTACTTGATGCATTTACCACACTGCCGGAAGCTTCACGTCTGCTTATGTCAAGGGATGATTCCATCCGCTTTGATCCCTTTGTAGTGACTCTGGAGGGTGAATATTTCGGTTTTTCCACCGTAAGGCGTGTTCTCGATGGATTAAATTTCTACATGAGGCAGGATGTGGATGCCTGTACAGAAGCTCAGGAGACAATGCTCCATGCATCTTCAAAGCGTATCCAGCATTCACCCGGCAAGGCCTTGAGCTCTTCTCTTGTACAGGCCCTGAATGGTCCTGGAGGTGATTTTACTGCTGAAATTCAGCTGAATGAAGATCTTACTCTCTATATGCTTTTCGATGTATGTGGTAAGGGGATCAAAGCATCAAACATGGTTATAGCTCTGGGATCTGCCCTGCAGACATGGTATTATATGGAGGGTCGTTTTATTCAGAAAGGCAGTAAACTGAGCCTCACCGGACTGATGGAAAAACTCAATAATATCACTGCTGATATTACCCCCGGCGATATGTACGCTACAGGAATAGCCGTTCTTGTTAATACAGAAAACATGACCATGCAGATCACAGATTACGGTCATGGATATATATGGCTCAAAAGAAACCAGAAAGTCTACAGCCTGCATCACAGCAATGCCGCAGAAACTACCGGGGGAAGAATCCCCTTTTTCGGAATCAATCATGATTTCAGTATTAAATCCGTGCACTATAAAATTCATCCGGGAGATCAGATACTGACCTGCTCCGATGGTATTATCGAGGCATTTAATCCCTCAAAAGAAGAATACCAGGACGAACGGATAAGACGGGTTTTACTGGAATCAGAAAGCGAATCGCCAGAAGCCCTTATTCAGTCTGTTATAACAGACTGGCGTCAGTTCCGGGAAAACTCCCGGATCACAGACGATTATTCGCTTCTTTCAGTGTTTATTAAATAATAAAACTTTTTATAATTACCGGACGTTATCCGAAACGTCCGGTAATATAATCTTCAGTTATTTTCTGTGCGGGATTTGTGAAGATACGGAAAGTTGAGTCGTATTCGATTACATGTCCCTGATAAAACAGAGCAGTATAATCTCCGATACGGGCGGCCTGCTGGAGGTTATGCGTTACAATAATTACAGTGTAATCCTTTTTAAGCTCCAGAATAAGCTCTTCAATCTTTGTAGTAGATATGGGATCAAGGGATGCGGTTGGTTCATCCATCAGCAGAACTTCCGGCTGCATAGCTATTGCCCGGGCAATACAAAGCCTCTGCTGCTGCCCTCCGGACAGTGAATAGGCACTTTCCTGAAGTTTATCCTTAACTTCCTCCCATAAATAGGATTTCTTTAAGGAATGCTCCACAAGTTCGTTCAGATCGCCACGATATCCGTTTATCCTCGGACCAAGTGCAATGTTTTCAAAAATAGTCTTAGGGAAAGGATTCGGACTCTGAAAAACCATACCAACGCGAAGCCTTACCTCAACCGGATCAACTTTTTTTGCGTATATATCGTCACCACGAAGAAGCACACTTCCATCGATTCTCCAGCCATCAATGAAGTCATTCATTCTGTTCAGACTGCGAAGAAGGGTGGATTTACCGCATCCGGACGGTCCGATCAGTGCAGTGATCTTTTTTTCGTAAATATCCATGTTCAGATTCTGCACAGCATGGAACGATGAATAGTAAATATTTACATCTTTCAGGCTGAATACCGGATTCAGCTTTTCGTCTGAAGCGGATTCTCCGTTTGAAATGAAATCTTTATTAATTGATATGCCTGTTCCCGTATTCATAGCGGATTATTTTCCCACTCCTTTAAGTTTTCGGTGAAAGTAACTCCGCAGATAAATTGCTGCGGCATTCATAGATAAAAGTATAACGAGAAGCACTATAATTGCCGTGGCAGCAATATCATGGAACCCGGACTGAGGTCGGCTGGTCCAGTTATAGATCTGAATCGGAAGCACTGAAAGCTGATCAAAAAGATTCTGAGGTGCCGCAGCAACAAAAGTAATAGCACCTATCAGCATCAGGGGGGCAGCTTCACCAATGGCCCTGGACAGAGCAAGAATCACACCCGTCAGCATACCTGGCAGTGCAAGTGGCATAACTTCGTGCTTTACAACCTGCCAGCGTGTCATACCGATTCCGAATCCGGCATAACGGAAAGTATCGGGAACTGCCCGCAGCGCTTCCTGCGCCGAAATAGTGATAATCGGAAGAATCATCAGTGCCATGGTAAGTGAGCCGGCGATAAGACTGCGGCCAAGATCAGCATATCTTACGAATAACGTAAGACCAAGAATTCCATACACAATGGACGGCACGCCGGCCAGATTCTGAATATTTAATTTGATAAAACGAATGATTCTTGTGTTATGCGCATATTCTTCCAGATAGATGGCAGCCCCTATTCCCATGGGAATGGCAAAAAAGGCTGTTAGCAGCATCATATAGATGGTTCCGATCATGGAGGGAAAAATACCGGCATTCTCCGGTTTTCTTGACGGTATTCCCATCAGAAAATCAAAAGTAAGATGGGGCAGACCCTGAAACAGAACTTCCGCAAGGATAATTCCAAGAAAAAAAAGCGCGGACATATTTGCCACAAAAGTAAAAGACAGAAACAGGATACTGTAAATCTGGTAACGAATCTTACGGGACATTTACTTGTAGACCTCCCGGAACCGGCGTACAAACCTTGCGGCCAGGAAATTGAATAAAAACGTAATCAGAAACAGGGCAAGTCCAATTGCATATATTGTATAGTATTCAATGGAACCTGCCGGTGTATCTCCAAGGCTGATCTGCACAATAAATGCTGTCATCGTCTGAATTCCTTTGAGATAATTCCAGGACATTGTGGGAGTGGAACCGGCTGCAAGAGTTACAGCCATCGTCTCCCCTACCGCCCGTGCGAAGGCAAGCATGAATGAAGCTATAATACCTGAAACTGCTCCGGGTATGATAACCCTTGTAACCACATGGAATTTCCTCATTCCAAGGGCATATCCGGCATTCCGGATAGAAGCAGGTACAGCCAGCAGAGCTTCTGTGGAAAGAGAAGACACAAGAGGAAGAATAGCAATGCCCACTACTATGGAGGCAGACATAGCATTAAAAACCTCTATTCCAGGAAAAAGGCTCTGCAGCAGAGGAGTTACCGTAGTTACTGCAAAATATCCATAAACCACTGTTGGTACTCCGCCCAGGATTTCTACAATCGGAGTAATAATTCTCTGTATTTTCGGGCTGGCATACTGAGTCAGAAAGACAGCCGTACCCAGACCAAGAGGAATGGCAAACACTGCTGACCCTACAGCTATCATCATAGTACCCGTCAGCAAAGGAAGGATTCCCAGCTTTTTTGGTTCTCCGAATGCATGCCATTCTGTTCCGGAAATAAAATCCAGAAAACTGTAACGTTCAAAAAAATGATATGCATCGGAAAGAAGAACAAAAATAATCAGACCGGTGATTCCGATCGTCATATAGGCCAGGCTTCGCAGAGTGTAACGGATCAGACGCTCAGAATACGAGTAGGACGGCTTATCTCCGAATCGGGCAAAAACCGACCTCCTGTCGCCTGAAGTAACCGCTCGGGTCAGTATGTTATTGGTTTCTTCCATAAAAGTTTAGCTGTACACTGACAGAAAATTATTCCTTAAATATGTCAGCCAGATTACCTTTCTGCATTGTTTTTCCGCCGTAAACAGTTCCTGTGATTTTTTTCTTCACGCGGGACTGCATCAGAGTGTAAATATCATCAGAAAGAGGGATATAACCGACTTCTTTACTCAGCTGTGGTGCCTTGGAGAGATAATGCTCCAGAAATTCGATTACATGTTCTTTTTCCGCAGCTTCGCGACGGACATAAATATAAAGAGGCCGTGACAGAGGAGCGTAGGTTCCGTTTTTAACAGTCTCTTCGGACGGGATCACCGCTTCTTTTGTTTCCGGATTGATTACCGGCAGAACTTTCAGGCTGTCCTTATTTTCTTCATAGTATGCAATTCCAAAAAAACCAATGGCCCCTTCTTCGCCTGCTATACCGGTTACGAGGATGTTATCGTCTTCAGAGAATGTGGAATCGGCCCGCACTCTGCCTTCGTGTCCGATAATCGCTTCGATGAAGTAGTCGTATGTTCCGGAATCCTGACCTGGAGAAAAAACTTTTACAGGCATGTCCGGAAAAGCGGGATTCAGATCCTTCCAGCTTTTTACAGAGGAACCAAAGGCAAAGATCTTTTTCAGATCTTCAGTTGTGACAGATTTTATATATGTATTTTTAGGATTCACAAGCACTGCCAGACCATCATAAGCCACAGCCAGTTCAATATATTCAATCTTATTCTTTGCACACAGTTCAATCTCTGTTTCCTTAATAGGACGGGATGCATTGGAGATATCAGTTTCCCCGTTACAGAATTTTTTAAAACCGCCTCCGGTTCCTGATGTACCAACTGTAACGGCAGTTTTCGGATTCACTGTCCGGAAGGTTTCCGCAACAGCTTCTGTGATAGGATACACAGTGCTGGATCCGTCAATCAGCACTTTTTCAGCCGGTTTTCCGCATGCAGCAGCAATAAATACAACTGCAGATGCGATGGCTGCTTTTTTCAGAATTCGGTTTACCATGGTCGTTAACTCCGTTTTGCTTTCTCAGTGATGCTAATGTGATTTTGTTACAAAAATATTGCAACTGAGCATCAATGGCTCTGTTTTTCATAATGCACCAGGCGGAAAACCTGAGTCAATGGTTTTTTATATTTCAGACAAGTATGAGTCCTGAATTCCAGATTCCATGATGACTCAGACTGATCCCGGTTCTGCACTGTAATCCGCCTTTTTCGAGAGTAATCACGGGTGCACCAGCTTCATTTTTACTGTAGGATACAGTTTTCATGAATAAATTTTTTTTTATGCAGTAAGACAGCTTTTCCCTTGCTTTGGCAGATTCATGGTTTTCATCCGCGGAAACAGATTCGGAAATCAGAAGCTGTTTCCGCTGCAGTTCAGTCTGACTGGAAACGGCGACTGCATGGGCCCTTCTCTGAAAACCAGGCGGCCGGAAGGCAAAGGCAAAACACAGATGATCCCGGTATTCCACTGTATAGTAATCCCGGTGGCAGTCTTTCCATGCCGCTTCGTCATCACTGCAGAGAATTATCTCTGCCGCCCGGAATCTCTCAGCAGCTGAGAATTCATCGGGACGAACGGTAAACTCCTTCCAGGCAAAAGGGATATGCGGATCAAGCGAGCGAAGGGCTTTAAATGCTGACTCTTTCAGGGCCCAGTATTCCCAGATTCTAACATTGGAATCCTGAATCAGTAAGAGTTCTGTTTCACTGAACACTCTCTGTAAAAAACGCTGATTTTCGGTAATTCTTAAAGAATCTGAATGTTCGAGATCGACTATATCATTACCGGGCATCTGCAGTAACAGGTGATTGTACTGCATTTTTCTCAGAATGCAGTGCGAAATAATCATCTTCCATCTCTTTAATTCGGTTTATGATCTGAACAGAAAGATCACGGGAGGCTCTCATGCCGGTACTGGAGGTTACAGGCTTCATGACTTCCATACGGAAATAAAACGGATCCCCGGTAGGCGGCATTACTGAATGCGTCGACTGACTCAGAGCTCTCATATAGACCACCAGAACCTGGTAATCTTCGAGTTCTTTTAAAATATTCCCGACTCCGTAGGTTACATTCTCAGGTTCCACTCTCCCCGTCCGGCTTCTTCCACCCTCAGGAAATATTGTTACTGTTTCGCCTTCGTTCAGCAGATACTTCAGCTTATTAAGTACAAGTTCATGATGCTCTGCTGATCCCTGCCGGTCAATAGGGATACTTTTGCCAAGATAAGTGATAAGGCTGGTAAGATTACTGTTTTTGAAACTCTCGACTGCGGGTATATTCCAGGAGAATGTGCGGAAACTTAAAAAATAGGACCAGAAATCGCCCAGTGCAAAATGTATATAAAAACTGTCCCACATGGTCAGGTGATTGGAACAGATTACAGTGGGAATGCCCCGCGCAACTGCTCTTCTGTACTGACGACGGATTTCCTTAAGATTACTGATTCTGTTTCGCTTAATAAATCTTATAAAAAAAATAACACTGTTTCCGAGAACGGGGAAAAGCAGCCAGTCTGTAAACATCTGCAGCCGCAGAAATACAATATCCCGGAAGGACAGACCTGAATTATTTTTTTCGCTCATATACTGAAAAAAAAATCCGCTTTAAGCCGAAAACCTAAAGCGGATATCCTCTGTGTCTTACAGTTTTCCGGCAATCATGCTGACTGCAGCACCGATAGTCTGTACTTTATCTGCTTCCTCGTCAGCCACTTCAATATCGAACTCATCTTCGAATGCAAGAACGATATCCACTAAACGGGAGGAGTTTACTCTCAGATCCTTGAGAATGTCTGTTTCTTTCGATACATTGGCAAGAGCCTCCTCATTTCTTACGAAAGGAGTAAGAATCTTTACGACTTTATCGAATATTTCTTTTTCGTCCATTTTAAACCTCTTCTTATATTTAAGAATGCGTATTTTATTTTCCGTCCCAGCGTTTGTAAATTATGCATGAATTTACATCACCGAAACCAAAACTGGCCTTAGCCAGATATCTTATTTCCATCGGAGTCTTTTCCCTTGCAATGCTTTTTTCATAAGGACGGATTTCCTCATGAACATCTTCGCAGTTGATGGAAGGATGGACAAACTGATGGTGCACCTGAAGAACAGATGCTACACCCTCTACCCCGCCTGCTGCTCCCAGACAGTGACCTATCATCGATTTTGTGGATGCAATTTTCGGGAAATTTTCAGGTGTTCTTTCCAGAGCCAAAGCCCAGTTTTTAATTTCAAGCGGATCAGCCATGGTTGCTGTAAGGTGGCCGTTGATGGCATCAATGTCTTTTCCGGTGATTCCGGCCTGTCCCATGGCAGTTTTAATGCAGCGCTGTACTCCTGTGGCATTCGGCAGAGTCATACTTCCGCCCATGCGATGCCCGCCGCTGTTTACAGCTCCTCCGACAATCTCCGCATAAATCCTGGCACCTCGTTCGAGTGCACTTTCCAGTGTCTCCAGCATGAGTACCCCTGCGCCGGATCCGGGTATAAACCCGCCCGCGGTCTGGCTCATTGGTCTGGAGGCTTTTTCGGGCTGATCATTGGATCCGGTATTCAGAACTTTCATTCCGTCAAAGCCCGCCCAGACATATTCACTGGACCCTTCGATCCCGCCTGCAAGCATTCTTTTAGAAAGTCCATTGCGGACTCTTTCGTATGCAAAATAAATAGCTTCTGTTCCTGTAGAGCAGGCGCTGGAATTGGTGGTAACCTGATTTCCAAGGGCGAGCAGTCCGCTTACCTTAGCGGAAACGGAGCTGGACATGATCTGTTCGACCACAGTGGAACCAAGTCGCCTGGTTTTTCCGGCATCAATTTTGGCAATCACACCAGGAAGTGTATCGACTCCGGCAAGACCAATCCCGAGAATAGCACCAGTATCCCAGTCCACATTATCATCGCCGGGTTCAGGAGCTTTCAGTCCGGCATCCTTATAAGCATCAATACTTGCCATACCTGAGAAAACCATTGGCTGGTTCATAGCCAGAAGACTTTCTGCAGAAAAATAATTCGGAAGCAGAGATTCATAACCCGTGGGAATTCCCCCCACTCTGCAGGCAAAATTCAGCTCTTCCATACGCGGAATAAATCTCAGTCCGCTTTTACCACTTTCAATGGCTGATTTAAAATCTGCAAGACCGGTTGCATTCGGTGCAATGACTCCGAGACCGGTGACTACTACTCTGTGACTCATTCTCTTAATACTCCTACTCCAGCGAGCGTTCCTGCAGCAGCTACGCTTCCGTCTTCCAGCACGAGCCTGGCTGAGGATTTAAGTTTACCTTTACGATTATAGATTTTTTCGCCGTATATAGTAACCAGCTGACCAGGCTTAACTACTGCACTGAATTCAATTTCGCATTCAGTGAAAAGTGTAAGCTGATTGAGGTTTTTTTCTTCAAGGATAAGCTGATATATTCCGAGTCCTACTACGGCCACCTGGGCCATTGCTTCAATAAGGATGACTCCCGGGGTTGTGGGAGCACCAGGGAAATGACCTTTATAAAAAAATTCATCTTCCCGGAAACGGTATTTACCGATTATTTTTTCACCTGTGAGCTCAGTGATTTCGTCAATAAAACGGAACGGATGAGCCTGGGGGATGGTATCCATCACCTTTTTTATAATTTCAGGTGCAGCTGCTTTGGTATAATCAACCATACATTCCCCCGTTCACCTGAAACACATTACCTGTAATGTAAGTTCCGGATTCAGCAAGGAAACGGACCATCTGAGCCACTTCTTCCGGGGTTCCCATTCTTCCGAGCGGGATAAATTTCAGAATATCGTCAATGAGTTCTTTTGGCAGCTGGTCAGTCATGGATGTGCGGATATAGCCAGGAGCAACTGAGTTTACAAGTATGCCGTAAGAAGCGAATTCCTTGGCGGCGGTTCTGGTGAAGTTATCGATTCCGGCTTTGGTCATTCCGTATATAGACTGAGTAGGATTACCGGCGATTCCGACTACACTGGAAATGTTAATGATTTTACCGGACTTTTTGCGGATCATGAAGCGAACCAGTCTTTTACTGAGGTACCAGACGCTGCGGAGATTAGTGTTGATGGTTTTTTCAAACTCTTCCAGGGATGCATTGAAAATCGGATTGTCCAGAGCTATTCCTGCATTGTTCACAAGGACTGCAATTTCGCCGTTGTGATCTTTTTTAAGAATGTCGTAGATCTGATCAATTCCTTCTACTGTGGAAATATCAGCCTGAATTACAAAAGAACCAGGGAGTTCCGCAGAAAGTGCATCCGCGGCAGTACGACTGCTGTTGCAGTGGATTCCGACTTTAAAGCCTGCGTCGTGTAGTGCTCTGCAGCACGCTGCTCCGATTCCGCCGGAACCGCCTGTTACAAGAGCTATACCTTTACTGTTTTCCATAAAATTATATACCTGTGCTAAATATTTGCTGTGTTCAGCCCCGGGCAATCATTCCGCCAATGGAATTTTTTGATTTAACCGGGTAATCAGGATATGCCATGTCTTTGAAAATCCCTACTCGGGCATCTTTCATGGAATAAACCTGCTCCCCGTCCACAAATACGGCTGCATTTCCCACTGCCATAACAATTCCCTTTTCTGTCAACTCGCTATACCGTCTTATGTCGATTTCATAGCGAACTACTTTATTATAAGGGCGGATCTGACCAAAAAATTCAATTTCCCCGCTGCCGAGAGCCCTTCCGGAGCCTTCGGCACCATTCAGGGTGCAGTAGAACCCGATAAGCTGCCAGATAGCGTCTACACCCAGAACTCCGGGCTGCACAGGATCGCCAATAAAGTGACACTGAAAGAACCATTCATCGATTTTGATATCTTTTTCAGCAACAATCCTACCTTTTTTACCATTACGTGCTACTTCTGTAACACGATCCATCATAAGCATGGGAGGAATCGGCAGTTTTGCAAAATCTGATGGAGGATCCTGCACAAGACGACCATACCCAAACGCCAGAAGTTCGGCCTGAGTAAAATGAGTTCTTTTCAGAAATTCATCGTAAGAAATCTTTTTTTCAAGAGGTGCGTAATAATCAATATTTCCCATAAAATTAACCTGCAATATGCTCCCCGCCGTCCACACGGATGATTTCTCCGTTGATCCAGCCTGCTTCGTTTGTGCTGAGCAGAGTGATCACGGAAGCTACATCCTCAGGCACTGTGAGTCTCCCGAGAGGGTTGCGCATCACAGTTCCGGCGCTCATATGGGAACTTCCAGGTATGAGTCTGAGAGCAGGTGTATCAGTTACCCCTGCCTGAATGATATTGGAACGAATTCCATGGGGACCAAATTCATAGGCAATGGACCGGGAAACAGCTTCCAGAGCCACCTTAGCGGCACTTACAGCGGCATAACCTCTCCAGGCAACGGTATTACCTTCGCTGGTAAGACCAAAAACTCTTGCGTCAGAAGCAAACATCTTACGGTTAAATAGATCCTGCACATAAGTCAGAAGACTGGTTCCCATGGCATAAATGGTATTTGCTACATCCTCATCCTCAAGGAAGGCATCGTTGTTGTAAGCAGGATCATCTGCCAGATGAATAAATTCCGGATTCCCGTTACTGAAAAGTTCGTTTACAGCTGAACCGAGTTTTGCAGGATCAACACCCAGTTTATCAGCGAGCATTTTACGGATTTCTTCGTTACGGTTATCTTTTTTCTGGGGAGCAATGAGCTTCAGGTTTCCAAAGGCCACAGAATGCAGCATTGTGCGCACCTTACCATTCGGACCCATTTTAGCTGCAAGCCCATCCAGAATTTCTTTTCTTCCTTCCGCATCGAGTGCATTTGTATTGAATGAAATAAATTCAACACCGGTTTTCTTGATTTCTTCGAATTCTTCTTCGATACGGGCCATAGAACCTTTACGGTCCCGGTGAGCAACACATACATTCATTCCCGCCTTTGCCAGACTTTTGGCGGTTGCCAGACCAAAGCCGCTTGATCCGCCGATGACTAATCCCCAGTAATTACTGCCTTTAAAATTCAATGTGCTACCCTCTTTTTTATTGTTTCAGTGCTTTTTCAGCTGATTTCAGATTTATAATGGAAACGATTTCAGTTCCGACACTCTTAAAGAATTTTCCAAGGGGCCGGTTCGGACCCACTTCAAAAATACGGTCACTGGAAGATGCTATGAGTTTCATGTTTTCGATCCAACGGACTGACCCGCTGATCTGAGAAGTGAGATTGTCAATCAGGGTTTCTGCGGAATGAAACTGCGACGTAAAATTGGAAACTACCTTCGATGCATTTTCCGTGCGAAACCCGCCGGAAAACTGTTTCAGAAAATCTTTAAACTCTGGCTCTATGACAGACATTAAACTGGAATGAAACGGAGCACTCACTTCCAGAGGAACCACATTGACCCCTTTGTCTTTAAAAACTTCACTGATTTTTTCTGATGCTGCGGTTACAGCCTCAGTTCTGCCGCTGATCACCACCTGATCCATTGAGTTAAAATTAGCTACTTCGGCACCGCATTCTTTTACTATAGAACGATAATCGCAGGATTCAATATTTTCGAGTATAACGGCTGCCATGGAACCAACGCCTGCCGGAACGGCTGCCTGCATCAGTGCCCCTCTTTTCCTTACAATTTTCACGGCATCGGAAAGATTCATTACATCGGCAGCTACAAGAGCAGCGTATTCACCAAGGGAATGTCCGGCAAAAATCTGAGCCGTCAGTCCGTATTCCTTCATAAGCACACGGGTCATAGCGGTTTCAGCGGTGACTATGGCAGGCTGAGTAAATTCAGTAAGATTCAGTCGCGGATCTTCTTCAAAACAGAGTGCCATCATATCCATACCGATGGCTTCCGATGCTTCTTCAAATGCCTGTTTTGCTGCGGGAAACTGATCGTAAAAATCTTTAGCCATTCCAGGCTTCTGGGACCCCTGTCCAGGATATACGAGAGCTGTTTTTTGTTCCAACGAAAGCTGCCTCTTCTCTTGTTTTTGTGACTTTCAAAGGCAAAAATAAAGAAAGCCCCCTTTTCGTCAAGCTGAATACAGGTTTTTTACTATAATCCGGCCTGACCGGAGAGAACGAGGAGATCAGTGGTTTTGCTATGAGGTAAAGAATCTTCAGTATTTTTTCTGCTCTTAATTCAGAAATTCCTCGGAGTTTTTTATACTTCAGCTTTTCCAGCCCAGCAGATCTGCCTGCTTCCTGGCCATAGCAGGTATGTCTGCTTTAACCAGATTGCGGTCCAGAATCTGCACTCCTGTCATATGATTGATCAGGGCGTCCAGACTTACCTTTTCTGCCGCAGATGATTCTGAGGATTCAGCTGCCCGGAAGACTTCCGCAACAGCTTCCGGATCCAGGAGCCCGGCTTCTTTTACAGCCGAACGGTTCAGAAACTCCTCAGCCACCAACTGCATTTTTCTGAAACGCTTCGGATCGGTATGAGCCGGGGGAGCCATAAAGGCAAATTTCTCCCGGTTATAAAGCACATCAGGCAGCAGACCACGCATCGCTTCCCTCAGAATATGCTTTTCCCTGTTGCCTTTGATTCTAAGCGAAGGAGGCAGATTGGCCGCAGCCGCAGCCAGATGGTGGTCGAGAAACGCAGGTCTTGCTTCCATAGAATTAGCCATATCCACCCGGTCCCCGCCCCAGGTAAGAATCTGTCCTTCAAGCATTGTTTTGATCCAGACATACTGCGAAATATCGAGCGCATGCCTGCCCTTTATCTGATCCGGGTCCAGGGCAGCAGCAATCGCCTGACCAGGTGAGTAATGTTTCAGCAGACGGCTCCGGTCTTTACTGAGAACCGGAAGAACCCTTCGGGAGGCAGCGAGCCAGGGCTGCAGACCTGACGGAGTAAATCCGCAGAGCTGATCCAGATCAGGATCATGAATTTCATTTTCAGCAAGCATAGCCCCCCGGAATATTTCATTATTCTGCTGCAGACCTGCTTCAAGCTCTCGTCTCTGATCAGGAGAGCGAGACCCGGAACCATGCAGATACATATCCCTTCGGAATGCGGGATACCCTCCGAAAAGTTCGTCGGACCCTTCCCCGGTAAGAACCACCCTGTATCCGCTGCTGCTAACATGACGACTCATCAGAAGTTTTGCGGTACCAAGAGTATTATAGATGGTCCTTTCTGTGTGCCAGTGAGTCCGGACAAGATTATCATAGATTTCGGACGCATCAAGTCTGAGTATATCCTGTTCCGCACCTGCTGCATCAGCCATCTGTTTTGCTATGGCAGATTCATCGTAAACATCACTGTCAAAACCGATTGTAAAAGCCTTTACCGGATTCTGCGAAGCGGCTGATGCAAGACCCAGAATACTGCAGGAGTCAATCCCTCCGGAAAGATAGCATCCCACAGGAACATCCGCTTCAAGGCGAAGATGGACAGCCTCCAGAAGTTTCTCGCGGATCAGCTCGGTATAAAATTCCTCTGATTCAGGATTCTGCCTGTCTTTCTCCTGTGGAAAGTTCATATCCCAGTATTTTTTTTCGCTGATCTGAAGCTCGCCGTTTTTTCGTTCTGCCACGAGAATATGACCAGGGCTCACCTGACGTACTCCGGAAAACGGAGTCGTTCCCGGAACAATGGTCTGCATCAGCTGATGATAGAGACCTTCCGGATCCCACTCCCTTTTTACTTCAGGATGAGCAAAAAGAACTTTGATTTCAGAACCAAAGACAATTCCATCCCTTGTCCGTACCCAGTAAAGAGGCTTAATGCCGAAACGGTCCCTTACCAGAATCAGCCTGTCTTCAGATCGGTCAAAAAGCGCGAAAGCGAATTCGCCGCGGAGAAATTCCAAAGAACGCAGAAGTCCGTATCGCGGATACAGATGCAGCAGAATTTCGCTGTCACTTTTCGTGGAAAACCGTGCGCCTCTCGCAGTAAGGTCAGCGCGGATTTTCTGGTAGTCATAAAATTCTCCGTTATGAGTAATCATCAGATTTCCGTCTTCTGACCGGAACGGCTGCCTCCCTTTTTCGCTTAGATCAATGATCTTCAGTCTTGCATGGGCAAAACCTGTACCCGTTCCTTCCGGAGTCATCCATCCGTATCCGTCCGGACCCCGGTGATGCTGGATGGCTGCCATAGCTGTGAGAAGATCCCCGCTTACGGGCTTTTTTATGTCCTTGTGAAAAATTCCTGCAATGCCGCACATAATTAACTCCTTTTTTTATGATTTAGTATTTGAAACCAGCGATGTTCTTGATACAATGCAGGTAAGAAGGGCCATTCGCAGAAAAACTGCCGACCGCGCCTGAGAAAAATACCAGTTATGCTCTGTCGCATCCAGAGTATCCGATAACTCATCCCCCCTTGCCAGAGGATGAAGAACTATGCTTCCTGGTTTCAGCGGAGAACTGCTGCTCAGAGTTATGTCACCTGCAAGCTTCTCGAATGTGTCTCCTGTCCAGGCAATGGAGTTTATATAAACCGCATCAAGATCCGGAAGAACATCCTGAAGCCGCGGCTCAGTGATGATCTCCAGTCCCCCTTCTGAAAGTTCTTCCTTCTGCCCTGGGCTGAAGATATTACTGCCAGGGTTAATAAGAGTCACACTTTCTATGGCAGAGGCCGCATGAGTCAGAAGCAGAAGGAAACTGCGCACAGTTCTCATACGCGAAGGATCACCGATAATACCGATCTTAATCTTCTGTATATTATTCCGGTTTCCTGTTATAATTCCCTTTGGGATTTCCGGATTCCATTTGAATAAGGTATAAAGATCTGTTAATGCCTGAGTCGGATGCTCGTCCATACCGTTCCCCGCATTGATAATGGGAATAGCAAGGGTCTCAAGCATACGGTAAACGGAATCTTCGCTGCTGTCTCTCAGCACCACAACATCCCCGTAATTATTGAACATTTCCCCGGAATCTTCTAATGATTCGCCTTTGGCTATCCCGGTTGTTGAGGAGTCGGTGATAGACATAATGTCTCCGCCGAGCCTGTGCCAGGCACTTTCAAAACTAAGCCTGGTTCTTGTGCTTGGCTCGTAAAAAGCACTGATGAGAATTTTTCCTGCAAGAGGTTTGTGAAACAGAACCGGTGAGGATTCATAAAGAGCCGCGAGGCGGAAAACCTGCAGGATCAGGTCAGTGCTGAACTGTCTTACTGAAACGATATGATGATTTTCAATATTTTTTAATATTTCAGGCTTCTCAGGAATAATATCAAGGAGCATACCAGGACGGTCTGTCCCCCTTGTACGGTTAATGCTGTGCACAGGCCGGGTCAGCAGCGGATGAAGTTTCACCATATTTTTTTCCTCCTCCAGTCATAAAAAAGCATGAAAAGCAGAATCACGGGGGTTATGGCTGCAGCTGCTGTGGAAACTGTAATAAGAATTTCAAACCAGAAAAATGAAATCATTCTTTAAGATCCTCCCAGCGAAACCGGTATTCTTTACCGGCTGCCATATAGAGAAGAGTAATCACCATGGAAACAGCCGCGCCGAATACAGAAGCAGCATAAAAACCGATCATAAAAAAAGCAGTCAGGCCCGCAGCTGACCCAAGAAGCATAGACCAGAATGCACCCGCACCGCTCCCCCGCCTGAAATACAGACCGGTAATCACAGGCCAGATGGTACTGGAAACAAGAGCCCCCGTAAAAAAAAGAACATTACCAAGATCCGATATACGCAACGAAGCAGCATACCAGGTCACAGTACCCAGCACGAGCGGGGAAATCCTTGCAGCTGTAAATAGCTCTTTCGGTGACGCTTCAGGCCTCAGATGCTTCCGGTAAATATCCTCAGTAATTATATCGCCGGTTGCTGCAAGCAGAGAATCCATACTGGAAGCAAGTGCTGAAAAAATTACTATAAAGAATATTAAATTCCCTGTTTTTCCAAGCACTGCACTGACTGTAAGAGGACCGGTCATGTCTGCGGAAGGAATATTAATTCCCAGTCCTGGTGCGGCAAGAGCGGTGAACCCTGCTGCAACCGGAACAGGAATCCAGAGAATTCCTGCAAGGAGATAAGCCCGGAAGCCTGTTCCTTCGCGGAAGGCAAATGCCCTGCTCCACCACACATTAGAATGAAAAATTTCACCGGTTCCGAATAGTATATTATTGAACAGAAACATAAGAGCTGCCGGAAAAGCCAGAGTCAGAAGGAAAGGTCTTTCTGCCTCAACTGAGTCATAGATTTCGCGCAGACTCAGAGTATCCTGAATATAGTAAGC
This sequence comes from uncultured Leptospiraceae bacterium, assembly GCA_964594095.1. Taxonomy (GTDB): domain Bacteria; phylum Spirochaetota; class Leptospiria; order Leptospirales; family Leptonemataceae; genus CAZQKZ01. The sequence continues at coordinate 8,983 of CAZQKZ010000014.1, read as the reverse complement.
TGTAAAACTCAGACCGGCAAGAATTATTAAAGTCTGAATATAGTCTGTTCCTATAACAGCTTTCATGCCGCCAAGGACGGTGTAGGAAACACATACTGCAAGAATCAGAGTCATTCCGGTAAAATAGTCCATTCCGGTGAGTGTCTCCAGAATAATCCCGCCTGCCATAGCAAGACTGATCATCCATCCGAATGCATAAACAAGACTTATAATAAGAAAGATTCTCCATGCATTTTTACCGTAGCGAAGCCGGAAAAAATCTCCTGCCGTGGTTCCTCCGGGCATAAGATACCGTATTCTGGCTGATAAAGGTGCAAAGAGAATCAGCCCCAGGGCGCCACCTGAATATCCGATTATACCCCAGATACCCAGCTGATACGCAAGCTGCGGAGCAAGCATCACAGTATTGCTGGTAATCCAGGTAGCCATTGCTGTGGCCGCACCCAGCGCGGTTCCGACTTTACGGCCTGCCAGCATGAAATCATCAGCATTTTTTCCTGACCGGCCGAACCACCAGCCCGCAGCAATCCAGGTAACACTGAAAAGAAATAGAACCACTCCGGCTGCTACCTGATCAGTTTTCATAATCCCTCCGGGTCCGGATGATTCCTGCGAAAAGGAAACCAGCTGTAAGGAGGAACACAGTCAGTCCGGTAAAAAAGACAGCAGAAACCCAGTACAGACTGTAGTGTCTTACTTCAGTAAACACCGGATCCACCGGGATATCAGATACGCAGTCAGATGAAAATGCATAGAATCCGTTTTCCCTTCCGGATACGGTTGTTCTTCGGTCTTTACCTTTGTAAAGCACCCCTTCGCGCCTGTAGATTCCGTCAGAGCCCTTTCTGAATTCAGCGATACAGTGCTCAGCCGATGCACCCTGATATTCCAGTATAAAAAAACCATTCCTGGACACCGGGACGGAAACCGACAGATCCGGCTCTGCGAAAAGAGGAGAACTGACACATACCATCAGCAGAATCATACGCTGAACAGACCTCAGAGCGCAGCCTCCCCGCTTTCTCCGGTGCTGATCCGGATTACTTCATCCACCGGACTTATAAAAATTTTACCGTCTCCGGCGCTGCCGGTACGGGCATTTTCATTAATAATTTTAATGATATCAGGAACCTGGTTTTCTTCTGCATAAAGTATTACCAGAATTTTAGGAGCAAAATCGACTGTGTGTTCTTCGCCGCGGTAAATTTCCTGATGACCCTGCTGGCGTCCGAAACCGTTCGTTTCGATAATAGTCATCCCGCCGATTCCTGCTTCAGTAAGCGCATTTTTCAGAGGCTCAAGCCGGAATGGTTTTATAAATACTTCTAATTTTTTAAAAGACATAGCAATACCCGCAGCGTAATCAGATTTCTGAAATGCCGGAAACGGATTTTTTTTATTACAGAACCGGTGCAGAAATGTCAGTCAGGCGGACTGAATCTGCTGATTCTCACTGGATTTATTTAATCAGATGACTGCAGTATAAACGGATGGAAAATATGTGTCAACCGGGTTTTTTTATTTTTTTTCTGAATAGGGAACTATTCCATCAGCTTATCAGGATATCCTGATATATGGCCAATTGAATCTTCTGAAATCTTCTGTCAGGTCCGATTTGTGAGTATTAAGGAACACGAATTTTTCTTTGTAAGAAAAGAAATACCACCAGATACAATGAAAAACCCAGAAATCCATGAATCAGAAGGGAAACCGCAATTCCTCCGAAAATATCCGGTGCTTTCAGCAGCACGGCCATCAGGGATTCTTCGTAATAAAAATGCCATTTATGACCGGATGGAAAAACCAGAACATGCAGTTTATAAAAGACTTTCTTCGAACCGATCAGCAGCACTGTGGATACGGTCAACCCGCTCAGGATAAACAGCCATGACAACTGATGTTTCCAGTTCGGGAATATTTTCATCCTCAAAAGAATTAGCGGAATCCCAAAGGTAATCAAACCCAGAATCAAAGATAATATTTTTAGATTATCAATCAGTTCAGCTACAGCCCGAAGATGCACTACCTCTGACGTTCGCAGCAGCGGTCTTTTTCCATTAAAAGAGGAATAGGTAATATCTTCAAGGCCTTCTCCGGAAGAATGAACTGATTCACTGATTTTCTGAAAAAGTAAAAAATAATCTTTTTCCTCCAGCCGCTCAAAACCTGGACTGTAACGGTTCAGCGGTGCGTATTTATTTATGAACTTATTAATATCAAGCAGATCATACCAGAACCCGTAAAAAAAATCCAGACTGTAATGATACCACCAGCTTATCGTAAGCGAAAACAGAAATCCAGTCAGTAGCGTGACAAACCATAGTGATTGTTTTATCATATTCACAAAAACCAAATAGATTCCAATTAAAAATGATACTCCAGAGATATTCCGGCACCCTGTTCACGGATTCCCTGGTAGACTACTGGTTCGCGTATATAATCCATAAGATTTAACGTCTCCTGAAAAATCCCGATTGTAAAATCTTCAGAACCGTGCATGTAGTCCTTGCCTTTGCTGAAATAACGTTTCCCGAAAAAACTGATTCCCATAGCTAAAGAATCGGTAATATTTTTTTCTAAACTGAAATCATATCCCCAGCCATCGCCTTTTACCCGGCTGTCACTGGTCTGAAACACAGTGTTTCCCGGTGCATAAGTCTTTGTAAAAAATCTTCCATCACCAACAAGATAATAAGCGGATCCTTTAACATTTATCCAGCCGGATTCATAAGCAAAGCCAAGTTTCAGAGGAATCTGTCTGGTCCAGTATCTTCGTTTAACAAGATTTTCATTATCTAAATAAAATAAATCGCCGCAATACTCCACTCCTGCTGAACATCTTCTGCGGAAGGCAGCAGAAGTAAAGTCTGAGAGATTCATTGTAACGGAAGTATAATAAATACCGGTTCCGGAAAGTAAAGAAATACTATCGTTACGGAACAGAGTATAGTCAATCGCAGCATTTATTTCAGTACCTTTCAGACTGACTTCAGCCTGTTCTGCATATACCGGATAATATACAGTATCTGAGTTAAATAAACCTTTATAAGTATAAGCAGTGTCCCTAAAAGAGAATTTCTCCGGACTGAATTCTGCTCGTTTTGCCCCGCAATCATAACAAAAATAAGTTGTGTTGTTCCGGTATTCACCCGAAATTCCATGCAGGATTCCTGTATACAAGGACACATTGAAATCTTTATAACTGCTTTCTAAGGTTATCCCAGGTTCCACCGCATTGCTTTTATACTGCCTCTGATCCAGAAGCAGAGTCTGCTCCGTATAAGCCCATTTATAACCGGAAAGGAGTGACTCCATATTCAGATTTACCGTTCCGGGTTCTGATAGGAGAGCCAATAAACCCCATGGCTGTGGCCGTTCTTCCACATTTTCGATGTATTTATATTTTACTGATACTTTTACATCTAAAGGCAACGTTTCTGCAAAGACCGGATAAGCCGTTAATAAATAAAAACATATTATAGCATTACAATATTTAAAGTTCATATTTTACTCCAAATTCTGCAGTGCTGGTTCGGCCGGCATAAGGTACTCTGTTTTCTATTAATAAATAAGAGCCTGTAAAAGCAGAATCCTCTAAAGGATGTAGAGTAGAGAGGGGACCAGCTTTGGCATCCCTCCCCCTCATCAAACCGGACGTGCGGGTTTCCCGCATCCGGCTTTCCCGAATATCTGTTTCCAGCTCAGGCATAAGATAAGAATCTGACCCCTCGTTTCTGACAATATGTGTGCCAGCTACTGTAACCATCAGGAAGTTTCATCTTTCTCTGGCTTTTCCTTGTCAGAAATTTCCAAAGTTTCAGATCAAGATAGTAATTTATTTCACTATACGCTTTCTTGCGATATGCGATTTTAAAATAATTATCCCATCCACCAAGTGTCTTATTCAGACGAGGTGCTACCTGAAGAATGTGTTTAGAGGAGTTCCTGTAAGAGAGCTGCTCGTCTATCTTTTCTTTAAGTTTCTTAACAGACTTCTTTGACGGTATGATGCTGAGACATGCATAGTTTTTGTAGCGTTTGCCTGCCTCATACCTGAATGAGAATCCAAGGAAATCAAGCGTGACGCCGATTTTCCTGAGGTCTGCCCATTTGGTTTTCTCCCGATTGATTGTGAGTCCGGCCCGTTGTTCCAGAAAATATTCCAGTCTCTGGATAAGTTCTGTATACGGTTCCTTCATCAAAATAACAAAGTCATCTGCATACCGGATGATGGAGGCCGGAATTTTCCTGCCATTTCCAGTCAGGTTGTTAAAGTGTTTCTCGAAGTAATGAAGGTAAATATTTGCAAGCAAGGGAGAGATTACCCCTCCCTGCGGTGTCCCGACCTTACTTCTCTGATAACTCTTCTTCCCTTTTTCATCGGTATCAACCACCACAGAACGAAGCCATGAGAGAATGAGCTTTAGGACTGATCTGTCGACCACTCTCATCTCAAAGGCTTTCATCAGCCTGTCATGCGGAATGGTATCGAAATAGCCCTTCAGATCCGCATCATAGACCACTCGTTTTCCTTCTTTCAGGTTTGACTGTATCGCGGCAACTGCATCATGTGCGGAGCGCTTAGGTCGAAATCCATATGAGGAATCCAGAAAGTCTGCTTCGTATATTGGTTCAATAACAAGAAGCACAGCCATCTGAACAACCCGGTCTTTGATGGTCGGAATCCCAAGAGGTCTTTTGCGACCATCTGGTTTCGGAATATAGACGCGCTTTACAGGATCAGGACGGTAAGTACGCTTGATCAGACTCTCACGAATCTCTTCGAGAAATCCTTCGACACCTCCCGGCCGCTTTTCTATATCGTCAAAATTCAGTCTGTCTATGCCAGGCGATCCTTTGTTGGCTCTGACTCGTTTCCATGCGGATTCCAGCACCTCGGCCTTAATGATATGCCCATACAGAGAATAGAACCTGAATTTTGGTTCTGCCTTCGCTTTACGAAAGAGCTTTGTTCTCAAAAGTGAGACGTGTTCACTCAGACCCCACTGATTCAGTGGTAAGTCTTCGCTTTGATCCGTTATAGTTTCCAATCGGATACCTCCTTTATCTGACTTAGCATTTATCCGGCAGGACCCCTTTGCTCCATCGGAGTTACCCGACTTCCACGCTACTACGAGTCCATCCGACTTCCTGTCCGGCTCCCCGGCGGTTATTCATTCCCGGCAGAGGTTGCTTTCACACCGGACAGGATCTCCCAGGTTCCTCGTGCAGACTTTCCATACGCGCTGTCCTCCAAGACCCCGGATAGCTTCATTCTGTATAATAGTTGTTAACACAGAATGAATGGCAGGTTTCACCATCACGGACTGGCTGACCGCTATCACTTGAGTAACGAGGCTTAACAGGTTCACTTTCGTTACGGCTCGTATGTTCATTTCCTGCAGCTTCGACTCTTCGGTTACCCTTGAATCGTGCAGTCCATTAACCGCTGAACAACTAATTGGCGGTTCAGGGACGTTTCACCCTGATAGTCTGCACAGGCTTAGCCTGGCGCACCCGTGTGCCCTGCGTAGATTCCTTCGATTTTATATGAATAACCAAAATAATGCTGCTGCCCTGGTTTTAAAAAGATAGTGAAATTCTGCAGTATTCTGTAACTGATCAGGGCTGACCAGTAAAACCCGGAACCATAGCCTGAACTCGTCAGATTGTTACCTCGAAATGGTTGTCTGAGCTGAAGTTTATCACGGCCTCCTAAAATGCCAAGCTCTCCTTCGATTGAAAAATATTCATCCGGTTTCCCACGGTATCCAACTCCAGTGAGAATGCTTTCATGCTGTATATTCTGGACTGCGTTAATCCCCGGGAGAAAAAAAGAAGAACTATCAGGAGAGCGAATTAAAAGGACCGGATTATAGCTGTGATGGACTTTGTATTCTATGAATGACTGGTTATAGCCTGTTTTTAAAAAAAGACCGGTATTGGAGGCACTGTAAGGAAAATAAGAAGCGAGAAATGAAGCAGCAGTATAGGACACATCTACATTATCAGAGATTGAATGGGACCAGATATTTTCATTTTGGACAATGCTGCGCTCCATCCGGTCATGTATAGTTATACTTGTCCAATCAATCTGAGGACGATGACTATTGCATTGAAAACAATAAAAATCCAGATCCTGTGCTCTGGCAGATTGTGTGTAAGACTTTGGAGTAAACCTGCCAGTTATCTCAAAACCGGAACCAGTATAACCTCCACCTATTGAAGGTTGCTTGTGCTCTGATTCATAAATCAATCTGGATCCTCCGCCCAGCATTAAAAAAGAGGAATCATTTAACCTGCGAGGATTCAGTGCTTCTGTGATAACTTTTTCTTTTCTGTATTCATTATCAAGAAAGAAAAAGAAGGACTGTGAATACACAGGTATCGTAATAAGAATGGTAATGAATATCAAAAAAGTTTTTATTATTCTTGTAATCATTTACATATTATCCACGATAAAACAGCTGTAAGACAGATTTGCCTCTACCGAAAGCATGCTTCCGGCAAAGGTGATTTTCTGTTTAAAGAACTATATTAGTTTCCTTGCCTTTTTCAATTGTAAATTGAGGCAGTTCCTTGTCGGAAAGAGGGGGTGCATTGTACAACTCATAAGATGAGTAATAATAATTTCCGGGTACTATTGTATAGCTTTTTACTGTACCGGTATACGGGCATTTGGTACTGAAAATATCGTAAATTCCTGTCATATTCATTTTCCCCAAGTGAGCGGTTACAATTAAAGTGAGCAGTTACAATATGTCAACTCTCATTTGTAAGTATTTTTGTTACAATCGGATTTTTTCCTTTGTTAGTCGAAAAACCAATGTGAATATTCGTAGGGTGGCAGGAGTATTTACCCGCTGCATCCGCGCATATTTCTTCCCCCTGAGCTGTGGGCGGGATGGTACCTCCGGAGGAGGGAAAGAATTATCCGTGCGAGGGGCGTGCTGCTTTTTTCCGGATTTGAGCCACTGTATCACAAAAAAGGTTTGCTGTCAAGAAACATACGTTTAGTAATGGCTGTATGGTAAAATGGGGAGTTGTTTTTCCGAAATTCGGAGCGCGGAAACATTCACCGATAATTGAATGAAATTAAGGTGACGATGCAGCGAATACCGGATTTTCCGCGAACTCCACTTTATCGTATACTTCGTCTAAATCCAGACTTACTTCAATTGTCTTTATAAGAAAGGGTCTGCCTTCATGGGATTCCGTATAAATCCAGTTGTCGCCATTGCGGACAAATGACTCAATCTTCTTTTCTTCGGAATTAATAAGAAGGTATTCTTTTACAGATGGAATATTCCGGTAAAGACTGAATTTGGCACCGCGATCGTATTTTTCGGTGGATTCTGAAAGAACCTCTATAATTAAATCCGGATTTAAAAGCACGTCCTGACTGCTGCTCAGAAACTCTGCTTTACCGCAAACAATCGAAACATCCGGGTAGGCGTAAAAACAGTCTTTGGCATTTTTTACTTTCATATCAGAAGGATAGACTTCACAGGGTTTTCCTTTGAAATGGGGGTGAAGGATTCCGATTACAGCTGCAATAATCAGATTGTGAGATTCCTTTGCCCCGGCCATGGCAAAAATCTCACCTTTGTAATATTCGCTTTTTACCGGAGACCTGCGCTCCTGAGCAAGGTATTCTTCTTCGGTCAGGAGTTTTCGTGCTAAATTGTCCATCATAAGGTACAACTAAAAGCATTTTAAAGATTCTGTCAAGCGGGTAATATGACCCTTTAATAGACAAAGCCAGCATAAAAGCTCAGAGAAAATGCTCGGTTATTATTATAATACCGAAATGATTTTTCATTTGACTCAAGAAGCTGTTTTTTTAACAGAATCTCTTCAGCGGTAAAAACTGTCTGGTAATAAAGGTGCCTTACATCGTATGTCATATCAATACGTGGCGATGCCTGGTTTTTAGCTTTAAAATTCCCCTGAAATCCGATTATAAAATTATTTAAAATTTTCCGGTATCCCGCAGAAACAACCGGACTTGTAAAAGCGGGAAAATTCACAGTATACGAAATTAATGGCGGCTGGGAGATTCCGTGTATTGGGCCAATGGAATTAAGAGAGTATCCTTCATTGGGTACAAATCCTGCCAGCTCCTGAATCTTTAAAGCAGAGCCGGATTCATGATAGATTCCCGGGGCTATATAGATCCCGCTTTCCCATGGAAAATAATCAATGTTTACGAGAGTGCGATACTGAAAACTTTTTTTAATGTGGCATAACGCATAGAAACAGACCAATGACAGGGTCTCCCAGCTCTGTTGCGAGGATACAGAACCACCGGCAGCACTCAGGCTGATTTCATCTGTTAAATAGTATCCCAGTTTGAGAGAGGCCCCTCCTTCAGAGAAAAAATCCGGCAGAAATCCGGTAAAGATTCGGCCCTGATTCGACTCATTATCGGAGTAATTTTTACTTTCTTTAGTCAACTCTGGTGATTCATGTTCCTGAGCATAGACAGAAGAAAAGAATATGGTGGATAAGCCCACGCAAAACAATAATTGCCATACCAATGGCCCGATACACTGGAATAATTTGTATTTCATGAGCTTACCCTTCTTTAATTCTGTTAAGTTTAGTTCTTCTGCGAATATTTTAACCAACATCTCTATCGCATGACCTGTACTATTACAGCTGCATCATTCACACCAGATTTTCCTCCTTCGAGGGGTATAGATTCCGTGACTGACAAAGGAAACAAGCCCGGTTAAAAAACTGGTTCTTGTTTCTACGGCCACCACCTCACTTTTATCCTCATTGTTACAGTATTCAGTAACCGATACAGCCCGACTCCCTGGCAGCAGACCAAAGATATAAAAATGAACCCATTCATCCTTTTCAGGTTGTATTTCCGAAAGATTTGTGATATTTTCTTTTATTACAAACTGCTGGTTATAACACTATGAAAAAACCAATGCAATTAATATAATAATTATATTTTTATTCATATGACCTC
>CAZQKZ010000013.1:76498-80599 GCA_964594095.1 uncultured Leptospiraceae bacterium | reverse complement strand
AGAGCGCTATGTGACATAGGTCCGGAAAATGTCGCATTAGGATATCAGGATATATAGATATCCTGATAGAATTGAATCACCACTGAGCAGAGAATCTAACACTAATGGGAATCTCTTTGCGAACTTTGCGTGAAACCTCTCGGTTCCATACTACCGCGTGGGCGACCACTCCGTGCTCCCTGTGATCTCCGTGGCTGAACCTGCGTGGAGTGGTTATGGGAATACATAAGACATTCGGAATGTGTAGCAAAGATCCTGAGCTCTGTTATATCATTATAATCATAACCTTTTTTTAACATGGCTCTTGCGGTTTCAAGCTTTCCTTCCTGCCGGATTCGTTCTGCTGATCCCAGGCACAGGTGATTTTATTTTTTCCACGGACACATCTGTCCTGTTAATCACATATAACACAAACTTCATCAGCTCTTCAAGTCCTTTTTCTCCCCTGAAAACTTCTGATGCGGCAAGCAGTATCTCTTCAAAATGGTCCTCGATTCTTTTTACATCGCCATACTGAATGGTACTTAAGAAAGCGTAAAGATGCAGCGAGAAATCCACTCTGGAGGGGTCAGCCTGATTCAGAAAAAATATCTCAGTACAGAAATCCGGCAGTTATATCTGAAAGATACTTTTTTCTTTTAAGGTTAAATCAAAGAGACCAGAAAAACAAGTCTTTCTGTAACCATTATACACCCCCATATTACAGAATCTGCACTTTATATATGAATGACAAAGTATCCGATATAATTTAAAAAAAAAGGACTGAAACCCGCAATATAAACCCCTGCTTTTACACCTGTCGCAGACGGGAAACACTCATTCATACTTAAAGAATCTCAATTATCCATGGGCCTGAGTTAATGCATAAGGCTGCTCCGGTCACTCAATAAAATTCCGGATTCAGATTCTGGAAGCAGAAGTATTATCCAAAGGAAATTACTTAGCCTATTAAATTTTATTTTTTAACCATATATCACCCAGCAGTTTGGTAGGATAAGCCTCCTTTTGAGCCTGAAACTTAACAGGGTAACAAAAAAAAATCTCCGGTTTCAGCGAAATTTGCATTTTTTTTGCGGTCAATGTAAAAAAATGTCATAATTGGTTGACAGCTCAGTGGCGAATCTTCGAAATTGAGCGAGTTTTATTTGTGACAATATCCTGACAAATCAAACAAAGCAGTATCTGAATAAAATACTTAAAAATTAACTTCAGGCAGGTTTCGAGATACAAATGGACGCCCTCTCAAGAATCGCTAAAAAGCACGGAGTGAAGATTTTCTTCCTAATCTTAATTTTCGGAGGCGCCGGTTATTTAATCGGTTCCCCTCAAAAGTACGTGGGTTACAAACCTGATCAGCCAATTCCCTTCAGTCATAAAATTCACTCAGGGGAATTAGGGATCAATTGTCAGTTTTGCCATGTAAATGTAGAAAGGTCGCAGCACGCTACTGTACCGGATTCCGGTACCTGTATGAAGTGCCATGAATATGTAGGCTCGGACAGCCCGCACATTCAGTTCCTCCGCAAGAGTTATAAAGACGGCGAACCGATCCGCTGGAACAAGGTTCACGACCTTCCTGACCATGCACGTTTTTCCCATCAGGCTCATATAGCTAAGGGCTTTGACTGTGCTCGGTGTCACGGTAAAGTCGAGACTATGGAAAAACTCGAAATGGTAGCCCCTTTTACAATGGGCTGGTGTGTAAACTGCCATCGTGAATACACGGAGCAGAAGCATCCGGCGGGTAATAACCGCACCGTTCAGATCACTGAATGCAGCACCTGTCATTACTAATGCATGAAGTGTGGCAAATAACTAATTAAAAGGGAAAGTGAGCTAATGAGCACTAAAGATATGAACTCTACAAGCAGCAACTCATCCGGAAGACGCAAATACTGGCAGTCTCTGGAAGAAAGATTATCACCCAGTGTTCCCGTATGGCAGCTGCCAGAATTCGGTGATACACCTGTTGAAGAACTTAAGAAGGATTCAAAAAACGGCACTTTCAGCCGTTCTTCATTCCTGAAATTCCTCGGAGCCGGAACTGTAATGGCTTCTGCAGCATGCCGCAGACCTACAGAGCAGATTGTACCGGCTGTTATCCAGTCTCCGGAATACGTTCCTGGCCAGCCTGAATTTTATTCATCTGTTGCGCCGGACGGAACCGGAATTGTCATCCGCACCCGGGAAGCACGGCCGATTAAAATCGCCGGTAACCCCGATCATCCTCTGACTAAGGGCGGAGTAAGTGCCTCTAACGTAGCATCCATCATGGACCTTTATGATCCGGACCGGGCACGCTACGCTTATAAGAAAAACGGTAAATCTTTCAAAAAAGCAAAAACAGAAGATGTGATTTCTGAAGCAGCTGTAAGCCTTCAGGGTAAATCCTACGCTCTGATTACCGGACCAGTGGAAAGTCCTTCCACCCGGGCTGTCATTGCTGATTTCATGAAGTCTTTCCCAGGCGGACGCCTTGTGGAACTGCGTCAGGACCCTACTCTGCGTCAGATCGCAGAAGGACAGAAAGCTTCTTACGGCGCGGCGGTAATTCCTAACTATCGTTTCAATAAGGCAGATTATGTTCTGGCTATTGAAGCTGATTTCATGGGAACCATGCCAGGTTCTTCTTATTTTACCGCTCAGTATGCGGAAAAACGCAACATTGAAAAAGACCGTAAGACCATGAACCGTCTGGTTGTGGTTGAGTCCATGTTCACTCTTACCGGATCCAATGCAGACACCCGTATGCCGATCCGTGCAGGTGATGCTCATGCAGTAGCACTTTCCGTGGCGGCAGCTCTTGTGGAAGCAGGCTCTGTAAACGCTTCCGGAGATGTTAAAAATCTTCTTTCTAAATATTCACCTGATAAAGTGGCTTCTGCCCTTAACATCAGTGCTGAAACAATTAAAGAAATTGCATCTGAAATTGCGCAGTTCAAAGGCAGAAGCCTTGTAATCGGCGGAAGCCCCCTGGCAGCCGGTGAATCAGCAACAGCTCTTGCGGTTGCGGTAAACCTGCTCAACTCGCTTCTCGAGAACGATGGTAAAACCGTAGATGCGTCCAGGCCGATGAATCTTTCTGCAGGCTCTTCTGATGCAGAAGTGGCTGAAGTATTCGGAGCCATCGCTTCCGGAAGCATTGAGGCCGTTGTTCTTTACAACGCTAACCCTGTGTTCCACTTGCCAGCTTCTCTGAAAGCAGCCGATGCCCTCTCAAAAGCATCCTATGTCCTTTCAATCGCAGACCGCATTGATGAGTCGGGCGATCTGGCACATGCATTCCTGCCTGTAAGCCACTTTCTCGAAAGCTGGGGAGATTCCGAAATGATTTCCGGTGTTTCTGCTGTGCGTCAGCCGGCTGTGCGCCCGATTTTCGGAACAAAATCCTTCGAAGATTACCTCATCGCGATTGCAGGCGGAAACCTTGGCGGAGCAGCCACTTTCCATGAGTATCTCATGAACCGCTGGAGAGGACTCTCTGCAGGTAATTTCCGTTCATTCTGGAACTCTGTTCTGCGCATGGGATTCTATGCACCAGGCCGCGATGCAGTTCTGAACGGTAATTCTGCAGCACGTAAATTCAATGATGGCAGCCTTGCAGCAGCTGATTTTATGCCTAAAGCAGGCCAGACTCTTGGTCTTTACTACAACGTGCAGCTGCTTGACGGAACAGGGGCAAACAACCCTTATCGTCAGGAACTTCCGGAACCAGTTACTAAAATCGTATGGGAAAACTACATCGTTATGCTTCCCGCGACTGCCCGGAACCTGAAAGTAAAACAGGGTCAGTTTGTAACTCTGAAAACAGCACAGGGCGAAATAAGTCTGCCGGTTCACCTTCTGCCAGGTATCCATCCCGAATCAGTATTCGTAGCAATGGGATACGGACGCACGAAAGCCGGTAAAGTCGGAAACAAGCGTGGTCAGAGTGTAACTCACATGTTTGCATCCGGTAAAGGCGGAATACAGCTCAGCGGGCTGACCCTTTCTGCCATCACTCCGGAAAGCAAGCGTCATAAGCTGGCTACCACTCAGACTATTTTCCGCTACAATCACAACAAAGAACAGAAAGCATTCTTTACTCCGGAAGCAGTATCT
>CAZQKZ010000013.1:0-76488 GCA_964594095.1 uncultured Leptospiraceae bacterium | reverse complement strand
CGGCACTCCGTTTGACGGTTCCAGTCAGTACAACCGTCCTCTGGTACTGGAAGCCACTCTTGAGGAATTTACAAAGCATCCGGACATTCACACTTTTGAACCGCATCTGATCCATGCACCGGCATTTGAAAAATCGACTCTTATGAAACCATGGCCTTATGAGGGTATGCGCTGGCATATGGCGATTGACCTGAATCTCTGCAACGGATGCGGCGCCTGTGTTACAAGCTGTAACATCGAAAACAACATTCCTATGATCGGACCTGATCAGGTGTATATCGGCCGTGAAATGCACTGGTTAAGAATTGACCGTTATTTCGCCGGTTCAGAAGAAAATCCTGAAGTTGTTCATCAGCCAATGATGTGCCAGCACTGCGAAAACGCACCATGCGAAAACGTGTGCCCGGTAGCTGCCACACAGCACAACAGCGAAGGTCTGAACGTTATGGCATACAACCGATGCATCGGTACCCGTTACTGTGCCAACAACTGTCCTTATAAAGTGCGCCGTTTTAACTGGATTGAATACTGGTATAAAATGGACGGAGCATGGACCAACGAAATGCGCGATCCGCATCAGCTGGGATTCAATCCTGACGTGTCTGTAAGAAACCGCGGTGTGATTGAAAAATGCTCTTTCTGTCTGCATCGTATCAACCAGGCACGCACTGAAATGAGAACACGCAGTGAAGAAGTTATCGCTGACGGAACTCTGCAGACAGCCTGTGAGGAAGTATGTCCTACCAGAGCGATTGTCTTCGGTAACATCAACGATAAACAAAGCCGGGTATGGAAACTGGTGGATTCCAATGAAAAGATCCGCGGTTACAAAGTTCTGGATTATCTGGAAGTGAAACCATCGGTCACTTATCTTGGAAAAATTAGGAATAAGGCCTGATCTTAATGATCAGGTCTGTGGACTGGTTTAAGCAAATTAAAATTTAATAACACTAGGCATCAATATGGCGAATCTGACTACATATACAGCCGAAGAGATGGAAAGCATTAAGCCTACTCTTGTACTCGGCAATAAGACTTATAAAGACGTCTCTGATGACGTGATAGCTCCGATGGACAGGTTTCCTTCGAAGCTCTGGTGGATAGCATTCGGTATTTCCGCTGCTGTTCTTGGAATGTTCGGTATCGAACTGGCTCAGATCATCGGTATCGGTATGGGTATCCTCGGAATCAACGTTCCGATCTCATGGGGCTCATTCATTATCAACTTCGTGTTCTGGGTCGGTATTGGTCATGCGGGAACTCTGATTTCTGCAGTTCTTTACATCTTCCGTCAGGAATGGAGGATGTCGATCAACCGTTCAGCGGAAGCGATGACTATTTTTGCGGTTCTTACTGCGGCGGTTTTCCCCGGTCTGCACGTAGGTCGTGTGTGGTTCGTATACTGGATTTTCCCGTATCCTAACGAGCGCGGTGTTCTCTGGCCGAATACCAGATCTCCGCTCCTCTGGGACGTTTTCGCGATTTCCACTTACTTTACCATTTCACTCCTTTTCTGGTATGTGGCTCTGATCCCTGACTTCGCTACAGTGCGTGACCGCATTGCAAAGCATTATCCTGATCAGAAAACCCGCCAGAAGATCTACTCTGTCCTTTCATTCGGATGGGTGGGAAGCGCCCGGTCATGGTCTCACTTTGAGGCAACCGCAATGGTTCTTGCAGGTCTCGCTGCTCCTCTGGTTCTTTCCGTACACTCTGTGGTATCCTTCGACTTCGCAACTTCTGTGATTCCAGGATGGCACGCCACAATTTTCCCTCCCTACTTCGTTGCCGGTGCAATCTTTTCCGGTTTCGGTATGGTGCTTACTCTTCTTGTAATTATGCGGGAAGTATTTGAGCTTAAGGATTACATCACTGAAAAACACCTCGAAAACATGGCAAAGGTTGTTATGTTTACCGGTCTGATTGTGGGTCTTGCCTACTCTACAGAGTTTTTCATTGCCTGGTATGGCGCCAACCTGTTTGAACAGTTTACCTTCGTAAACCGTGCATTCGGTCCGCTCTGGTGGTCTTACTGGATCATGATTTCCTGTAACGTGATTTCACCGCAGATTTTCTGGTCCAAGAAAATGAGAACCAACCCGGTTGCTCTGTGGATCGTATCCATCTTCGTGAACATCGGTATGTGGTTCGAAAGATATGTGATTGTGATGACTTCTCTGCACAGAGACTTCCTCCCTTCCAGCTGGGATCTTTACATCTTTACAATCCATGACTATCTGATCATGATCGGATCCTTCGGACTGTTCTTTACTTTCTTCTTCCTCTTCGTGAGGTTCTTCCCCACTATCGCCATGGCGGAAGTAAAATCCATTATGAAGTCCCCCGATGCGGCGAAGGGTTACGGACACCATTAATAAATGGAGTAAATGAATATGTTTGAAGCATTAGAAAAAGCACTTGATATTTTTTTTGGAATCGTTCCCCGTTTTTTCTCTAAACTGGGTAACGGATTCTTCGAATACACTTACCGTGAAACGGAGAACGGCGTGTTCGGTCTCTACAATTCGCCCGAGAAACTGAAGGCAGCTGCAAAAGCTGCCCATGCGAAAGGTTTTACAAACTTTGACTGTTTTTCACCTTTCCCGATTCACGGACTCGAGCATGATATGGGACTCAACCGTTCAAAAATTCCTTATATCACTCTGGTATTCGGTCTTACAGGAATGACCCTTGGTTTCCTTCTTCAGCTTATGATTCATGAGCAGGTGAGCACACTGCCTTATCTGAACTCATATCCGCTGAATATCGGTGGTAAGCCAACATTTGCATGGCCTGCTATGGTACCTGTGGTGTTCGAACTTACCATTCTCCTCGGCGGTATTTCCACTGTGGTGGGTTTCCTTGGTCTCTCCGGTTTACCAAAACCTTCCAGAAGACCTCTGCATCTGGATATTACCAATGATCGTTTTGCAATGTGGATCCCTACGGACTCTGCACATTACAGCGAAGAAGGAGCTAAAAAGCTGCTCTCCGAAACTGGCGCAACTGAGATCACGGTGGTTGAAGATTTCAAATAAGAGAGTATAGGCAGGAAGAATTTTATGATACAAAAGTCAACAAGAGATAAAATCACCGTTGGTCTTCTGCTGACCGGTGCGATGGCTCTCAGCAGCTGCCGTTATGACGGAAACGTTTCCGGTATGCACTGGTTCCTCGATATGCATGACAACTATGCAACAGAGGCTCAGGAAGAAGATCCGACTACTATGAATGAATCCATTGCAAACGGCCTTCAGAAAGGCGGTTCTGTAATTGAAGCATTCGGCGGTCCTGGTTCTGCTATGCGTGTTCCGCCGGAAGGAACGGTTGCCCGCAATCAGAACCCGTATCCGTACGGACCCGGCGATATAATCGAAGCAGGTGAGAATCTGGTGAACCCTCTCTCCCCTACTAAAGAAGTTCTGGAACGCGGCAAGAAGATGTTCGAAATCAACTGTGCAGTGTGCCATGGATATACAGGAAAAGGAGACGGTCCGGTTGTGGATCCGTATCCGGCTCCTCCTTCTTTTGTATCAGCAGCAGCCGGTACAAGACTCTGGAAAGACGGTATGGTTTTCCACCTGATCACAATGGGCCGCGGACAGATGAAGTCCTATGCCGCACAGGTAAGAGAAACAGACCGGTGGGCGATAGTGCATTATATCCGCCTTCTCCAGAAAAGTGAAGGACAATAATCTAAATTATACGGAACAGTAATATGGCAGCAACATTACCGGAACAATCAAAATTAACGTTTAAGCTATCGAAGAACTTTATGACGTTCGCTTTAGCTTTAGTCGGAATCGGCCTGGCGCTCACTGCTCTGCAGATTGCAATGCCATGGCATCCAGATGGGGCACACGGTGAAGCAGGCGGAGAAGGCCATGGCCATCCGTATGTGCGTCTTTTCTATTCACTGCATCTTGCATTACTTGTCAGTATTCCGCTGGGACTCGGCGGAGTGTTTTTCGTCGGTCTTAACTTCGCTTCCGGCTCCGCCTGGAGCGTAAGCGTCCGTCGTCTGGCAGAGAACTACGTATGGTTTCTTCCGTTCGTGTTCATTCTGATGCTTGTGATCCTCTTTTTCGGAATGCATGATGTATTTCACCACTGGGTGGGAGCGGACCTTTCTAAGGACAAACTGCTCGCAAGTAAATCCCCATGGCTGAACGAGCCGTTCTTTATCGGACGCAACATCGTGATCGTTCTGATCTGGATGGCTTTCGGTTTCCTTATGTATCGCAACTCTGTGAACCAGGATACCACCGGCGATTTTTCAAGAACTAAGGCCAACATTAAACTGGGCTCAGCTTTCCTGATCGTATTCGGTCTTTCCTACTCTTTTAACTCTTTTGATTTAAGCATGAGTATGGAACCACACTGGTTCTCCACCATGTGGGCCGTTTATATTTTTGCAGGTCTTGCGATCACTACTTATGCGTCTCTGATAATCTGGGTATGGTATCTTAAAAAATCCGGATACTACGGAGATGCTCTGACTGTGGATCATTACCATGACCTCGGAAAATATATGTGGGGCCATACAATTTTCTGGGCTTACATCGGGTTCTCACAGTTCATGCTGATCTGGTATGCTCATATCACTGAAGAAACCATTTTCTACCATACTCGTGTATTCAACACCATGGAAGACGGCGTTTTAACCAATAACGCATGGAATATCGTGAGTGTAACACTTGTTCTGGTGAGATTTGTTCTTCCTTTCTTCCTGATTATGCGCCGCGATGCCAAGAGAAACATCAACTTTCTTGCTTCTGTTGCAGCGCTCCACATAGTGGGACAGATCATCGACATGTACTGGATTGCTTATCCTACTCTGGACCACGGACATTTCGTTATGTTCTCATGGTATGAGTTAGGACCGCTTATGCTTATGGCAGGTCTCTTTGTATTAAGCGTAGGCTGGGGTCTCACCCGTCAGTCCATGGTTCCTCTTAAGGATCCTAAACTCGATGAATGTTTACACCATCATCAGTAACAGAAAAAGGAATAAGGTGAAAAGCATGAAATCATTTTTATTAAAAAGCATCGGCACCGGAGCTGTAGTGGCAACGGTAATAAGCCTGGCTTCCTGCGGAGAAAAAACCTACCCGGTTTACAAAGAAACCGGGGACAGCAGATTTATGGGTTCCATGTTCTATGCGAACTCCGGCTGCATCAGCTGTCACGGAGCCAAGTGGGACGGTAAAGGAGCTGACGCGGGTCTCTATGCAGGCCTGCAGGCAACTGACTTCACCACTGTGAACAAAAGCGATAAAACACCGGAAGATTACTTCCTTGCAGTAACTGATCCGAAAGGATACTTCGCTTCCAGAAAAGGCAAAGTTGAGGATTCAGTTCTCGAGAGTTTCTCTGCTTCGCATAAAATTCTTACAGTAACAGATAAAGCAAGATGGCAGATGGCTCACTTCCTTTACAGTCTGGCTCAGGGATCTCCTGATGCTTCTAAAATTGCAGCCAGCGAAAAGAAACTTGCTGAAGTTTATGCATCTGCAAGACGCTGGGAAATCGGCATCACTCCTGTTGAAGACCGCAAAAAGTCTCCTGAACTGGATGCTGTGATCAGCAAAGCGGGCTATACAGTGGCCGCTCCTGCACAGGAAGTAAACGTCTCTGAAAACAGAGTAAAAGTATACCTCGAAACCGGTGTGGCATCTGACCTCTATAAAAACAACTGTGCATCCTGCCATGGTAATTACGGTGAAGGAACTCAGGGTTCTTATGTGGGCCTGATCGGAAATATGCCGATGAAAACCGGGTTTCCAAGAACAGGAGATGCACCAAGCCGTCAGAAGCCTACTGGTCTTACTCTGAAGGATCTTGCAGGAAGCAGCGCACTCAGCAGTGTCGGCGCATTCAGCTCTGCTCATGAGGCAGACGCAACGGCTCTGGGATTTGCAAGTCTTACTCAGGAAGAATGGAATCAGCTGTTTAATTATACTAAACGGCTGGCCGGACAATAAGTAAAGGGGACTAAACAGTCATGACTCAGAAATTTAATTCAACAGTAAAACTTTTTGCGATGACCGGATTTGGCTGGGCAATTGCTGCCGCAGTGACAGGTCTTCTGTCCCTGACTCAGGTAGTATACCAGTGGCCGGCAGCAGACGCTCTGGGCAGCTATGGTGTTATGAGACCATTATACACCAACATGCTTGTGTTCGGCTCCGGTTTATCGTTTTTCTTAGCAATCGCTTATTTCTCCATCGGTGACGAAGCCGGTGTGGAAGGTAAACTGAACTGGCTCTCTAAACTGGGCTGGGGACTCCAGCAGCTGGCTCTCTTCCTTGGACTGGCTGTGCTGACATCAGGTTCCAATGCAGGTCGCGAATACGGAGAATTCGGATTCCTTCCGGACCGTTTAATCGGACTTTCCTTAATCGCATTTCTGATCGTAAGCATTGTAAATCTTAACAAAGCATTCAATGCTCAGAGAGGAAGTATGTTCTCTGTAATGGCGGCAGCAGGAGCTGCGGCAGTATTCTGCCTCGGTAATCTTGGTCATCCGTATTCATTCAGCGGTATCGTTCCTTTCTTTCAGGGAGTTCAGGATACAGCTGCTCAGGAATTTTACAGAGCAGGTGTGCTTGGTTTCTTCATCCTTATGCCGGTTTTTGCAGCCCTTTACACAGGAGCTCAGGCAGCCACCGGTAAACCGGTTGCAAGTGCATCTCTGGCTAACTTCCAGGGAACTGCTATGATGGTTCTCATTCCTCTGGCAGGAACTGCCACTCTGGCTGTTTCCTTTGCTCCGGCATGGTCCTGGGCCATTGGTCTTGCAGCAGGATTTGCTCTTTTCGCAGCAATTCTTGCAGGTGTAATGAACGTTCAGATGACCCTTTCCAGCGGAAACACATCTTCCGGAGCACTGTATTTCAAAATCGGTATCTGGGTCCTTCTGGCTTATGCACTCCTCCGGGCACTCGCAGGTCTTCCTGCATATCAGGGAAGGTATGGCTATACATTCTGGGATATGGCAGATATCGCTGTCGATATGCAGACTTACGCCACTCTGATTCTTACCGGAGCAGTTCTTCTTGCTCTTGAAAAAATCACAGGAAAGGAAATAGCTCCAGCCGTTGGTTCAGCAGTATTCTTCCTGCTTCTTGGCGGTGCAGCTCTGATCATTCTCGGAACAATTCTTGGCGGAGTGAGCGAAGCTTCTGCTCTCAGCAGCTATGCAGAACCAGGTAAACTGGCTGCAACCTGGTCTGAAGTGTCTGCTTCCGGCAAAACCATGAAAATGCTGTCTGTTGCCGGATATGGTGCCATGATCCTCGGATTGATTGTTTCCGGAGTTCAGGCTTTCCTGATGGCCAACGCTGATGAAGCGAAGTCAGCTTAACGACTCTTTTTATAGAAGGATACGAATATGATGACAAGTCCAATTAAAACGGTTCTGGGAACCATTACAGCTGTGATCGCGGGATTCATTATCAGCGTGGTTCTGCCATACGGTAATCTGGAATCCCACGGTTCCGGCCCGTACTTAAACATGAAAGATCCTCTGGTTCTTAAAGGCCAGGATGTTTATAAAGATGAAGGCTGTTTCTACTGCCACACTAAAAACCTGCGGCCTTTAGCCTGGGAAATGGATCGATTTGCCAATGCAGAAAAACTGGGTCACTTCCCAATGACTTCGGCTATGGAGTATCGTTTCGAATCCCCGAGCACAGCAGGTTCCAGAAGAGTCGGTCCTGATCTTTCACGGATCGCATCCAAAATGACGGAAGAAGAACTGAGAAATTACCTGAATCAGGGAAAAACCAACAGTGCAAATCCTGCAGAAAGCTACCATGCTTATCAGTATCTGTTTAAACAGGATATGGGTTTCCTGGACGGAGTAAGTCTCAACTGGAAAATCCGGGCTATGCTTCAGGCAGGAGCTCCTTTTAATGAGCCTATGCACCGTTACAGTCACACAGCTGTTATGGAAAAATCAAGAGGAGACGCTCTGATTGCATACCTGAAAAGCCTTGGCGGAAGTCAGACACAGTTCGCAGGAACATATTATCAGTAATTCAGAAATGACCGGAACAGTCTCCCGTTCCGCGGGGGACTGAGTCCGTTTTCTGCTGGTATTTTAAAATATTGAATATACAGGTGTAAGGAATGAATGATCAAGGTATACAAATCCCGGCTTGGATTCTGGGATTATTCGGAGTAACAGTACTTGGCGGAATTCTTTTTGTTGCAGTAACAGCTTTCAT
Organism: uncultured Leptospiraceae bacterium; assembly: GCA_964594095.1. Lineage (GTDB taxonomy): Bacteria > Spirochaetota > Leptospiria > Leptospirales > Leptonemataceae > CAZQKZ01. The sequence goes on along the minus strand of CAZQKZ010000013.1, from coordinate 68,257 downwards.
GAGCTGCGATAAACCAGCGAAAGACCGCGATTTCAGGGCAGCTTCCGGAAAGGAAATCGTTGCACCGGTTGTGGTGGAAAAGCCTGAAAAAACAGACGCAGCCATTGCAAATGGTGAGCAGAATTATGCTATGGCATGTATTGCCTGCCACGGAGCCAATCAGGAAGGGGGTGTAGGTCCTAACCTTTCCGATGCTGAATGGGTGCACGGAGATACAGAAAGCTCCATTTTCCGCACTATCAGCCGCGGTGTATCTCTGGCGGATGCGAAACTGGGTCAGGTAGCGATGCCTGCAAAAGGAACCAACCCAGCCATGACAGATGCTCAGGCATGGGAAATTGTTTATTTCCTGGCAAGCAAAAACAAATCTATAAAAGCTGAGTAATCAATAAAAGAAACAGAATCAGATGAAACCGGCAGAAAAACTGCCGGTTTTTTTTTAATAATTGATTTTTGCCCAGAAAACTCCCCTGAGATTCCCTTCCTTAAAACCGGTTGCTTTATCGTTCGGATATCTGCTTTTAATAACATCGGCTGCTTTAGCATCAAGACCGGACTCCGGTGAGCCATGACATTTCAGACAGGCAGGAGCTGAAATCAGAATCGGAAGCGCACCGTAATAGTTCTGACCATCCTTAACCACTTCAGAATCAGGGACATTCCCCCTGCTGATTTCTTTTTCCCACTTTTCAAGAACCGGAATAAGAGCCTCATCAGGCACATTCACAGGATTTCTGTTTTTCTGTGACGCTCTGCCGAAAGTAAATTCTTTGATTTTATAGGTTTCTTTAAACTGTTTTTCCATCTGACTGCGGATGGATTCTGTCATGGCAGCTGCATTTTCAGAACAGAATTCAGCCGCAAACGCAGGCCCTTTTTCCCTGCTTAAGGTCATCGCCCGGCTCATTACCTGAGCACCCATCATTCCTCGGGTCATCGCTGTCATCTCCAGAACCTCATTTCTGGTTTTTTCAGCAACCGGTTCCGCGGTAGTGCAGGAATTAAGAAAAACCAGCAGCACCGTTGCGGGAGCTGCTATTAATAAACTTTTACTGATAAAATTCATTCTGATATAAGCCTCCTGATTCTGTGTTTATTAGGAGGCCTGATTCAGGAAAAAGTTTCCGGATTCCTTACCAGACTAAGGAAATGGCACCATGAAAAAGATCATAAATCAGCCTGTGGTACCAAGCCCGCCCGCAATCGCATTGACCGTCAGGAGGAGAGTATTCAGAAGCTGATCCGCCTCCTGTAAGCGTTCCTGTTTCTGAAGCTGCCTCCATTCCTGCAGCAGACTGATCTGCATGTCGTGCAGCTCAGTTAATCCACGGCTGCGCAGCTCTATGGTTTTAATCATCTTCGGTCGGCGGTTGTGAATATCCGGCCCGAGAATTTCTTCAAGCATGGCCATCGTGATCTCGTATTCCTTAAGGATCTGAGAAAGAAATCTGTTTTTAATTTCCCGGGATTCTGTCAGATCTGCATATTTTTTCAGAATCGTTACAGATGCGCTGTGTATACTGGTATCTATATTCAGGATCACATGTCTGAGGAAATTCCATTCATTTACTTCGTCCTGAATCAGACGAAATGCATTAAAATCATTGTTTTTAAGATCGAGCAGTGCTGACCCTGCTCCGTACCAGCCCGGCAGATAAAACCTTGCCTGATTCCAGCTGAATACCCAGGGGATCGCCCTTAAATCCGAAAGGCTTCGCTTTCCGGTTCTGCGGGAAGGTCTGGATCCGTGACGGCTGTTTTCAATCACATCAATCGGAGTAGCCTGACTGTAGAACTCCATAAATCCCTCGGTATGCAGAAGTGCCTCGTAAACCTCTGCACTCCTTCGCGCAAGGGCAGGAAGAAATTCCTCGAACGGATGTTCTTTTTTTGGAAGGCTTCGGTGTTTGATTGTGGTGGAAGTTACCGAGGCCATAGTTAATTCCATGTTATAAGTAGCCGTTCCCCAGTTTGCAAACTGCTGCGAAATAGTTTCGCCCTGCACGGTCATCCTGAAAGCCCCGGAAAGTGTAGGATGCGGGAGAACTTTCATAAATTTATGTATTTTTCCGCCTCCCCTGCTGATAGTCCCTCCCCTTCCGTGAAAAAACTTTATCTGTACATTGCTGGACCGTCCGACTGCATAAAGTTCTTTCTGCGCATGGTAAAGATTCCACTGACTGGCAAGAATCCCCCCGTCTTTATTTGAATCACTGTAACCCAGCATTACCTGCTGAATAGGACGGGGAATTTTTTTAAACTGTGACCGGTAATGCAGACTTCTTCTGACTATGGGATGGTTGATGTAGCGGTCCAGTATATCAGGTGCCCGGTTAAGGTCATCAATGGTTTCAAACAGAGGGACTACCGGTACAAGACAGACCAGCCCTTCCGGAGTGTCCTTCATGAGACCAGCCTCGCGTGCCAGAAGAAAAACAGCCAGCAGATCTGAAAGATTCCTGGTCATGCTTACTATCAGAGAACCTATCGCTTCAAAACCATGCTGCCTTATAAACCGGGCAATCACCCTGTAAGAGGAGATCACAGCATCTGCTTCCGGACCGCATTTCATATCGGAAAGTACAAAGGGTCTCGGTGAGCGAAGTTCTTCATTAATAAACTGAATCCTCTTTTCTTCATTCCAGGAAGGAAAATCATAATCGAAGATCCCGGCACTTTTCAGAAGCTGAGATACTGCTGCGTCATGGAACCGGCTGTTCTGACGAATATCGAGATTCGCGAGGGAAAAACCGAAAGTCTGCACGGTCCTCTGAACGGGAAAAACCTCTTCCTGTGCAATTCTCACTGCCCCATGCTCTGTGAGAGTTTTCCTGAGAAAATCAAGATCCTGCAGCAGTTCCCCTCCGTTCTGATAATGCCAGTCCTTCTGACTGTCCTGATTCCTTCGGTGAGGCGGCAGTCTTGCTGCAACCAGATTCACATACTGCCTCCAGGGTTCGTCCGGATTCCGTTCAATACAGTTTCTGGCCCTTTCTCCAAGAAGCTCAGAGTATTCCTTAATTTTACTGATCAGGGACTGCGGAGCTTTATGAAGCCTGTCAGAGAGACTCATATGGGAAGCAAGGCTTTTCAGCTTCGCATGATGCATTTCCAGTGCTGCGTCTCTGAGTTCATAAAGAGTGTCCTCGGTCACAGTATCGGTTACAAAGGGATGCCCGTCTCTGTCTCCGCCCACCCAGCTTCCGAATCGTATTCCGGGAAGAGCGGCAGGATCACGCAGAAGTTCGGCAGGAAATCCCGAATGTTTCCAGGCATGCAGCAGTCTGCGGTCAGCAGCATTTACAGTTTCCGGAAACACATTTTTTAAATAATGCATAATATTGCGTCTTTCGCTTGTTACATCCGGTTTTTCCAGGTATATCTCACCTGTCCGCCAGAGTCTTTCAATGCAGAGTTTAATATCTTTTCGTATCTGCTCTTTTTCGGAGGGGGTCCAGTATGTATTTTCTTTTTTGACTAAATTTAAGTATAACTCCCGGTGCTGTTCCAGAACTGTGGCGCGCTTGGCTTCTGTAGGGTGAGCAGTCAGGACCGGTTCTGCCATTATCTCAGGAAATACTGATGCGATTCTCTCTGCGGAAAATCCCTTTTCTTTAAGCTCGCTGAGTTTTTCTGCCCAGGTTCCGTTAATAAATTCAGGACCGGATTCAGATTCGATGGAGCGTCTGTACTGCACCGCTGCATTCTCTTCTATCATATTCAGCAGCTGAAAATACAGAGAAAGAGTCTGGACTTTTCTTTCAGTAAAGAGACCCGGATCTCCCCTCAGAGCAGCTTCTGAGACATCTTCCACAGAATCTGTTGCCGGATTATAGACAGGCAGAACAGCTGCAAGGGAATCTTCGCCTGCTTCGCGCAGCACTTCACGGAAACAGTCAGTGATATAAGCCAGATCAGAATAAATTTTTTCCATACTGGCGGTAATTAAATAAAGATACTGGTTTATGGAAACCTTTTTTTCAGCAGGGTCTGAGTGCTTCCACCCGGAACTGAAGAGTTTTCTTTCCTGAAAAAAAACTGTATTCGAGGCAGCCCCAGAGATCAAATTTCTGAAACGACGCTTTTTTTTCATCAAGAAGGTGTCCCTGTCTCCAGATCAGGGCTTCTGTGTAATTAGGAGCCCCCTGAATCCGGAATCTGGCGTGTTTCCCTTCAGAAAGATGCTTCACAGAATGAATTCGTACTCCAGGCAGATAAAAAACAGGTTCCGGATTTGCCATACCAAACGGTTCCATGAGCTGCAGTTCTGCATAAACAGACCAGAGCAGATCTTCCGGCTTTGCCGTTATGTGGAATTCGGGAATCTCTTCATTAACAGGCACAGCTTTTACGGATGGTTCTGACTCTGAGTCCGGACTCTGACTGAGAAAGATACTGAGCTCAGGCAGATTTTTCGCAGACTCCAGAATTCTTTCCCGGAACAAAGGTATATTTTCGTAACGAATGGAAAAACCCGCTGCTTCGCGGTGTCCGCCATGCTGAATCAGCAGGTCTGCCCCCGATGCAACCAGATTCAGTATGCCGCACTGACCAAAACTGCGGGCCGAACCCCGGGCATAGTCCCCGTCCGGATTGATATAAATTACAGGTTTTTTATATTCTTCCGCAAGCCTGTTGGCTGCTATTCCGGAAACCCCCGGCTCCAGATCTTCGTGATAACAGAAAATCACAGGTTCGCTGAGGATTTCAGGGTTTTCTTCAAAGAGCTTTGCTGCTGTTTTTTCATTTTTTTTTGTGCGGTTCTTCCTCTGTTTATTCAGATCAGAAAGAGCCTTTGCATGAACCGCTGCCTCCTCCTCATCAGAAGACATGAGCAGTTTCAAGGCAAGTTCCGTCCTGCCCATACGTCCTGCTGCATTAATTGCCGGAGCCACAGACCATCCCATATCCCGGCTGCTCAGCTTTTCATCGCTGATCCTCAGCTGCTTCAGGAGGGCCCTGTAACCCGGCCGGTAGCGTTCTTCTGATTTAATATATTCTTCTGCATCGCTGAGGGATCCGATTCCCATTCCGATCCGGGCAATCGCTCTGTTTTCATCAATAAGGGGAACCATGTCGCTGATGATTCCGATGGCAGCAAGATCCGCCATGCGGGTCAGAAAATGACTGATCCGGGGCCTGTCGCTCCTGTATCGGATCTGATGGTGCAGAATCAGGCAGCCCGAGTCCATTGGGTCTTTGCGGATCAGTTCAATGTCCCTGGCATTCAGGCGAAAAACCGGATCGAGATTCGGTGCACTGATATCGACTTTCCGGATTTTCCAGTCAGACTGAATGTCCTTTTCAGACAGGAGACGCCCCAGCCGGTAACTGTAGGATTCTTCTGAATTTTCAAGGCGGATCACAGTGTTCCAGTCGCTCACAAAAGACATTCCGTAAGCCATAAGAAATTTATAAACAAGAGCTGTGGTTGGTGTTTTGCCTGCAAGGGGCCCATGAAAATCTGCGTTCAGAGAATTGATGAAGGCAAGTCTTTCCGAAACAGGAGGGACTCCCTGTACTGTGTGGTGATCAAGAACGATAACGGCAATTCCTTCACTGAGCAGACGTTCAATCCCCTCAAAATGAGCGCTTCCCATATCGAGCATAATCACAAGGCCGGGTTTTTCAGCGATAATCCTGTCGGCCATCTGATCATGAAGCCCGTAATCGTCACCGGCATCGCTTACGATGGCATTGAGGCGGTCGCTCCGGATGCCAAGCCTTTCCCTTAGAAAACTGCCCATCATTGCAGTGGAGGCGACCCCGTCTACATCCCGGTCACCGAGCAGGAGTATGGATTTACAGGATAAATGATAAAGATCTTCCGGGTTTTCCGTAAGAGCTTCTGTAAGGAGTGCCACTCCCTTTTCCATATTATGAATCCAGAGAGGAGAATGGATTCTCCTTGAGTTTTTTCTGAAATAATCGGGATTATCGCGAATGGAAAAACGGGGGTCGGTCAGCAGGGATTTGGTGCGCACGAGGGGGGCAGAGTCTGCTGATCCGGGTATTCTGTCGGCTGCCTGCATAACGACATAATACAGTGCGGGTGTGACAAGTAAAGGAAAACTCCTCAGGTAATTCTGAAAAAAAAATCAGAGCCGCTGTTATTTTACTGAGCTTTGGCTGTTTTCCAGGGAATCTTCCACATATAAATCCATCGTTCCCGGTCCACATCGCCTTCCAGAGTGATTTTTTCTGCAAGGTCAGGAATCGCTTTGCCCCGCATATCAAAATCATGGGAAACGATACGGGAACCTTTTTTCATTGCAGCCAGCTGAGGCATCAGCTGCACATTCAGCCGGGGAAGCAGATACAGGGTGACCACACTGGCCGGAGTCAGATCCAGAGTGAAAATGTCTTTTTCCTCAAAGCGGACCAGATGTTCCACCCCTGCTTTTTTTGCATTTTCCTTCGCTTCTGCAATACGCACCGGATCCACATCAAAACCCCTGGCCTGGATGCCGTACTTTCTGGCAGCTGCGATTACGATCCGGCCGTCCCCGCAGCCAAGATCGTAGAGAACATCATTTTTCCGGATATCTGCGATTTCCAGCATTCGGTCCACAACTTCAGGTGGTGTGGCGACGTAATGAACATCGGGGATTTTTTTTTCGGAAAAAAGTCCGGCAGGCAGAAACAGAATTAACAATATCAATTTAAAATATGAGCGCATCCGGTAATCCATCCTCTGAGCAGATTGTAACATAAATACTTAAAAAAAATCTGGACACATTTCCGGTAAACCGGCGAATCTGATCCTGTGAAATCGTTATTCAGATCCTTAGCTGTATTCATACTGATTCTGACTGTATCCTGTCAAACGGAAAAACCTAAACCAAAAAATCTGATTCTTCTGATTGGTGACGGAATGGGCATTCAGCAGCTTTCCATGCTTTTTTATTATGCCTCCCATTCCGGATCACCGCTGTATCCCGGGAAAATTTCCCATTATCAGAAACTCTCTGAAAAATCAGGACTGACTCTGATGCTCACAAATCCAGGTTCCTTTCTGGTGACCGATTCTGCCTGTTCAGCAACCCAGCTTGCCACCGGAAGGATTTCTGATTCCGAGATGATCGGTCTTGACAGGCAGGGAAGAAGGGCCGTAACAATACTCGAAAAAGCAAAAGCCATGGGACTCGCCACGGGCCTTGTTTCTGACACCAGAATCACTCATGCTACTCCGGCAGCATTTGCCTCTCACCGGGCTCATCGTTCCCAGGAAAATGAAATAGCGGAGGACCTGCTGGAAACCAGACCGGATGTAATGCTTTCTGCCGGAATCAGGTATTTTCTTCCTGCCGCTTCAGAGGATCTGAAAGGGCTCTCCCCTCAGACCATGGCAGCTCTGCCTCAGGAGTTACTGAAAAAAAGCTCAAGAAAAGACAATAAAAATCTGTTACTGGAAGCGGAACAGGCAGGCTATGAGCTGGCATTCACGAAAAGTCAGATGAACCAGGCTGATTCAGAAAGGCTGCTTGGCCTGTTTGCCTCATCCGCCATGATGGACGGACCTGCCTGGTTTTACAGCCGGAATCTTCCGGAAAGGACAGAACCCACACTCAGGGAAATGACAGAAAAAGCATTAAATATTTTAAGCAAAAACAAAAAAGGTTTTTTTCTGATGGTTGAGGCGGGTCAGATTGACTGGGCGGGCCACAATAATGACTCCGGCACTCTCCTCTATGAAATGCTTAAAATGGATGAGACTCTTAAAGTAATTGCTGACTTCGCTTCCGGTCGGGATGATACCGTGGTCATAGTAACTGCGGATCACGAAACGGGCGGATTCGGATTCAGTTACCACAATGCGGACATACCGGCTCCGGTTTCCCTTGAATCAGAATACTTTAATAATGCAATGTTCCGTCCTGATTATAATTTTGTGCCCCCTGAAAACCTGGCCGGAATTGCGGAACAGAAAGAAAGCTGCTTTTCCCTGTTCCGCCGGTTCGGAGAACTCGACGAAGGCAGCCGTACTGCTCCCCTCCTTGCCCGCATGCTTACAGAAAATTATTCAGTGAAATTCACTGTGAGCGATGCCGATGCCTTACTGAAAACAGTGCCCAATCCCCGGTATAATCCTGATTATAAATCTCTTAAATTCAAAGAAATGACACCTGTTGCAGACTTCTCGGAATTTTATCCTTACCCTGAGGAACGGAAATGTGCCGCGGTAGCCAGAATGCTTGCTGTTCATCACGGTATCGCATGGTCCACAGGAACTCATACGGCAACTCCGGTTCCGCTGCTGGTTTACGGACCGGAAAGTGTAAAGTCCGCTTTCCGCGAGCTTATGCACAGCTCTGAGGCAGGTGATGCCATGCAGAAAATCCTTGGTCTGTAAGGTGGGAGCCGGAAGGCTCATTATAAACAGCTTGACACAGTGAAATGAATTCTGTTTGAGTAAGATATGCCGGTCCCTGCAGAATACCAGAGAATCCATGATGAGCTTTATCAGTTTCTGATGGACGTCAGAGATATTGCTGATATTGAGACAACCCACCGGGCTTACACTGTGGCCCAGGGTGTTTTTCAAACATTTCGCCGAAGGATTTCCATTGAAAATGCTGTTCTGTTCTGCAATGCATTACCAGCCGGAATCCGAGCGCTTTTCTGTGCGGACTGGGATCCATTCCAAGAGATTATTCCCTTCAGCACTTTAGAGATTATGAATACTGAGGTTAGAAATCTGCGGGCCGATCATAATTTTGCACCGGAGACTGCAATCCAGGATGTTGCAAAAGCCCTTTGGAAAAATACAGATCAGGAACTGCTGACTGCTCAGTTAAGCAGACTTCCGGTGGAAGCCCGTTATTTCTGGAGCGTATGCTAAGAAAAAGTTAGTTCCTGAATCTAAGTAGTCCACACTCTAATGATAATTCCCCTCGCTTGTATCGGTTCATCGCAGATCGCAGGCCGGACTTTTACATCGGGCTCTCTGATTATTTTTTCTATATATTGAATCGCGGCGACACCCCGGCAGATTCCCATGGATTCTGTTTTGCTTTACACAGGATGCCTGATTTCTGATTCTGGCATCACTGCGCCGGAGTGGTGAAATTGGTAGACACAGTGGATTCAAAATCCACCGGGAGCAATCCCTTGTCGGTTCGAGTCCGACCTTCGGTAAATTCAGGCAAGTTTTTTAATGCAGCGCTTAGCCGGGCACTGTGTATAATCAATGCTGCAGGATCGGTACTGGATACCGGTGTGCAGGTCCGGTGAACGCAGTTCTTCCCTGCAGGCCATATCTGTCAGCAGGTCCTCTGAAAGCTCCCTTAATGATCTCTGTTGTTCTGTTACCGGGTCCTTACAGACCTCTGTGCTGGTTTTATACATCCGGTAATTCCTCCGCCCTACAGAAGAATTATCGGAATCTTACCCCCCTGATCTGTAACTGGTGACTCTGTTTCTTCCGTTCCTTTTACTTAAATACAGTGCTTCGTCAGCCATACGGATCAGGTCTCCGGGAGATAAAAATGCCCCCCCTGCCGGATTCACAGACGATACTCCCGCAGAAACCGTCACCTGAAACTGCTTTCCTTCGAAAACAGGCCTGGATTCTTCCACGGATTTCCGGACAGTTTCTGCAACGGAGGCAGCCTGCAGGGGATCTGCACCCGGTAATACCAGAAAAAATTCCTCGCCCCCGAATCTGGCAGCGAAGCTTCGCGGATATTGGGAGGCGGATTCACTCAGTACAGAGGCGGTAGACTGCAGTACAAAGTCCCCTGCCTGGTGGCCGTGTTCATCATTAAATTTTTTAAAGTGATCAATATCGGTAATAACCACAGAAAGAGGCTGACCCGAATGCAGACATTTCTCTGTTTCTTCTTTGAGCCTGCTCTGCAGAAATCCACGGTTTTTCAGGCCTGTCAGGGGATCTGTAGTGGCCATTTCGAAAAGGCGGGCATTGTTCACTGCTATCCCGGCGAAACCTGCCAGATCCGTAAGGAAGTTTTTTTCGGATTCTGTATAATAAGAACTGAATATTTTCTGCTTCAGAAGAATCAGACCTGTTACATCATTGCGGGCAGTGACTGGTACGATCAGAGAAACGGAGTTCCGGATCAGAGCTTCTTTAAACCCTTCAATTTCAGGTGCTTCCGGCAGGTCCTCGGGACTGTAGGCATGCGGGAATTCAGCCAGTCTTCTTATGAGCAGACTTCTGAGAGGGATCCTGATTTCAGCAAAATATCTGTACTGATCTTCGCTTAATGTATGAAAGCCTCTTGCCAGAGCCAGGTAACCTGCTTCTGTATTGGGAGTCAGAAAAAGCCCGGCATCTGTAGTGCCTGCATGGGCAAGACTCATGTCCAGAACGGCGGAAATCAGATAATCTGAATTCAGAGTGGAATTCAGTGCCCTTGAAATCTCAAGAAGCTGACGCATGTCGTATATCTCTTTTTCGTAATCTATAGTGAGCATTTTGCCTCCGCATTCCGGCCTGTCGAATGCTGACCGGTTATCTTTACAATAATATGTCACTGTGACAAAAAGAGGGTACAGGGAGATTTTTTTTCAGGATTTAAAAAAAAAGCGCGCCAAAGAGCGCGCTTCTGCGGGTTCAGGAACCTAATGGTTCAGAACTCAGAATTCAGTTTTAACCCAGAATGCACCACGGAGGTCCCCTTCTTTGAAATCAACTGCCTGGTCTTCAGGATACTTTGTTTTGATAATTTCATAAGCCTCAGCATCGCGTTCTGCTTCGCTTCCGTGGCATTTCAGACAGGTTGCAGTCGGAATCCGGATAGGAAGAATCCCGTAATAACCACCCCCCTCTGCTTTCACTGCCTTGGGTGCAGCTTTTTCGCCTTTGGCTTCAGCAGCGAGCCATTCGTCAATGACTGCTTTTACTTCAGGTGCCGGTGCATTTTTCGGGTTCCGCAGTTTATGAGAAGTGCGTCCCATAGCAAAAGATTTGATCTGGTGAGATGCTGTGAATTTCTCAGTAAGCTGTCCTTTCAGTTCCTTACCGATATTACCCACGTTTTCTGAACAGAAATCAACTGCTTTAACCGCACCTTCGGCTTCGGTCATTTTAATAACCTTTCCCATCATTGCCGGCTGCAGAACGTCCATGCTGCCTTTGGCAATTTCGAGAACTTTTGCCTGTGCCTCTTCTTCAGAGATTCCTTTTTTACCGCAGCTTACTGCAAATACTGCAATGGCTGCTGTTACGATTAAAATTTTTCTCATGCCTTTCTCCTTTTGTATTGTGAATAACCACAACCATTAGACACGGTCTGAAAAATCCGGAAACAAAAAAATTAATCGGAACGGGCTTTTTCCATCAGCCTTTTCAGCTGCCGGGCAGGCGAAATTCCTGGTATGGTCATTATGGTTGCCCGGTCAAATGTTCCGTCGTAACCTTCCCGCAGATCCTGAATGCCTCCGTCCGCCAGAAGAACCAGTTCATACCCTTCATTTTTAAGCCGATCAAGGAGAGCGGGACTTTTGTATCCCATAGGAAGTGCAAATGTGTATACTTTACGGATAAGTCTGGATTCCAGTACTTCCCTCGATAATCTGACTTCTCTGTCCAGGCGGGATTCATAATGGGCAGCGCTTTCGCCGGCATAAGGCTTTTGAAACACACCGTGGGACCATGAATGGTTTTCGACTTCAAATCCTTCTGAAAGGAGCCGGTTCAGATCCTCATAAGTGAATCCCTGCTTTTCGTCGGATGAAATATTTGAAATATATGCATAAAAAGATGCAGGTAGTCTGTATTCCCTGAGCAGAGGGGCTGCTGTCTTTACTATATTTTCATAGTCATCATCAAAGGTAAGGACTGCGGAGGGTGTTTCCGGCCAGGATCCGGTTTCGGCCATCTGAATCAGATCCCGCATGGATATTATCCGGATTTTCTGACGTTTGATTTCCTCAAGAACATCACGGAATTCTTCGGATGTGATGGAATATCTCCCTGCTCCGTCAACATTATGAAAAATCAATACGGGTATTTTATAATAACCTTCCGCTTTTTCAGCTGCCGATGCAGCAGCCCAAATACCTGGTTCAGGCCTCGTCAGTCTCAGCGATCCGGAGTTATAAAAAAAACAGGCGCCGCCAAGCAGAAGTGCAGTAATCAGGGATAATATCAGTCGTCGGATCATTACTTCCATTTTCGGATCTGGTACAGGCGGAATTAAACAGTTCAACTTTTTTTCCATTTGACCGGTCAGACTGTTCTGAAAGACTGGATTCAGGTATGCAGGAATGATCAGACCCTCAATTGAAATCATGGATACAACTCTGCGCGACGGTGAACAGACGGACGGGGTCAGTTTTTCCCGTTTTGATAAACTTCAGATTGCCCGCTATCTGCTTGAGACACTGAATGTCACCCGGATTGAGATTGCAAGCGCCCGGGTTACGGAAGGCGAAAAAACCGCCGCATCAGAAATATTTAAATGGGCCCGTACCAGATCCCTTGATCATCGCATTGAAATACTTGGTTTTACAGATCATACCCGTTCTGTGGACTGGATTACTTCTGCAGGCGGTTCTGTTATAAATCTCCTCACAAAAGGTTCGCGCAGGCACTGTGAACTGCAGCTTGGTAAAAACCTCCGGGAGCATTTCGCTGACATCGAAAAAACTGTACGCTATGCACACGATAACAAAGTAAAAGTCAATGTTTATCTTGAGGACTGGTCCAATGGTTTTCTGAATTCTAAAGATTATGTCACTGAAATGGTGGGTCTTCTTAAAGAACTTCCTGTACATCGCTTTCTCCTTCCCGATACCCTTGGCATTATGAGCCCGGATGAGGTCCGTTCCGGTATATCCGACATACTCAGCCGCTATCCTGAAATCTCTGTTGATTTTCACGGACATAATGATTACGGTCTTGCCGTAGCCAACTGTCTGGCTGCGGTTTCTGCAGGAGCTTCCGGAGTCCATGTTGCTGTTAACGGTCTGGGAGAACGGGCCGGGAATGCTCCTCTTGAGGCAGTCATCACTGCCCTCCACGATAAACTGAATGTACAGACCGGTGTTAAAGAATCCGCCATTATGCATGCTTCCCGTCTGGTAGAGGCTTTCAGCGGAAAAAGGGTATCCTCAAATCAGCCTGTGGTCGGGGGTGATGTTTACACTCAGACAGCCGGAATCCATGCCGACGGCGATAAAAAACACAATCTCTATGCGAATCCCATTCTTCCGGAGCGCTTCGGACGGCAAAGGGTCTATGCACTTGGCAAGCTTTCCGGTAAGGCATCCATCACCAATAACCTGAAAATGCTGGGCCTTGAGCTTCCGGAAGATCAGGAGACAGCTCTGCTGGAACGGGTAAAGGAACTCGGCGAACAGAAGCATCTGATCACCATTGATGATCTGCCTTTTCTAATAGAAGAAATGTTCGGCCAGGGGATCCACCGGGAAGGAATTTTTATAAAACACGCCCGTTTGGTTTCGCAGACAGGCGGTGCCGGAGCCACAGCAGAAATTGAAGTGGAATACCTCGGAAATGACTACCGCGCTTCCAGTACAGGAAACGGCGGTTATGACGCTTTTATGGAAGCTCTTAAAAAAGTCTGCAATGAAATCCATATTGAGCTGCCGCCACTCCTCGATTATGAAGTGCGGATTCCTCCCGGAGGGAAAACCGACTCTCTGACCGAAGTAATGATTACCTGGCAGAATATTCAGGGCCCACGCTCCTTCCGCACAACCGGCGTAGACAGTGATCAGGTGATTGGCGCGGTCAAGGCCACAGAAAAAATGCTGAATCTTCTGTTTATTCAGGACAACGAAAAAAGCTGAAAAATACTTGATTTGCCGGCTTACTCTGTTTAAAACAGACATATGAAACTGCAGAACATTCAAATTATTTTTTTACTGGTCCTCGCAGCAGCAGCAGCTGTCGGATGCAGTACAGGCCAGGTATCTTATAACACTCAGAAACCCCCTGTCATATCAATCCCTGCAGTCCGCCAGCCTGTTTATCTTTCCTTCCGCGATATCCGGCAGGATAAACCTGCGCCGCCAGTTTTCCGTTCCGAAGAAGAACGAAGAGGTGCCCTGAATCCGGAAGTTCTTCAGGAAGAAGTTTACAAAGACCCTGTCGGAAATTTTAAAAAACTTACGGAAGAGCGGCTTTTTAAAAACGGGATTCAGCTTTCTGACCAGGAAAATGATAATTCAGTAACTATAGAAATTTCTAAATATTCGATTATTTATGAATCTGCTTCAAATATGTGGAAAGCACATGTAATCCTTTCTGTCACATCGGACCTGCATTCCCAGGGAATCAACACCACATTTCAGAAGGCAAATGTTTCCGGAAACAGTGACGGATTCGGGGTTCTCAGTACAGCGGTGTCCATGAGCATCGACAGAATTTCCTGGGACCGCCATTTTGCAGAATAATCTCCCAGAGGATGTCCATTCACAGCCTCTGGCAGCAAAGGAGGGACTGCTTTGAAAAACACGCTTTTATATTTATCTGTTTTATTAATTATTTCCGGTAATGTGTCGGCGGGGCCGGTTCGCGCAGAAATGGAAGATTCCCCGGAATCAGGCCTGATTCTCCCGGATCAGAATGCGGGTCAGCCTCTCGATACCGAAAACCCGGATACCGAGGCAGTCAGATCTGCCCTTATGAAAGCTGTAAACAAAGCAAGGAACCTGCACGGCCTCCCGCCGCTGGAATGGTCTGAGATGCTGTACCGCACAGCTCAGGTTCATGCAGCGGATATGGCTGCACTGGATTTTTTCAGCCATTATAACCCGGTAAACGAAGCACACAAGTCATTAGACCAGCGGATTTTTCTGTTTGGTAAACCAAGGGGTCCCTACTCAGAAAACATCTCTATGGAGCCTGCATACCGCATATCTCCTGATCAGAAGATCCTTCCGCCTTCAAAAAGAAAACCCGGATTCCGGGACGAAAAAGGCAATCCTCTGATTCCGCACAGTCCTGTTTCCATAGCTGCTCTGATTACCGATACCTGGATGAACTCCCCCGATTCAAGGGTGAATATTCTGAGTGAAGATTTCCGGATCACAGGAATTTCCGTGATCGCCTATACCGATAAAAAAAGTAAAATGACTTTTTTTAAAACCGTTCAGGTTTTCGGCGTCACTGCAGAAGAAACGAAATAAATTTACTGCAGTGGTTCAGATCAAATTCGCTGCCGTCAGCACAGTCATGACGGCTGAGCTCTTCGCAGCGAAGGGTCCCGAACTCTTTTTCAAAATCATCGGTCATTTTACGGGCCAGTTCGCGGATTTCTTTTTTATCGGCACCCCTTTCCGCAGCTTCCTGACTTTTAATCATCAGAGCGGCAGTAATGGCACCGCAGGTTTCACCCCTTCCTGCAATCCCGCCTGCAAGGGGTGAAAACAGACCTTTGTTTGTATCTTCCGGAAGACCTCTGGAGCGGTTCCATGCAGCACAGACGGCTTCGGAACAGTTGTATGAACCATGTACAAAATTATAAACAGCTTCTTCAGCGATAGTACCTTTTTTTTCAGGAGCAGCGATCATGTTTACCTACCGGTTATTCTGAAAAACGGCAGGCATTAAGGTTTCACAAAATCTGCTGCAAATGTATGATTTCACCCGAAGTTCCGCCGAGAATTCCCCTAACTGTGCCCGGACCGGGACTCACTGCCACATTCAGTTCCGGATCCGCAACAAGTAAAAACCGCTCTGTGGCGTCTTTGGGCTGAAACAGAAAACTCCCTGACTCAGACTGTATGATTTCCCCTTCCCATTCGATCTGTGCATCCCTGTAATGGTAGGGTTTCTCATTATACTCATTCCAGCTTAAGTGGTCTTTAAAGGAATCCCAGGATACCGGACGGACGGCCTGTCTCAGCAGCTGGACTCTTTCTTTAAATTCAAAATTCACATTAGACAGTTCTATGCGCCCCATGATCAGCCTTGCCTGATTAACGGATCCGGACCTGATAAGTTCTGCCGCTTTTTTATAATCAGAAACAGCTTCCGATGGTTCATGATAAACGTGCATGCCGGGGTCTGTTTCTTCTGTATTCAGAACTGCAAAGGACGGAGGTTCCGGCAGAGCGGAATCGTCTGTACAGGCAGAATACAATGCACTGCCGAGAATCAACGCTGCCGATATACGGGAAATAATATACACTCTATTTATATATTTATACATTTTTATATTTCTAAAAATATTTATTTTCATTAATGTTCTTTCGAAATCTGCGTTCACTGCATACTGACTCTTTCAATAACCCTGCAGATGGCAATCAGAGCCAGAGAATAACCATCTGTGCCGCAGCCGGCTATAACCCCGGCGGCCTTAGCACTAAGATAAGAATGATGACGAAAGGGTTCCCGGGCGAAAATATTACTAACATGAATTTCAATATAGGGTACCCTTACAGAAGCCAGGGCATCCGCAAGGCTTACAGAGGTATGCGTAAGACCTCCTGCATTAATGATGATTCCCTGTGTACCGTCAAACCTGCACTCATGAATCCGGTCTATGATTTTACCTTCGTGATTAGACTGAAAAAAAGTAAGATCTGCTTTAAGACCAAGGGCCTCATCCATCATGCGGAGATGCACTTCCTCCATGCTCAGACTTCCGTAAATACCTTTTTCCCTTTCTCCGAGGAGATTAAGGTTGGGACCCTGGATTACGAGAATTTTTTTCAGGAGGGCATTCTCCTGAACAGTTTTACTTATATTCCCTGCACTCATTGTATTCTCCTGCTTATCCGAAAAGCTGCTTTTGTTTTTCCCAGGCAGTTCTGAATGTTTCGCTGCTTACTTTCTGTCCGTAAACAGGTGAGAAAGCTCCTGAAAGAAGAACAAACTGCACCGCACCATCTTTATTTTTTTTATCAAATTTCATATGTTCGATGACATCGTCCGCGCCTATTCCTGCTGTATCGACCGGAAGTCTGAGTTTCTGCAGATAGGCTGTAAAACGGTTAACTGTTTCCTCCGGGAGACCCGCCTGATTCCGGGAAATCAGAAGGGCTGTTACAAGCCCCCGCGATACTGCCTCACCGTGCGAAAAAGCACTGTAAGAAGTAAAAGATTCCAGTGCATGCCCTGTGGTGTGTCCCAGATTCAGAATGGAACGCAGGCCACCTTCTTTTTCGTCCTGACTGACTACCGAGCTTTTAAACTGAACAGAAGCCTCTATTGCATTCAGCAGATCCGCTGAGTCCGGATTCCGCAGATTTTCCATTCCCGCTTCAATGGATCGCAGTGATTTTTCATCCATAAATCCGTGTTTGATCATTTCGGCAAGTCCGCAGTTCCATTCCCGCTCCGGAAGAGTTCGCAGAAGGGATGCATTGAAATATACGAGCTCGGGATGATGAAATGCTCCGATCATATTCTTTCCACGATCCGCATTGACCGCAACCTTTCCTCCGACACTGGAATCCACCGCAGCAAGCAGGGTAGACGGAATCTGCACAAAACGGATTCCCCGGAGGAGAGTCGCTGCCACGAATCCGGCAAAATCACCTACTACACCGCCCCCAACCGCAAATATTACTGAGTGCCGGTCCGCACCCCTTTCAATCAGATGATTATATACAGGTGCCAGTCTGGATATATGCTTATTTTTTTCGCCTGGTTCCAGAAGAATAATATCTTCAGGATCTATGTGCATAAATTTCAGGAATTTGTTCAGGACCAGATCTTCAAGCCCTTTCTGGGTTAAGATAAAAACCTTACCGTAGGAACCAAGCCTGCTGGTGAGAAATTCAGGGGTTTCGGGCCAGTCTGTGTTTAAAAAGATGGGATATTTTACTTCTTTGGCCGGGGTTACATATACTTCTTTCATCTGCCTTGCCTGACCGTCCGCAGAAACCGGTCTTTCTTCAGCTGCGGGAATATTTTTTCAGTGCCTTTGAAGCTGCATCCTGTTCGGCTTTTTTTCTTGAAAAACCTTCCCCCTGACTGAATTCTTTTCCATCAATCAGGAGCCTGCACCGGAAGAATTTCTGATGATCCGGCCCGGACTCCTCCAGTATTTCATAAACCGGGGCTGTGTGCAAATGTTTTTGCACCAGCTCCTGGAACCTCGATTTTGGGTCCATTACGCTGTTTTTATCGGAGTACTCCGTCAGGTAAGGTCGAAAATGTTTCAGAATAAAGGACTCAGCCGCTTCTAAAC
Organism: uncultured Leptospiraceae bacterium; assembly: GCA_964594095.1. GTDB lineage: Bacteria > Spirochaetota > Leptospiria > Leptospirales > Leptonemataceae > CAZQKZ01. Next base: position 50,126 of record CAZQKZ010000013.1, on the reverse strand, counting down.
CAGAGTCCAGATATATGGCTGCAATGACCGCTTCGAGAGCATCGGCGATTACAGACGGTTTTTCCTCACCGCCGGAGGCCCGCTCTCCCCGCCCAAGATACAGGTATTTTCCCAGACTCATTTCCCTGGCAACCATGGCAAGGGTTCCTTCAGATACAATTCTTGATTTAAGCTTAGCGAGTATCCCTTCGTCGTATTCCGGAAAGCTGTTATAGAGGTACTGGTTGATTACAAGTCCCAGCACAGAGTCTCCGAGATACTCAAGCCTCTGGTTTGACTGGAGTCTCGCTCCCTGTCCGCGTTCATTAATAAAACTCGGATGTGTGAGTGCTGTCTGGAGCAGTTCCGGATTCCGCAGCCGGATTCCGAGGGACCTGGAAAAATCTGAGGGGGATTGGTTTTTTTCGGTCATGCTGATACCGGGAAGCCGGTCAGAAATAACCTGGCTTCACACGATTCCCGTCAGGAGTTTCTTTCTTCGATGTATTTTACTGCATCCCCGACGGTCTGAATTTTTTCAGCATCCTCATCGGAAATTTCGATACCGAATTCTTCTTCCAGAGCCATTACAAGCTCCACAGTGTCCAGAGAATCAGCACCTAAATCATCAATAAAATGTGCTTCCGGGAGAACTTCTGCTTCATCCACCCCTAACTGGTCCACAATTATTGATTTTATCCTTTCAAAGTCAACAGCCATGCAGGCCTCCGTTACATTCGTAGCAATAGTTTATTCTGTACTGCCGTAAATTTTTACAAGGCCCCTATATAGCAAGTGCAAAAAAAAATTTTTGCCTTGAAGGAACATTTTTAGCCATTTGGCTAATTTATTTTCAGGGATAAAAAAAATAGTGCTTTTTCTCATACAATCCGTCTCAATTCAGTAAAAGTACGGATGGATCAGGATATCGCCAATCCGATAATGGAAACAGTGAAAACCCGTAAGGTACAAAAATGAATCAATCCGCACAAATGCAGAAAATGACCCGGCAGAATTTATACATAGACGGGGATCTTGGATTTTATCAGTCCGACAGCGAAGGAGAACTTACATTCTGGGAATCCATCCATCGCTGGAAAAACATGGGTATCCGGGATATCGTTGTTTTTGGGAATAAAACATCTCCGGATTTCCAGAAACTCATCCAGCTGATGCACAAAGGGCGCTTTCCGGTCTATTTTGTACCAGACCAGAAATTCTCAGAAGAGCTTAGCTCAGGACAGGGCAGGCTTTCTGATAAAATCAGCCGCATTATTCAGGACCGTATCTATTCCAGAAACATGATCCTCCTTTATGACCGGGAAACTCTGCCGGAAATCAGCGGCTATGCTGCAGATCTGCTTGAAAGAATCGAGAATCCGGAAACCACCCCCGCTGCTGCTGAGCAGTCTGAACCCGTTTCTGAGATTCCTGAAGCGGTTTCCCTTCTGCCGGAAGAAGAATCAGTCCTGAAGGCCGAACCTGTACCCGCAGCCGAGGCTGAGGCTGAACCGGAAATTGAATCCGAAATCCAGGTAAAAACCGAGCAGCTCAATGATCTGGAAATTGAGCTCGAACCTCCGGAAGCATTATCCCCGGCGCCAATGCCCCTGCCTGCGGTTACTCCCGAACCGGAAATCAAAGAGAAACCACTTCCGAAACCAGCTGAAAAACCAGCCCCTGCGGTTATTAAGCCCGAAATTGAAATTGATAAAAATTTCAAAATGGAAGCCCCTCCGGTTATTAAAACCCCCGGTTTTTCCATTAAATTCAAGCTGATATCGGTAATGACCGGCCTCGTAGTGGCGGCCCTTGGTTCCATGATTCTCCTCGCTACCTATTTTTTCAGGGATGACTCCCAGAAGCGGATTGAGAACAACACTCTTCGCATTACAGAAATCATTGCCCAGAAAGTGCAGATTGAATTCAGTACTCTTGTATTCCGCTCCCGTTTTCTGGCAGAATTCATTGCAGAAAATAAAAACGACAAAGCAGCTCTTGATAAGGAGTCAGATCAGTTCTTTCAGGAAAATTCAGAAATCCTGTTTGTGGCAAATGCTGCCCAGGGAGCCTCGGGTCTGAGCGTTAAAGAATTCGCTGTAAATCATTACTTTCTCGAGGATAATGCGCTAACAAAAGAGGATTTTCAGGGACTTTTTGAACTCCATGCAAAAGCCTTTGAACCTGCTTTCGGGGGAGCTATGATTATCCATAACGCCTCCCCTGGATTCAGGCTGCCGGTACTTGCGTTTGCCACTCCTTCGCGGCATACCATGGGACAGGAAGTCACTGTGGTGTTTATAAATCCTGCTCCGGTTCTGAAATCCTTTCAGTCCGAAGGCGAAACTACCACTTACATGGTAAACAGTCAGGGAGATATAATTGCCCATCCCGACAGCAACCTGGTTTTCGCAGCCTCTAATCTGAGCAAAGTTCCGATTGTGCGAAGCATGCAGGAAAGTAAACTGGACAACGGTAAAAACCGGTTTCAGGATGAAAACGGTGCCTATTTTATGGGAACTTTTAAAAAGCTTTCCATGGCGGGTCTCGGTGTGGTATCCGTGGTTCAGGAAGATAAAGCATTTGAAGAAGTTTACAACATTCAGCGACGCAACCTTATTATTATGCTGATTGTGATCAATATAACAGTATTGATTGTATTTTTCTTTTCCAGGAGTCTTACAATCCCGATTGTCCGTCTGGTGGGTGCCACTCAGAAAATTGAAGAAGGTGATTACGAAGTTGCCATTAAACCCGCTTCCCGGGACGAGGTGGGAATTCTTACGAGCTCCTTCATCCACATGGCCAAGGGTCTGAAGGAACGGGAACAGATGAAAGATGCTTTCGGCAAATTTGTTAATAAGGAAATCGCCGAAAAAGTTCTGCGCGGAGAAATCAAACTTGGCGGAGAACGGAAGGAAGCAGCTGTATTTTTCTCGGACCTGCGGGGTTTCACTGCAATGTCAGAGGGGCTTTCTCCGGAAGAAGTGGTGGATGTTCTCAATGAATATTTCACTGATATGGTGAAATGCGTGAACGATACACACGGCGTAGTGGATAAATTCATCGGAGATGCCATTATGGCTCACTGGGGAGCGGTTGTTTCTCACGGAAATGATACAGAAAATGCAGTAAATGCAGCCCTTATGATGCGAAAGGCTCTTTTTAAGTATAATGAAAGGCAGAAAAACGCCCCTCCGGAAAAACGAAAGCCTCAGCTGAAATTCGGCTGCGGTATCAATTCAGGCCCCGTGATTTCGGGTCAGATCGGTTCTGATGAACGACTGGAATTCACGGTAATCGGAGATACAGTAAACCTTGCTTCAAGGGTTGAGACCCTGAATAAACCATTCGCAACGGACGTACTCATTTCGCAGGATGCCTATGAGTTCGTAAAAGATATTTTTAAAGTTGAAAAAATGCCTTCCATTATGGTAAAAGGTAAGTCAGAACCGCAGACTATATATGCAGTTCTTGGACGTTTTGATGACCCTGAATGTCCCGAAAGCATGGAGGAAGTCCGGAGGATAAACGGAATTGATCCTCCGAAAAAAGCAGCTGTGTCAAAAGACGGTGTCCTTGAAAATGACAAAGAAGAGAAATTCGAAATTCTCGAATAATGAATATTTATGAATTTATCAAAAGGAGAAAGGCTTTTTTTACTCTTTCTGCTGCTGCTGACCGCGGCAGCAGGGGTCTTCCTCTGGTTTGATTTCAACAGACGCCTCGATGCAGGTGATGCGGAAATAGTCGGGCGTTTAGTGATTAAAAGAAATACTGCGGAAAGAAGATACAGTGCTCAGGTGGTCTGGGAAAGTCTGGGTAACAGCTTTCCGCTTTATAATAAAGACACCATCCGCACCGGAACCGATTCCGAAGCTCAGATTGTCCTGAATGACGGCACACAGATAGACATTGAGGAAAACTCAATGATAGTGCTTAACATTGCTCAGAATCAGGAGGCAAGCATTGAATTTGCATACGGTTCACTGCAGGCCCAGTCAGGATCCGGGGGTAAGGGAGCTATCAGTATCATTTCAGGCGATACAGTTCTTTCTCTGAATGACAGTGATGTAAAACTAAGCGGCGGAAAGGATCAGGATCTTAATGTGGTTGTAAACCGTGGCGAAGTGGAACTGGAAAACGGCGGGCAAAAACAGAAAATCGAGGAAAACCAGGTTGCTTCCCTCTCCGATGAAGGTGTGAAAGTAACAAAGCTGACCCTGCGTTCTGAATCACCATCGGACGGTGCCCGGATTTTCGTGAAAGACCCCCAGACTGAAATCCCCTTCCGCGTAGCCGGAACCGACAGCGCAAGGTCCGCCCTGCTCGAAGTCTCACCTTCCCGGTCCTTCAGCAGAGACACGCTGAGGCGGGAGTTCACAGGTTCTGCTGCCTCTGTTTCGCTGAAGCCGGGAGTTTATTACTGGAGGGCTTCTCAGTTTGATCCCGCCACTGGTAAAAACGAAACAACGACCGTTTACCGGTTTTCCCTTCTTGCCAATACACCGGTGGAACCAATGCTTCCCATAGCGAATGCTGAAATCCGGTCCATGGCAGATGATCCTTTTGTAAACTTTGTCTGGAGGCAGCATGACCTGGCCAGCGGTTATATCCTGGAAATCGCATCCGACCCGGATTTCCGCGATATCCGGAACCGGGTAGAAAGCCAGACCACAAGCATCGCCACCAAACTGTCTCAGGGAACCTACTACTGGAGAATCACAACCCGCTCCATTATACCCGAAGGAACCTCAACGGGACCAGTCCGCAGATTAAACGTCAGCAGACTCCGGGAGCTGCCCCCTCCTATGCTCCTCAGACCGGCATCCGGACAGACACTTCCGGTGCAGCTCCTTTCGGGACAGGGTATCGTACTCCAATGGAAAGGAGACAGCGAATCGGAAAGAACCGAAATTCAGATTTCCCCGGATCCTTCCTTTTCGTCCGGGGGCACAATATCAAGATCCACCCAGTCCGGTTACCTGAATCTCAAAGAGGAAATCAGTACCGGAACCTGGTACTGGAGAGCCAGATCTGTGGCTTCAAACGGAACTCCTTCCCCGTATTCCGGAAGCATCTCCTTCACGATTGCATCCACCGGTCAGATCAGGATACTTTCTCCTCTGGAAACACAGAAAATCAGTAATCTGGATATCAGGGACCGGGGCATCAGTTTTAACTGGGAATCAGCTTCTTCCGGAAGTGATTCCAGAAATGACTTCGTGCTGAGCCGCAGCAGAGACCTTTCGGATCCTGTAGCAGCAAGGGAAGGATTTCAGGGTAACAATCTGATCCTCGATTCTCCGGGTGCCGGCACCTATTTCTGGCAGGTCAGGATTAAGGATTCAGAAGGAACTCTGCTTGCCAGAAGTGATATTTCTTCGTTTACTGTACTTAATGAAATCAGGGAGCCAGTGGGTATATTCCCTGCAAATGACTCTCTTGTCAATATGGCAGTGAGGGACGATCTGCCGTTCCGGTGGGAAGGTTCAGCAGACGCAACCGGGTATGTGTTCACCCTCTACAAAATTGAAAACAGAACCAGGAAGCAGCTTCTTATGAAAAATCTTACCACAGAGAATTATAATCTCACAGACCTCAGCCTCCTCGATATAGGCGAATTCGCATGGTCTGTGAAAGCGGTAATGCGGGAAGGAAATCAGGTCCTGGAAAGCCGGGAGGTGATTCACTATTTCAGAATCAGCCTTGGAGATACTCCCGCGCCCGAAATCATTTCTCCGGAAATTCAGTATATTGAAAGACCGAGGTCCTCCCGATGAGCCGCTGCAGAAAAAATATTACCCTGCTGCTGGCTGCGGCCTTTCTTTTATTCCCTGCAGTGAACCGGGCCGAGGAAGGGCCCCTTAAGGAAGCCCTTGTAGAAAAACTGCATCTCGAATGGACAGAGGTGGAAGGAGCCAAAAACTATGAAATCCAGATCCGGACAGAACAGGGAGAAACTGTATTCAGTAAAGTAACAGATAAAAACAGAATTGAGCTTGATCTGAAACCCGGAGAATACTACCACCGAGTGGGCGTAGTTAATAAATTCGGCAAAGTATCAGCCTGGACTCCGTGGAAACCTTATAAAGTTGTCAGCACAGCAAAACCCGCAGTTCGGAATATTACTGCCGGTGAGGTTAATGCAGAAAAGGGAACCCAGACACTTATTGTTGAAGGTGAAAACATTGACGATAAAACAGACATTAAAATTACGAATAACCAGGAAAATATACCGGTCATCACTCGCAAAATCCGGGATGATGGTAAAGTGGAAGTTACCGTAGCCTATAAGGAAGCTCCCAGAGAAAATTTCAGTCTCCTCGCTGAAAATCCCGGCGGACTCCACAATACAAAAAGTCAGCAGCTCACTGTGAAAGATGATGGTATAAGGATTTCGTCCTCCTCCCGAAGAATTCCAGGGCTGAAAGAGCCCGCGAGAATCGGAGCTCCGCCGGAGGACAGTCAGCCGGAAGAAACCGATTCGGAACAGAAGGAATCCGTCGGAAATCGCTGGATGGTGCTGATTCCGGGCCTTCCTGCCATGTACAGAGGTTCTTATCTGACGGGAAGCTCCTGGTTTCTTGCTTTCAGCGGGTTAGCAGGAACCGGTGCCTCAGCAACAGCGTCTATGCAGGCTTCCAAGGCAGCCTTTGCATCTGATCCTTTCATCCTTATGACTCAGGACCCGGTTTTTTACAGTCTTACGGCACCATATCTGACAAACACTGAATCAAAGCTTGCGGTCCAGATGATTGCCGGTTCCAATTTTAACAGTTACCGAAAAACATATAATCAGCAGAACGCAGTCCGGCAGGGAGCAGCAGGGGCAGCCTTGGTTGCTTATACAGCTCACCTTTTTACAGAAACTTCAGACACATGGAGCTGGACCACTCCGATCCCGGGAGCAGATCAGCTGCGCAGCGGTCACTGGCTTTCAGGGAGTCTTCTTATGGCGGGATTTACAGGAGCGGTTTCTTACGGTTTTTCCTCGGCATCCGAGGCAGCAGGGATCACAGCAGCGCAGAATTCAGATTTTCTGTTCCGGCTTTTTAATGATCCTTTGCTCTATTCCCAGTCCGGCAACCTGATTCCCGATCAGTCAATCCTTGAAAATCTAAGCTACGTAAGTTATATGCAGCACAACGCAATGAAAACGCAGTACCAAGGTAAACTTGCAGCCATGAATGCCGGATTCGGTGCTGCAGCCGCAATTTATCTGGTTCATATCATTGATGCTGCAGTACTAAGACCCCGATCTGCAGAAACAGAAGCTGCGGCGGCTTTCCTTATGCAGGAAAACAGAAAAAGGAAAAATACAGGTCAAAAAGCAGAAGAAGGGCGTCTGATCGGATTCACAGCCTACCCTTCTGACGGGGGCATTGAGGGCAGGCTGATTTTCAGTTTCTGAGGCTGATTTCAGTAACGGTCCAGAACCGACTCGATATCCACTTCAAAGTTTTCCCAGATTTTATTGCGGATCATATCGTAATTTACAATAGCGATATTAAACCCGATTTTTGCTGAAAGAACATTCATCCTTGACTGAACCAATGCATCGAGGGCCTGTTTTACTGATTCTGCAGTAAAACGACCCTGCCGGTAACGGGCCACAAGTCTGTTATAGAAGTCTTCGGTCTGATCAGATGCATATTCCGCTTTTTTATAAATTTCATAGGATGCTTTTATGTTATCATAGCCGTTACGGATTTCATCTTCTATTTTTCTTTTTATGTCTTCTTCCTGAATGTCCAGCTGTCTCAGGGCAAGTTTAGCATTCCTTGCATCCACCCGTGCTCCGTCATCGCCGATCGGATACTGTACTTTAAATTCCACTGCAGATTCCGGATACTTCCCGTTTGGCACTTCATAATAGGCCGTCCTTGCATGACGGCCTTTATCGGTAGATGCATAGCGTCCGGCGATGGTAACAGACGGCAGCAGATTGTTCTGAGCCATTTCGGCAGCAAGTTTCGCATTTTTTCTCTGGAGGGATATGTTTTTAAGATCTGGTCTTGTTTCCCAGGCGTCCTGAATATCCTGTTCCGGATTCAGATTATCGGGCATAGTTACAGCAAGCGCTGTTGTGCCTGTCAGCTCTGTGGCAGGATCGAGATTCATAGTCCGAAGGAGCTCTCTCTTTTTATTGTTTCTGTCAAGAATGGCCCTTTGCAGTGCGGTCTCGGCCTGAGCCTGTAAAGCATTCCACTGGTTGACTTCAAATGCCTCCGCAAGTCCCAGTGTGGTTTTCCTCGCAGTGATATTCCTCAGATTGACTGTGTTTCGCAGGAGTATTTCCTGAGTCTTTACGGCTTCTTCAGCAATGGAGAGATTCCAGTAATCGATCATAGCCTTCACTACCAGCTGGCTGAGAACAAATGTTGTGGCCTCCCTCTGAATAGCTGAGACATTACGTGCAATCTCTGATTTTCTGCGCAGGGAATAACCAAAGGAGTTTTTAAGCAGCTCCTGGCTTACACTCACCTGTACCGACCCGGTGTGTATAGGTTCCTGAGCAAAAGAAGCTGCCAGACCGGTAGCGAACCGCCCCTCCCCGGCGTTGTTATCGAACCGCTGATCCTGGACCTGAAGATCTACGAAAGTCCCGGTTGAAAACAGTTTACTGATTCCAGCCTGATAAGTATTCTGGTTTGTCTTTGTTCCCTGAAGAATACTGGTAGACGTTTCCTTGTCTGTTTTACTGAAGCCCTGATAAGAAAAACGTACCACCGGAGTGTATAAAGAATCGTCCTTTTCTTTCTCAGTATCTGATTTAAGGATTTCAAGCTGCTGCAGGCGCACAGTGTTATTATTCTCCAGTACAAAATGCACAATCTCTTTTAAAGTGGATGGAACGGTACGCTGTTCTTCCTTAGTAACCATTTCTTGAGCGGACAGGATACCCGGTCCGGAAAATAAGACAATCATCGCTGATACAATCGAAATATAATATCTGTTGGTCATAGGATCAGTTCTCTGACTATCATAAAATCTGGAAATAATTTTTTCTTCGGTTACATGTAAAATAATGATAATCGGTGTTAATTTGACTTGCCAGGTGGTCCCCCCGGCCCATTACTGTAAGGGAACTCATAAACCGCGGATTCATACATTTATGCTTCGATTCAGTTTTATCCACACCCTCTCCGTATTTTTTTTTTCCGCCTTATTTATTACAATCCATGGAAAAGAAGGTCTGCTGATCACCCCGGATCCTGGCTCCCTTGATTATTTAAAAAACCTTGCAGAGCTGCATACAGCCCGGGAACCGGACCGGGGTTTAATCGAAGATCTCAGCATCCGTGCGGAAAAGGACTGGCAGAATCAGCTCACTCTAAGAATGCAGAAAACCGCAGAAAAAATCTGCTCTCTGGACCCTGAAACAAAGACCAGGGAACTGGAAACACTAAAGGAAGTTCTGGATGCAGAAAACCTTGCCTGGGAAAAAGAACACAGTCTTTTTACAGAAGGACTTCAGTCCCGCATTTCAGTTCTGAGTGCCCCTCTTTACGACTCCGGAGTGGCTGCAGCTTCCCTGAAGACCTATTCCGATATTCTTAAAGAACGGCGGCAGATTCTTACCCGCAGCTGGGAAACCCTCTTCCGGAGACTCGAAACAGCATCCTGTAAGAGGACCGCAGATTCCATCTCTGACTTTCTGCCAAAAGAGCGGCTTGTGGTGCCCGTTCAGCTGGCTCTGCTGAACTTTCTGGAAACCATTCCACCGGAATACCGCAGAACTGTATTTCCGGGTCACTGAGGTTCCTGTTTCGGAATTCTGCATTTTTTCCGATACTGTGAATGTATGGCTTTCGGTCCTCTCCATAAAAAATACAGAATATCTGCCTTCCTGCTGCTCTTATCCTTCGCAGCCTCCCTGCAGGCCCACGGATTTGAAAAATCGAAGCGGATCATAGGCAGGAACGGGGAATCCTTCCGTACATCGGCCCGTCTGGATGGTCTTATTGCAGTTTCGGAGGGTCTGGAACTGAAACCGGTGAGTCTTTTTGAAAGGATAAATCCGCTTCTGTATCTTGATTTTGAAAACCATCTCCCCCGTTCCCTGAAAGATGCTGCCGGTCATTACTCAGTCCGCAATGCGGATTATAATATCTCCGCTGATTCCTGGGCAGGTAAGCAGTCAGCCCTCTTCAGCAGATCGGGTAACCGGATTCTGATCCATTCCCCCGCTGAGCTCTGGCCCGGACAGGGAATTCTGCATGAAAGCTTTACACTGGAAATGCAGATTAAACCAATTTATTTTTATTCTAAAAATCAGATATTTTCCCGGGTTAGCCTGATTGACGGTATACGTAAAGGAATGGAAATCTCCATTCAGGACGGACGACTCACCGCGGACTTTCATAATATGCTGGAGTCTTCCGACGGCAGATTCCGCTCTGCTTCTCTGAAATCCGTAACAAGACTGAAAACCGATCACTGGTACCATATCGCTCTCCGTTATGAAGCCGAATCTCCCGTTATAAGACTTTATATCAATGGTAAGGAGGAAGACACATGGTCCTTACAGTTCCGGGAAGAAAAAATGCTGCTGTCATTCCATCCCGCAGACCGGTCTCCCATTATCCTCGGGCAGTCTTATATCGGTATCATGGATGAATTTGCAGTTCACAGAGAACCGGTGATCCCTCCGTCCGATGAAAAGGAGGGACCTCCCCGCTCACGCTACCATCCGGTTTTTCTTGATCTTCAGGGGATGTATCCGGCTCAGAAAAGGGGGACAGCCCTGTCTGAAGTTATTGTACTGCGAAAAGACGGCCGGATGACCTTTACCGGTTTAAGTTACAAAGGCGATGAACCTCCTGGTACAAAACTTGATTTTTTTATCCGTTACAGCCAAAGTCCTTTTGCAGCCAATGCGCCGGAGTATAATTATCCCTGGATCCGGGTTCAGGGCAAAGAAAGCGGAATCAGACATGCTGATTATATCCAGTGGAAAGCAGAACTTCGTTCCGATTCCGAAGGCCGCTTTACTCCCCGGCTGCAGGAAATCACCATAGAGCAGAAAACCACAGAAAGACCTGACCGGCCTTCCGGACTTCGCGTGGTTCCGGATCTGACAGGGCCCGATTCCATTACCATAGAATGGTCTGAGAGCTCAGATCCTCAGATGGAAACCGGCGGATATAATATTTACATAGGATTTCGGCCAGGGGAAGCGGAAACAAAACTCAGAATCCCTTACAGGGAGCTGGAAATGATCCTGACCCCTGAAGAAAAAAGGCTTCAGAAGGAAGACCCGAAACTGCTGAAAAGAAAACTGCACAGGAAAAAAAGATTCCGGTTAACGAATGTCAGAATCGAACAGGAAACTGTGACAGAAGGTAAATTCCGCAGAAATCACCCCTTCCTGAGATCAGGAGCGGCACATTATATTACTGTTTCTGCCTTCACAGAAAACGGGGGAGAATCAGAAAAATCCGGTGAAATCACTGCTGAAATGCCGGTCCGCTGATCAGCTTTTCAGATCAACGGTTCTACCGGCTGGTTCCAGCGGATCATTGTCTTCGGTTCTGGGTCCCCGGACTGCAAATGCATACATATACATCAGCCTTTTGATATCATCCGGGCTGATGACCTGCTGCATCCTTTCTTCCGGAGTAAGCTCTTTCGGCTTCAGAACCAGCCTGGCCCTTTCTTCCTGAATTTTCCTGGCTTTTTCAGCTTCTTCCGCCACATCGATCGTCTTCTGAACACTTTTCTGTTCTTCTGTAGGTTCTGTGATCCCTGGGGTACGCCCCGGTGCTCTTGGGTGTAAATTATGAATTCCCTGTACTTCCATGTCGGGCCTCCTGCATCAATTCCTTTTGATAAGAGAATTTCCCCTTACTGATCTATACGGATAAAAACTGACCTGAGTTTACAGTCAGCATGAATTTTTTTCATTTTTTTTATTTGTGATCTCTTGTGAATGCCCCGTCCCAGTCCTCCGGCGGAGGCGATTTTCTGAAATGTTCAATCCTTGCAATCAGCAGCCGCACAGCTTTATCTTCCCTGCCTCTGATTTTTTCGGATTCATGGAATGTGTGAATGGCTCCGCCCCAGTCCCTGAGAAGATACTGATTCAATCCCTGCTCGTAGAGTGCCGCGCTGTCTTTCACTCCCCGCGGCAGTTCATCGGTATCAGAGATAATTTCGTAAATTGTTACCGGTTCATTCTTTCCCTTAACCCGGATCAGATCCATTTTTCTGGCAAAGACATGGTTTTTCACCTGATTATAGACTGCTTCGGAAACAAGCAGACTGACTCCGTAATCTTTGCCTGCTGCTTCCAGCCTCGAAGCCAGATTCACTGTGTCCCCCATCATTGTATAGGAAGCCAAAGCATCTGTTCCCATAAAACCAACTTTTGCAGGACCGGTGTTGAGCCCGACCCGGAAGGTCATGGTCCTTGCTTCGGGAATATAACGGTTTTCTTGGGTCCAGACTGCTTTCAGTTCCCTCAGTCTCTCATGCATCCGTAACGATGCCTTCACAGCTTTCAGGGTGTGATCATTTACCGGGACCGGAGCATTAAATATTCCTACGATTGCGTCTCCAATGTATTTATCGAGGACACCTTCATGTTCTTTCAGAATCAGTGTCATGGCGGAAAGATATTCATTCAGGAGAGCAGCCAGTTCTTTAGAGCTCAGCTTTTCGCTGATCGTGGAAAAACCGGCAATATCAGAAAAAAATGCAGTTATGTCAGTCACCTTTCCGTTTTTCAGAGCGGTGAGATCTTTCATAGCCTCACCGATTACAACCGGATCCACCATACTTCCCAGAATGCCTTTGATTTTTTCACGGTCTCTTAAACCGCTCACCATGCTGTTGAGTGCATCTGTAAGATGGCCGAACTCATCCGCCCCGCCGTATTCAAACTCAATTTTCAGATCTCCCTTACCGACCTGCTCTGCACTGCTGATGATTTTTCGGATTTTCTGTATTACAAAACCAGCAGCATAGAATGCAGCCGCCACAGAAATGAATGCAATGAAAAGGGCCGTAAGGAGGGAGCGATTCCGGTTGTGACTTACTGCTTCTACACCGGGAGAACGGTCAATAATGGTCCGGATTACGGCTGAAAGACCTTCTGACAGTACAAAGGACACAGCATCATTTCCCGGCTCGGACAGTAAAGGCAGAGTATCCAGTCTCCACAGAAGCTCCTCTGCTTCGCTCCGGCTGAGACTGATGATTCCGTCCGGATACCAGGCTTTCAGGCTTTCCGGAGGGGTTTCTGAAGAACCTGAATAAATCCAGTTCCGCAGGGCTTTTCTGGCATCCCGGTTTTTCTGCTGCTTTTCACCGGTAAGCAGGGATTCATCGGCAGGGCGTGTTGTCTGACCGTACCAGAGAATAATCTGTTCTTCCAGCGCACTGTCCCTCAGGCTTCCTGCAGCTTCGGCAAGATCAGTATACTTTTCTTCTGCTTCTTGTTTAAATTTTTTTAAGGCTTCTTCTCTCTGTTCTGCAAGGGAATGATATTTTTTATATAAATTAATAAACTTTTCATCCTGACCAGGAGGAGTATTTACGGATTCTTTTTTAAGAATTTTCAGTCTTTCGGAAACTGCCAGTGCCACCTGACTCAGTTCCGCAGAAACTGCAGCATCGGCATCCAGAAATTTCTTTAATTCAGAATTACCTTCCTTTCTGGCCTGATTCAGTAATTCAGCCTTGAATGAAGATACCGGATATTTATAATGCGGGTTGTACAGAATCTGAAGCGACATCCCTCCGTATTCTGCCTCAGTCTCTGATGCTTCGGCTGCGGACCACGGATTCTGCGAAAACAGCAGAGCCATTCGTTTCAGATCCTCGGATGTTTCAGGGGAGTCGGGAATACTGTTCAGCTTTGCTTCAGGATCAAATACAGAAGTATCGAGAGCCGGTTCGTAAACGGGAGCAGCCTTAAAACGGGCAGGAAAGGACTGTATTCTGAACCGTCCGGTATCAAGTCCGGCTTCACTTATTCTTGCTTTCGCGGACTGCGAAATCACAGCTGCTGTAACTGTATTCAGCCGGGATCTTGCCGCATGCATTTCACCGGCAGCTTCTTCCAGCTTTTTCTGAAAATCATTCCTGACCGCGTCGGCAGAATTTTCAGGAGGAGCATTCCCGAGGATTTCCGTATAAACCCACTCGGCCTTTACATATTCGGCTGCAATACCACGCAGTTTATTATAAGCCTGAGTGCCTGCCTTTTCGTCGGTGGCGGACTGAAGCTGCAGCCTTACTCTCCGTTCCAGTTCGGCTATGTCTCCCGGACTGAGATATTTAGAAAAATAGGTGTCACGAACGATGGTCACCCTTTCTTTTCCGAGAGCCCCGAACAGGGAAGTATTCATTCCGAATACTTTTACTTTCTTCTGTTCGGTGCGGCTTTCCACAGCTTTGTAAATCCGGAGTGCTTCCGTCTGCCTGGCTACCCGGCTGCGGAACTGCTCTGCATGGATCAGGTTTCTTGAGATACCCTCAATTTCCAGAAGATAGGAAGAAATAAATTTCCGGGATACGGACGCCTCTCTTTCATATCCTTCATTCAGAATTCTTTTCTGCTGATCGAGATTAATCAGCAGAATTACGGAAACTGTGATAATAATAAAAAAACCGACAAATACGGAAAGTTTGGAACGAATCGGAAGTGCAAAAAAAAGATTCCGGACTTTCTGATATTCTTTTACTGCGGCAGCGGATGCTTTTCCTGTATTCAGCTTCATAACCAGACCTCAGTTATGAAGTTAATTACAGCTGAAAGAAAAGTAAACAGAAATTTTCAGGAGGAGAAAAGGCCTTCTATTTCTTCCTGGGTAAACAGATTTTCGAGATTCATCAGTACAACAAACTGTTCTTTGTTTTTACCAACCCCGAAAATAAAACGGGAACTTGCTGATTTCACTGAAGGAGGACCGGTGTCAATATTCTCGGGAGGAAACCGGATTACATGGGACACTTTGTCAACTAAAAGACCGATTTTTTTACCACCGGTCTGAATAATAATAGCCCGGTCCATATCGCCGCGCAGTGATTCAAGATGAATCCCCAGTTTTTTCTTCAGGTCGATAATGGGAAGCACCTGACCGCGGATATCCATCAGCCCCACGAAGTAATCGCGGGCATGAGGTATGTGGATGAGATCATCAATTTTAACTATTTCAAGCACCTGGAGCACAGGAATGCCATATTCCTCCTCACCAAGAGAAAAGGTGATGTACTTCTGCTTAATTTCGGCAAGGGACGATTTATCTTCAGTATTCAGGGCCATATAGTTTATCCTTAAAATAAAGACTTCCTTATTTTACTCAAGCCTTTTTTCAGCATCCTCAGATAAAGATACTCCAGATCCTGTACTGAACCTGCTGCCAGACCCCCAGTCCGCTCAGAGCAAGCAAAGCGGCCACTTTCGGCAGAAAGGGAGATCTCTGCCTCCAGAGCCAGTCAAAGGCGCCGGAAAAAATCCCCCAGAAACCAATAAATCCTATAAAATAAGTATGATTCAGATATCCCTGAAGATAGGCAAGAATCAGAATGGCCCCAAGTCCGAGATCCAGAGCTTCATCCGGAAGCCGGAACATAAACCGTTCCCACCAGGTCTCCAGATTTGCTTCCTGTTCCTTTTTCTTTTTCAGATGCTCGCGGATTCTGGTAAACAATGCCAGAGTCCGGCTGGGTATTTCAAAATTTCCGTTCGGTCCGTAATAAGAAGGAGCCTCCCCGCCCGCTTTACGTTCGGGCTGAACCGGAATCCCGTAGACTCCTCCCAGAGTACGCAGAAGGGCTTCATCCTGAAGTATACGGAAATACGGAAGCTGCGGTTCCATGCGGAAAGACATATTCACTGCTCTGCGTGAAGAGAGCTCCCTTTCCTGGATGATAGTACCGGATTTTATTACTGCTATGTATTCCCGTCCGTTTTCCGCATCTAACCGCAGCAGAATTCTGGCCAGAGAACGGGAATAATTAAAATCCACTTCTATCTGGTCACCGGCATCCGTGGTGATGCTGTAATTTTTATAATAGCCCTCAATTTTGGAGCTACCTACTTTCCAGTAATTGGGTCCGCCCGACCGTAAATCTGAGTCACTGAGATGCTGCATACCATTCAGATTAACGGCATTTTTTCTTAGAATGCTTAGAATTTCCGTTTTCACCTTGACCAAAACAGCCCCCTTTCGTAAGTCCTTCTCATGAACGATTCCGGAACAGACACAATCCTCGGCAGCGACATAATCTTCCGTGGAAAACTCAGCTTTAAAAATAAACTCCGCATTAACGGGGTATTTAAAGGCCATATAGAAACATCCGGCCAGCTGTTTATCGGGCCAACCGGGGATGTCGAAGCAGACATCGAAGCAGGCAGCCTTGCTCTTCAGGGAAGACTAAAAGGAAATGTAACGGCCACGCAGAAAATTGATCTTTACCGGAACTGTTCCCTTACAGGCGACATACGCACTCCGGACCTTCAGATTGAATCCGGTTCACGGTTCTCAGGCCACTGCATTATGGACTCAAATCAATCCTGATCCCCTGATTATAATAGTATGGATGATTTTTTAATCAAAGTCCCTGCCACCAGTGCCAATCTGGGACCGGGTTTTGACCTTTTTGGTCTTGCACTCAATCAGTATGCCTGGTTTCGGTGCAGTCTGCACAATTCTCCCGATTCATGGAAAGTTTTCAATGAAAATGGCCGGGATCTGGGCCTGCAGGCAGATCAGAATCTGTTCCGGACGGGTTTTCTGGCAGCTATGGAAAAAGCAGGCATACCGGAAAACCACTACCGGTTCATGTCAGTATCTGCGAAATTCCGAATGGACCTTCCCGTTGGAAGCGGATTCGGCTCCTCTGCCTGTGCCTTGACGGCCGGGGTCATGGCGGCAGCCCACTTTACCAGAACCACCACAGAAATGCCTGCCCTCTCCCTGCAGCAGGAACTGGACCTTCTGACGGAGCTTGAAGGACATCCCGACAATGCGGTACCGGCCCGGATCGGGGGTTTTGCTTTCAGTGTATACAATGAAGGTCAGAAACCGGTCATCCTGAGTAAAAAACTGCCGGAAGACCTTGGCCTTGCGGTAGTCATTCCTGCTTTTCAGGTTTCCACTGCCCAAAGCCGAAAAGAGCTGCCAGCCTCATACCCAATGTCGGATGTTCTTGCCAATATTAAAGGAAGTCTTTTATGGCTGGAATACCTGCATACCGGTAATTCAGATTATCTGATACGGGCTACCAGCTCAGACCAGCTGCATGAAAAATACAGAGGCCGTCATATACCTTTGTATCCACCTTTAAAATCATCCATTCAGGAAGCGGATTGCCTGGGAATTACCGTTTCCGGTTCCGGCCCTGGACTTTTAATTTACTATGCTAAAGCAGCCGAAACCACAGCTGTCAAAGGAGTCCAGTCCCTTATCCGTAAAATCAGTGAACAAACCGGTACAGATGCTTCTCCGGTTCGTGTCTGTGAACCGGATTACCAAGGGGCCGTTCTGACAGCGGATGCATCCGAATTTCCGTTTTAACGAATTTTAACTTCCGGGTTCTGTTTTTTTAATGGAAAATTCCAGGGCTATCGGCAGATTTGTGTACAATGAAATCAGTAATCAAACTTGCAACACTCCTTCTTCCTTTGCTGCTCCTCAGTTTCTGTGACGGTAAAGGCCCCTATGTCGAACTTAACGGTCGTAAACTGACCGAAAAAGATCTCGAAAAAGATTCTCCTGAGCAGTATGCTGCACTCAGAAAGGATTATGAATCCAAAGTTACTGAGATGCTCGAGGAACTCGCCAATAAGAAGATTATCGAAATGGAAGCCAAAGCAGCGGGCAAATCCTCTGAAGATTTTATCCAGGAAATGGTCAGTAAAGCTGCTATTCCCTCGGATGCTCAGATTGAAAATGCCTATAATCAGCTGAAAAACGCAGGCCGGGTGGACAAACCACTGAGTGATGTCCGCGGTGCTGTAATGCAGATGCTGATGCGTGAAAATGAACGCTCTGTGTTCGCCGCAGAAATGAACCGCCTTAAGGAAAAATACAAACTCAGTATCCCTTATGAAAGAATCGAAGTTGCCGTTGGCAGCAGCCCTGTGCGGGGAAATCCGAATGGTAAAGTAACTATTATTGAATTTACTGACTTCGAATGCCCGTTCTGCCGCAAAGCCCAGGATGTAAATCAGAAAATCATGAGCACTTTCGGTAACGAAGTTAAATGGGTATCCAAGCATTATCCTCTCGATTTCCATCCCAATGCAATGAGGGCTCATATCGCTGCGGTCTGTGTAAATAAGCAAAGCACAGAATCTTACTGGAAATTCTATGACGGCGTTTTCTCAGAAGTCGGAAACAGCAAAGAAATTCTGGAATGGCCGAATCTGCGGAACCTTGCAGGCAAACTCGGAGTTAACCTGAATGATTATGACACCTGCGTGAAAGATCCTGCAACCGAAGAAGTGGTTAAAGCCGATATCGCTGAAGGACAAAAAGCCGGTGTAACGGGAACTCCTGCCTTTTTTATTAACGGCAGACTTGTAAGCGGCGCTATGCCGTTTGAAGCATTCGAACAGATTATCCGGCAGGAACTCTGATCCGTTTCTGAAAGTTGCTTGATTTTTTTCCATATCCGTGCATGCTGTACCTGGAGAACAAAGATATGGAAACAGACCAAAAGACAACTATCGAACGTCCCAGGCTAAGCAGGGAGGATATCTACGAACTGAATAAAGAAAGGCTCGGGCCTTACCTTATCAGGCTGGTGGTTATCCTCCCTCTTACTGGTTTTCTGCACTATCTGCTGTATTTGCTGTATACCGATCCGGTCGCAATCCTGAGCAGCCTCGGACCATTGGGAACCGGGATCGCGGGTTTTATGCCCTGGATTATCGGTATACCGGTAATCATAACTCTGGGTTTTATTATGTCCGGTCTTATGGTTCTTGCTCATGAAATGAGTCACGGACACCTGATCCGTTTTACTCCGCTGAATCTGGTCATCGGAACTGCGATGGCTGTTCCCCTGGCGGTCCCGTATCCTTTTTATGGTCTGGCCCATAAAAGGCATCATACATACAATACCACCAAAGCTGACCCATCGTATTTTAATTCTGATTCTGTAATTATTAAAATTCTGGGAACGCTGCTGCATTACACTCAGCTTACTTTTTTTATGGCTTTTATTTCCATTGGCAACCAGATCCTTTCCGGCGACACAAGAGGGGTCCGGCCCGGCTTTTTCAGAGTGCTTCTGGGACTGGCATTATACAGCAGCGTGATTGCCCTTTTTGTTTTTCTGAATACAGAAGTATGGATATGGCATTATGCACTTCCGTGGCTTTCCTTTCAGTTCTGGAATACGACGCGGGCTATCGGGGAGCATGAGTATCTGTATGACGGAGAGGATGGTCATAAACGGCAGCATGTAACCACCAGGTCCTTTCGCATGAGCCCTTTTACTGCTTTTTTCTGGTGGAATGCAGGATACCATATTGAACACCATCTGTATCCGTCGATACCGTTTCATAATCTTCCTGAGGCTGCAAGGAGAATGCATTATAACGAAAAAGAACGATTCAGCTATTTTCAGTATCTGGTTTACAGAATGAAACGCGGTTCAGAATTTCCTATGTTCTTCTGAATTGGTTTCTGTGCACTGAACAAAAACGGCGAAGCGACGCTTATACTCCACCCCCTGGCTGCGGACCGTGAGCACTGTTTCTTCGCCGTTTTTTCTTATAATACGGAATTTATCGTAAAGAATAACATTCCGGTCACCCTGAAACCTTTTTTCCAGATTGGCCCTTACCATCGAAGCAATTTCCGGGTGTGCCAGATCCCAGATCGTAAGCTTTCGGATTTCTTCACCTGAATAGCCTGTAATGGTGCAGAACGCCGGATTTGCGTAGATAATCCGGGTGTCGTGATCATAAATCATCAGTCCGGCTGGTGAGTTTTCAGAAACCAGACGGAACAGCATTTCATTTTCCGTCAGATTTTCCTTTGCATTTTTCTGGGCTGTTATGTCCCTCGCTGAACCTACAATTCCTGCAATTTCTCCTTTGACTGTGTAATAATAACGGGCATCAGTGGAAACCCAGATAGCGGATCCGTTCTGATGAAGCATCATTTCTTCATAATCTGTAACAGTTCCGTTATTCTGCTGCATGGCACTCAGGAACTGCTTTCTTCGCGTGGAGTCAAAATAAAAGGCAGTGAGAGGTTTACCGGCAACATCCGACGGATGATATCCGAGGATTTCAGTTATTCCTTCTGAGATCCAGAGTATGTTGCCGTTCCTGTCAGTATAATAATGGATTTCGTTTTCATTACTGAGCATCAGGTCATCCAGATACAAACGGGCTTTCAGTTCCATCATCTGTTTCCAGTGACCGATCCTGATCTCGGAAATACTGTAATAAACCCCGGCGGATGCCAGATAAAAAGAAAAAATTCCGGTGATAAGAAGCAGAAGAAATTCAGTATACTCGGACCTTATTACCGGGAAAACCAGCCGGAAAATTAAAAGAATAAAAATAAACAGAAGGATAAAAATAAAACCACTGGAAACCGCAATGACCCCGATGGAACGGATCGTGTTTTTCCGGAGGAGATCCCCCTCTTCGCCGAACTCATCGAACAGTTTCATTAGTATTACTCTGTCTGTTAAGCCAGGAACTGTAAAGAATTTTTTTATTCCGGAAATTTAACCCCGCTTAAAAACTGGTACAGTGAATCCGGCAGTTTCAGAAACTCAGAATGAAAAAGAAACCTTACAGGCAGCCGGTCTGCTGTTTCACTCCGTATTCGCAGAATCACTGCCGGTTTTCGTACTGCTGGAAGGTGAAATGGGGGCCGGAAAAACAGCATTTACAAGAGGACTCGCAGAAGCTGCCGGGGTAACGGAAACCGTGAACAGTCCTACTTTCAGCATCCTTAACGAATACAGAGGGGCTGAGTGCCGTATATTCCATTATGATTTTTACAGACTGAATGAGCCGGCCGAAGCCGAGGACCTTGGTTTCCCCTCTCACTGGAAAATTGCCGTAAAAGATGGCTTACAGGAAATTCATATTATAGAATGGTGGCAGAGGGCGGCATGTAATCTCCCTGAAAAGGCACTGACATACCTTGTTAAAATTGAAATACCCGATTATTATGCAGACAGAAGAATTATCACAGTATCAAAGTACGTTCAGCCAGGAACTGACCCCCGGCAACCGGATTCTTTTACTTGATACTTCCTCTCTGTGGGTAACCGCAGCCGCAGCCGTGGTTAAGGACTCAGATTCAGCTTCTTTCTGGGAATTCTCATCCGATGCAATGAGAGATTCCTTTCGCAGAATCACCCCTGCGGTAAAAGAAGTCCTGCGTGCATCCGGAACGGAAAAACCAGACCTTATCATAACCTCCACAGGTCCTGGTTCCTTCACCGGTATCCGGGTCGGAGTCAGTCTTGCAAGAAACCTGTCACAGCTCTGGCATATTCCGGTATACGGAGTCAACTCTCTTTTATATTACGGTACAGATATCCGGCGCCGGCCTGAAATAACACTGCCTGCTGCTCTTGCTATTGACGGTAAACAGTCAAAATGTTATTTTACAGTAATTAAAGATAAATCCGGGCCCGCTGAATCACCCTCCCGGTCAGTTTTCGATGCCACTCTCCGGGAAATCACAGAAATTCTGAAAACGGAATGTCCGGACGGAACGGTGTTTACCGACATACCTGAATTTTTTAAAGATACTGACTTTTACAGCAGAACAATGCCGCTGCGTATGCCCTCTGCGGCCTCTCTTTTAGAAGCTGCCTTATTACTTAACTACACCGGTCAGACAGGCAGCTGGGAACAGCTGCTCCCTGTTTATATGAGGGATGATCCGGCCACAGCAGGAAAAAAAATAACATGAAACAGAATCTTACACAGAAAATACTTTCTCTTCTCGGACGCGAAGCAGGTAACAAAATCTCCTTAAGGGATTTTTTCAGTTCACTGGAGCCAAAACAGGAAAGCAAAGCCCGAACGATCGGCAGAAGAACCAGAAAATTTCTTACCCGCGAAAAAGAATCAGGCGAAGCTTCACTGATACTTGCAGAACTGGAGCTTCTGGGTCTTGTCATGATTCAGGGAAACAGGCTCACGATCCGGGAACCGTTTATACTGGAAGCAAAAGCCTCTGTAAGTCCCAAAGGAGTTGTCTTCGCCGTTCCAAAACATGCTTCAGCGGGTGCAAGGGATATTTTTATAAAACATTCAGAAACAAGGGACTGCCTGCCAGGTGACGAAATTCTTGTAAGACTGACTGACCGTTCCCGGGACAGATTCGAAGGCAAAATCATTCAGATACGAAAAAAGGCCCGCAGTGAATTCCGGATGAAGGTTCTTGATACAGCATCAGGACGCGGAATACCAGGGCTGATTCTTGATACTCCCGGAAACCTGGCTGCCATACTGAAGCCTGCGAATATACCCGCAGACACCCTCAGGCGCATCCGTCCCGATACTGTAGTCATTGTGAAACTGAGCGGAGAAAGTATAGATTATTTAGGTTCACATTTCCGGCTCGCATCATTTATAAGATTTGAAACAGATTCCGATATGGATCCGGATTATGCAAGAGTCCTTATGAAATATAATCTTGATCCTGTTTATCCGGATGTGGAAACCCCTGATCCGGATGAGGAGATTTCCGAAAAAACGGTCTGGGACTGGAAAAAAAGAAAACAGCTTCAGGATCTTTACACAGTCACGATCGACGGGGAGGATTCCAAGGACTTTGATGATGCAGTCAGCCTTGTACCTGTTAACAGAAAAACAGCAAAGCTCTTTGTTCATATAGCGGACGTAAGTCATTATGTAAAAAAAGGCACTGCTCTTGATCAGGAAGCAAAAGACAGGGCGACCTCTGTGTACCTCGTGAATCGTGTGGTACCCATGCTCCCCCCGGTTCTTTCTGAAAACCTGTGTTCTCTGGTTTCCGGAAAAACAAGACTTGCCTTCACTGCCGAAATGGATGTGGATTTAAAAACCGGGAAAATTATAAAATATGATTTTTATAAATCAGTTATACTTGTAAACAAACGGTGCACTTACAATTCAGCAGAGGCCGATATTGATGCCGGTCTGGCAGGAAACATACCCGCAGATCCTGATGATGCTTACAGAACAGAGACTCTCGTTTCCATGTGGAATCTGGCACTGAACATGCGAAACACCCGGATATCTCAGGGAAAGATTGATCTTGATATTCCCGAACCGGCAGTAAAACTGGGAGCAGATGATAAAGTCAGGGAAATTCACTACAGAAAAAGACTGAAGTCATCCATGCTGATCGAGGAATTCATGCTTACTGCCAATCAGGCCGCAGCGAAATTTCTGAACAAAAAGAAGGCCCGT
Organism: uncultured Leptospiraceae bacterium; assembly: GCA_964594095.1. Classification (GTDB taxonomy): domain Bacteria; phylum Spirochaetota; class Leptospiria; order Leptospirales; family Leptonemataceae; genus CAZQKZ01. The sequence continues at coordinate 26,749 of CAZQKZ010000013.1, read as the reverse complement.
ACCCTTTACCGGGTTCATGAGGAAATGGAAGAATCTAAAACTGAGCGACTGAATGAATTTTTTAAAATTTATAATGTGCCTGCCGGCCTTAAGAACGCCGATCAGAAAAATGTAATAAAAGCGATGGATATCGTGAAAAAGCATCCGGCCGGAAAAGGACTCGAACGGGTTTTTAATATGATTCTTCTTCGCAGCTTTATGCAGGCCGTATACCGGCCGGAACCCCTCGGTCACTGGGGGCTTGCCTTTGAGGATTACTGTCATTTTACATCTCCCATAAGACGCTATCCTGATCTTATCGTACACCGCGCTCTGCAGAAAATTATTTACAAAGAAAAAGAAATTTACTCACCAGAGGAAATGACCGAACTCGGCAGGCACACGAGCGAAATGGAGCGAAAAGCCATGGAAGCCGAAAGAGATATGTACCGGCTGAAAGTTCTCCAGTATATCGAATCCACAGGTCAGAAACGGTTTAAAGGGTTTATTACCGGCTTCAAAACCGACAGAGTGTTTCTTGAACTCAGAGATTATCCTGCTGAAGGTATTGTAACTGCGAATCACTTAACCAATGATAATTCACTGATTCTGCCGGACAGTTTCAGTTTTTACATAAAAAAGCTTTCCCGTCCTGCATTTCTCGGAGAAGAATGGGAGCTCGAACTGGAGCGTGCCGATCTGGAAGATATTAAACTGTATTTTAAACCAGTCTGGACTTCAGGCAGGCAGAAAGGGATGCAGCTTCCGCAGGATTAGTCTGACTGTTTGTCTCTTCGCATCCGTAAAAAAACCCGGGCCTTTTCAGGACCGGGTTTTCTGACTTTATTCAGACGAAAGAATCATTCAAAAGATGTGCTGTAGCCAATAGCCACCCACTCAAGTGTTCTTGGAATTTTCTGAAGTGGTGTGTATGAATATCCGGGGATTGCTTTCTGAATTTCTGCACTCATACCACTCTGAAAAAGCTGATTTGCAATTCCTGTGTTATAACGTGGGTCTGCAACCAGTCCGTCAGTTTTTGATGAAATCCCGTACAAATCAAGCGGAAGTGTCTGATGATCATCAGGATCGAAGAAACGGGTATCCGGTCTGTATGCAAGGTTATAGCTGATGCTGAAACCATGAGCAGAAAACCCTACCTGTCCGGTTACATCCTGCAGCCCCTGCAGCTGATCCTTTACTCCGTATCCGGCACCGATTCCCCCGAAAACTTCCATTCCCTCAGACAGCTCGAAAGCTTTCTCGTAGGCTACCTGATAATACTGACTTGCGGTAGCGATATCGGTATACATTGCAAAGGAAAGATCAGTGAAAAAAGGAAGTGCATAGATCACATAAAGTTCATTGGAAACCCAGTTCTTTGCTACCGGATTTGCAGCAACATAACTCACCAGACCTACATCAAATTCCCCGAAGTTTGATGAAGTTGCATAGCCAAGGGAAATGTCCACCTCGTCCAGTCTTTTCAGGCCGTTGGCTTCTTTATGGTAATTCGGTGTTCCGTAATTCTGAAGGTAATCGAGAACAGCTTTTCCCTGCATATTTGCGGGATCATTAAGGAAAAAATCACTGTCCGCAGCAGCATAGAGGTTCCAGACAGATGTAAGATTTGAAAAATCCACTGCATCTTTTGTTATGTAGCCATTATCGATAAACAGGTCAGATCCCCCTGGAGCCAGCTGAAATCGCTTATCAGAATCCACGTCATTTCTGCCCTGCATGGCAAAGGAACCCCAGAAACCAACATACAGTCCTTCGACCGGCATATTGATAGTTGCACTTGGCTGCATAGCCCATGCTCCGGAGGCATTACCGTAAGATTTGTTTTTCTGCTCGGCATACATTGTAAACATATCGCCACCGCGCCATACATAATTCGATACGAAATCGACTCCTGCATCCACGGTAACTTTACTTTTTTCTTCTTCCTCAGCGGATAGGGAGGCTGAGAAGGCAGCGGCAATCAGCGCTGCGGCAATACTCTTTTTTAACATATAATTTTGCTCCTTTGCACAGATTTTTTTTTATTCATGTGCTCCATTTGTAATATGCAGGAAATGTGCCCGGATTTGAAAGCAGAAAAAAATATTACGGAATTTCTGCTTTCAGGGTACTTTTTTTGCTATTTTTTAATACATAGTTCAATTTTTTAAAAATATTCATTAGTGTCCTGCTATTTTGTGTTTCATTCTGCGATATTAATAAGCAATTCAAAAACGTTTTCATTTAAACAGAAAAGGATGCGCCTAATTATAAGGCACTTTGCCTAATAATTATTTTTTACCTGTAGCCCCTTTTTTTACAAAAAAAGTAAATAGCAGAATAATGGAGCTCACTGTTAAAAGTTCATTCACTGGAAACCGATGATAAAATACAGCCGTTATTATGGAAGAAGGGAAGGAAAAAAGAGAACTCCAGGAGATCAATGCACCTGAAAAAATCAGGGCCATCCTCACTACCCATCTGAAAGGGAGGGTTCTGTATATAAAAGATACAGAACCGGCGAGAGAACTGCGCGTGGTCGGGATTGCACCTGGAGATAAAAACGAAGTGTACATAAACACTGCAGAAGCCCAGGAACCGGAAACCGGACCGATTATCCTGTTTCAGATCCTCGGAAGGTATCTGGAACTGCGCTGCCGGATTCTGCGAAAGGATCCGAAAACCGGGCTCTTCGTCATGGCCGTGGATCAGGCTTTCATAGCCCGGAAACAAAGGGAAGGTTTCAGGATACCTGTGAAAGGTGATGAAATTTATATTACCAATATACGAACCAGTAAAAATACAATTGAAGCCACAAACAGTAATATTCCTACTTCCGTGAAAGTGAATTTCAGTCTTTATGAACAGAATCTGAAAAAAAGGGCTGATTTTGCAAAAATTGACGTTTACTCTCACCGGGATCCCCTGTTCGATGAGATCCGGAAAAGCGGACGGATCTATTACATTGCAGACACACAAAGCCCTGTTTCCTATTCTCCCGCAGGAGAAGACTTCATTGATGCAGCAAAACTTTTTGGTGTTAAACTTCCTAAAAAAATGGAAGATTATAAAAGAACCGGAATAAAATCAGAAATTATTTACCCGATTAATTATATATCCCATGATAATTCAGTGGTTTCGCTCGGCTTTATTCAGATGCAGAGCAAAACCAGGAATTTTGATGAACTTACACTTAAGGATCTGAAGAATAATACGGAAACACTGATTTCCAAAATCAGGGACTCTAATACTGTTTTTATTCAGGAAAAACAGAAGGTTGTAAATATTTCGCGGGGTGGTATGCGGGTGCTCATTGACAATCCGCAGCTGAAAGACTATTTAATAAAACAGAAAGGTTTTACTTTTGACATTGTTTTTAAAATGCAGGCACCGGTCACAGTGTATGGCAGCATTCGTTCTGTAATTAAAAATGAAACAGGCGGTCTTCTGCTTGGAATCGAAATCACAGGTAATTCCTCGAGGGCCGGTGAGATGAAACGCTACGAACAGAATCTGATCAGCCTGGAAAACCAGGTGCGCGAAACCATGCTTGCCCGGAAGCAGGCACTGGAGCGAATCAGGCAGAACCAGGGCCGGTAAATTCAGACTTTTTATAAACAGAAAGAAGGGTTACTCCCTTAACCTTCAGAGCTTCGCTCCCACCTTCTTCCCTGTCAATCACGCATACTGCAGTATCAATCTGAATGCCGCTTTCTCTGAAAGCCTCCAGAGCCTTAATTCCGGAACCGGCAGTAGTGACCACATCATCCAGAAGGATCAGTTTTTTTACCTGACTCACCTCCCCTTCGATACGCCGGCCCAGTCCGTGCCCTTTGGCCTCCTTTCTGACTATTAAAGGAAAAACAGTAAATCCTTTGTCTAAAAAAGCAAGAGACAGGGCAAAAGCAACAGGATCGGCACCCATGGTAAGTCCGCCTATTCCCTGAAAATCTTTTTCCGGTACCTGAGAAGAGAGAATTTCGTCGCGAATGATTTCTGCCAGAAGGCGCAGCCTCCCCGGCACAAGGGTGATTTTGCGGCAGTTAAAGTAATGATTAGAAGTTCCGCCTGACGAAAGCTGAAAAGGTTCCTCCCTGTACTGGTAAATCTCGCTCCGTGATTCCTGAAACAGTCTGGTTCTTTTTTCACTCATCATATCCTGACTCCTGTATCTGAGCAGCCATTCCGGGCTTTAAGGATTCTGGTGGAAAGCGTTTTTTCAGCCACCTGACAGCAGACTTTCCATGAGTTCCGCTGCTTTGCGCAGGTTCTTTTCAGCCTCAGAGGTCAGTCCTTCTTCAAAATTCCATTCATAGCCCTTTATATGCAGCAGATATACATCGGGGTTGCTTTGAAAAAGATTCTGACTGAGGTGCAGAATGTAGGAAGGCGAGACAGAATGTGTGGAAAATGAATTCACTGCAGACGGTTCCACTTTTTCAATCAGAATGTCCTGCGCTTCCGGTGCCACGGAAGCATCAGCAAAGAAAACAGTTTTATAACCGGATATCAGCTCACCTTCCTCAATATTAAGCTGATAATTACAGTCAAAATGCAGATCTTCTGTATCCGGAAATTTCTCTTCAAGAATCTGAACCAGCCTGCAGCCAAGACCATCGTCACGCCTTCCCGGATTTCCGTAACCGAACACCAGAACCGGTCTGGAAACCCGGACCTGCTCCTGAATTTCTGATTCCGAACCTGGTTTCATTACACGGAACAGGAACCTGCGTTCAGATTTCCTCTGAATGCGGTGTCGATGATATCGCCTTCGGAATTCACAAGATTCACTTCAAGCGGCATGGAACCGAGAGCATGTGTGGCACAGGAAAGGCACGGATCATAAGCCCGGATGGCAACTTCCACCGCATTCATCATCGGCTCGGTGATTTCCGCATTTCCGGCCATATAAGCTTTTGCAGTGAGATCCACCGCCATATTCATAGGTTCATTATTGTTTGTTGTAGAAACAATCAGATTGGCCATTGTGATCTGATCATCACTGTTGATTCTGTAATGATGAAAGAGAGTTCCCCTCGGGGCTTCAATGATACCTACACCTTCGCTGGTTTTTGTTCCTTTTTTCAGAAGGTCGTCCTTAAGCAGATCCGGATCATGCAGCAGATCCTTCATTACTTCTGCAGAATGCAGAATCTCAATAAGCCTGGCATAATGCATATGCATGGAGGAGATGCTTGGTTTTCCTCCGTTCAGACTCTGATAATCCTCAAAGGCTTTCTGTGCACGGGGAGTAGGAATAAAATCTGCTGTCGCAAGCCGTGCCATAGGGCCAACCCTGTACCATCCTTTTTCAGGACCAAGATGTTTAAGAAAAGGAAATTTCATATAACTCCAGTTTTTCACACCTTCTGCAATATGATGAGCATATTCCTGATTATCGACATCATTCAGAATGCGCCTGCCCTCAGAATCGACTGCACGCAGAACTCCGTTATAGAGGTCCATGGCTCCGTCTTTTCTTACAATACTGAGATGGGATGAAGGAAATGCAGCAAATGTATCTATAAAATGTTTATTTTTTGAATAATATCCTTTAAAGAATTCAATGGCCGAAAGAGACCATTCAATCATCTGCTCTATTCCCGGAAGGTTTTCCTCTCCTTTAATAAACCGGTCCCTTTCTTCGGCAGTAAGGTGCTTATTAATTCCTCCGGGGATGGCACCTGTTCCGTGGATCTTTTTACCGGATGTGGCTTTGATGATTTCCTGACCGAATTTCCGCATAAAGACCGCCTGCTTCCCGAGTTCAGGATATTCCGCCGCCACTGCGATCACATTCCTCTTTTCGGGCGGTGCATCGATTCCGAAGAGAAGATCAGGGCTCACCAGATGAAAAAAGTGCAGACTGTGCGACTGGAAAATCTGACCGTAATGCATAAGCCTTCGCATCTTTTCCGCAGTCGGAGTCAGATCCTTCGCCCCCACAATTACATCCAGTGCCTTTGCCGCGGCAAGGTGATGACTCACCGGACAGATTCCGCAGAGTCTTTGCACAAGCACCGGTGCTTCCCAGTAAGGCCTTCCCTGAACAAAACGTTCGAATCCGCGGAACTCCACTATATGCAGACGGCTCTGCACTACCTGATTGCTGTCGTCCAGGTGAATGGTGACTTTACCGTGACCTTCAACTCTTGTTACTGGTTCAATTGTGACTTTTCTTCCCATTGTATTATACCTTTTTTATATTTTAACCTGTTTAACTGAATAGTTTAAGCTTAGTAATCAGTCATATTTTATAAGACCGTAACTGAGATCCAGCGGCTCTCCTTTAATAATGGAAAGAAGTGCTTTCCAGATGATATCAGCGGGAGGAGGACAACCCGGCAGAAAATAATCCACCTTGACTATTTCGTGACAGGGATACACCTTATCTGTAATAACCGGCAGTTCCTCATCATTCGGCAGAATACCTTCCGGATTGTTACCTGCTGTAGTCGGACCGTCCAGATAGGCTTCCGCCAGTAGCTCCTGAATGGGTATGTTGTTACGAAGCGCGGGAAGGCCACCCATAATCGCACATTCACCAAGGGAGACAAGAATCCTGCAGTTTTCCCGGAATTCTTTCAGCACATGCACATTTTCGCTGTTGCACACTCCCCCCTCAATGATTCCCACATCGTACATACGATCAAATTTTTTAATATCTGTTATAGGGCTTTTGCCTATATCCGCGATCTCCACCAGTTCCAGAATTCTTTCATCAATATCCAGAAAGGACATGTGACATCCGAAGCATCCGGCTAATGAAGCTGTGGCAATAATTGGTTTAGACATACTGATTACCTGTGAATTTCCGTTTTTGAAATATATTATAAATTTCCGGTTCCGATCATTTCTTTATCGTAAATCCGCTGACCGATCGGCACTCTGTATCCCTGCTCCCTGACCAGAATGGCGCCCACAGGACATATATCAGCCGATTTCTGCGCTGTTTCATCACTCATTTCATGGGAGAGATCTGTATCAATGATGATCTGCGTATGCTGCCCTCTTTTTTTGAAAGCAAAAATACTGCGTCCTTTATCATCTTTAATGCCGCGGATACACCTTTTACATAAAATGCAGCGGTTATGGTCTTTAATCAGCTTAGGGTGTGATGCCTCAACTCCCCTTACAGGGAACATAAAAGGATAACGGGGATGCATGATCTGAAACCGGTATGCCAGTGCCTGCAGCTCGCACTGACCGCTCTTTTCGCACGAAGGGCAGAAATGATTGCCCTCGGCAAACAGGAGCTCAGTGATCTGCTTTCTGAGTTCATTGATTTCTTCGGTATTGTTTTCAATGTTCATTCCGCCGGAGAGCGGTGTGGTGCAGGCTGTAGCAAACCTTCCGTTGATTCTGACATTGCAGATACGGCAGGACCCTCTCGGATGAACACCCTGCACATTGCAAAGAGACGGGATATAAACGCCATTCTTCGCTGCTTCTGCAATGAGCCAGGATCCTTCCGTGCCCATGCAGGTTTTACCGTCAATTTTAAACTCTACAAGACTCATAATTTCTATCTCCTTTTCAGTGGCGCACCGGATTTCTTCCTGTTGCGGCTGCTGCTTCTGCTGTGGCTTTTTCTATGTCGAATTCTCTGGAAAACGGAGTGTCTGCTATTACCAGTTTTTCATAAAGATGGCGGAAGTTTTTCAGACTGTAGACCACCGGATTTGCTGCGGTCTGTCCGAGGCCGCAGCGGTTCAGCTTCATTACAGCAGGCCATGCTTCGAGGTCGCGCAGATCAGATTCGGTTCCCCTGCCCGAAAGTATTACATCGAGCTTTCGTTTGAGGATGGCCGGAAGACTGCGGCAGGGCACACAGGAACCACAGGATTCTTCTATGAAAAATTCAGTGAAATTCAGAACCACATCTTTCAGCAGATCGCGTTTTTCACTGATGATAATCAGGGATCCGCCTGTGGCAAGATCAGAAAAACTCAGCGTTCTGCCGAACTCATTGCGGCCGATCAGTGCACCTGAAGGTCCGCCAACCTGAACTGCTGCTGTATCAGGACCTGCCCCGGCCATATTCAGTATATCCTGGACAGTAAATCCCCATTCCACTTCGTAAACACCAGGTTTTTCGCAGTCTCCGGAAATACTCAGTAGTTTTGTCCCGGCTGAGTCAGGAGTACCCATTGCTTTATACCATTCTGCCCCGTGGATCATGATTTTTACTGCAGAACAGAGAGTCTCTACGTTATTCACTACTGTGGGCTGACCAAGGTATCCTTTTTCCACCGGAAAAGGAGGACGGTCCCTCGGTTCTCCGCGTTTGCCTTCCGCAGATTCAATTAAAGCTGACTCTTCCCCGCAGACATAAGCACCGGCTCCGTACTGAATTCTTATATGAAAGCTGAATCCGCTTCCCAGTATGTTATTCCCAAGCAGCCCTTTGGACTCCATTGAGGAAATTACAGATTCGAGAAATTTCTTCATATAAAGATATTCATATCGAATATAAAGAATCCCTTCCTGGGCACCGACTGCATAACCGGCCAGTGCCATTCCTTCAAAGAGCAGTTCCGGTATTTCGGTGAGAATCACTCTGTCCTTAAATGTTCCGGGTTCGCCTTCATCGGCATTACAGAAAATATAATGTTTATCTCCTTTAGCATTGCGGCAGAATTCCCATTTAAGACCGGTGGAAAAACCTGCCCCGCCTCTTCCCCGGAGACCGGATTTTTTAATTTCAGCAATCGTGCTTTCCGCACCGGCATCCATAGCTTTCCTGAGCCCGTCGCCATGACCATAATCCGGGTTCAGAACGGGACCGGATTTCTGAATATGATTCCGCACCATCGAGGAAAGCTCCGCACTTGTGTTTCTTCCGTCTCCCTGCCTGCCGTACTGACTGTGGATCTGATCGATGGAGAGTCCTGACCGGATGGAATTCACTATTGCACCCGCAGATTCCGGATTAAGAAAGGTAAAAATTCTGCCGTTTATAATGGCAGCTGGTTCCTGATCGTTCATGCCTATACAGGAAGTATGGTGCAGTCCTACTTTCCTGTCAGGAGAGATGCCCCCGAAGGAACAGCCGGCCGCCTTTTCCAGTGCAGCCATCACTTCCCTTCTGCCGAACATATCCGCTACAGCGCTGTTATTTAAATAAATATTCACTTCTGCCGGGGGTTCTGTCCGGAAGAAGTGATAAAAAGAAACAGTCTGCTCGACTTCAGCAGAGGAGATACCGAGTCCGGCGGCTATGGAACGGTAGTGTTCAGCGGATATAAAACCATCTTTATCCTGAATATCGAGAAGGATATCCATAAGACGCGTGGGATCATGACTATATGATGAAAGCAGTTCCTGCAGTTCTTTCTGATTCATGCTCTTAGAGTAACAATATCCCCTTTTCATTTCAATAACAAAAAAAAATTATTTTCGGTTTTATTGTAACCTGGTATTCTGTTATTTATGGAAAAAAAGAAAATACTGATTGCAGGCGGAACCGGTCTGGTCGGAACAAGACTGAGTGCACTTCTGAAAAAGAACAACTATGAAGTATCTGTTCTGTCCCGATCCGGAGGCGGCTCTTCTGTTCACTGGGATCCGGATAAACGGGAACTCGATCCGGCCCTTCTGGAAAACTTTTACGGAATTATAAATCTTGCCGGAGCAGGAATCGCTGACGGACGCTGGACCCCGGCCCGGAAACGAATCATTCAGCAAAGCCGCACTGCAGCCCTGGAAACACTGTATCAGGCACTTCAGCCTGTTAAAAACAGACCTTCGGTGTTTGTATCGGCATCCGCTGTCGGATTCTACGGGGACCGGGGCAGCGAACTGCTGACAGAACAGAGTATTCCCGGAGATGGTTTTTTACCCGAAACAGTGATTCTGTGGGAAAAGGCCGCTGCACCCGTTTCCGATTACGGAATCAGAACCGTTCTTTACCGTATCGGAGTAGTACTGGCCAAGGAAGGGGGTGCCCTGCCCCGCATGGCCCTGCCTGTGAAGCTGGGTGCAGGTTCTCCTGTTGGTTCAGGAAAACAGTTTGTTCCGTTTATTCACATAGATGACTTATGCAACGCTTTTCTGTTTGCTATTGAAAATGCTGATATGCATGGAATCTACAACGCCTGTGCCCCTCAGCCTGTTACCAACGAGAAGCTGACCAGAGAAATCGGCCGCATTCTCAGAAGACCTGTTTTTCTTCCGAATGTACCGGCGTTTGTATTAAAAGGTCATATAGGAGAATTATCCCATCTGATTCTTGACAGCGCCAATGTATCTTCCGAAAAACTTCAGAGTAAAGGGTTCCGTTTTGAGTATCCTGAAATCACAGAAGCTCTGGAAGCATCGCTCTGAGACAATAATCTCTTGACACAGTTCCGGCTGCCTGTTCCGTTACTCTGATGACTTTTCTTCGCCTAACAGCAGAATACAGAGAACGGAATAACAGCACCGCAGAAGAAGCACTTGAAACCACTGTCCGCAGGCTGCTGCCCCTGAGTGCTGTGGCCACTGCGGTGCACCTGCTGCACATAATTATGTTTCTTCCCGGAAATCCCTCAGGAAACAGCGAGGCTGTCTGGAAACAGGGAATCCTGCTTTCTCACACGGCTCTGGCAGCCTGGAGCATTATTTTATTTTATTTATTATTCATATTCCGAAAACATAATCTTTCATTACGATTTAAATTATTATTAAAATGGACTACAGTATTTATTTTTGTTCTGGCGGGAGCAGTCATTACAGCCTTTGATCAGCTGGTAACCGTCAGCATCACTCCTTATATGGTTGTCAGCATCATCACCGCTTTTCTTTTTCTGATCAGACCTTTTCATTCCGTGATATTATACACTTTTTTTTATTTTCTGTTCAGTTCTCTGATCGGACTGACTCAGACGGACCCTTCTGTACTGCTTTCTAACCGTGTCAACGGAATCACTATTACAGGTATTGCTGTCAGTCTCAGCATTGTTCTGTGGAATGCAAATACCGCCAGAATTCTGGCTTACAGGCTGATCCGGAAGCAGAATGAGGAACTCGAAATAAAAAACAAGGAACTCGCTTTCCTTGCCGCCTATGATTCCCTTACAGGTCTTTATAACCGGCGTCAGTTTGAGCTGATTATGCTTAAGGAAGTTTCCCTGCTGCAGAGGTACAACAATCCTGGAAGTCTGGTTATTATGGATATTGATCATTTTAAAAATGTAAATGATTCCTTCGGGCATCCTGCAGGCGATTACGTAATTACCACAACAGGCAATATCATACACTCCGTTATACGCACATCCGATATCCTCAGCCGGTGGGGAGGCGAGGAATTTCTGATTTATCTCCCGCGAACTACGCTTGACGGAGCACTGGTAACCGCAGAGAAAATACGAAATGCAGTCCAGGAACACCGGTTTGAATACGAAAACAGGAATATACGGATCAGCCTGTCCGCCGGTGTGTGTCAGCTGAATCTTAAAAACAACCACCCTCTTGTGGATGCCTACCAGAAAGCCGATCAGGCTCTGATCCAGGCAAAGAAAAACGGAAGAAATCAGATTGTTGCCCTCATGGATCCGGAGCATACCTGAAGTTTTTCAGACTGAGTCTCAAAATCATCTTTTTTTCGATGTTTGTGACATTTCCCTGACAAACCACATAAAAAAAAGTGGTGCAGAGAGGGGAAAATCAGTTATACTGCAATTTCATTATGAAACAGATTGGCGTCATAGTTCTCTCTTACGAAGAAGCAGGTGATCTGCGCAGTCTGATTCCCTGGAAGACGGATAATCCATATCAGATATTCGAAGCTGTAAAATCCAGGGGAATTGAGGTTACAGGCTTTATGTTTTTATCTACCTGTAACCGGGTAGAAATTATCTATACTGTCAACAATCCGGATGACCACGATCTCTTTCTGGAAACCATTCTGGAAGTAATGCCCGCCCTGGATTCCGGTATAATGCCGAACGCTTACAGAGGCCGCAGGGCACTCAGGCACCTGCTTCGCCTTGCATCCGGGCTCGAATCCATGGTGCTGGGCGAAACAGAAATCCGTGCCCAGATAAAAGATGCTTATGAAGATGCCCGGATGAGCGGCCTGCTCGACAAAAGACTCCGTGTTCTTATGCAGTATATTCTGGCGGAATCCCGCAGCATCCGCAATGAAATACCAATGGCTAATCTTCCGATTTCCGTTGCCACCCTGGCCACCAAACATCTTTTCCGCGAAAGGGAAAAATACGGCATCGGAAAGCCACTGACTGGTGCTTTCGTTAACGGCAGTTTCAGACCTTTGAACGGCAGTCACACCGGCGCTGAATTCACAAACGGCCATCATACTGGTACCAAAACGGCTGTGGCAACGCAGGAAAAAAGGGGTGCTGTCATAATCATAGGCTCAGGTCCCATGAGCCGGCAGTCTGCTGAATACCTTTCCAAAGATAACGAAAATATTATTCTTGTAAACCGAAGTCTTGCTAAAATTGAGCCGGTGGCAGCACGGCTCAGCACAGCTATAGCAAGTTTTGACAGATTTATGTATGAACCGGAAAGCCTGGGCCCTGTGGAAGCCATTATCACGGCCACTTCAAGACCCGATGCTTTACAAACAAAAGATTTTATAAAAAGAATCCAGAATATACCGGATTCTCCGGAAAGACTGATTATAGTGGACATGGCACTTCCCCCCGACGCTGATCCGCAGATTGCGGAAATGGAAGGGGTAAGCCTTATTTCCATGGAAACACTTCGCATGGAACTTGAAGAAAACCGCCAGAAACGTGTGATCGCGGCACAGATAGCGGATTCATTTATTTCTGATGCCATGTTCCGTATAGAGGCTAATCTGGTGGCCGATCTTTCTTCAGATCTTGTCCGCAGAATTCAGGCGGATGTAAGGCAGAAAGCACGCGAAAAACTCGATAACCTCCTTCAGGACAGGCTTTCCCATCTGAGTCAGCGAGATAAAAATGTTATTTACAACTGGGCGCTGCAGTCCCACAAAGAAATGAACCGGATTCACAGAAAAGGGCTGGAAACGGTTCTGAAAAATTACTGTGTAAGTCATAAAAATAATGAAATACTAATACCTTCAGACCACTGAGGGAATAACGGAAACGGGTACACTTTTGAAAATCAGAATCGGAACGCGGGGGTCAGATCTTGCTCTGGCCCAGGCTTATTATACTCAGAAAATTCTTTCAGAACTGGAAAATCCACCTGAAACAGAAATCATCATCATTAAAACCACCGGGGATCAGGTGCAGAATGTGGCACTCTCCGATATTGGCGGAAACACTCCCGATGAAAGAAAGGGATTTTTTACAAAAGAAATTGAGGATGCCCTTCTCGCCCGGGAAATAGACATTGCAGTTCACAGTTTCAAGGATATGCCCACACTGGATGTACCGGGACTTGTTATAGAATGCATGCCTCAGAGGCTTACTCCTTTCGATGTTCTGCTTGCTAAAAAATCAAAAATTATTTCCGAAAAACCGCCGTATATAAATACAAACGGTACTGTGGGAACCTCCTCTGTTCGCAGAATCTCTCATCTGCAGTTCAGATGGCCAGGGATTCGGACCTCTATGCTTCGGGGAAATGTACCAACCCGTATACAGCGCCTTGTTAATGAGGATACTTTCGATGCGATTCTTCTTTCCGGTGCCGGATTTGAACGTCTGAAAAACCAGGGATTCTTTAATACTCCGGAATATCAGAGCATATTCAGCCCCGAAAGCAGCGATCCGGTTCAGGTATTCACCCTTTCTCCTGAAGTATTTGTGCCGGCTCCGGCACAGGGAGCCCTTGCCATACAGAGCCGGGCGGACGATCAGCCTGTAAAAGAAATCCTTTCCAGACTTCACAATGCATCCGAAGCGGCCAAGGTATCCGCAGAACGTGCCGTCCTGAAAGCCCTCGAAGGCGGATGTCATCTCCCCCTTGGATCATACTGCGAAACAGCAGAAGTCTCCTCCGGAAGCACAAAGAAGCAGATTTACAGACTCCATGTGTTCCTTGGAGCTGAGGCTCAGGATAATTTAAAAAAGAAATCTTATTATAAAGTAAGAGAAGCATCTGATCCCGGATTCCTTGCAGAAGCGGCCACAGATGAACTTAAAAAAGATCTTCCTTTTATCCTCACCGGACGCGAGGACCGGATGAAGGAACTGGTCTCTGATCACGCCGGTAAAAAACTGCATATTTTCTCACTGCTGAGAATCGAACACCTTGAACCGGAGGACAGAGCATCCCGCGATCTTGATGACTGGATCAGAGAAGCAGAACTGGAAATCAAAGCCGGGAAAAAACCGGTATTTTCTGTTTTCAGTGTACCCGGTGCCCGGAGAATCGCAGAAATTTTCCGTGAGAAAAAATTCTCTGCCAATGGAATCCGCTGGGGAGTTACCGGAGATAAAACAGGCACTGTGCTTAAACAACTCTTTCCGGGTGCAGACATTGCTTTTGTAAGTCCGGACGGAACGGGCCGTTCCCTCGCCGTTCTGATCGCAGAAAACATGAAAAGCAATACTCCCCTTACCTCTATGAAAACCTTCCCTGCAGCAACTGCCCACGAAGGCCGGGAAGAGTTCTTTCAGATCATGGAAGAAAACCACCTGAGGGGACTGAGACTTCCGGTTTACAGAACTGTCCGTGTGATGCGGCACAAAGAGGAGCTGGCCGCGCTGCCTGAAAGAGCATTCGTTATTCTTGGTTCCCCTTCGGCTGCGCACGGATTTCTGGATCTTTATGAAAACCTGCATGGAAGCATTTCAGACAACCGTTCCTCAATGCAGCAGATTCTGTGCTCTATCGGACCCACTACCACAAAGGCGGTAAGGGAGCGGGGATACGATATATACATGGAAGCACCTGTGCCTGATTTCGATTTAATACTCAGCGAACTGAGCAGAAAATAAATTTATTAAACATGGTCAGCAAATGAAAAAAGATAAATCCAAAGAACTTTACAGAAGAGCCACAGCCGTCATTCCAGGAGGAGTGAACAGTCCGGTAAGGGCATTCCGCTCTGTGGGCGGCGATCCCGTTTTTATGGAATCCGGTTCAGGTTGCACAGTAAAAGATGCAGACGGAAATGAATATCTCGATTTCTGCAATTCATGGGGTCCGCTTATTACCGGGCACCGTCACCCTGAAATCATCGGCGCTGTAAAAAAACAGATTGAAAAAAGCCTTACTTTCGGAACGCCCTGCGAAGAAGAAGTTCTGCTTGCCGAGTATCTTGTATCAGAACTCAGTAAAACAGTCAAAAGCATTGAAAAAATCCGGTTTGTGAATTCAGGGACTGAAGCAGTGATGAGTGCTCTTCGTCTCGCCCGCGGCTTCACAAAACGTAATAAAATTATAAAATTTGACGGCTGTTACCACGGTCATTCAGACAGCCTCCTTGTAAAAGCAGGTTCAGGTCTGGTGACGTTCGGGGTTCCGGACTCTGCCGGAGTTCCCGCGAATTTTACAAGCGAAACAATCGTACTTCCTCTGGACGATACCGATGCACTGAAAAAAACCTTCAGTGAAAACGGCAACGACATTGCTGCTGTTATCATTGAAGCCATTCCCGCAAACAACGGACTGCTGCTTCAGTCTTCAGATTATCTGCATTTCCTCCGGGACATTACGAAGGCCCACGGAAGTCTTCTGATTTTTGACGAAGTGATTTCCGGTTTCAGAATCGGCTTTTCCGGTGCTGCAGGGTACTACGGAATCGAACCGGATCTTGTAACCTATGGTAAAATCATCGGCGGAGGTATGCCGGTAGGGGCCTTTGCAGGCAGGTCCGATATCTTCAGGGAGCTTGCCCCGGACGGACCTGTTTATCAGGCCGGCACACTGAGCGGTAACCCTGTTGCTATGGCAGCCGGACTGGCCCAGGTAAAACTGCTCACCCCCGCCCTTTACAGCCATCTCGAAAATCTTACAAAAATCATTGCAGAAACAGTGAATAGTGCCGGTCTCAGCTGGAAGATTGCCTCCGTCGGATCCATCTTCTGGTTCCGGAGAGGTGACAAAGCTCCTTCGCGTGCTGATCAGATCGACCGTGAATCCATGAAGGTCTATGCGGCTCTGCATGCAGAATCACTTGAAAAAGGATACTATCTGGCCCCCTCCGGTTATGAAGTTGGCTTTGTAAGCTCTCCTATGAACGAAGCTCAGGTTAAGGCATTCGCTGAACATGCAGTGAATTTTCTTAAAAAGTCATGATTGCCGGATTGAAGGAACTGTTCCGGGAACTCCGGGGCAGTCCGCTGATCAGTCCCCCGGTTGTTCTGAGCTTTATGGTTACCGTACAGCTTCTCTGGTGGCTGATTTACTACGAAATGGACCATGAAAAAATGGATCATATCCGGAAGGAACGGGACTCCGTGTATCTTGAGCTGGCCCGCCAGGGGATCACTACGATCCCCGTTCCTGAATACATTATTCCGAAATTCTCTTCACTCCCGGCAACCGACTATGAAATTCACCCTGGGGAACTTTACTCCAGAAAAGTGGAGCATTACCGGCGGCTCGGAATGCTTGTTTCGGAAACTTTATTTGTTATTATAGTAATTCTGATCGGACACAGACTGATCATGCGATCCATCCGCAAGGAAAGAAAACTGCTCCGGGAACGGGACCTTTTTATTAATTCAGTTACCCATGAGCTCAAGACGCCTCTTGCACTTGTACTTCTTAATATTCAGACTATTTTACGAAGAAAGCCGGCAGAAAAAGACAGAACCTCTCTTCTTGCGGAGTCGGTCGAACACATCCGAAGACTGGAAGACCAGATCAATAATATACTTTTTGCAAGGGAACTTGGTAATTACATTGAAAACTCATCCGGTGAGCGGACAGATATTAAATCTGCTGTAAAAGAATGGATTCATTCAAATGACATTCTTCTTAAAAAAGAAAAAGTAAAAATTGAAATCAGTATAACAGAAGGACTGACAACAGGACTCAGAAAGGAACTATTCTATAAAATTATAGACAATATACTTACAAATGCGGTTCATTACAGCCCCGGGAATCCCCGCATAGAAATCCGTTCCTCCGTATGTCCGGTTTCCCCGGGTCAGGTGATGATCAGTTTTCGCGATTTCGGTGCCGGAATTCCAAGGGAGGAACTTGGGAATATTTTCAAACCATTTTACAGGCTTGAAAATGATGCCCGTATTATCCGGGGCAGCGGACTGGGTCTTTATATGGTTAAGGAAATCCTCGATCAGGCCGGAGGATCCGTCAGGGCACTTTCCGACGGACCCGGGGAAGGTTCTGTTTTTGAGGTTTGTCTTCCCGATTAATCCTTGAAATAAAAACGGAGTTTCCTAAACTGAGCCCAGTCTGTTATGAAAAAAGGAGATAAAAAGAAATTTACACACAGAATCCTGCTTGCTGAGGATGAGGATGGAATCCGCAGGGGAGTTAAACTCAATCTGGAAGCAGATGGTTATGCTGTCGACGATTACCCCGATGCCGCCTCGGCCCTCGCAGCCGCTGTAAGAAGAAGCGGACGTTACTCCCTTGGAATATTTGATGTAATGATGCCGGGAGGAACTGACGGTACAGAACTCTGCAGGCAGATCCGCGCCAAAGGTTATGTATTTCCGGTAATCTTTCTGACTGCAAAGAACCGGCTCAATGATAAGCTCGAAGGCTTTTCAGCGGGCGGCGACGATTATCTGACAAAACCTTTTGATCTGGAAGAACTCCTGGCACGGGTAAAGGCCAGGCTTACAATCCGTATGGTCAGTGAAGATATCCGGATCGGCGATTTCGTCATTGATCTTGATGCAAGGACAGCCACACATACAGAAACAGGGGATCTGGTCCGGTTCAATGAAAGGGAAACAGGTATACTTAGGCTGCTGATTGAAAACAGGGGCCGGCCCGTAAGCAGACAGATGATTATGGCCTCTGCATGGGATGCTCAGGCAGAATCACCCACCAACAGAACTATAGATAATTATATAGTAAAATTTCGTAAAATTTTTGAAAAATCGCCGCATAATCCGGAAATGTTCATCACCAGGCACGGAACAGGCTACGAACTATCAAAGGACTGAACTTAAAAACAGAATATAAGGAAGAAAAAAATGAATAAGGAAATACCCATACTGATTGAGGCCATGTCAGGCCGGAAAACTCACCGGCCCCCGGTCTGGTTCATGCGCCAGGCCGGAAGATATCTGCCTGAGTATAACGAAATCCGGAAAGACCTCAGCTTCCTGGAACTCACTAAAAACACTGATCTTGCTTTTGAAGTTACGGTTCAGCCTTACAGAAGGTTTGCAGTAGACGGACTGATTATGTTTGCTGATATTCTTACTCCTCTCGAAGGGGCAGGTGTTCCTCTTTATTTTGAAGAAAAACGCGGGCCGGTTCTTGAAAAAACAGTGAGCAAAGAATCTGAGCTTTCGATTCTGGATTCCTTTGATGCGGACCGTGACACCCCTTTTGTAAAGGAGCTTCTCAGCAGACTCTCAGCTTTTGCAGAAAAAACATGGAATGAAAAACTGCAGACGAAACCTGCTGTTCTGGGATTTGCCGGGGCTCCCTTCACTATGGCAAGTTACCTCATTGAAGGCGGTACCACTAAAAAATTTGAGAAAACCAAAGCGATGATGTTCGGGAATCCGGATTTATTTCATAAAATTCTCCAAAGGATTACGGATATTACAGTCAATTATTTAACCATGCAGATGAAGGCAGGGGCCGATGCAGTTCAGCTTTTCGACAGCTGGGGCGGAATTCTTGCAGCCCGTCATTATACTGAGTTTTCCGGTCAGTATACCGGGCAGATCATCCGGGCAATGCAGAAACTGAGCAGCGAAATCTCTCCGTCTCAGAAAAAACCGGTAATCCTTTTTACCGGTAATGCCGCTCATCTGCTTCATGAGCTGAACAGCCAGAAACCCGATGTAATCAGCCTTGACTGGAGAGTGAAACCGGAAGAAGCGCTGAGTCTGATTTCACCGGAGACAGCCATTCAGGGAAATATGGATCCTCTGGTCCTTTACGGAACTCCGGAAGGTACGGAACGCGAAGTAAAATCAATTCTGAAAAGCTTCTGCTGCAGGCCAGGTTATGTTTTTAACCTGGGTCACGGGATTCACCCTGGTACTCCGATGGAATGTGTGGAGGCCATGATCCGTACTGTGCAGGAATCCAGGAACTGATTAAAAGGATTCATCCGGAGGGTTTTCCTCCGGAAGCTCTTCCTCTTTATCCCAGGCCGGATCGTATTCACCACCCGTTTCATCCGGGGTCTGGTGCACTTCAAATTTTACAGAATCCGCCACAACGGAATCCTGGGCGATAGCCAGAATATAACGTCCAGGATCCAGCTCTCTGAAATAATCCCTTATCACGGCAGCAGAAAAACCGGTTCGCATGGTCTTTACCCTGCGCATCTCCACTTCTACCGGAGAGGGAGTATTATTATCTGCATACAGAATCATCAGCAGATCTTCATCCCTGTAGCGGCCTGCCTCAATCCGGTATATCCACCAGATTGTTTCGTGAGAATAAAAGTGAAGTCTTTCCTCAGAAAGCCGGAATTCTGTTTCAACGAGGCGGCTGCGCTCCGGCTCATCAATACCGCGGTCATCGGTGGAGGAAAAACCAAACTGACCCTGAATGCGCTCTTCGCAGGATACAGAAAATAAAACAATACCTGCCATGAATGCAGCATGAACGGGAATTTTAAAAGGCAGATAAAACAGTTTCATAGAAATTGTTTGTCAGAGTTTTTCTCTTGCCACGATCTCCCGCAGCAGCTGTGCCTGCCAGCGGGGAATTCCGAACAGCATGGAAACAGCATACGTCCGCATTGGTTCGGATCTGTAATTTTTCTGAACTTTTTCAGTAATCATACCAAGGCTCATGGGCTGGTTCAGCCCCTTCCTCATCAGCTGCCAGGATTCCTCCTGCTGTGTACCGAATCCCTGACTGTAAAATGACTGCAGCAGTCTGGCTTTTGCAGAATGCTTTGCCTGACTGTAGGAAACCAAAGCATTCTGCAGCCTGCGTTCCAGAGCATAGGCGGAATCCTCCCCCATATACAGAAGAAACGCCCGCAGAACTTTTACTCTGTAATTATAAATTTCTTTTTCTGTTGCGCTCACTGGAAGCGGGTACCGCAGATGGGTCACCATTGGCATGGATTTTTCTGCCTTTCGCCGGGCAGCAGCATCGGGTCCGTCCGGTATGAATTTCTTCAGATCAGGAGTCTCTTTTTTTACTGTATCTTCTTTCTTTTCAGCAGAATCAGTACGCTTTCCCCGGGATGTCCGCCCTGCAGCGGATCCCTGACTGCGCTTTTTTACAGCAGCCTCCGGGATTTCCTCGGAAACAGATTTCGATTTAACGGTTTCATATTCAGGCGGAACGCTGCTGTAAAGACTGAGTATTGCATTATAGAAAACCGGTGATGAGGATTCATTGCCAGGGTTCAGAATAATATCGGCAAGAGTGCTTTCTTCAGGTTCAGAAGGATTCAGTTTTTCCTGTAACTCCGCAAGCAGCTCCAGTGCTTTCTGTGAATACGGATACGAAGGATGAGAAGAATCCGCAGCCACTGCCATTACATAATCCCATGCTTCCGGATCTTCCGTCTTCACAAGAGCCACCAGACTTTCTTCGGGATATCTGCCTGCATCGCAGTTTTCTTTAAGTTCATTAATAAATAAGATTTTAGTTTCCGGATCATCTTCTGACGCAAAATGATTTATGATCACCGGGTTCAGCTGCAGAGTATTTTCTTTAAGGGATGCCGACAGGATCTCCTGAGCGGCGGGATCATTTCTCTCAATAAGGGCTTTACTGACTGCTGACTGTATTTCAGGACTGTTCCGGGTGCTGTCTTTCTGAATCACCGCTTCCAGAGATTTAAGTCCTTTTTCTCCTTCTGTTTTGCTGAGGATCTCTACTGCTTTTGGCTGAAGCTCAGCCGGAATTTCATCGAAATCTTCGACAATTGCATCGGCTACTTCGGCGGAATTTCCTTCGGCTGCCTGCTGTTCCGCATCCTGCAGCCCTTCTTCCGTTTTTACATTCATGGAAGAACAGGCTGCACCGAGCGACACCAGAAATACAAGCATCGCAGCTGTGGTAAACCTTACTGAAATTTTAAACAGAAAACTAAGACCCATATCCTGATTAT
Organism: uncultured Leptospiraceae bacterium; assembly: GCA_964594095.1. GTDB lineage: Bacteria > Spirochaetota > Leptospiria > Leptospirales > Leptonemataceae > CAZQKZ01. The sequence goes on along the minus strand of CAZQKZ010000013.1, from coordinate 5,640 downwards.
CGGTCTGAGCTTCTTTTTTCTTCTGTAATTCTTGCTTCTCCTGTAATGTCGCGCCCTCTGAACCATTGGTCCGGAGGATCTTTCCTGTGAATATGGATGACAATCTGCCTGCTCAGCAGCTTATACAGCAGATACAGAAGCAGCACAAATAAAAGAAATTTAAAAATCATAGTATTCCCTGCCCTGACTTAAGGACCAATCCCCATTCCGGATGCTTCTTTCAGAACCACGTCCAGTCTGGTTACCTGACCATCCTTTACTGTGAAAAGCTTATCGTCCAGAGGCTGGTCTGCGCCAAAGCCCGGTTTAAGGAAATAATCATCCCCCGGAGGAAGATTCAGAAACCAGAAACTGCCGTCAGATGCACTTTTCATTTTGTGAATCATATTCGGTGCCTTGACCGTAGGCATCCAGATCTGCTGACCAGGAAGCGGTGTATCGAAGTTTTTCAGAAAAACCCTTCCCTGAATCGAACCATAACCGGATAACGATGCAGGTACAAAAATCTGATTTTTCTTTTTACCTTCTACTCCGAGCCTTTCCATGATTACTGGATATCCATCTGCTGCAATGGTGATCTGATGCACCCCGGACGGCGCATTTTTAATGGTTATGGCAGCCACCCGGTTTTTCACCCGCCGCTTTCCATCGTAATGATCTCCCAGAGGCACATCCTCTCCCAGCCGCTGCTTCAGAGTTACCTGGTCAATCCATTCTATTTTTGAATCCAGCTCCTGACCGGAGAGGGCAACACGGACACTTCTCTGCCCTTTCTGGTTTTTACGGCGAAGCAGATCCTGAGGATTCATGGAAACCGGACCTGCCTGATAGGATTCAAATATAGTAGTATAAATTACCACCTCGCCTCCTGGCTGCTGGGGATTTGCAGAAGGAGGAGGTTCAGACGGATCAACCGGAGCAGGGTCCTGCACAACCGGCTGATTTACGGATACGGTATCCTGAAGAACCGGTGGAACAGTACCAGGAGTAAAGACCGGAACCGGTGATCCACCGGTCGCAGTTTCTTCTGTCTTAGGTGGTTCCTCTGTTTTAGGAGGTTTCTGATCTTTTGGCGGTTCCTGAGTTTTCGGAGGCTCTTTGGGAAGGGTTCCTGCTATGAATACCCCCGATGCGTTTCCGGTGATCTGCGGTGTTTGTACACGACGAAGTTTCTTAGCTTCTGCCTGAACCCTTACGGAGGACCATTCAAAAGCCTCCAGCAGGGTGATGGCCCCGTCTCTGTTCAGGTCTCCGTTGGATGGCTTAAAACCCTCTGTAAAATAGTACGTAAACAGTCCGTGGTTGATGCGTCCGGTAACTTCAAGGGAAGGTTCGTTTGCCGCGCTGGAAGCTACAAGAATTTTATCGGTGAAGTAAGCAGACTGCCGGTTTTCCATAACAGCTCCCTGCTGATCGCCTGCAATGGGTACGTCCCCCACTCCGCGCCTTCCTTTCTGAACCAGACCACCTGAAAAGCAGGCATCAAACACCCACACTGTCTTTTTAGCTTTGATAGGCTTCAGCCAGTCATCAAGCTGATCGTCGGAAAGATGCGGCCGGTTATACATCACAAGATAATTGCGCATATTATCGGGAGCTGAGGTGTCCCTTTGTGTGGTACCATGACCGGAAAAATACAGTACAATGGTGTCGTCTGCATTCGTGGAACGGGCCAGATTCGTCAGCTCGTTTTTTACGTTTGTAGCGGTAACCTGGCCTCCCAGAAATACTTTCACTTCATCAAACTGCCCGTCCCTTTTCAAAGCATCCCCAAGATGCTTTGCGTCTTTTTCGGCAAGGTCCAGCGGGGGAATACCTGCTGAATTGTTAATATAATTGACACCAAATAATACACCGATCCGTCTGCCCTCTGTGGATTTTTTACGGGCTGTCTGAGCCGCAACCGGCCAGGCCCCAAGGACCATCATAAGAGCCACTACCAGTACGATCGCTGCTCCGAAGGCAGCTATGATTATTTTACCCTGTTTGTTCATCGGATTCCTCTGCTTCCCTTAATTTAAGAATCGCAAGATCAGCTTTATAAATAAAAAGCTCCCTGGAAGCGGCCGCTGCCCCGGAACGGAATGAATTTTCTGCTTCCTCATTCAGTCGTATACAATCTTCCAGTACGTTCAGAGTACAGGCAGGCAGAATTTCTGACAAGAATTTATTATTTTTTTTGGAAAGCCGTCCGGAAAGGATTTCAAGAGAAGCAGCAGCCCTGCGGATAGCCGGAAAAAAGAGTTCGGCCTGATCCCAGGCCTCCCTCTTAATGCAGCGTTTCTGATTTCGCAGAAGCAGATACAGCAATCTGCTGTATCTGCCGGCTTTTCTGCGGTAATCACTGTAATCAGGATTCATCCCTGAATAGAAAAAGACACTCCGGCGGCACGACTGCGGGACATTGATGATTCCGGAACAGGAACTCCTTTCCGGCCGGCCTCTTCCCACGCAGAACGAAGTGTTTCCATATGGCGGATAACTTCTTTTACAATACCGGCATCTTTTTTCATATTCGCTTCGATCAGCCTTTTTTTCATGTAAGCATAAAGGTTAAGGAGGTTTTCGGCAACCTCTCCGCCTGCTTCCATATTTAAAGACACCATAAGTTCAGTAATGATATCCTGTGCTTTAATGATATTTGTGTTCACCACATCATAACTGTGAAAATCCATTTTTGATTCTGCAATCTTAAGAAAGCGAATAGCTCCGTCATAGAGCATAAGGATCAGTTTGGACTGATTTGCAGTGGTGATTTCTGTATCTTTATAAGCATCGAACTGGTTTTGCCTGGGTATTGCCATTTTGCACTCCTGATACATGAGCTATCGGTAAGATTCTTTTTTAACTTAATACTTTAGCCTTGACCTGTAAAGCACTGTTTTTTAAAAAAAGAGAATCAGACAATTATGACCAGAAAGACCACTGACCGGCTGAATCCTCCCTCCTCTGCCCCGGACTTCAGAAAGGAGGATTTTGTAAAAAAGGCCATTCCCATACTGCAGAAAATCTATCCCTGGAACGGAACCGACCTGAATTTTGAGCAGCCCTGGCAGCTGGCTGTGGCGGTAATTCTGTCTGCTCAGTGCACCGATGCACGGGTGAATCAGGTGACTCCGGTTCTGTTTCAGAAATATCCGGATGCAGAATCCCTTGCAGCCTGCCGTATTGAGGAACTCGAAAGCGTGATTTTTTCCACAGGCTTTTACCATAATAAAGCAAAAAATATAAAAGCCTTCTGTACAGTGCTCACAGAAAAATACAATGGTATCATTCCCCATACAATGGAAGAACTCATACAAATGCCAGGAACAGGAAGAAAAACAGCAAACGTGCTGCTCCAGACTCTTTACAGAATCCCTTCCGGAATCACAGTGGATACCCATGCCATCCGGCTCTCCAGGCTGATGAGACTTACGGAAGCCAAAGATGCAGTAAAAATTGAAAAAGATTTAATGAAGATTATCCCGGTAGAATCATGGATTGACTGGTCGTGGTATATGATTCGCCTTGGCAGATCCGTCTGTCCTGCCCGGAAACCCCGCTGTGCAGAATGTGCTCTGAACGGACTTTGTGCTCACTCACTGTAAGTGAGATTTCGAAGAGAACGTTCCTTCAGAGATTCCCGGATTCCTTCCAGTTCTGACCAGTCCTCTGTATTAAGGGAGACCCTGCCATTAAGCAGATTTTTTAAAGAAAGAGAGAAATCAGAGTCCAGACTGTTCTGAAAACTGTCCCTGCTGAAAGCATAAAAAAACACCCCCGTTTCATTCCGGGACCGGATCAGCTGATCGAGCGTACCACCCTCAACGGAGTCAGCCAGAAGATCCTTCCGGCCCCTGAGGGTCAGCTCCTGAATTTTATTACCGGAGGCGTTGCAGACCCTCCTGCTCCATTCTTCGGCAGAAGAACCCATAACCTTTGCGGAAAGGAACTCTCCCTCTTCATGACTGACGATGACAGGAAGAAGATCGGCACTCAGCCTTTCCAGTCTGTCCGGGATTTCGCTGCCTTTGTTTTTTTGGTATCCGTCAGACGGAACAAATCCCTGCATTTTAAAAAAACTGACCAATGGATGATCCGGACGCAGAAACATTGCTTCATGAAATTTATAATGCAGAAACTGAAGAAAAATCCCGGTCCGGATAATGATTCTGCTGCCCTGCCGCGCTGCGACCGCCGGAAGCATATCGTGAATGAATTCCTTACCGGCAGAGATAACAGTCACAGTATCTCCGCTTAGATTCTTAACTTCTGTTTTTTTTAATTCTGCAATAAAAAAAAGAGGCTTCTGAAACATGCCGAAACCAGCACCATACACCAGGCCCTGATCATTCAGAATACGATTCACAGAATCTGTATCTGTGACGGGATCGGCTCCGGAAGGAGGCAGGGATTCATATTCTGATTCTTCCAGAGTTTCCCACAGACTTTCCCTTTCATCAATCCAGCTTAGTACCTCAGATTGCACAGGTTCAGCCCAGGGCGGCAGACCATGTTCATGGAGATACAGCGATTTCAGGCGTGCAAGCATATTGCATAAAGACAGATAGCCCCAGTACTGGGAATCAGATATATGACAGTTACGAAGCACTGCCTCCCCAAGAGAGTAAAAGGCAGGATACGAATCCTGTATATGCTGCAGTCCCGCGTGTTGCATCAGTGTAATCTGTCAGGATCACAGGCTTCTGTCAAGCAAAAGGCATTGTATAAAATTCGAATCATTTTTTTAACAGGATATGCAGGATAGCCTCACGGTTTTTTATTATGGCTTTTTTCAGATTCCCCGCGCCGTTTTTTTCTGCCTGACAAATTTACAAAAACATTTCTCGCGCGCCTTCCTAAGATAATTTTCGACTGCAGCGAAGCAAAAGACGATAATTAACAATGTATATAATTTAAAAACCGGTTTCCCACCAGTCTGCCGACAGGCGTAGATCCTGTTTTGTATAGATTTCTATCCATCAGCTTATTAATATATCCTGATAATTAAATGCGATATTTGCGCCTCTTATGTCCCATCTGGATAATTTTAAAAAAAGCCCCCACCCTGTGTTTTGGGAGGAAGGGCGGGTCAGTGGGAAAATCCGCGCTGGGCGACATGCTCACCTTTAGCATAAATGCCGTCATCCGTAAAGCATTTTTTGCAGCAGACTAATGCGACTTTTTCCGATATTATGTCCCATCGACGCGGCTATCTTCAAAGCAATCCAGCCGCTGGACTCCGGGCATATGGAAAAAGCGAGGCTGGATTTCTTCTTAAGACTGCTGATCCGCCTGCCTGTGCCGTTGGCACGGCAGACAGGCTGATTCCGCAGATCAAAGTTTGCCACAGAGAGCACAGAGTTCACCTGTCTGCCGACAGGCAGGCGGAGGGTTGGAGAAAATTTCATCCGCAAATTGGAATGAGGAGGGATTATAAAAAAGATATCTCACATGAAGTCACAAAGATGCTAAGGGATGAAGGGTTTCCGCAGATTTTTCTTAACAGGATATGCAGGATTTTTCAGGATAAAGGTTTGGTTTAAAACTATCTACCAATCCATCCTGCCACATCCTGCTCATCTTGTTAACCAGAATTATTTTTTAAACAGGATATGCAGGATATATCAGGATAAGCCTTCCTGCTACCAACCACAC
>CAZQKZ010000012.1:0-87652 GCA_964594095.1 uncultured Leptospiraceae bacterium | reverse complement strand
AAAAACAAGAGCCCAGCCTCCGAGATCTCTGTGCACTCTGTGGCAAAAAAAAAGAATTAGCAAAAAAGGAGAAAAATATGAACATTAAAGTATTAGGTGCAGGTTGTCAGAACTGTAAGAATCTTCATGCTATGGTGAAAGAAGTTCTTGAGTCAGAAAAAATCCAGGCAGAGCTGGAATATATCACGGATATGACCGTAATCCCCCGTTATGTGATGCAGACACCGGGTCTTGTGATCAATGAAAAGGTGGTCCATCAGGGAAAACCGCTTCCCGGCAAAGAAAAAGTAAAAGAGCTGATTCTTGCCTCAGCTCTCTGATGTAAGATACTGAATCACCGATCTCCGGACACTGCAGATTCTGGTTCTAACCTGCCACCTGTGTCTGGTCTGCCAGACGGTCTGATTATTTACTGGGTGGCAGGTTTCACCGGAATGTGTAAATAACTACCCCGGGCGGAAGTTTATTTTCGGCATTACAGACTATTGTGCATGCATGACATCCTGCGCATTTTTTTTCGAAAATCATAGCCCATCTTCGTTCTTCCATGGGCTTTGCAAACATACGTTATAAGTCGGACTGGAGTCGCAACAGGATTTCCGCATTGGCATCTTTTGCTTAGGATGGCATATCAGGAAAAGAACGAATACCATCTATATTTGGAAGGATCTTTTTATTCGGGCAGCAAACCGGAACTGCAACAGACCCTGCACCCAGAAACGCCGCAGATCCGGTTAGAGCTGCTGCTCTAAGAAAACCAGAGCGATTGATCCCCTCTTCTTTCTGCTTTTCATCCATAATGACACTCCGACATGATTCTGGATTCTTAAATATAACTCTGTCATATAATCCTTTTTAAAGGCAAACTGTATTTATAAATATTATAATTATAATTAAAAGCGTTTATTTTTCTGCAGAAATTTCAGGCAGAAACATCATCAAGATTGCCGCCATAAAGAAGCTCATCAATCTTTTCGTGACTGATTATATTCAATCTGTGCCTGTACCATTCCAGAACCCCTCGCTCCCGGAGATTGGTCATAATTCTGCTGACTGTTTCTTCTTTTATCCCGGTCATCTCCGCAAGAAGCTGTCGATAAACCGGAAAATTAATAATATAACCGCATTCTGTTTGTGTACTGTGACGAACGAGAAGTTCCCTGATGGAAAGCAGCATCCTTACAATTGCACTTACATTGGAAAGGGTAGCCAGCCGATATTCAAGCTCATTGATATAATCATTTAAAATCTGCTGAACTTTAATTGCCTGGCCAATATCAGATTCGATGATTTGTACGAACTCGTCTTTTTCAATGGCGCATACCTTAGTTTTCTCGAGAGTTACTGCCTGTGTTTTGTGCTTTGAGTTATCAAAAAGATTTTTGAGGCCAATCATGGATCCTGGGGGACAAAGTCTCAGAACCTGCCTCTGACTTGATACATCCTGACGATAGAGAACCAGATACCCCGCCGACACAAAGTAAATACTGTCTGCGGTATCACCAGGGAAAAACAAAGTATCTCCACGATTCAGGAGCATACAACGGTCAAAATCGAGATCGGAAGCAATGGTAAGACTTTTCTTCAGATGTCCGTGATTTCTGCCAAGGATCAGGTTGTCGAGACACCCCCTCTCTGACCTTGAGAAGTCAAGCTTTTCATCGATCGAAGTAATCATAATCACCTACCCTTTTTTGTATAATCTCGATTGCCTATCCAGAATATATACCATAAGGAAGGTATTTTTTTATCAGTCAACCGTTTCCGAATTTCTGTAACTATTTTGTAATATAACTAAAAGCATGCAATAATGTGATTCAAATCACTTAATCTGTTTGTACAGCCTGGAGAATATCAACCTGTAAATCTGCCAAATCTTCAATCCCCACCGATAATCGGAGTGTTTCTGGTCATACATCAAGGGCAACCCGTTCTTCAGGGCTGTATTCGGAGAAAATTGTAAAAAACGGACATAAAATAAGGCTTTTGTTATCATGAATGTTTGTGGCTCGGCGGATGAGTTTTAATTGATTCATAAAACGATCCGCTGCATCTTTACTAACCAGATCAAAAGTTAAAATGGCTCCTCCGTATTAAAATTGTCTGCACTACCGGATAAAAACTGGACGATTCCAGCCCAGGATAATTCACTGATCTGACTTGAGGAAGTTCTTCTAACCACCCAGCTAAAGTAATGGAATTTCACAGCTCTTTTCAACCCTTAAAGCCCATGTTTCTAAACCAAGACTTTGCATATATGCATTATGCGGACTAAGTACGGGCCCGGATAAAAGTAAGATATCGAAGTCCGAAAAATCAAGGCACAATTATCATGCTTGGAAAGGGAAATGCCACAATAAAATTAGACGTTCCGGAATGGGCCATTGGCCATTTAAATAATCAAGATTTCTTTTTAAACCCACCAACCTGAGACTGAAGGGCATGTGCCATATCATCCAGCTTTCTGCTAAGAACTGAAATTTGCTCCAATGAAGAAACAGTTTTCTGAGCCATTACACTGATGGAACTGATGTTCTTATTGATTTCACTTGTAACCGTGCTTTGCTCATTGGATGCATCGGCAATATGACTGTTTTTATCGTATATAACTTCAATGGATGTTTTTATCTGAGTCAAAGCTTCCTGAAGAGAGGCAGTATCTTTGGAGCTTTCTTCTGCCCTGATCCGATTCTCCTTCATGAGATTCACTGAATCTTGGACAGCACCCTTCAGTAACAGAATTGTTTCCTGAATTCTTTCCGTTGATTCACGGGTTTTCTGTGCAAGGGTACGGACTTCATCTGCTACGACTGCAAATCCGGTTCTGCCTCCGGCGCGTGCGGCCTCAATCGCGGCATTCAGTGCCAGCAGGTTTGTCTGATTTGCAATGTCAGCTATAATTTCCACAATAGATGCTATTTTCCCGGTTAAATCTGACAATTCTTCTACGCGCACTGCGGCTCCAATAACATCACCTGCAAGCTTCTGGATGGATTCATTTGCCTGACCCAGAGTATCCCCGCTTTTAGTTGATACAGCTCGGCCCTGCGTTGCTGCTGCAACTGCCTCCGAAGCATCCGATGCTATACCCTGAGCATTCACATTCATTTCATGCACCGAAGATGCAATGATTTCTGTATCTTTTTTCTGTGCTTCTGCGAATTCGAAAGATTTCGCTGATAACCCTGCCATCTGTTCAGCCGCAGTTACCAGGTTTTCACTGATCTGAATAACAGTATCTACCATTGCAGCAATGCGATCCATGGCTTTATTAAAAGATCCGGCAAGAAGAGCAATTTCATCATTCCCTCTGACTTTTAGTCTTTTTGATATGTCCGCTTTGCCCGAGGCTATTTCTTGCAGACCCGACAGAACCTTCTTTACAGGGCTCACAAGACCAAGGGAAAAGAGAAGTCCTATGATTGCGGAAACTGTAAAAGCCACAGCAGAATAAAGGATAAGTACACGAAGGAGATCACTGACGGGTTGATAAAGTTCCTTAATTGTCTGATCAACAATTATACCCCACTGTAGACCATACTTTTCTTTAAGCTCCGGAAGAATCATTGTCATTCCCCATTTTTCCCTCCCGTCACCACTTAAAAATACATCACCTGGGTTTCCCTTTCCCTGTTCTACAGGCTCTTTAAGAATAGGGTATTTGCTCATATCGTAACCGATGCGAGACCGGTTCTGATGACCAATCAATATTCCCTTTGCATTAAAAAGTGTAGACCTGCCAGTTTCCCCTACTCTTACCCGATCCACCAAGGAAATTACAGAGTCCAAAGGAAGCTGTGCCGCAAGATATTCATCGGAGTTCTGAATCCGGAAAATAAAAACAATAAAACGATTGCGGTCTTCGCCTTCTTCAGGATCTGTATCAATAATGGTTTTACTTCTGCCGGCAGCTTTAGAAATCCAAGATTGAAACATTTCGGTTTCTGACTGTCCGTGAAATACAAGAAGTCTGCCTGAACTTACTGCAAGCCGAATACGGTTTCCCGATGAATTTATAACCCCTACCCAGCTAAGATCCGGATCGTTTCTCAGTAAAATCGAAACGGATGCCGCATTCAGGGTATTGAGATCTGTAAGCAGACGAACTTTTTCAGCCTTTTCGGTAAGAAAACCATCTATGGCAAGAATGTTTTCTTTACCTATCTCACGCAGAGATCCTTCCAGATTTTTCTGAAGGTTTTCATTCATTAAAAAATAAGTGCCTGTACCCAGAGTTCCAAGGGATATGGCTGAAACAGCAAATACAACACCCAATATTTTAATTATTAGACTTCTGAACATCATCACTTACCTGCTGATTTCTATCGAATAATTATTTGATTATCATTAAACAAAAAACCGGATCTTAGAGGAAGATCCGGCAAATGAATTGTCTGCGAGTTTATTCATTCATGGAACACAGGAACACTCGATTAAAATTTAGCCATCATACCCACTCGTGCAATATTGGCTGTCGATGTAGCATCCGCAAGCCAGTAATCAGGATACTGCCCTCTTACTGCAATGTACTGCAGTTCACCGTTATTGTAAGTTAACGGCAGATTTGTAACAAGAGCCCCGCTTTGCGCATCAATACTCTTAATGAACCGGTAATCTGTCACGGCTTTAGAATCATGGTAATGGGTTCTGATCTGTTGAAGCTCCACAAAGAAATCCAGATTCTTAGCAAGATTTTTGGTCAGATTCCACCCAAAAGTCTGGTTTTCTTTAATATACCCGCGATGAGACTGAGTATTCGAAGTGGAAAGATTTGCGACGCTTTCTGATCCAAGAACTTCCGGATTCAGGATTTTGGATACACCGGAATATATAGATGTGCTTAATCCTCCACCAAGTTTCACAGAAATCTGAAGCCATCCCGCCGCTTCTTCCGTTGTCTTGTAATCTCTTACAGCTTTAAAGTCTCCATTCCTTATTGCTGCAAGTCCGGCATCCGTCTGTTCATCGCCTGTATTGAACATATAATACAGTGGATTATTTTTAAAATCATCCTGAAAACCTACTCTTTTAATTCCCCCACTGGCAGAACTCACTGTGCCCAGAGCGGCTAGCCCATGACCATAGGTAGCTTCAAAGGCAACTTTCAGAGTGTCGCTCAAATCCATATCACCACCAATGGAAATACCATCTGCACGGACTTTCTGGGATTTACCGTAAAGAGCCATTTCCTGATTTATGGCGTTGACATTGCTTAATTCATTCATCAGATAGCTGTTGACGAGCTCAGGATCACCATTGTAATACAAGGGCTGACCCTTTCTTAGGGTGTTATTGATTCCTGCATTGCTTGCGACAATATCAGCATAAATGAAGGAAATATTAAATTTCAATCCCTGCGCCGGTTTCAGCTCAAAGGAAGCCGCATAGGTAGGAGTCGGATTGAGCTCCACACCGACCAAAGGATCTCCTGATCCTTTATTGGCACCAGTCATTCCTACGCCGGCAGTAAGGCTCATAGCAGGCAATAGGTTCATACGGAAACCTGCCTGATCCCTTAGGTTACCCACATTGCCCTGCTCAAACATATAATTGGCTATATTAAATGTAGAAGGCCCATAAGGGGAAAATATATCACCCATTTGTCCCATAAAGATTTCGATATCTTTTGTCGGAGTATAGTTGACGTGAATTTTCCTAGTTCTTACCAGAGTGTTGGAATTAGAGGGCTGACTGCGACCAAAGTCTCCGACCAAATCAAATTCAATGATTCCTTTCCATTTATCTCCATAAGAAGGATTGATCCCAAAACGGCTTTCATGGGAAAGAATCTGCCACCTTCTGGTATTATCATCCCATTCCGTCTTCCGTTTGACTGTAGTAGGCCCGATCAGGTTTTCCCCGCCCCAGCTGTGTACCGGACCATCCGCAGTAATGGCATTTGCTTTTACAAAGCCGTACAGTTTAACTTTTACCTCATCCTGCTCCTGAGCAAACAGACCCGCAGGTAAAAGAAGAGACACCAGAGCCGTTAAGCAACCCGCCTTTATAGCTTTTTTCTGCATAAACACTTCCTCCTGAAATTAATCAGCTACTTTTTTTAATGAATTGCCACAACCGTCCGCGGCGGACATACTTCGCTCCTTCCGTTATTAATAGCAACCATAGGAGCATCTTATGATCCTCGCAATATGGTTCCGGAAAAAACGGCCCTTCCATGGTACATTCGATTCAAGAAAGGGCTTATAACAGGGGCTCCTGAATCGATGAAAAACAGGAGTTTGGTGTTCGTGAATTACGAATGAACAGAAACCTGATATCTGGTAAACCTTTAATTCCATGATTTAGTATATTTTTTTATTATTGTGCGGAAAACAATGAAATAAACATGATCAGAATTATATTCATTATTTACATTATTGTAATATCCTAACATGCTGCGATAATTAGGCTTATTTTACATGGATTATATGATAAGGATCACATAAATGTATACGTCTGATTTTCATCGATCTGGGGCTTCAGTGAATGAATTTGCTTTACAGGCTTGATCCGACGTATCAGTATTCCGCCGGAAATCATTTTTGAACAAAAAAAAGTTCAAAAAGCATCTCAGTAAATCGGTGACTTCGGATTTGCGAGACGGTTTATCTGAAAAATAAAAAAATCAATTTACTCAGAAGAGGTAAAAAACATGGGAGAGTCAGTTCTGACGAAAAAATTTTCGAGATCGACTTTTGTTAAACTTGCCGGTTCGTTAGGTGCAGCAGTTATGGGTTCATCTCTGACAAGATGCGGACCGTCAGCACCTAAAGTTCCGACAGGTGAACATAAGTACATACGATCGGTATGCCTACAGTGTCCCTCGGGATGCGGACTTGAAGTCAGGGTAATTAACGGACGTGCCGTAAAAGTTGACGGGAACCCGGAGCATCCGGTTAACGAAGGCGGCCTTTGTCCAAGAGGAGCCAATTCTCTCCAGGTCCTTTATGATCCTGATCGTATCAAAGGTCCAATGAAAAGGACAAATCCTAAAAAAGGAATTGATGAAGATCCAGGGTTTGTATCTATATCGTGGGATGAAGCAATTAACGAAGTGGTCAATCATTTAAAAAAGCTGAAAGTTGAAGAACGTGAGCATACACTTGCCATTATGGCTGGTCGTCTGCGAGGATCAACAGGTATGCTCTATTATGCTTTTGGAAAACTTTTCGGAACGCCGAATAATGTTGGTCACGGAACAATATGTGCCTCTGGTTCTCAGCAGTCTAAACTGTATACTCAAGGTTACAAAAGTTACAGTGCTTATGATTATGAAAATGCAAGATATGTGATTAGTTTTGGTGCAGGATTCCTTGAATCTTTTCGACCCGTTTCCGGTCTTATCAAGAACTGGGGAAAAATGCACAGAGGAGGACCTAACCGTACTAAATTTGTTCAGGTGGATGTAAGGGTTTCAGTGACTGCAAACAAAGCCGATGAGTATATGCTTGTAAAACCAGGTACCGATGGTGCTCTCGCCCTTGGAATGGTACATACCATCCTTACAGAAGGACTCTGGAACAGACTGTTTGTAGGTGATTTCCGGAACAAAGATCAAAAATTCGAAACAGGCAAATCCGTTACCGCAGGAGATTTTAATGAGGTCTGGACTCATGGGCTTGTTGAATGGTGGAATAATGTAGTAAAGGACTATACTCCGGAAAAAGCAGCCGAAGATTGTGGTGTTCCGGCAGCTACTATCCGCCGTATTGCGACTGAATTTGCTTCTGTCTATCCTGGTATTGCACTGATGGAACGTGGAGTAGGAACCCATTACAACGGTACACATTCCGGTATGGTGGTTCACTCTCTCAATGCGTTGGTCGGAAGTGTTTATGCTAAAGGTGGAATCTTCGGTCAGGAAGGGGTGCCTTTTGGTGCTGTTCCGAAATTCGATGATTATATCGATGCAGCCACTAAATACAAACTTGAGACCACTCCGAAAATCGGAAAATATCAGGATGTATCTTACAGTCATGCTAAAGGCAGCCCTTACAAACTGTCCACTATAATGTATCTATATACAAATCCGTATTTTTCTGTTCCGGATCTGAACCATGTCCAAGAAGCATTCAAAGATGTATACCAGATTGATTTTTCACCTTTTATGAGTGAATCCGTCCTGTATTCAGACATTGTTATGCCAAGCCGCACATTTTTGGAAATGCATCAGGATGACCCTGTATACCCTACTGCGGGCTACCCTGTTTCCGGTATCCGTCAACCGGTAGTAGAACCTCTTTTTGACACACGTCAGGTTGATAATGTGCTAATCGAAATCGGAAAGCGCATGGGCGGAAAAATGGGTGATTACTTTACATTAATTGACAGTATAGAAAATATAATAGACTTGAAAGCTAAAGGACTTGGTATCACCGCTGACGAATGGAGAACAAGGGGCGTCTGGTATCGCAAACCTTATGCCTACGAATATAAAAACGGGGTTTTTTATAAAAATGGGAATGCCATGAGTGCTGGTGCAGTAAAAGAAGAAATTTTGACCACTCCAACTGGGAAATTTGAGTTTGCATCCTCGGAGCTGAAAAAGAAAGGTGAGAACCCTTACCCAGGTTTTACCCCTTCAAAATTCCATGGAGATGCAGAGCATGACCTTTATTTCTGCACCTACAAAGTCATTACTTCGCCGGAAGGTCGCGGTTCTAACCAACCGTTCCTTACTGAAATGTACGGCCTGCATGTAAAACAGGCAAATTCAAACTGGGTAGAATTGCATCCGGAAACAGCAAAGGCCCGTAAAATCAATGATGGCGATCTTGTCTGGGTAGAATCCAAAGTGGGTAAGATTAAAACACGGGCAAAGATTACTCTGACTGCACAGCCAAATGTGGTAAATATGCCTCACGGCCTCGGACGAAAAGCCTATGGCCGTTGGTCAATGAATGAAACTTCAAAGCATGGTGTTTATGTAAATCAGATCCTCTTTCATCAGAGTGATCCGCTTTCAGGATTAGCCAGCTTCAATGACACTAAAGTTAAAGTTTATAAAGCATGAGGTAAACAGAGATGCCACAATGGGGAATGTATATTGACTTAGACAGATGCGCAGCCTGCCAGGCTTGCACTGTCGCATGTAAATATGAAAATAACGGACCAATAGGCGTTTTCCGTAATGAAGTTCTTTCAATTAACACTGGAAGAAATGTCAATAACGGAGCCGATGGGAAAACCAATCCAAGCGTCCGACTGGAATTTATTCCGCGGCCATGTATGCATTGTGACAATCCGGGTTGTACAAAAGTATGCCCTGTCAAAGCAACATACCGCAGAGATTCTGACGGAATCGTTGTTCAGGATATGACGAAATGTATCGGATGCCGAGCCTGTATGACAGCCTGTCCTTACGGAGCAAGGTACTTCCAGAAAAAAATTGCACCTTACGATGACAGAGGGCTTCCGTATTATAATCCCGATGCGCCTGCACCAGTATGGCAGACTGTCGCTAAATGCACGTTCTGCATGCATAAAGTGGACAAAGGCGTTCATATTCCTGCATGCGTTCAAATTTGCGCTTCCGGAGCCAGAAAATTCGGGGATATTTCAGATCCTAACAGCGAAATCAGTCAGCTGATTCATCGGCGCAAAGCTTATGTTCTCAGACCCGACAAAAAAACTAAACCTAAGGTTTATTATGCAAAAGAAGGTTAATTAGGGAGGAAATAATAAATGATTGTAACGAATCGGGAAACGCCTTGGTTTAACACATGGTTAATTGGCGCTGCCATAGTAGCACTGCCATTGCTTTACGGGGCTTTTAATACATTTTTTGTCGGGCATTCAACACTGGCATCATCGAACTATGTTCCATGGAATATTTATGTTGTTGCTTATGCTTTCTTTGTTTCAGGAATTGGTCTTTGTTATCTTGGTTCCATGGGGCTTGTATTTGGATTTAAGCAGTTTTATCCAATTGCTAAAAGATCCTTATTTTTGTCGATTTGCATTGTGATATCGGGTTTGATTGCTATAGTGATGGATCTTGGTCAGCCGCTTCGTGCAGCTCTCTATTATCCACTATCACCGAATATCAATTCACCGCTCTGGATGTTAGGAACACTTTATAACCTTTATCTGGTAATGCTGATTTGGGAATACTATGTTTCTGTTAAACACGATCATGATGAAAAAATTTCCAAAATTGCGGGAATCTCAACATTTACAGTAGCTCTGATTGTTCACTCAACTCTGGGCTCCGTTTTTGGTATGACATATGCAAAACCGCACTGGTATGGTCCTTATTACCCGGTGTATTTCATAATTTCAGCATTTATTGCAGCTGTAGCCATTTACATTCCAGTAACTGTTGCCAGCTACAAAATTCAGGGAAAGCCAATTGATGAAAAAATGAAAATTACTCTGGCTATGCTGGGGAGACTCCTGTCTTATTTCATTCTGACTGGGGCATTCTTTTATGCATGGAAAATCAGGGCAGCATTTTTTGCTGAAACTCCGGAAACCAAAGAGCTTATGTTCGGAAGCTTCGCCGTAAGTTTCTGGATTCTGGAAATTGGACTCGGGTACATCGTACCATGGATCATATTGGCTCAGCCTAAACTCAGAACTCCAGAATGGATGAGTATCGCTGGAATCATAGCCTTAATCGGTATGTTTGCCGGTCGTTACAACTTTATCATTCTGGGTCAACTAATTCCGGACTGGGAAGGTCAGGTGCAGGGAATAAACACATATGTTCCTAATCTGGTGGAAATTTCCACTGTGATTGGAATCTTCGGAGTCATCGCCTTGCTCTATGGTTTTGGAATGAAATACTTTGATCTTGATGAAGAACATGATTCCAATCATTAATTAATGAATAAAACAGCAGGGTTCATTATAATCCCTGCTGTTTTCCATTTATATACAGGTACAAATATGCATGCAATTCAGAAATCAAAAACACTAAATGAAGAATTTTACTCCTTTTTGGCATGGGGTTTTGATGATCCAGGAAAAGGCATTATTACTGAATATGCAATCAGTGAAATTCTCCCCGGAATTCATGAGCAAGTCGCAGAAACCGAAGACAGCTTCATTAAGGAAATCTGGTCAGTGCAGGCGGAACGGTTGGATATTCTGCGGGAACAGATCCGAAACACAAATGAAGAAGCCCTGCTCGATATCCGTAGAGATTATGCAAAACTGTTTTACGGTCCGATGAAGCTTCTGGCACCGCCTTACGAATCAGTGTATAGAGAAGACCATGTTGTTATGGGGCACTGCACTGTTGAAGTTATTCAGTTTTACAAAGAATTCGGACTACAGCTTAGCCCGGAAATTAAAAATCTTCCAGATCATGTCATGGTGGAACTTGATTTTCTTGGATATATAGAATCAGAGAAAAACTATTATACTTCTGATTCTGATGAATTTATTTATTTTCAGGAAGGTAAAGATTTATTTCTTACCGAGCACGTTCTTAAATGGGTAAACCAGTTTATTGAAAAAACAAAAACTCATGCACTTACCGGTTATTATTCACTTCTTGCACCTATGCTCGAAAGCCACATTAAACTTGAAATTCATGATATAAGTCTTCGCAGCAAGCAGAATACCGAAGAGTCTGTCATACCAGTCATTGGTAACCCTTTGGTGCAGACTGAAGCTGATTATAAAGCCACTAAACAGAAAAACTTTAAATTCCCTATTTTTGGAAATACTTTTTGTACACTTTGCGGATCATGCTCGCGTGTCTGTACGGAAGCCTCACTTGTTTACCACGAAATTCCTAATGAAAAAGCGCTGCTGCTGTACAACACAGAGCTCTGCACAGGATGCGGAAAATGCATCAAGGCCTGCCCACAGCAAAATATCACAGCCTCACTGGAAGTAATGATATCTGAAACAAGACCTGATGAGAAATCTTTTCATAAGATTCAGGAAGCTGAACTCCAGAAATGCACAGAATGCAGCGATGCATTTGCTCCAAAATCATTAGTTGATTTCACGATTCTTCGTCTCACCGATGTTGGCATAATCAGCCAGGATTCGGATTCACTGCTTTACCGCTTATGCCCTAACTGTCGCACTCACGCTGCAATGCAAACCTACGAACCAGAACACGGAAATGATTTTTAAAGCAATTGAAAAAATCGAAAAAAGCAGTAAACCCTTCGTGCACACCCGGAAGTGTCTAAGAGGGATACGCGATGATTTTTGCAGATCCTGTATTCTGGTCTGCCCGGATAAGGCTATTTTTCCAGAAGCAGAAGGAATACGGATAGAAAATCATCTTTGTTCAGGATGTTCGATTTGCAACTCAGCATGTCCTTCCGAAGCTATACATTTTACATGGATGCTGCCAGGAAATCTGAGCAGCGAAATTCGGAAGAAAAAAACAGAAATCTCCTGTAAAAAAGTATCTGATCCTGACTCCGCTAAAGTTCCCTGCTTGGGTGCATTAACTTTAAATCTTCTTGCCGGACTATGCCTGGAATTTGGCACCATAACTCTGAATGTTTCCCAATGCCCGTCCTGCCGCTTTGGTCAGTATTGCCTCTCCCAGATTACAGGGTTACTTTACAGAATCAATAAATTTAACAATATTCTTAATATTCCGGATACCGCTCTGTATCTTAAACTAAATCAGAAAGTTAATTCTTTGAAATTAAAGCAATTTACAAGCCGAAAGCAGATATTCTCCGCAATCTCATCACAAGTATCCGGAAAACTAAAAATGAGTGCAGCTAATATAATCTATACTCAGTCCGATGTAATTCCAGAAGAAGTTCAATTCCCAGACAGAGCTTTTTTTATCAGTATTTTTTCCGGATACAAATCTTTAACGAACTGTTTAAAAAAACAGAAAAATGACCCTGTAGAACTGGCTCCGTTGCGAAAAACAGATAAAACCTGTACCCTGTGCACCATCTGTTCTGATTTGTGCCCTTCAGGTGCTCTATCCCGGAATACCACAGAAGAAAAGAACCAATTATTTTTTAATTGGACGAAATGCCTGAATTGCAAAGTATGCATCAATGTATGCCCATCAGGTTCTATCAGTCAGTCTGCATGGACTTCGGATCATGGTAGTCTTTTCGGAAACAGAAAAGTCCTTATCGCTGAAGCTAAAAATAAAAATTGTCTAAAATGCGGAGAACCGTTTACCGGAAACTCAAGAAGAATCTGCGATATATGTGCCAATCAAATATGCACCCTGAGCTCATTATCCAAACAATTTAAAAAATTATAAGTAAAAGGTGTCCAAGTTATGAAATTTAGCAAGAGATTCACAGTATTAATCATCATGGTCTTTTCATTTGGGAGCGGGTGCACCAAGGAAAGGCCCGAAATGCCATCCGCAACAGCTTTGTCAGATACAGCAAGCATTTCTGCTGCATTAATCAGTTACAGGCAGGATTTTTGCGAGAAAAGAATTCAGACTGCTCAGTATAAAATCAGGATTCAGGGTATGGGTATTCCTATGTTAGTCTTAGAGGAATCAGGGCACTTAATAGGAAAAGGAATAAAGGGAGCTCGATGCCACAGCGAATTTGATTCAGGAAAATGGAATATCAAAAACATTACCACCAACGCTTTACCGGTAATAATTGTTTTTTATAAACTTCTCTGGACTGGAGAGGTTTCAGGAAGCGACATGGCAGCAGTTGGCGATTGTTCAGGGGATACTGCCAAAGGATTTAAAGAATGCCTGATCGAGACCGAGGATCGTTTTTCAGAGATCCATCTAAAAAACTGTTCTGAAGATCAAACCATAGTTTATGCTGATCACTTACGACCTGGGAAAGAACGTAAAGCTATACCCTGCGCTTTAACGCATATTCCGACAGAGATAACAGGTGATTGTACTGTTTTTATTGGGAATTAATCACGAAGAAATGTAATTCATATCATCATGACAGGATGGTTTCACAGAAAAAATAACTTTACGGAAAAATTTTACTCTGTTTTTTTAAAGACAGTATTTTAAAAAACCTCCGATTTTAAATTCCTAAGGCAGACCTTTGGCTGCGGTATTCCGTCCCGCAGCCTGCCCGATGTGCTAAGGTTTTTAAAACGAAAGGGTTCCGGAAGAAATAATGGAGCCTGCCAATCTGCAAAGGAGAACCAAATGCTTGAGATAAGCCATAAAATAATTACACTTCGGACTGCGTCCGCAGAGGCTAAAGTAATCTGTAGTGCACCAACAGTGGAAAGAATCCGCAGCAACACCCTTCCCAAAGGCAACCTGCTCGCAGCCAAAAAAACACCCGATCTGATTCCCCATTGTCATCCGGTCTCGCTTTATTACCTCAACGTTACATTTGAAGTTCATGACAATGGAGTGCTTACCACGGTTACAGGGAAATCGATTGCACGAACCGGTCTTGAAATGGAAGTTATAACTGCAGCAAGTGTAGCAGCCCTTACTATATACGATTTATTGAAGCCTGTCGACAAGGTTATAGAAATCTCATCCATCAAGCTTACCGGAAAAACCGGTGGTAAAACTCAGCTGAAACGCGATGCACACACACCTGATGAAAAACCGTTCACTGCCGCAGTACTTGTAGCTTCAAATTCCACCGCTGCAGGTCAACGTGAAGACAAATCCGGTAAAATCATCAAAGAAGCTCTGGAAACATTGGGAGTTGAAGTAACAGAATTCAAAATTGTTCCTGACAGCATCGAAGAAATAACCAGTTTGCTGCATTCTTGGATCGACAGAAAAATTCATTTTATTTTCACCCCAGGCGGAACCGGCCTCCGTTCCCGCGATGTTTCCGTTGAAGCAGCAAGAAATGTTATAAACACCGAGGTTCCTGGCATTGCGGAAGCCATGCGTGTTTACGGTGAAATGCGCACTCCCCGTTCCATGCTTTCCCGATCGGTAGCTGGAGTATCTGGCGAAAGTGTGATTGTCACACTACCGGGAAGTTCCGGCGGGGCTACCGACGGTATGAACAGTCTTTTACCCGGCCTCTTTCATGCAAGGGTTATGATTCTTGATGGAGGACATTAAGGCCGTTACATTTTATTAATTAATTCAAATATAAAATATAATGTATAATCAGCAGAACCGGAGAGTGTCATGGGAACAGTTATTAAAGATGAATTAGGCAGGACGTTCAGAAAACTAAGGCTGAGTGTGACTTCAGCCTGTAATTACAGGTGCTACTACTGCAATCCGTCGGATACTAAAATCAGCTCAAAACCGCATTCTGAAAATCACATCCTTACACCGGAAAAGCTTGCTTATTATGCGATTTCTGTACATCAGGCTTCTCCGCTCGCCTCTGTTCGGATTACGGGGGGCGAACCGACTCTGTATCCTCATCTTAAAGAACTTGTCAGCCTGCTGAAAGGAGGAGGAATTCCCAAAGTTGGTATTACTACAAATGGATCTGTTCTTTACAAATTGATTAAACAATTAAAAAATGCAGGACTTGATTCAGTTAATATTTCCCTCGATGCACTTGATACAGGAATCTTTCGCTCCATGACCGGTAACGGAAGATTAGAAGATGTTCTCAGATCCGCAGATACATGCATGGCAGAATCAGTTCCACTGAAAATCAACTGCACAGTCATCCGTGGCCGAAACGACTCCCAGATCCTACCCCTTTTCCGTTATTGTAAAGAACGTAATATTTCTATCCGCTTCATTGAACTCATGGAAATGGGGCATCTTAAGAATTCCCCAAATGATCTTCTTTATCTTGAAGAGGAAATTCTTCGCGAGATATCTTCCGTTTATAGCCTAAGTGTAATTCCTCGTAAACCAGGAATTACTGCCAGAGAATTTATTACCAATGACGGCTATGTATTCGGAATCATAGCAAACTCAAGTCATCCTTTCTGCGGGGACTGTGACCGTCTCCGGCTTGATTCTACAGGAAATCTTTACGGCTGCCTGAGTGTCAGTGAAGGCGAAAACGTAATACCAAAGGCAGGCAGTCCTGAAGAAATTTCAGAATTACTTCAAAGAGTGCTTTCGGTAAAAATGAAAGATCGTTTTACAGGAAGTACTGCCAGCATGAAATCAATAGGAGGATAAAATATGAAAATTAACATACTGATGTTCGCAGGCCTCAGAGATTATTTCGGAGGCAGTGCAATTCTGGAACTGAATAAAGACGGAATGATCAGCCTTACCGGAACAAAAAGTCTTATAACAGATTATCAGTCCGAGTTATCGGAATCTGCAAAAACAGCCGCAGCAACCGGGGAGATAAATATTTCCGAAATACGGGAATTCATCACCAGTCTAAAGCCGGAAGCTAAGAGTCTTCTGAATGACTGTCGCGCTGCTTTGAATAATGAATTTTCGGATGATGAATCTCCAGTCACAGAATCAGATGAACTGATGTTTCTGCCACCATCAAGCGGAGGCTGATTGCTTATGATGAATTATATATCATCAGATCCTCTGAATTTCCTGTTACTTTTTCAGCATGATCTTCCCCAGGCAGGAGCCTTAGCGGTTTTTTCCGGTGAGGCAAGAAACCATCATAACGGAAGAGAGGTTTCCTACTTGGAATATGAGGCCCATGAAATACTTGCAGCCAGCACCATAGAGTCCATACTTAAAGAAGCTGATGAGATATTCAGTCTGCACATAGCGCGATGCGTCCACCGAACAGGAAGACTGTATCCGGGAGACTCAGCAGTGATTGTAATTACGGCAGCATCTCACAGAGAGGCTGCCTACGATGCGAACCGTTATATTATCGACCGTGTAAAAAGCGAAGCACCTATCTGGAAAAATGAATTTTTTCCGGACGGTACCAACGAATGGGGAAAATAAAAAATGATAGATTTAATATACAGCGAAGCATTGCAGACTGTTCTGGATCACACATTCACAGGAAATATTATTACTATTGATGTTATACCAGACAGTCTTAAAGGGGGGTACACTCTTGCCGAAGATATTAAAGCCGACCGGGATTTCCCTCATTTTAACCGTTCGGCGATGGATGGATTTGCCATACGCAGCTTAGATTACTCAAATGATATTCTTTTTAAAGTTATTGGCACACTTACCGCAGGACATCCAGACAATCATGTAAATCCTTATATAAATTCAGATTCTGATAACGGTCCTTTCGCACTTCGGATCATGACAGGAGCTCCTGTACCTCTGTGGGCTGATGTCGTTATCCGCTTTGAAGACAGCAAATACGACGATTATAATAAAACTGTAACTTTCTATAGGGATTCCGTTGACTCCTTCATAAATATAGCCAGACGCGGTGAAGACGCAGCCGCAGGTTCTGTGATTCTCCCGTCCGGAAGTCCTGTGAATAATTCTACTCTGCCTGTCATAGCAGCCTCAGGCTATCATCAGATCAAAGTCCGAAAAAAACCAACAATTCTTCTGGTTACCACCGGGACTGAAGTTGTAAGTATTAACAAAAACCCTCTGGATCATCAGATCCGGGACCGCAGTTCTCAGGCAATTAAGTATTTAGCTGCCGCAAAAGGAATCGAGGCAGACTCTGTTAAGGTTCCAGACGATGCTACATTGATCAGCGCAGCTTTTCAGAAAGGGCTTAACGAATACGACATACTTCTTATTACTGGGGGAGTCTCCAAAGGAATCACAGACCAGGTTCCTGATCTTTTGAAGGCCCATGGAGTCCGGGAAATTTTCCACCGCGCAAAAATCAAACCTGGAAAACCGGTATTCTTTGGAATTAATGATAAACTTAATTCCCTGATAGAAACAAAGAGAGTATTGGTATTCGGGCTTCCCGGAAACCCGGTTTTTTCCCAGGTGAATTTGAAAATTTTTGTAGAAGAATCCATTGCGAAAATTACCGGTCAAAAGCAACAAATTCCGCTTCGCCTGCCTCTCAGCAGAAAAAAAATAAAAAAACTCGAACTGACAGAATTTACACAATGCCGTTTTACAATGCATAATAGGCAGACGGCTCTCGAACCTATCACACACAATGACAGTTTGGACTTTGTGAATCTGGCAAAAACAGATGGACTGATGATACACCCGGCAGAACGGCCGGACCTTCTGGAAGGAACCGTTGTGGCTTTTTATCCTTGGTAAAATGAAAAATTCTGGCTGTCAGAGACTCCTAAGGATAATTAATCTTTAGTAAGAAATTCCATCACAGATCTCCGGACACTGCGTACAGTTTCAGTATCCGAAGCATAAATACCTGTGAATCCTAAATGTTCCCGGAACCAGTTTTCGGAAGGCCTGTGCCTGAAGGAAGACTGCGGAGATCCTGTGAGCAGTTCCATCAGAAATCTGCTGTATGTTACCGCAAACATAAACCGGATACCATCGCGGGAATTATCCGCTTTTCGCCGGCCCGTTCTCTCTCCCCTGTTTTTCATTGTCAGATCTTCGCGTCTGTAATAATCCTCGGTAATAAGACGAAAAGGAACAGTGTCATTTTTATAATAAATCAGGCTCTCCGGAAGACTGTCATGAACAAACTGTCCTGTGGCAAAGAAGAAAGCAGCCGGACCGGAAAGTCTCGCTGCCTTCCAGATACTGTAAAGAAGGCTTCCGTTATCACCCCCCATTGGATAATAAAAAGCATGATTTCTGCGGCTGTACCATCCGCCTGTCAGTATGCTTTCTTCAGTTTCCGGAACACCGAGTTCCGCAGGGCTTCTGGTTTCTCCGATCACTTTACCCCTGAATTCCGGGAAATCATACCGGCTGATTTCGCGCAGAGGAAAACAGGATCCCGGAGTCAGAAAAAAAAGAGCTGATCTGAGATTTCGCGCAGATCCGTCCCGGACTGTTTCTCTTTCATTCAGGAGAGGATCAGCAATGCAGGCAAGATGCAGGAGGGATTCAATGACTTCCTTCGTGTTGATTTCGGTCCGGATTCTTTCGGGAAGATTTTTTTCTCTGTAACCAGGCCGATCCTTCCAGAGTCTCAGCACCGGATTCAGAGTAATGGCTGCATGTCGCTGATCAGAAACAGTGGAATATGCACCGGCAGCCATACGAAGCGGTCTCAGCCTCTTTCTAAGGGTACGCCTTGCGAAATCCGTTACAGCCGGTTCGCTGAACGGGTCTCCGGGAATCACTGTGCCGGGAAGGCGAAAACGGTCCTGGACGGAATCATTAATAAAGGAGATCTGCGAAGCACCTGAAGCTTTTCTGTATTCTGCAAGAACCGCATCGTCTTTTTGTTTCTGTTCTTTCAGCCAGCGGATCACACATTCGGCTTTTTCCGAAAACTGAGTGTTTCTGAACTGATCCAGTTTCTGCAGAACCGACCGGGATTCTTTTCTGTGCCGGTTAAGTTTTTCAGTAAAGGAACCGGAATAATCGGTGTTTCCGCTTTTTGAAAAGAGGGAAAACCGTATCAGCTTCAGTTCGGTCCGGAAGGAACCCGCCTGATGAAAAAGACCGGACCGCAGCAGAGATAAAAGCAGCTCCTGGGACTGCAGCAGATGATGAATTTTCAATGCTTCCTCAGATATATTCAGAACTTTATTTTCTGAAATCATACTGAATCTTTCTTCGCTGCTAAAAGAGCTGATTGTCTCCCCGCTTCTGATTCGGTGAATCAGTTTCCTCACATTTTCCGATGAGATCATACGGATCGCATTTCCGCCGGAGGCTGTTTTCAGGCTCCCGGCAAGCATGGAATCCAGCCGCTGGAGCATAAGAGACTGAGTCTCCGGGGCAAACATAATTTCCCTGTAAATATCAGCAGTGTTTCCGGAATGAAGACGGCGATCCTCTTCCAGATCCCAGTATGCACCCCACGGCTCCAGTTCCCGGATAATATCTTCATTTACAGTATTCAGATATTCTGTGATATAAAATATTAAATATTCAGTATCTGTTTTTATGCTTTTTTTATATTCAGTAAGTATTACAGAAGCCAGTTCCGGAGGACAGGATGCCTCGTCCGGATTCTCCGGGATTCCGATATCAGCAAGGGAAGAAACCGCTGCAGGAGGCATCCGGAAAACAGAACGGTCCCGTCCCGACACTCCTCTTGCCAGGGCCACGTCATACACACGATACCAGAAATTGAGAAACCTCCGCGATGCTTCGGCTGCGTATTCGCGGATCTGTCTGTGTGAAGGCTGCTCCGTCCAGTTTAACCGCTTAAGTGTTCCTTCGGAACCAGGAATAAAATGATCATGCAGATCCTCTGACGTGAATTTCAGGGTTCTGAATTTAACTTTTCTCTGACGGAAAAACCGCCTTCCGGTTCTGTCTGTAATAAGACCGGATGACTGATCTGAGAGTATTTCATCGCTTTGCATTTTTTACAGTCACCGGAGCCGGTCTGCATTTAATATACTTGCCTTCAGAATTTTTAAATACATACAGCTTAAGTGCCTTGTGCGCCGCCTGGGTGTGATAATCATGAGTGCAGTCCTCCGGACCCGGATTCTTCGGATCCTTCGGAAGTTTCGCTGTATCGCACCACACCCTTGTATCCTCTGAAGTCCACAGTTTCCAGTCAGAGGGAATCAGGTTTTCAATGCCGCCTGCAATGAGAAGATTGAACTGCCTTTCCGATGGAAGATACGGATTCCCGCCTCCATGCACTCCGGTGAATATGTCAATTCTGTCGTCCTTAATAAAATTCGGAGAGCCGGTATCTGAGGCGCAGAAATAACCATCGTGCTTTCTGCCTCCTTCCATTGGAATTTTTTTCTCTGCAACTTCCTCTATATAAACAAGTGTTCCTATAATATCGGCTTTACCGCAGTTATTTTTTTCAGGAAACATTCTGCGGCAGAATCCCGGAAAATTCACAGCAATGGATCTGTAAGGATACACATGGTAACCATAGCCGGCACCGTAACCCCAGACAGCATCGTAGTAGAATTCATAAGCATTTTCTGTTCCGGTCCAGCGTATGCGGTCCCCGTTCTTCCGGAAGCCGCTGCCTTCCCACCTCACCTGCTTCAGGAATTCCTGGGATGCTGTACCTGTCTGGCTGCCTTCCCTGTTCAGTATCGGCACCTCAGGACCTGGATAATGCTCCTCCAGTGCAAGGTGATAATAAGTTGCCCAGAACTTACCCAGGATCTGACGTGAGGCGGACTGCACCCTGAAGTCCGGCGCAAGAACCCCAAGATCCAGGGGAACATGACTTTTCGCAGAGAACTGCGATCCGATCACCGGATGATATTTATATTCTCTTAAATAACGAAGCGGATAAAGACAGACCTCCCGTCTTTTATAATGCCGCACCGGAACCATCTGAATATTTCCTTCTGCATCGGCTGCGACCTGCAACTTAGCAAGATCCTCTGTGCTTATTTCCGAAGGCAGATCTTTCACAGACCGGTTAATACCGGAACCCTGCTGATGTACAGATTCATTATGATAAAACCGGATAACTGCGGGAAAACCTTGTTCGGGAGAAATACAAAGACATCCTTCAGCACTGTTCAGGCAGGTAATCCGGTAAATTACAGGGAAACGCTCATTTGTGCCGGACTCCTCAGCTGAGGTCTGCCGGTCTGCACGAAGGAGAAAGACTGTCAGTAATCCTGCGATGTAAATTATGTTGCGAAAAAAATACCCTGGGAAAAATTTCATTTGTGGACCTGCTCTCTGATATACTCAGCACTTACATGGACATTCTGAGAATCTGCAGTCCTCCTGGTAAAGAAAAAAACCTCAGACAATGGATAATCGGTCGGCTTAAATCCGAAGGAATCCCTCCTGATTCTGTAACAGAAGACTTATATGGAAACCTTATTATAAACATTAAACCTGCCGCAGATCCGGCCGCAGAAAAACCGGAAGTAATTTTCACTGCTCATCTTGACAATTATTTAAAAAAAAATTCACCAATGACTCCGTATTACAGCAGCGGGCGGATACAGAATCAGAGTTCTCCTGTACTCGGAGGGGATGATAAAACTGCAGTCGCTGCATTTCTTGTTTTCGGAATACACCTTTACCGCAGATCACTTTCAGACGGAATCAGTTTCCGGCCTTTCAGGATAATCTTTACCTCGCATGAAGAAAACCTTACCTGGAAAGGCTGGTCCTGGGGAGCCAGAAAACTTAAAAGTACATTCACTGAAACCGCAGACATTGTCATAGCAATGGATGTTCCATCAGGAAAAAAAATCAGACAGAATCATTTTTTTATTTATCATATTAAAGATTCTTCTGACCCGTTCCTTGCAGCTGCTCTTGAAGCAGCAGAGGATTCCGGTATTCTGAATCCTTTTTCCGAATCAGAAAGCGAAGGATTCATCGGAGGCGATGCAACCACTTTCTACAGACAGCATCATAAAAAAGTTATTGATTTTGCAACGGGAAATTTTAACGAGCATACAGAAGCGGAATATACAGACCTGCGGACCTATCTCAGGCAGAGTCTGTGGGTTTTGAATTATTTTTATCGTTTACAGGGAATCCGCAGCAGAGATACATCTGAATTTGAAACAGTCTTAAATATGGAGGACAATCAGCTGGACAGTTTTTTTAAAAACCTTTTCTATTCCGGACCTGCTCCGGTAAAGGAACCTCCGCCGGCACCTGTCAGACCGGTTCCGGAAAAACCACCGCAGCCGGCTCCCTCGCCATCTCCAGGCAGGCCGGCACCGGTTCCGGGACGGGAACCACGACCAGTGACTGATCCGAAAAACCATCCCCTTTATTTTATACCGGAGTATTATCATACCGCTCCGGAAAACCTCAGGATGGAATTCTCGGGAATCACTCCTTTTGCATCAGGATATCCTGATATCCTGATGCAGTCCTTCTGGACTGATTACATGCAGACCCTGAACAGACTGAGCTCTCACCATCTGCTGCAGAAGTATCCGGAAAAAGAACTCCCTGCTGTTATAAAAAAAATACAGGCAGGCCACGAAGATAAAATAACAGACCTGATCAGACTGTATCTTGCCGAAATAATGGGAGACTGCTACACGTCTGTAAGCGGCAGCCTTGATATTGCATGGTATAATCCCTACGAAAAAAACACCGAAAAATCCCCTTCGTTTGTGAAAGAGTGGTTCCGTGAAAATACAGGATCCGCATCAGATAAAAAACAGACCCATGATCAGGTCAGCACAGATTACCTGAAAGAAGTTCTGATCCGCACAGAAACCAGCCTTTTAATTATCCAGGGTTTTTCTGTCATTTACATGGATGGATTTTTCAGAATGTTCCGGCAGGAGCTGAACAGCCTGCATCAGGAACTTGCAGATATTTATGAACTCTTTAATCTTTACGGCAGGTTTAATCATTTCAGAACATTTGAAGATGTACTTTCCGGTATCCGTCTTCCCCCAGGGACCGATTCATTTATGGAAAAAAGTCAGAGTCAGGGAAGAGTCTGGTTTTCCTCTGATCCTGTAACAGATGAAAACACAGGCGAAGTTATTGCAATGAATAATAAGGCTCATGCGCGTTCTGAATCCGGTGTTGTTCTTGCGCACGAAGCGCTGAAAGGCAGCATACAGCTTCTGCTTCCCTGGGCCCGGTTTCATGAATCCTACCTTAACGATGCAGAGCGCGAAATACTGCGTAAAATGACCGGTTCCTTCTGGGCTGAAATCAGACAGTTTGCAACAGGTGCTTCCTTTTTCAGGCTGCTCCAGAAGTATCTGGAAAATGATCAGCTCCCTGACCGGATCAGTGAACCGGCATTTTACCAGTATATTGACGGATTTTCACAGATGGAAACGGCAAAGCTTACGGATACAATCCGGAAGTTCACATGCAGCAGCTGATTCTGTTTATTTAGCTTTTTTAACTGCTTTTTCAAAATTCCGGTATGCATCATCTGCACTGCTGTAACCCTGAACCGATCCTTTTTCTTCATATTTTTTAAGATGCTGCTGCACAGCTCTGGCCTTCGCCAGTCCGGAAGTATCGGAAGTTCCGGAAAGGACCGAAGACTCATTCAGCTGCATGAATATTTTCTCAAGGGAACGGAAAAGGTATATACTTTTCAGTCTCCAGTCACTGTCTGCCGGGTAAAGAAGAATTGGGTCTTTCTCCGGGTTATTTTTATCCCAGGGGACGAGGAAGAACCCCTCGGTTTTTACAGCCGCATCAAAATCATCAGGAAGTGAGGATCCGAAACTGAGTTTTACTTCGCTGAGCACAGGGATTTTAAGGTTTTCTAAATAATGCTGGTCAAGTTTCAGAATGATTTCACGGGCAGTTCCTTTTCGCATTACAGCTGCTTCCCTTTCGCGCAGACGGGCCTGCTCTTCTTCCCGGAGTCTGTCCTGCTTCTGATTCCAGGATACTCTGAGATGCACCTGTCTTGTGAGAACTTCATCGCAGGCTGATTTTACCGCATATTCCCTGAAGAGACCGATTCCGATGCGAAGAAGAATTCTGTGGATCAGAGGCATGTAAGCTTCGAGGGCTCTGAATTCAAGTTTTCTGAAATACTTCCCGAACTCCGGAACTGCTTCGCGGCTGCCTGGTATTCCGGTGTTTTTCAGAAGAAAATAAAACGAAATCCTGCGGTTTCCGTGCATGGAATCGTCCTCGGAAAAATAATGCATAACTCTGTTCAGGTCCGGGAAATTCCGGTAAAAAATAACATGATAAATTTCTTTATTAATGAACCATTCCGCTGTAATAAAATCGGCATCACTGCGGAGCTTACGCACAATTTCTGGGTGCAGGGAATCAAACTCTTTCCCGGGAATCAGTCTGACCGAAGTCTCCGGATTCTGCCCTCCGGTTTTCAGAAATCTGTTCCGAAAAGCAGCCTCCTGAGCAGCCAGAGAATCATTCCATTCCCTTTGAAATAAATTTTTAATAAATAATTCCAGACTGATCATCAACTCAGGAACAAGGAGTCCGGGGATTCTTTCTTTGATATGTTTATCTTTCTGCTCCCTGTAAAGCAGATCCCTGATACTCTGTGCACGCCTGAGTTCATGATCAGGAACCGGTGGCGAAGCAGTATCAAGTGCCGCACGGCTTTCTTCCATTTCAATGCGGATAAGGTCAGAGACCAGAGCCGGTTTAGTCTGCAAGCGGGGAATAAGCTTTTCCTTCATGAACCGGACACTTTCATTCCATACTGACCGCAGCCATTCCTCCCGGTAAGGAATGAGGCCGTAATTTTTTACATAAACGGCGCGTTTTCCTTCGTGCAGTGCGGTACTGACTGCATCTTTAAAATCGCGAAGGAGATCCGGATGCGGAAAAACCTCAAGCGTAAGTCCATCCAGAATATCACTGAAAATCTGATTATATGAGGAGGCAGGCATTTCATCATTACTGCTTTCTTTTTCAAAGAACGGATAAAAAACTTCGATTGCAGGCGGTTCACTGCTGTTCAGCGCGGCACCGGCAGCTTCTGCGGAGATTCGGACTGCTTCCTGATACATGCGGACCGCATTGTTTTCGCCGCTTTCTGTAAGTGTGCAGAAAAATGATGTGATATGCAGTTTCCTTTCGGAACTGCTGAAATGAAGTACAGGGATCTGTGCAAGCAGATGGGCCGAGACCATCCTCTCTGTAATTTCGCATCGCGCATCGGTATATTCCTCAGAAAGTTCTGAAATATGAGTATCTGTGCGGAATACAGTATTATCAGTCAGGGAACTGAGCGAGGAATGACTCTGGCAGTAACGCAGGATATAGTGCACCCTGCGGTCATTCAGAATGGAACCGGCCTTTCCGAAAGCTCGTTCCTCCTCCATTACTTCAGATGAGCTAAGAAGTTTTAGATATTCCGGAACGGCTTCGCCTGCTTTCAATGATTTGTCCTGACCTGTGAATAACCGGACATGTGTGCCGCAAGCCGTTTATCCTTCAGTGTAATGTGATTTACGAACCATTCCCCCATGTGGCTCTGCAGCTCAAGCACCATAACGGAAGTGACACCGTTTTTCTGCAGTTTCCTGTTCCACTCGGAGATCATATTCTGAAAACCAATGTGATCTTCCTTATGATCTTCTGCATGGGGATATCCGTGGATTTCCATGAATCGTTCCTGAACATTTCTGTGTTCTTTAAGATAATCTTCCAGAAAAACAAGCAGTTCTTCTACATGATGCCTGCCTTCCGCATTTGTGTTCGCAATTAAAAAACTGTTCAGCTTATTATAAAATTCCCTGTTGTGTGAATCAATAGAATCAATACCTGTTGCGACAGCTTCCGTCCATTCAAGCATAACTGACCTCCGGTAATTTTTTCACGCTCTCTCTGCCAATTCTTCCCATCGCCTCACTTTGAAATCAAGTTCTTTTTTCAGTTTTTCGGCTTTTTCTAAAGCCGCACTCAATGCTTCGTAGTCAGAACCTGCCTTCTCCGCTTCAGATTCCACCATCTTCAGTTCAGCCTCTGCCTTTTCAATAGACGCTTCAAGGGACCGGAGCTCCTTCCGCTCCGCATGGTTTAACGATGTTTTAACATCCGGGGAGGGTTTTGGCTTTTCCGGAGCCGGAATACCGGATTCATTTCCGGATTCAATCTCAATTTTCCGGATGGCTTCCGATGCGGATCCGCTCCAGGCTTTTACCTTTCCTTTGCCTTCCATTATAAAAATTTTCCGCGCCGTACGGTCCAGAAAATAGCGATCGTGGGAAACGACCACAACCGGTCCGCGAAAGGTGTTCAGAAAATCCTCAAGCACCGAACGGGTAGGTATATCCAGATCATTGGTAGGCTCATCCAGAATTATAAAATTCGGATTGCGAAGAAGCAGCATCACCAGATAAAGCCGCCGCTTTTCGCCCCCGCTAAGCAGACCGATGGACCGATATGCTGCATCAGACGGGAAAAGGAATTTTTCGAGCATATCCACCGGACTGAGCGTTTCTCCTCCGGCAAGTTTCAGGGATTCGCCTCCCTCTCTCTTCAGATAATCAATCACCCTTTCTTCCGGATTCAGTTCGCGGACAAGCTGATCAAAATAGGCGATTTTTACAGTCTGACCGCATTTTCTTATTCCTGAAAACACATATGCAGAGGACGAAGCTTCTGGCTCATAAATCCCTGCAAGTATATCCAGCAATGTTGATTTGCCGCTTCCGTTCGGACCAAGAATTCCAATTCGGTCATCTTCCGCAAATTTATATGTAAATTTATCTAATATTAAACCATTATTCGGATCTGTTTCGCTTTCTGCTCCGGATGGCTGCAGCCACTGAAAACAAAGATCCTCTGTTTCAAGGAGTGTTTTACCAATTCTTGCGCCGGTGGTTTCCAGCTGCAGTTTTTCGGGATCAGCCATTCTGTTTTTTTCGGTTTCCGTTACCTGATCAAACCGGTCAATTCTTGCTTTCTGTTTTGTGCCCCGTGCCTGAGGCTGCCTCCGGATCCAGTCAATTTCGCGGCGCAGGTAGGAAAGATTTTTTGCCTCTGTTTTTCTTTCTGCTTCTCGCTCGGCTTCTTTTTTTTCAAGATACACCGAATACTGACCCGGATAACGGGTAATGTGTCCTCTGTCAATTTCCAGAATAGTGTCGGCCACATTTTCCAGAAAATAGCGGTCATGGGTGATCATAAAAACCGCAGTCTTCAGATCTGCCAGAAAGTCCTCAAGGCGGGCAATGGAAACCACATCCAGATGGTTGGTAGGCTCATCGAGCAGAAGCAGATCAGCATCACCCGATATTACTTTAGAAAGTGTAACAGCAAGATCCGCTTTCCGGACCTGACCACCCGAAAGCTCTCCCATTTTCCGGGTGATTCCTGTGATTCCGAGAAGTTTCAGAATGCTGTGCACTTCATATTCGGCCTTCCCTGATGTCTGCAGCACAAAATCCATAAGACTCTGATCGGGGCGGTAAACCGGACTCTGACTGAGATATGCCATTCTGAGTTCCCGGTTCCGTACTACCTCACCGGAATCCGGTTCATCAGTTCCTTTAATAAGAGAAAACAGAGTGGATTTTCCGGAGCCGTTTCTTCCGATTAAAGCAGTTTTCTCGCCTTCCTGAATACCAAAAGTGACATCTTCGTAAAGAATCCGTGGTCCTGCGGTTTTCTTTACTTTTGTAAGGGAGATAAGATTCATAGATTCGGTAATTTTTTTCTGATTGCATTCAGAACGCAACAATTTACATATTAAGAAGCTTGCATTTGGTCACATAAGAATACATAAAGACAGGATCAGGAGATCACAATGAACCTCAGCAAAGAATTTTTTCAGAAACGTCTGATGGACGAACATGAAGTAGCGGCCAGAATGCCCCGGATCGGAACACTGGCTATGAGCGGCTTTACCTCAGCAGGACACCCTAAAGTGATTCCGGGGGCTTACGCTGCCAGAATCGAAAAGGAAAAGACCGAAGGGCATCATTTTTCTTTTAACCTTTATACCGGTGCATCTACGGGGGACAGCCTGGACGGGGTTCTGGCAAGAACAGGTTCCATGAACCGCAGACTTCCGTTTCAGTCGCATCCCGATCTGCGCAAAGGAATCAATAACGGCTCCATTCAGTATATCGATATGCACCTGAGTCATGTAGGTCCCTATATCTCTCACGGAATTCTGCCGCAGATCGATGTGGCTGTTATAGAGGCAGTGGATGTTACTGAAGACGGAAGAATTTATCTCTCCAGTTCTTCAGGTCTGACTCCGACATTTCTTACATATGCAGAAGAAATCTACATCGAACTGAATGCATATCATCCTGTCGAACTTAAGAGCTATCACGATATTTATATCCCGCCTCCGCCGCCGCACGGAAGACCGATTTTCATTACTCATGTGGATGACCGGATTGGATCCCCTTATGTAAGAGTTGATCCCAAAAAAATCAAGGGAATCGTACGCACGAACCTCCCTGATCCGATAGGTGATTTCCGCACTCCTGAGGAAGAAAACTTCCGGATTGCAGAGCATATCATCGAGTTTCTGGAACATGAAATGAAAAAAGGCAGAATTCCCCCAACTCTGCTTCCGTTTCAGGTTGGGGTGGGTAATGTTGCGAACGCTGCGATGTCGGTTCTCGGGCGAAACCCGAAATTTAATAATGTTCAGCTTTATACAGAAGTCCTTATGGACTCAGTTTTTGAACTGCTGGATGCCGATAAACTGGAAGCAGCTTCCACTACTTCCCTTACATTCTCACAGGCAGGGCAGGAACGCTTCCAGAGAGACATTCACGATCTGCAGCATAAAATTATACTGCGGCCGCAGGAAATTTCGAATCACCCGGAAACCATCCGTCGCATGGGAATCATCTCAATGAACACTGCACTTGAGATGGATATTTACGGTAATGTAAATTCCACTCATGTAATGGGCACTTCCATGATGAACGGAATCGGCGGCTCCGGTGACTTTGCGCGTAATGCCTATATTTCCATCTTTATGACTCCCTCCACAGCAAAAAACGGAGCGATTTCTGCCATTGTGCCTATGGTTTCCCATGTGGATCATCATGAGCACACCACACAGATCTTTGTGACAGAATGGGGTCTTGCGGATTTAAGGGGACTCTGCCCTAAAGGAAGAGCGCGACTGATCATTGAAACCTGTGCGCACCCGGATTACCGTCCTATGCTGCAGGAGTATTTCGAAAGATCAATGAAAGTCTCCGCAGGTAAACACACGCCGCATGACCTCATGCGTGCCTTTGAATGGCACCAGAGATTCCTGGATACCGGCAGCATGAAACTTTAAAAAAAAAATTACTTTCTTGCTAAAGAAATCCGGGTGCTGTAAAACAGTACCCGGATGCTGACGGACCGCAGTAAAATAAAGGATTCAAGGGATGCAGAACTTTACCAGGCAGTCTTTGCCCGGAACAGTCTGATTACTCTGCTTCTCGATCCGGCTACCCAGGAAATTCTCGATGCAAATGAATCTGCTGCGAGGTTTTACGGCTATTCCGTTGAGGAGCTTCGGGGACTGTATTTTTACGACATATCCAATCCGGAACCTGATGAATTTCTCGATTCCAGGAATCAGGATGCCGACGATCCTTCTGCCCCGCTGATTTACAAACATGTTCTGGCTTCCGGTGAATCCCGGTATGTAGCCATATATTTTAATTATATTCATCATCACGAACGGACTGTTCTTTACACCATCGTCTACGATAAAACCGATCAGATCCTTACAGAAATCCAGCTTCACGAAATGAAAGCCAGGATGGATTCCATCTCGCAGTCTTCGGTTAACTGGGACTTCTGGATCGACAATGAAGGTAAATATCTGTATATGTCTCCGGTATGCGAAAAAATCACCGGGTATCAGGCTGAAACCTTCATGACAGATCCTGATTTTCTGCTTTCTATTGTGCATCCTGAGGACCGGGCCCGGGTGGAAGCACACATCCGCGAAGAGCGATGCGATAACGATGACAAAAGCATTGAATTCCGGATCATTCACCGGGATGGCGGAATCCGCTGGATTGCACACAACTGTTCGGTAATCTGGAATCAGAATGGCGAAGCAATGGGGCGAAGAACTGTCAATCGCGATATCACCGCCCTTCGTCAGTACGAAGAGCAGATGCGCCTTACGTCCATCATCATGCAGAATACCTCTGAAGGAATCATTCTGATGGATGCAGCTCAGAAAATAATATTTATTAATGATTCCTTCGCATCTCTCACAGGCTATTCTAAAGAGGAAATCATCGGTCAGAATCCGTCCGTCTTTTATGCTGAAAATGCTGACAGTCTGCTGTATACTTCTCTCTGGAAGCAGGTGAATGAAAAAGGAGAATGGCACGGAGAACTGCGGAGCAGACGCAGGACCGGCGAAGTATTTCCTGAATGGGTCTCGGTACGTTCCGTCCGCAGCAACGAAGGAAAAATTCAGAATTATGTAGCGGTGTTTTCCGATATCACTGCGCGCAAGCAGATGGAAATCAGGATGAATTACCTGGCTCAGTACGATCCTGTCACACTGCTTCCCAACCGGGATTTTTTTATACATAAACTGACAAACCGGATGCACCTGTACAGGGAATCAGAAAAAGAAAATGCAAAGTGTGCTGTGATTTCTGTACAGCTCGATCGCTTTCGCATCATTGCAGACACCCACGGAAGCGAAACAGCGGATTTCATCCTCCAGACCACTGCTTCGCGTCTGCTTGATCTCAGTCCGGACGGTTCTTTCCTCGGCAGAACAGGGCCCGAGACTTTCTGTTTTCTGTTTCCTCTTCCGGCAGAGATCCGCGAAAAAAATGAGGCTTCCCCTGATGAAACCGGAAGGTATCCTGAACTGTCAGAATTTATTCATAATGTTCTTCAGACTTTCACGCGCGGGTTTACCATCGACGAAAACGACATTTATGTTCAGGCCAGGGCCGGAATCAGTATTTATCCTTCCGATGGGTCAGAACCTACCCTGCTGATCCGGCACAGTGAATCTGCCAGTCACCGGGTAAAACCTTCCAGCGGAACCCGCTACAGTTTTTTCCGCTCAGAACTCAATGATCGGCTGCTGGAAAGAGTGCGGCTGGAATCAAGGCTGCATCAGGCCATGAAGGACCGGGAATTTGTTCTGTATTTCCAGCCGCAGGAGTGTCCCAGAACCGGCGAACTGACAGGTATGGAAGCACTGGTCCGCTGGCAGCATCCGGAACTTGGAATCATACTTCCGGGGCAGTTTATCCCTATTGCCGAAGAAAACGGTCTGATTGTCCCCCTTGGAGAATGGGTTCTGGAAGAAGCCTGCCGTACTGTGCAGGCCTGGAAAAAACTTGGGCTGGCCCCGCCCCCGGTAGCCGTCAATTTCTCTGCTGTACAGTTTCACTCAGCACGTCTTCCTGAACTTCTTTCTGCACTGATAAACAGTTATTCGCTTACCCCTTCGGAAATTGAACTGGAACTTACAGAGAGTGCCGCCATGGATGATCTGGATTTCAGCTCCCGAACCATGAACCGGCTGAATGAGCTGGGCTTCGGTATTGCTCTGGACGACTTCGGAACGGGTTATTCTTCTCTTCTGTATATTAAAAGATTTCCTGTAAAAAAGCTGAAGATCGACCGCACTTTTATTATGGATATCGGGCTGAATCCTGAAAGCGAATCGATAATCAAAGCTGTCATCAGACTCGCAGCGGGATTCAGACTGCATGTTACAGCAGAAGGTATCGAGACTAAAAAGCAGTTCAGTTTTCTTAAAAAAGCCGGGGTCCACTCCATCCAGGGGAATCTCATTTCTGAACCGCTCCCGTTCAGGGAAATCACTAAGTTTATCCATAAAAAAAATGCAGAAAAAATAAAAAAACACTGTAAATTATGAAAAGAACAGAGGTCCTGTCTGTTGTACGAGAAAATGGAAAACCGAACCCTGCTGATTTGCGCCTCTGACCTGAAAAAAGGGCAGAAAATCGCCCGCGCTTTAAAGAAAACCGGCATGAGTACGGTATCTGTGGTTACTGATGAATCTGAGATCCGAAATCATTATAAATCAGGAATGATTGTAGTTTTCGAATGTCCATATAACGGCAAAGAAATCTGTGCAGTCTCTCCGGAAAGCAGTGCCAGTGAATGTCTTTCTCATCTTAAAAAACAATCCTCGCTGGCCGGACAGGTCCTGTCGATTAAATCATGGTTTCTCAGGGAATACAGAATCCACATACCAGCCCTGATCTGGGCGGACTGCAAATCAAAAGAAGGATTTGCTGCCCTTGGGATTGTGACACCGGATACAAAAAAGCGTGATCTGATCCTTGCCGTGGCCCTTGCCTGTGAAAGGGCAGAAGTGCGTAATCAATCTTTCAGTGAAACAAAGCAGGCCTGGGATATTCTGGGAAGCCTGCCCGATGCTGTCATTGCAACCGATGAATCCGGTGAGGTAATATATTCAAATCCCTCTGCATCCCGGCTTACAGGAAAATCTGACAGGGAGCTGCTTTTCAGAAGCATTACAGACATTCTGCATTTCAGCACAGAACCGGAAAACAGTCACTTCAGGTCCGTTATACACGCAACACTCACTGAAAAAAGGAATTACCATACAGAAGACATAGGAACGGCAGAATCATCTCAGGGAAAACAGACAAGGGTAAGTCTTTCTGTATTCCCTCTGACAGAAGAAAGCAGCCGCAAAGGATTCCTGTTTGTTTTCAGCGATATCACTGTATGGAAAACTGCAGAAGAAAGGCTGCGCCTGGCCTCAAAAGTCATTGAAACCACCTCCGAGGGGATTATTATTACGGATCCCCGGCGGCAGATCGTGGTGCTGAACGAAGCCTACTGCCGCATGACCGGTTACAGTCAGAAAGATCTTCTGGGTCAGGATACATCGCGGATTTTTGCTTACAGTGAATACTCTCCTAATTATTTTGTAAATTTAATTAAAACACTTATAGAATCAGGACAGTGGACCGGGGAAGCAATGCTCCTGCGAAAAAACGGCGATGTGTTCCCGGCATCAGTTCACATGTCTGTAATCCGAAACGAAGCAGGTAAAATCACAAATTTCGTGGGAATGGTGACCGATATTACGGAGCGTAAAAGAAACGAAGAAAAACTCCGGTTCCTTGCAAACCACGACCCTCTGACCGGTTCTGCAAACCGGAATCTTTTTTATGAACGGCTCAGTCATTCTGTTAAACTCGCCGCCCGGAACGGAAACAGAATTGCCGTTCTTTTTATGGATCTCGATCACTTTAAAAAAATTAATGATTCCCTGGGTCACCATGTCGGAGATCTTCTCCTGAAAGAAGCATCAGAAAGAATCCGCAGATGCCTTCGGGAAACCGACACTCTTGCCAGACTTGGCGGCGATGAATTCACAGTTCTTCTGGAAAGCATTCAGGGGCAGGAAAGCACTATTCCCACTGTTCAGAGAATCATCCAGGCACTCAATGAACCTTTTCAGCTGGATAATCATGTTCTGTATATAAGTTCCAGTATAGGAATCAGTGTGTATCCGGAACACGGGGTGCTTCCTGAAGTTCTTATGAAGCATGCTGACATTGCAATGTATAATGCCAAGTCAAACGGCAGAAATCAGTACTGCATCTTTCGTCATGATCTGGTTACAAGGTAAATTTTATATCTGAGCCTGCTCAATTTCGCCGGTTGTTACAATTCTGCAATTCGTGTGCACCAGGAAGCTGCGAGGACCAGCCTCTTAACTTAAATTCAGGCGATGGAATCATCGTCAGGAAGATTAAAATCAACATCTTCATAAATATCTTTAACTGAAATACTGAGATCAATTCCAGGAAACTGCACTGTCTCATCCGGATCAGAATAACTCATAAGCTCAAAACGCCCCGATTCATTCTTATGGTATACATCCACCCTGTAAGTCCGGGAATCAATCAGCACATAATCAGTGATGGATTCGCAGGTCCGGTAGTTTGCAAATTTTTCACCCCTGTCAAATCCTTCTGTAGTTTCAGAAAGCACTTCGCAGATCAGAACGGGAGTTTCCTTGTAATAATTTCTTTTTCGATCGGAAGGATCGCAGGTAACCAGAACATCCGGATAGAAAAAGGCTTTCCCCTGCCGGAGTTTTACTTTCATGTCCGCAATAAAAACACTGCAATGCGACCGGCTGCTTCGCAGATGACCTTTGATCAGAGTATAAATATTTCCACTGATCCTGCCATGACTGTCGGATGCCCCTGCCATGGCATATGCCTGACCGTCCAGATACTCGTGACGAAAAGCAGCCTCTTTTTCGCCCTCCAGATATTCTTCAGGACTGAGGTCCGGTAATTGAGCTGTGCTTTGCATAAGAGTAATATTAAACATTGCATCTGCTATAGTCAACTGAAAAAGGGTGATAGTCAACGGCATTTTTTAACCCTTTACAGCGAAATAATCATTGAATCGAATTTTATTTAAATTAAGATTTCTATTATTCTGTATTTTGAAATAAAAACTCAATCATACTGGAAAAAGCGTTTCTCCTTCCATTCGTATTTGCAGACAGATATCCATTAACAAAGGAAATAAATTCATCATTATCCAGTTCCTCACTAAGAAATGGAGATACAGCTGCTTTCCTCATACTAATCAGTTTAGTAATGTTCAAACCCAGGACTAAGATGGTATTCTTTGCATCTTCGTCAATGCCATCGATTTCTCCGATTGCAGTAAAAATAAATTTTGTCTGACAGTCTTCCTGCAAAGGATGGATCGGTATAAATCTATTGTCTTTGAGTTTACCACAATGCAAGGGATCACCCTTGGCAGTCTGTTTCAGGCAGGAACAAAGCAGATTTGAATAGTCTAAGCTGTTTTCCGGATTCTGATGCTGAGGCGCCAGATGGTCAATATGATAATCATTTTCTTTAAGTTCTCGTTCACAATAGCAGCATAAATGCCCCTGTTCTGAAAGCAGTGACTGATAAACTGAATTTTTTACGGAACCGCTAAGATCAGAATAAGTTGCCTGCCATTCTTCATTAGACTTTGATTTCCATTCAGAAAACTCCTTTGGTTCTGAATTTTTCCGAATAAATCTCATTTACCGATAATCTCCTTACGTTTTATCAACACTCCCGCTTTAATAAGATCGCTGTCCTCTCCAATAGACTCTCTTAATTTATTTATTTTAATCATTGCCTCCTCAGAGTTACCATCCCTGATAAGTCCGAAAATCAATCGGATTTCATCATCAATGTATTTTGGCCGCGATGTTTCATCCATTATATCTTCAAGAATACGATCCGAGCTTTTCCCATAGGACTCGGCTGCTGTATGTTTGGAAATTACTCCATCCAGATTCTTCAGAATGACTATGCATTCCGGTTTAATATGACTGATTACCTGAGGAGAATGAGTAGTCAAAATAAACTGGCAGTTCGGAAAGACCTGAGTGATCCTTTCGGAAACAATCCTCTGCCACTTAGGATGCAGGTGCAGATCTATTTCATCAATAAGAACAATACCAGCTTCTTTCAGCGGCTCTGCAGAAGCCGGATTAGCAAGAGTCAGGCGACGGGCAATATCGCCTATCAGAGCAATAAGATTCCTTTCACCACCCGAAAGCTGACCAATGTCGAATTCCTGGTCATTTTTATCAACCAGCATATGCGCTGTTCCATTCTCTTTTCGATCGATTCGCAAATTGGTGAATTCTGGTAAAAACTGCTCTATAGCATATACAACATTCTGAATACTCTTACCGTAATTCTGATGCGCTGCTGATCGACGATTCGCATCAGTTTCTATAATTCGCAAAACTGTGTTTATAATTTCTTCTTTAATATATTTAATATCAGAATTAACTGCATCAGTCCGGGAATTAGGCCAGAAAACGGCTGAAAGTTCATGAACAAGACGAGAATGACCTGCATCACTCAGCCACCATAATCCCAGCTCCAAAGAAAATATAAACAATTCCATTATATTTTTCAAATTTCTTTCATTGTCAACATTGTCTTTCTGTATTTCTGATACCTCAATAATTACTTTTGACAGGATTTCCGCCAGCAATTCCTCTGCATTTTTTATAAATTGACTTGTATCACTGGGAAGCATTTCCATTTTATGAATCATGTAATCAAACTCATCGAGGAGTTTTAAATAAATATCTGACTCAGGAAATTCATTAGACGATGAGCGAAGCATCATGTTCAATTCATGAAACAGAAAACGTGGTTCCTTCAGAAAAAAATTATAATCACCCGGTCGAAACCTTTCATTAAAGGATATTTCCGCAGAATCTTTGCTATAAATATATTTAAAATTTTCAACAATCTGCACAATTCGCCTGCGTAATACTGAGCCGTTTCGCTTTATCCAATGCGAACGAGACAGTGATTTCTGATTGATATAATCGTCCTGATCCCTGAACCATCGGAAAAAATTCTGAAAATTAGGTCTTCCATTCAGAGCATTGCTATATATATCAATCTCATCATCCTGAAGACCTGTTCTGAACATGGGTAGAGTATTCTTTTCGACTGTTCGATCCACCGGATAGTAAACGATGACAGGAAGCGAAGCTCCCTGTTTATATTTCTTCTTCAGAACATTCACAAGCTGGTTTAATTCTGCATGGTCTTCCCTGATCAGGGTTATCCCGCCTGGCCGAGTCTGCTCGATATTCCAGGAATAAAGTGTGTTATCTAATTCCAGGGAAATTTCAAGAACAGATTGGTCTTCATTTTGATTAATGTCAGGGATCGGAATAGCTTTATAATTACCTCCGGAGTTATGGAATTTTCGAATGAGCACAATAAGAGCACTGCTGATTGCCTGAAGGATAGTTGTTTTGCCAGCACCATTGACCCCAATAAACAGGTTCATCTGCTGATGCAGTTCTATCTCAAGTTCTTTTGCTGCTCTGAAATTATTCAGATTAATTTTAGTTATTTTCATATATTTACTTAATTATGCTCGCAAAAGTTACAGTTTTTTGATTCATTTACAGAATGCCGGTATTCTGTCTCTGACATTACTTATACTTTACATAATGAAAGCTGTCAAGTAAAAACTTCCCGCCCGAAAAACGACTGACTCATGACAGCGCGATCTGCCCGGCTCACACCCCAGTCCTGAAACAATTTTCTGCATTTCAAGGATGATCGCTTCTGCTTCCTCTGTCCGCAACCCGAATCTTCCGGCATAAGACAAAGCATTTTCAGCAGTGGCAGATCTTCCCTGATTGCCAATGCTCATCGCCAGAGAAAATTCAGTAATGACTCCTTTTTTTGCCAGCCATGGGGTAATATCATAAGCAGGAGACAAACGGTAGTTTTCGCCTGCCTTAATAAATGCATGATTCCTTGGATGATCATCTGTATTTCGACAAAGTATGTTGTATACCATTCTGCGAAAGAGCTGCTGCAGTTCCGTTTTATCGGCAAGAAAAGCCGATCTCATTTTATCTGCAATCGACGGATAACTCCAGAACAACCGGTCATTCTCATCCCATTGCATAAGCGAGAGAGCACTGAGAAAAGGGATTCTTGTAAAACCACCTGATACGGAAATCCGGTCAAATCTTTTTACAAGCAGGATTTCGTGACCGCGGTTTCCGGAACTGACAACCCGAAGTTCGGGGATGCGAATTCCGCATTTTTCAGCAAGAAGCATCGTTGCGAATTCTGCCCTTGCCATACTGATAGTGTCCCCTTTTGACGGGAATTTCGCTAACCATAAGTCGCCATTCCATTCTACGGCACATTTTGGCCTTGCTCCGCTGATACCCGGAAATCAAGACATCCGGTTCTGACAGCCGAGGGTTCCATCAGAAAATCAAGTTCACTTAAAGTTTCAGGAGGTACTCCCGCTTTTGCAGAATAAACGATACGGCCCCAGTAATCCATGGAAGCATCACGAAAGCTGCCAAAAACCCCCTGATTGATCTGTGTTTCATAAAGTTTTTCCCCC
Source organism: uncultured Leptospiraceae bacterium (assembly GCA_964594095.1). Classification (GTDB taxonomy): domain Bacteria; phylum Spirochaetota; class Leptospiria; order Leptospirales; family Leptonemataceae; genus CAZQKZ01. Next base: position 49,473 of record CAZQKZ010000012.1, on the reverse strand, counting down.
AGAGGGAGCGAGACCGGATCAAGCGACAAAGCATCGGCTCTTTTCAGATATTTTCGACCATAAGCAAAATTACCGTAATTATCCTCCTGATTAAGGGTGAAGACTCCCGCCGGCACAGCTGTGATCTCCCCGGGAAGATATACAAAAACAATCGCCTTACCGGACCCCATCAGAAATCCAGCTCCTTTTCATCCGGCTTTTTCGGATGCACTCGTTTTAACATTCTTCTTTTTTCGTATTGCAGACCGGTTTCATCCTTTCCGGGAGACGCAACCGCAGCAAGCTGATCAGATAGTCCAAGCAGAAACAATGCTGTGGAAAGAACACCAAGCCCCACTCCTGGATCTCCTTTTTCAAGCCGGGAGAGAGTCTTCCGGGTTACCATCATACTGTCTGCCATGGACTGCATAGTCCAGCCTCTTTTTGTTCGGGCAATGCGCAGGTTTTCTCCGAGCTGTATCAGGCTTTTCTCTGCAGCATGAGGCAAGGCACTTTTATGTAAATCGTGGGCCATATAGTGCTCATTAAGTTGATTTAAGGGTAATATATGATACATTTGAATCTGGTCAAGACTTTTTTGGACTATCGTTGACTTTAGGCGTATCGGCCTGTCCCTGTCTGTTTACAGGCGGAGACAGGTGCCGACAGACAGGCTCAACGGAGGAAGAATCTCGGGTGATATGCATTCGTGTTCATTGGCGCCTATTCGCGGATTTGTTCTGATACCTGCTCAATCTGATGTAAAATGAACTTTTTGTGACACCCCGGCCTGGGCTATATATGTTTTACAAAAGACGGGATATTGAAAATATGGCGAACTCGGGCAATCTGCCAGAAGCGAGACGGGTGGGCTGGTTAACAGACATTAAAATGAAATACTTCTCGGTTGGATATCAACGATCCATCCCTGTTACCCCATCAATCAGACCGTACTCGACTGCCTCGGATGCAGTAAACCATCGGTCACGATCAATATCATTTTCAATCACTTCGATTTCCTGATTACAGGATTCTGCTATAATGCGGTTAATCTCATGACGCTGTTTGGCAATCTCCTGTGCCTGTATCCTCAGGTCAGAGACTGGTCCTTCTATCTTTCCGGGAATCCATGGCTGATGCAGCATAATTCTTGAATGAGGAGAGGCAAACCTTCTTCCTTTTGCACCTGATGTAAGAATAAGTGCTCCAAAACTTGCAGCAAGACCATAGCAGATTGTGGACACAGGTGACTCTGAACCGTTCATAATATCAAGAATCGCGAATCCCGATGTATTCAAACCACCCGGACTGTTTATAATAAGCGTAATTTCTTTTTTGGGATCCAGGGAATTCAGAAAGACAATCCTTTCTATAACATGGCGGGCTGAAGAATCATCCACCTGCCCCCATAAAAATATTTTTCTTTCCTCGAAAAACTTCTGCTCAATACGGGCGTCAATCGCTGAGGGTCTGCCGGCAGTGGCAGTGTTCGCTTCCTTTTTTTCCATAGCAATAAGACCCGTAACGCTGTAAGATTGGGTACATTATTTTAAATACAGCTCTGATTTTTTTCCCGGATTTAACTCAGTATAACCGTATTGGAATAATTCTGTATTCTCAGGCAGCACACAGCTTTACCCCTGCAGTGTTTACAGAGGAAAAATCTGAATCGCGCAGGTCCCTGAGATCTGAACGCATTTTTTTTCGAATTGTGCGCAATCGGTTTTTTACAGTATCTTCTGAAATTGACAAAATTACAGATATTTCCTGATAACTTGTTTCATTAAAAAAACGCAGTCTCGCGATCGTACGGTCTGCTGCAGAAAGACTGTTTACAGATTTCTCAATACGTGACTTGACTTCGTTCTGAATCAGAATCTCGGAAGGATTACTCCTGTCATTCACCTGAATATCCTCCAGGAAGATCATATTGAATTCTTTTCGGCGTCGGATTCTATCGCATTGTTTAAATACAATTCTTTTAAACCATTCTGGAAAAGCCTCAGGTGTTTTTAGCTTTTTAAGCTGCATGTAGCTATCGAGGAGTGCCTCCTGAACAGCGTCCTGTGCAAGATCCTCCTCTCGAAGAATCGAAAAGGCATATTTTTCGCCCATAGATTTAACTGCTTCAGCAAGATTATTGAATGCCTTAGTATCACCTTTAATAGCAGCCTGAACATTGAATTGCAGATTTTTTCTGTCCATAAAATTAAAGGACCCGGTCAAACCGAAATTTGTGTAAACAATTTTGGTGGATTTCAAATTAAAATTTTTAACATTGCCCTATTCCCCTGCAGGATCATACAAACTGCAGCCTCAGCTTCAGGGTAATTTAAGGTTTAGACCAGTCAAGCGGATGATCGATCTTTTTGGCCAGATCTTCAATATCAGCATTGCTGTGATATTCGAGACCAGCAGGCTCCTTCCGGACTGAATTCTCTTTTTTTACGAACCGCACAGCACTGTGCTCTGCAGCAGTTACAGATTCCTCTGAAAGTCCTGGTGCATGGTAATGGACTGTCCCGTTGCAGGTGCATGCATATGTTGCTTCTTCGCTTTCTGCACGGATACACATCGAAGTGCCACGAACAGATGCCATAGCTGCCGGAGTCACAACTTCAAGTTTCTGATGACCTGCATTCTTAACGGCCGCAAACCAGCCTTTGTCCAGTTTTACTCTGGATTCCTGCAGATCCAGGGATGCCTTCGTATTACTACCCAGCCGGATTATCAGTCCTTTTTCAAAAATAATCTCAGCGGATGAATCATCGGCAGTTTCTATTTTATCACCCTGCTTTACAGCTGCATCAACGGAAAGAGGCTGACCATTTCTGTTTACTGTTCCGTTAACCAGAAGAACCCGCCCGTCAGCAAGACCGTTATCAGGTTTACTGCATTGATTTAATAATCCTGATAACGCAAATACCAAAACAAATATTTTTAGTTCTTTTTTCATGCGTACAGATTATTCATCTTTATAACACTGATCAACTGTTTTTTTGTGTTTCAGGGAGGCGCTCCGGAGTCTAAACCAGAAAAAAAGAATTGCAATTCAGTTTACACCGATACAATGTAAACAATCCAAGCATTATGAAACGTATTTTTAAAATCTTCCTTTATTCTTCAGGCTTTCTGATTCTTTTTTCTGTGTCGGCATTCCTGACCCTGTATTTCGCTAATGTACCTGCCTTCCTGGTTCCGGCCGCAGCAGGGCAGGATCCGGCCTTACCTTCCATTGAAATGAAAGGCTATCACTTTCATGCCGAAGAAAAAGGAGATCCCCGAAATCCGCTGATTATCGGACTGCATGGCGGACCTGGCGATGATATGGAAAGCATCCGTCCGCTTCTGAAACTTTCCGATGAATTTCATGTAGTGCTGTATGATCAGAGAAACTCAGGACTTTCCGAAAGAACCGGGCAGACACTGAATGCAGAAATTATGTATCAGGACCTCTCAGACATCGTCGCTCATTATTCCCAGGGCGGCAGAAAAGTCATTCTCATCGGCCATTCCTGGGGAGCCATGCTTGCGTCTGCATGGGCTGTGCGGAATCCGGATAAAACAGAAAGGCTGATTCTCGCAGAACCTGGTTTTATGACCAGCGAAGCCGCAGAATCTTTTATGCAGAAGAGCAGCGGAATGCAGCCCCGGTTTACTCTGAATACCCTTAAAGTAATGCTGACCTCATGGTTCGAATCCCTTCATGTAAACGGGCCCGATGAAGCTGCCCAGAGGGACTATTTATTTATGAGATTCATTTCTCATCCCGGACTGGACCTTTCCGATAACCCCCTTCGCCAGTATGCCTGCCCAGGAAAAAAGCTTTCGATTCCCGACAAAAGATTCAGTGTATCGGCCAGTACTGATCTTCTTGGCAGTGTAAAAGATAAAGAAACCGGGATTATCCAGTATGATCCCCTTAAAAATTACCCCGCATTCAAAGGAAAAACACTTCACATTATTTCGGAATGCAACACTCTGACAGGCAAAGAGCATCAGGAAAAATTTCATATTTCGCTTTTCCCCGATAGTAAAATCGCCTTTATTAAGAATACAGGTCATCTGATGTTTACTGAAGCAGAAGAGCAGACACTGGCAGCCGTCAGAGAGTTTCTTAGAAATTAACAATTATTCCCATAAGGATTATTAACAGGCTTCAGCCTTTTTTAATATCCGGAGGTGCTGCCTCTCCTGAATTTAAAAAAATTGAGCAATGGTATAAATGGCGTATTCAATAAATGAGTCCGGCTTTTTCAGCAGACTCAGTATCCTGAAAAACAGCCATTGCAGTTTTCATAAGGCGGAATCCCAGCTTTTTATAAAATCCTTCCTTACCAGGGTTGGAATATAATATAATTTTTTTATGTCCTTCCGAGAGTTTCATTAATTCCTGAACTATCCTTTTCCCAAGACCGGTTCCCTGAAAATCAGGATGCACTGCAATATCACAGATATACGAACAGTCCGCACCGTCGGCAAGGGCCCTTCCTGCTGCGATGATCTGATTACCTCTGAAAACAATTATTTTATACATACTGTTTGCGAAAACAGTTCTTAGATAATCAGGATTCTTTGTGCCGAGGGGGGCTATCCGGTAAAGCTCCGATAATTCAGAAAAAGAGATGCCTTCTGTATCGTATTTCCACTGTAAGGATTCATGATTCACGGTTTACCGGTCCCTGGACCTATCTGTTCCTGCGGCAGCCTGTCTGTCAATTCAAATGATCCTTCATCCCCCAGGATCAGGCTGCCTTAAATTCCCTTGTCAGAATATCACATTCCTGTTACTTTTGTTTAAGAGGTTCCATCCATGGCAATTCCTGCACGAAAACCTGATCACAAATATACCTATGGGGATTACTGCTCCTGGCCGGACGAGGAACGCTGGGAAATCATAGATGGGGAACCTGTGGCCATGAGCCCCGCTCCGAATCGATACCATCAGAGAATATCAGGTCGACTGTATTTTGCAGTTCAGGCGGCATTGAATGAAAAAAAAATCCCCTGCGAGATTTACGCAGCTCCTTTTGATGTGCGCCTGCCCGAATATAATGAGGCCGATGAATCTGTCTCCAGTGTTGTGCAGCCGGATCTTTCGATAATCTGTGATAAAAGAAAACTTGATGACAAAGGTTGCCGGGGTGCCCCGGATCTTGTTATGGAAATTTTATCACCTTCGACCGCTTCGCATGATATGATTATTAAGAAAGACCTTTATGAAAAACACGGAGTGAAGGAATACTGGATTGTCCAGCCGATGGAAAGGATTGTTATTGTTTATAAACTGACAGAGTCAAAAAAAAAAAAAAAATTTGACAAAGGCGCAGTGTATACAGAGAAAGACGAAGTCGTGCTAAGCGTGCCGGCAGGAGTTCAGATTCAGCTGAGTGAACTTTTTGCAGATTGAAAGCATATCCGGCGCTGAATCAGCCGGATCTGCCGCATTCGTAATAAATATATTCTATTTTTTCCGGAATATAGACCACATTAAAACTCCAAACACCATCACCCCTGTGAATACATAATAGGCTAACGCCTCGTCTCCCTGAATAGCCGCACCACAGCCGTCACAGTCAAACACATGCCGGTCTGCGGGATGAAGACGAATATCAATATTACTTCCGACGGATGACAGGGTGTAAAGATCCCGGCTTACGCTGGATTTTGCCGTATATTTCTGCCCATCCAGTTCATATTCTACTGTAAGCTTAAAGTTCGGACCCTTGCCAATTCTGGTCTCTGTTTTATCGGTAATTAAGGCCGTTACAGTCCGATGATTCTCATGAATTATGTTCTGAAATTTCTGATCAGCAGAATGCCGGGTATACAGACTCCATAACATGAATGCAGCCAGAGGAAGCAATAATAAAGGAAAAATATATTTGCTCATAATCCACTATTAAATTACTGAATAATACCGGCAATAAAAAGTCAGTTTTCAGGATTCCGTAAAGCTGTTTCGAATAAACATCAGGCCCACAAATGAAAACACCAGTCCGAGAACTGCGGAAATCACAGGACCGAAATACAGATTCATAAGGCTGTCGATCTTCGCATGATCCGGATTCGCCGGGTCATACAGCAGGCTGACCTGTTCCCCGATTTCATAATCCGGTTCACTCGATGACATCTGACTTTCCAGAATATACACTGTATCGCTTACCGGTATCCGGTACTGAACAACGGGATTATACATCGTAACCGATCTGCCCCGCTTTGAATCGCTTTTTTCCCAGGTTTTGTATTCCAGAACAATGCCTTCTGTTTTTAATGCTGTTTTCTGAAACTCAATAATATCTGCCGATACTGTCCAGCTGTACCAGAGAATCCCGCCGCCAGGAATCAGAAAGATAAGACCGAAAATCCACATACTGTTTAAACATTACTGTACGGAAATTCTGTAAACCTTTTTTTAAAATTGACAATTTAATTAAATTACAAAAAAACCCCGGCATTTCTGCCAGGGTCTGGATCTTTTCTCTGATTCTGCCTGATGATTGCACCAGGCAGATATGAGTCTGACCGGAATTCTCAGTGAGCTTTCAGGAGAGAAGTATCTTTTCCTGTGAGGCTCATGTTAGCCTTAACAATTCCGAACGGCTCCAGAGGTTTACCGCGAAGCAGTTTATCCCAGTACAGGCTGCGGAAAGCCATTTTACCCATATGGTTGATTTTTGTATCGCCCAGCAGACTGAATGGTCCGATGCCCGGAATCGGGAATTTACCTGGGAGAGGTTCAATCTTGTAGTTGAAGTCAATCAGATATGCTTTTCCGAAACCTGACTCAATGAAACAGTTGGAATGCCCGTCAAATTTGTGATGAGGCTCATGTCCGTTGATTTCTGCCATCAGGTTTTCAATGACGATTTCGCTCATGAAGTGAGCTACTGAACCGGCCTTTGATGTAGGAACGTTTGTGATATCGCCCAGAACATAAACACGATCCGCTTTCTTGGCCTTCAGAGTTTCCTGATCAGTTACAACGAAACCAGCCCCTGTTCCGATTCCGGAATCATCGATGACTTCCTGTCCCTGGTTTGGCGGAATAGCTGCCAGCAGATCGAATTCGATTTCCTGACCGTCATGGGACTTGATTACTTTTTTCTCACCGTCAACCTGACCAATGTTGAAGTTAGGGATAACTTTAATATTTTTAGCATCCATTGCTTTCTGGAAAACACTGGTTGCAATTGGCTTTGTAAAGGCGCCTGTCAGAGGTGTGGAAAGGATGATTTCAACATCTTTGCGGACTCCTTTTTTATGAAAGTAATAATCTGCCAGATAAACGAATTCAATCGGAGCTACCGGACACTTAAACGGGATTTCAGCAATATTCAGGACAAGGCGACCCTTGTTCATTTTAGCAATAGCTTTCTGGAAAGCCATAGCGCCTTCAAGATTGTAGAATGTATGAACGTTTTTGCCCATAGCTTCTTCCATACCTGGAACATCTTCCGGATGAATATCGCAGCCCATCGCGATTACCAGAAAATCATAGTCAAATTTTCCGGCAGAAGTTTCTACGTTTCTTTTTACATGGTCAATATTTGTTACTTCACCATGTACAAATTTTACTCCATTAGGAATGAATTCCTTTTTGGTTCTTCTTACTGCTTCAGGACCTTCATATCCGTACAGAGCGAAAGGAAGGAACAGAAGACCTGGCTGGTAAATATGCTCCAGACTTTTGTCAATAATGGTGATTTCCCATTCTTTCATATTCAGCTTCTTGCTCATGGTGTTAGCCATGATGGTTCCGCCCGCTCCGGATCCCAGAATCACTAATTTCTTCATTAGGTTACCTCGTCATGTTGTTCTTGTGAGAGATCGTTCACTATCTCTTTGTGTATTCGATAGCTATTTTTTTACCTGCTGCGCCGTAAAAAAAAGATTCGCAATCTGATTTTAATCACATCGGCCGGGAATTGCAAGTTTTTTTTGTAACCTTTTCACGAAAGTGTAAATATTTTTCAGAAAACGAAACATATTCCACCAGGTTAGTCAGTATTTATTCAAGCGGTGAGCCGGAAAAAACTATTTACAATCGAAATGAATGTCAGCTATTCATTTTTTTTAAGAGATTCACAGTGGACTCACGCTGACAATATCTATGTGCGGATCTGGTTTCAGGAACTTTACCCGGGATGAAACATTCCGCTTACTGAATCCGCAAAACCTCAGCATTATATTCTATATATTATACAAAGCCAAACATTGCCCTTCCTTCTTATGTCCCATTTCCCGGAATTTAATAAAAAGCCCCCGCCCTGTGTTTAGGGCGGAGGGGCGGGTCAGTGGGAAAATCCGCATTGGGCAGCATGGCCACGTATACCATACATATATATAGCCGTCAAGGAAAAAGCGTCTTTCGACTTATGTCACATTGCGCTCCCGGCGCCGGGTATTCTAAAAAACTCTTGCCAATCTGCTGGCTTTATTATTAATATACCTGCCTATGGCACACCAGTATTCAGTAGAAATCCATGAATTCCTTACAACCAGACTGAATGAAGCAGAAAAAAAACTGGAAGAAGCGGCCAAAAGCGGTTCCCCTTCAGACCAGAAATACGCAGCAGGCAGAACTGATGCTCTGCGGGATCTCCGCAGAATCATGACCGACCGTTTTGATCTGGCCAACCAGAAATATTACCACTGAGGCTGAAGGAATGGCATACAATTATCTAATAGATCTTTATACTTATCTTGAGGAGCATATTGAAGCTGCAAGGAGGGATCTTGATTCAGGTCATCTGACTCCGGAAGAGGCTGCTTATCAGCAGGGCCAGGTCGATCTCTGGCTGGAACTTGAGGAATTTCTTAAAGCAAACTATAATAAAATGCTGCCCTCAAAAATCCGGAAGCGGCTGGAAGAACAGGGCCCCGCCGGTATCAACTAAACAATGCTTTTTACAGACTTCCAGGAATTTTACAGCCATAAACTCCGGGAAAGCAGGGAAGCCGGTGTCAGACCCGGAAATGAAGAAAAGCTTACTCTCAGGCATCAGAACCCTAATGGTATAAAATTTTTATATATTCACGGATATGCAGCCTGCAGAGCCGAAGGTGAGTTTATTATGGATCAGGTGGCTGCCGCATATAACGCATCCGTCTATTATCTTCGGCTTCCGGGTCATGGTACAAATCCGGAGGACCATGCCCTTTCCTCATGGAAAGACTATATCCGCACAGCAGAGGAGGCCTTCCTCCATATGGATCTGATTCCGGGAAGACTGATCCTTGCCGGAACAAGTATGGGAGGGGCCCTGGCGTCTCTCCTTGCTTCCCGTTATGCCCATAAAATCACAGGGCTGATTCTTGTTTCTCCGTTCTTTGGTTTTTACAACCGTTTTGCCTCTGCTGCACGCTGGCCCCTGGGCACAGCTCTGATGGCTGCTTTTTACGGTGCGGTCCGCACGCCGGACGGATCGAAAGCCGCAAAGTCCGCGCTTCTGCCGGGAAGCGGCAGTTTCTGGTATGAAAAACAGTATTACCAGCCGGTCCGGAATCTGGCTGTTCTGGAAAAACTGATTCCGGTTCCGGATGTTCTTTCACGCATTCAGTGTCCGGTAGTTATGTTTTATTATTATAAAGATGATTCGCATCAGGACTTCTCCGCATCGGTAAGCAGGATGCTCGATACTTTTAATAAAATGGGCGGTTCTTCTCCGAATCCGAAAAACCGCTCCATCCGGGTTGTAAACGGAGCCCATGTAATGATGAGCCGCTATATTAAGTCCGATCATGAATTTGTTTTCAGTAAAATCAAAGATTTTATTGACGACATAATCTGACTTCCGGTCTTATATCCCTGATTTTAACGATCCAACAGGAGAGACCTTCGTGCACCCCAGATCCCAGGTATTAATTGTTATTCCGGCATATAACGAAGAAGCCACCATCCGCGAGGTGGTCACACGCAGTCTGAATTATGCTGATGTATCTGTCACTAACGACGGAAGCAAAGACCGCACAGGTGCCATCCTGTCTGAAATTCAGAAGGAATGCCATGATGGGGTTCACCCCCATGGGCTTCATGTGATCACTCATGAAAAATCAACTCACATTCCCCAGGGCATTCAGGATGGCCTGCGCTACGGAGTGCTTCTTGGATACAGATTTATAATAACTATGGATGCCGGTCTTTCACACGATCCTGATGCCCTCCCTGATTTCATAAATGAAGATCATCGTTTCGATGTAGTGATCGGTATGCGTAAAAACGTGCAGAATGTGCCGTTTTACCGGCGTTTTGTTTCCCGTTCAGCGGCTCTGGTTATGAATTATGCTCTTTCACAGAAATACCTGGATGTGATCGGTCCCCGCATCCGCGATACCACAAGCGGATTCCGCCGCTATTCTCTACGCGCGGCCACTGTCATTTCCGAGGCAGAGCTTAAATCAAAGTCCTTCGATTTTCACATGGAGGCACTGGCTCTCTGCATACGGAGCGGTTTTTCGGCCAAAGAAATTCCCATAACTTATGTTTTTTCAAATTCCAGTTTTAACCGGAAAGTTCTTCTTCAGGCCATGAAATTCGGATTCTATCTGCTTGGAACTAAAAAAGAAACTGTGAAACCCGTAAAGGTTCATTTAACAGGCGGGGTTTCCGAATGAATTCCCTGCTGACCCGGCTTTCCGGAATTACCGGAGGACTGCGCTTTCAGATTACAGCAGCTCTTCTCCTTTGGATTACCCTTGCGGGAGCCGTGATTCTTCCTTATTCTTTTAACCCGGGTGCACTGATCCGTTTTGGGCATTATTACACACACCAGAATCCGGATATCACTCCGCCCGGAACCGTGCATTTCATCGGAAACGAAGCCAATGGCGGAAACGGATACGATGGTCAGATTTTTTATTTTTATGCACGCACCCTTTTACATTACGGAAACTGGCCCAAAGGATTTCAGGATGCTTACCGCGCGCCCCGGGTCGGATATCCGCTGCTTGCGGCTCTGCCCTCGCGGCTTACTGAAATCATTCTGACGGTTTCCGGCGTTCCGGAATCCGCTGTGACGGCAGCAGCCTCATGGGTTACTGCAGCATCTCTGATTTTCTGGCAGATTGCCCTTCTGCTTTTCAGCGGAATTCTTCTCCACCGGATGCTTCCCGACAATCATAAATATTTAAGTTTTATTTATTTAATTTCCCCTTTTGTGATTCAGTCATGGGTCCTTCTTCTGAGCGACACCATTATGATTTCTCTGGCTGTGACCGGGGTGTATTATTTTTTCAGAATTTACAGCCAGGATGAATTATCCTCCGGATCTGTAAGCGGAAATGCTGATTTAAAAAATCTCTTCCGTGCATTCAGTGCTTTTTCCCTTGCAGTCCTGACCAAAGAATCCTCCCTTGTTCTGCTTTTCCCTCTGGGCATATATGCTGTAATGAGGAAGGATTGGCTCCGGTCTGCTCTTATGGTTTCGGTTCTTTTTCCGATGATAGCCTGGCAGCTTTATCTGCGCAGTGTACACGGAATGGTTCCGGCAGGGGTCCTTTCCGTTTTCCTTTCTCCTTTTAACGGTATAATCGGTTTCACTGCAGAAACCCTGCAAAGACTTTCTGATCTGGGCGATTCCTCACTCCGGAGCGCTGCAGTGAAAGATCTTATAAAAGGAAGTGCGCGCTGGATTCTGATTTTCATTATATTATCGGGAATTTCTGTTTCTGTTAAGGCACTGTACCGGAATGGCCGTGAATGGATTCAAAGGCTCACTCAGTATTTTCAGAAACAATTCCTGTCACCTTCGGGTTCTGCGGAGCGTCTGAATCCGGCACCTGCATTCGCTCTGGCGGCACTTCTGAATATTCTGACTCTGATTATGGCTGATTATTATTATTTCTGGAGTGTTTACGAAAATGTAAGCAGAATGCTCACTATATTAGTGCCCATTGTTATTTTATTAAAAATTTCCGATGAGGCAGCCGGTATCCGGGCATTTACAGGATCAGTCCTTCTGCTTTCATTTCTGGTAATTGTAAGAACTGCATTCCTGACACCCCGTTTTCCGTGGGATTTTTTTTAGTTGCCAGGAGAACGCGGTTTCTTCTATAATACGACACTGACATTATGAGCAATGAAACACAGCAGCCAGAACGCAAATATGAAGTCCGCCTTGCGCAGAATGCAGCGGAAATAGACGAAACTCTCCGACTTCGGTATGATATTTTCAACCAGGAGCTGGGCGAGGGACTTCCCGAATCCCACGACACTAAAAAAGACAAAGACGAATACGACGATGTCTGCGACCATCTTCTGGTTATTGATAAAACCGCTGATAATAAAATTGTAGGTACATACCGGATTCTCAGAAAGACTGTTGCAAAGCAGAAGTTCGGTTTTTATTCCGATAACGAGTTTGATTTAACTGCCTATTACAATCTCCCGGAAGAAATCATGGAGCTGGGCCGCAGCTGTGTACACCCGGATTACCGGGATGGCTCCGTTATGACCCATCTCTGGGGCGGACTTGCCTGGTATGTCCATACTTACAAAGTGCGCTATATGATCGGCTGTGCTTCTGTGCACAGCACAAATACAGAACAGGCATCAGAAATCTACGCTTTTTTCCGGGAAAAGGACCTCTTTGTACCCAAAGAACTCTGGGTAGAACCAAAACCTGCCTATAAAATCCCTGATTTTAATCCTGATTATCCTGTGGGCAACATTAAAGAGGTTCAGAGAAATGTGCCGGGCCTGATTCACGGATACATCCGGGCCGGGGCAAGGGTAGGAAGCCCCCCTGCTCTCGATACAGTTTTTAAAACTGTTGACTTTTTTATGGTATTTGATTCGCAGAAAGTGGAAGAGCGTTACGGCAAAAAATACCGGAGTGCCGAATATGGGTACACCGGGGATACCTGATTCTCTAAAATTTTTACTTTTCCTTTTCCTAATGCCGGGTTTTTCCTCCTGCCTGAAACGTGAGGCAAATCCGGTCAGGGTTCATGACGGAATTCTGGACCTCCGGTCTTATTCTTTTCCGGAAGAGGGCCCGGTCAATATCCGGGGCGGATGGGAATTTTATCACCGAAGATTCATCCACCCGTCTGATTCCGATTATAAAGCAATTACCCGGTTCCCGGTTTACCTGGATGTTCCGGACAACTGGGTAGAAAAAGTACCAGTTCCGAAAAACGATAACAGTATCGTCCCTGATCCGGTTCCCAGACATACCTTTGGCAGTTATCGTCTTCGGATCCTGCTTCCGCCGGAAACAGAAAATCAGACCATCGGCCTGCGAATTTTCGAAATCGGTACAGCTTATCGATTATATATCAACGGTAAACTGACCCAGAATGCCGGAAATCCCGGCACAGATGAAGAAACCAGTTATCCGGTAAAAGCCCGTCGTTATGCTTATTTTACTTCTGACGGGGAAGAAGCCGAACTGATTTTCCATGTATCGAATTTCCACCACCGCAGCGGAGGCATTTGGTACGGAATCGAGATAGGAGGAACTGTTCAGATCCGGAATCTGAGAAACAGTGATCTCTTTTATGAGTTTACTATGTTTGGTGCTATACTGATGATCGGAATCTACCATATGGGTCTCTTTTTTTTCAGGAAGAGCGATTATGGGGCTCTTACTTTTTCCCTTTTCTGTTTTGCCGTTACCCTGCGTCTTCTGAATTATAACGAGGCCTATCTGCTGGATCTGATTCCAGGCCTTACTTACAACTGGAAACTCAGGCTGGAATATCTGGCTACATTCACAGCAACCGCTTTTTTCACTGCTTTCAGCCAGTCTCTTTTCCCTTTCAGGAAAATGAACCAGGTGATTGTGCTCTGGCAGATTCTGAATGCAGCTCTGATCTTTTTTGTGCTCCTCACTCCCCCCGTATTTTTCACAATGATCCTTAACTATTATCCCTTCATGGCAGCGGCGGCCGTAATAATCTCATTAATACTGGTTTCCGTGGCTATGCACAGACAGATTCAGGGGGCCCCGGTAGCACTTTTTGGAATGATCATTCTTGGAGTAACCTATATAAATGATATTTTCCATGCTCTGGGTGTAATCCATACTTATTATATGATCCAGGAAGGGGTTCTGATCTTTATTATCAGCCAGTCCTTCATCATGGCCCAGAAATTCGCTGACGCTTTTTTTGTCGCCCGTTCCCTCACAGAAAATCTCGAAGGACTGATCAAAGACCGTACCCGCAGTCTCCGGTCGGCCATGGAAAGTAAGCGTCACCTGCTTCATGTAATCAGTCATGACCTCAGAAATACCCTTGGGAATGTTCAGAATGCTGCTGACACTCTGCTTCAGGAAGATTCTTTATCGGTTCAGGAAAAGCGGAATCTTCTTAAAATGATTCTTTCAAATGCAGAGCTCAGCCTTCATATGATCGATGAAGTCAACCGGATTGATGCTATAAAATCAGGCAAAATTTCTCTGAGAATTCTGCCCATCAGGATTTCGGAAGCTATCGAAAAATCCGTTGCTCTGAATGCAGACAGAATCCGGGAAAAGAATATCGAGCTGGAGATTGCAGGGTTGCCGGATGGGCTTGTCTGCTCTGATCCGGATTTTCTGTCGGCCTCGGTTTTTGGAAACATCATCAGCAACGCAGTGAAATTCTCCTACCCAGGGCAGAAAATCATTATATCCGGGACCCTGCAGAAAGAAAGCGGAACGACCGAAATCTGTATAAAAGATTTCGGGATGGGGATTCCGGAAAAAGCGGTTTCAAGGATCTTTGATCCTTCCACCAGAACAACCAGTCTTGGCACCCTCGGAGAAAAAGGCACCGGCTTTGGACTTCCTCTGGCACACCAGTTTATTGAAGCTTCGGGGGGATCTATCCGGATCGAATCCGTTGCCCGAAAAGGAGGAGGTATGGCAGAAGTGATCAGCTCTGATGTTTTCGGAACTAAAGTCTGTGTTACCCTGCCTCTCTGCCCCGGATGAGATCACGGGATTTTTTTTATCTTGACAGTGTACGCACTTAAAAAATACTGTCAATTCCCCGGTTACGGGTACCGAAATTTACAAACCGGCAGAGTTAATATGAGCAATCTTTTACCAGCACAGAGAACCACATTTGTCCGTAATGAGGACATTAAAAAAGAATGGCTTATCATTGATGCAAAGGACCAGGTTCTGGGACGTTTTGCATCTCAGGTAGCCAGCATTCTTCGCGGAAAGCACAAGCCTGTCTATTCCACACATCAGGATATCGGTGATTTTGTAATTGTAATCAATGCCGATAAAATTGCAGTAACCGGGAAAAAGATGGATCAGAAGGTTTATCATGCTCACTCTGGTTATCCAGGTGGACTGAAAACTGCCACTCTTAAGGTAAAAATGGAAAAAGATCCCATTTTTGCTGTCACTGCAGCTGTAAAAAGAATGCTGCCTAAGGGAGTGCTTGGGCGCAAAATGCTTGGAAACCTGAAAGTATATTCAGGAGCAGAGCATGGTCATCAGGCTCAGAAGCCCGTTGAATACAAAGTTCGTTACAATTAATCCGGAGCTACAATAACATGATTCAGGCAGTAGGAAGAAGAAAAACAAGCGTTGCCCGCGTAAAACTGAAGCCAGGCAGCGGAAAAATCCTTGTAAACGGCAAGGCAATCGAAGCATATTTTACAGTGCCCCGCATGCTCAGGCATGCCATCGAAGGCGTGAACACAACCGGAACCGGTGAGCGTTACGATTTTGATATCAAAGTACACGGCGGTGGAATCAGCGGTCAGTCAGGAGCAGTTCGGCTGGGTGTGGCGCGAGCTCTTCAGATCAGCGAGCCGCAGCTCCATACCCCAATGAAGCGGATTGGTCTCCTTACCCGGGATCCAAGAATGGTGGAAAGAAAGAAGTACGGCCGTCACAAGGCACGTCGCGGAACTCAGTTCTCAAAACGCTGATTTCGCTGTTATGGCACCAGAACGGTGCCGGATCAGGAGAGTGCTGGTTCCTGGTCCGGTACAATCAGAAAACCGCAGAAAATATTCTGCGGTTTTTTTATTTCTGTCCCTGATCATATATTAAAGCTCATCATCTTCACCGGAGGGAGGGGCCTGCACATCCACAAAAAAGGATGAAAGCTCTTTGGCCTTCCAGATACCCCGGTTGTTTCGCACCATAGTCATGGGCCGGGGACTCACTCCGTAGGTGGCCACAAATACTTTCACTTTGCCCGATTCTTCAGAACCACTGTATTTATTCCGGCTGATTGCAAACCGTATCGGCGTTTCGTAAGCGTAACCATTTTCCGGAACAGTCCCCTGAATGGTTGCTTTGGGCCAGTATTTTTTCTGGCGAAACCGGTTCAGGTGATACTCCAGATGCTTTGCAGGCTGATGTCCTTTGTAAACTCCACCCTTTTCAATGTTCGAATTGTCCAGAGCAACGGTCATACACTGAAGACCCAGAGTCTCATTCTCAGCAAATACAAGCATGGCAAGCAGCATTGTGGCTGCGCCTCCTTCCGGTGTTGAAGCCAGTGAATCACGTATTCCTTCAAATTCTTCAATTGTTGCCGGAATGCTCTGAATTTCTACGTATTGTTCCTGTGCCGAAAGTGATACGGGAGCCGCCAGAAAAGACGTTAAATACAAAGAAACCATGAATTTTATTAAAGTAAATTTCATATACCCCTCTCTGCCTGCATCTTACGAAATCCTCCTCAGGCTGGCAAATCATTACTGAAATCAAATCCCGGTCTTTTTGCAGAATTTTTCGAAGGGCAGTACATGGATATTTGCATCCTGATATTCTTTTTCTCCCAGGTGCACCTGAAAAAATTCCGGTATGTCTGTCCTTTCCCTGAAATACTTAAGATGGGGCGAGATATTTTTTTCGCCGGTTTTACATTCCACGGCAAACAATGGTTTTCTGTTCTGAATAACAACGAAATCGACTTCACGCAGATCCGTGTCACGAATGAAACGAAGCTCCATTGTCCAGCCTTCGGTGTCTTCCAGCCGGTGACAGTATTTCAGCAGATGACCGGCCACCATATTTTCAAAACGGGCCCCGGGGTTTTCCACCTCAGCCCAGTCCCAAAGATACAATTTGGTTGATTTTTTTACAGCACGGATCTTTGGGCTGCCGTAAGGAAGAATCCTGTATGAATAATAAATTCTTTCAAGGATTTCAAGCCAGTGCGAAACTGTATTGGGAGATACCTCCAGATCTTCTGCCAGACTTTTAACAGATAAAACAGATCCGACCCTTGACGGAAGAGCATCAACCAGCAGATCGATTTTTGAAATTTCCTTAATATTTTCGAGATCACGTATATCCTGATAAACCACACGATGAATCCTTTCGCGCTTCCACCTACGGTAGCCTCGTTCGTTACCTTCTGTAAACGGTTCCGGAAAACCTCCCATCTGAAGCAGACGGTTTGTGGTTTTGCGTCTGAATTCCGGATCGACCTCGCCCAGAGAAAACGGATGGAGCCGGTAATATCTGTAACGTCCGAAAAGGGAGTCTCCGCCCTTTCGAAAATAATCAAGCCGGGCAGATCCTGTTACAATTACTGAAAGTTTATCTTTGTATTTGTCGTACAATCCTTTCAGCAGAGTTCTCCAGCGGGCATACTTATGAATTTCATCGAGTACCACAGTCCCAAGGTGAGGATTAATCTGGTGTTTTTTAATGGTCTCCCTGTCCTGGAGGTCATCGTAGGTAAGATACTGTTCCTTTTTTTTAATAAAAGACAAAGCCAGAGTTGTTTTGCCAACCTGCCTTGGCCCTCCAATGAAGACCATCTTCGTTTGCAGATCCTCTTTTATGGTTGCATAAAGCCCCCTGGTAAAATTCATATGACTGAATTTTACTCATGAGTATTTTTCAGTCAACTGAATTTTACTCATGCATTGGAACATAAAAATACCGGCCCCTCTTTTTCAGAAGGACCGGTCTGTGCGGTTTATTAATCAGTCTTTACTGGGCAACAGAGGTACAATTTATAGTTGTTGTACCCGATGTACAGGTATAGTCATAACCGGCATTGAATTTAAAACTATCGGTTACACAGTAACTAGTTGCAGGTGTATTGTACGATATATAGTAATCATTGGCATTTACAGTCGTATACGCTGATTCGCTGCCATTACTGATTGTCCCAAACGTATAACTCGCAGTATTTGAGCAACCTGCAGAAGTGTGTAAGCCATACGTTTCCGAAGAGCCAGAAGAATTCTTCATTTTAACTCTGGGACTGGAAGTTGTTGTTGTACTGCCTGCAGGACACTCATTAGATTTTGCACAATCCTCCAGGGAACTGTAACATTTTGTTGCAGCAGCACAGGACCAGTTGGAAGAAGAGCACCCACTTACATTCTGGACGCAGGAATTAGCAGGCAATGTTGCACTCTGAATAACCGCTAAGGCAATAAGAGCATCCGTTGTGGACATTTCATCTTCTTTTTCTTCAGAAGTGCAGGAATTAAAAAAGACTCCCAGTGATAACATAAATATTATCAAAAGGGAAAAGGGAAAAGGGAAAAGGGAAAAGCTTCTTGAACATAAATTTATCCTCATTAATTTAAACTTACTCTTAGTAACTGACTTTTAATATAAAAAATCCAGATGTGCTTTCTTTGTCAACAAAAAAACCGGCCCCTCTTTTCAAGAAGGACCGGTCTGCATTTCTGATCTGTAAAGGGAATCAGCTGTCTGCTTCTTTTTTTACTGTAATTGCAATTTTGAAAAGCACTGTAATTATCAGTAATCCAATTGACCAGATTCCGATAGCTACCCCGTACTCAGTGAAAGTAATGGTGTATTCTGTGTAATGCTCCAGCGGATTCGGGATGTAACCGCCGATCACAAGTCCCATACCTTTATCAATCCAGGTGGATATGAATATAGAAGCTGTCGCGATGATCAGCATAAGATCATTCTGTCTCCAGCCAGGAAGGACCATCATTCCAATTCCAAGGAAACCCAGAAAAACTGAGAGCCACATATACGGAACCATTGCATTGGCCTCACCATGCCCGAAGAACAGATAGTCCAGAGTATGCATATGGCCAGGAATGTTACTGTAATAAGCAGTGAAAAACTCCAGTCCGTAAAAGAACAGGTTCGCAATCATACCATAAAGCACAATTTTCGCCAGAGTCTGAATTGCTTCTTTCCCCGGATCAAATCCTGTCAGCCTGCGCACAATAAACACAAGAATAATCAGGAAAGCAGGTCCGGCTGCAAATGCAGAAGCAAGAAACCTTGGAGCAAGAATTGCTGTGAGCCACAGGTGACGTCCAGGAAGACCTGCATACAGAAATGCAGTCACAGTATGAATGGATACCGCCCAGGGAATCGATATGTAAATCAGAATTTTAACCCATTTAGGAGGTGCCACATTATTACGCTCAGCAGTCTGCGATGCCCAGCCGATCACCAGGTTCAGGAACAGATACCCTTGCAGAACCATAATATCCCAGAAGAGTACTGAATTCGGAGTCGGATGGAGCAGTGTATTCAGAACCCTCTGTGGCTGGCCAAGGTCTGCCAGAACAAAAAGAATACAAACAGTTACTGCAGCCACAGCAAGTGACTCACCCAGAATGATGATCTTACCGAATGCTTTGTAGTTATGCAGATAGTACGGAAGCACCAGCATTACCGCAGAAGCCGCCACACCCACAAAAAAAGTGAGCTGAGTAATGTAAAAACCCCAGGATATATCCCGGCTCATACCAGTCAAAGCCAGACCATGTTCCAGCTGATTCAGGTAATTATAGACCCCAAAGCCTATAAGAACCATCAGAAAGCCGATCCACATCCAGTATTGTTTACTGCCCGTTAATGCTTTTTCAATCATGATAGCCTCTTAGATCTTGTAAAAAGTATTCGGATTCGTTCCAAGTTCCGGCTTACGGCGTTTAGTATCGTTTTTAGCCAGGAATTTACGAATCTCAGATTCCGGATCGTTCAGATCACCCCAGATAATGGCTCCGCTCGGACATGCTTCAGCGCAGGCAAATCCCTGACCTTTAGCAAGTCTTTCGTAGCAGAAGTCGCATTTCTCCACAACACCTTTTGTCCGTGTCGGATAGTTCGGATTGATCTCCTTTATATGCGGACGCGGATCTGTGAAGTTAAAGCTTCTGGATCCGTAAGGACATCCTGCCATGCAGTAACGACAACCGATACAGCGGTGGAAGTCCATCATCACAATACCGTCAGACTTTCTTTTGAAAGTAGCCTGAGTCGGGCATACGCGGACACACGGGGGATTGTCGCAGTGGTTGCAGAGAGTGAGCATTTCCCGTTTATCGCGCACTTCTTCGCTCATATAGGGATTTGCGTCGCTGGGGAAGAGGTTCTTAAATCCTTCTTTCCAGATCCACTTGATTTCGATCTTCTTCATTTCAGGAGGAAGCGTCGGCACATTATGCACTGAATGGCAGGCATCAATACATTTTGTGCAGCCTTCTTCGCATTTGGTGGTGTCGATCACCATTCCCCATTTCTTTTTTCCAGCTTCGGGAGCTGCATCTCCATGACCGCTACTTGCCTGAAGACCGGACTGAGTCACCCCGATTCCGGTACCAACAGCCGCCACAGTGGCAGCAGAAGCAGCAGTAATTTTTAAAAATTCCTTACGATTCATACTCATAATGCACCTGCCCCCGGAGCTGCACCTTTCACGGCATCAGCTGCCTTCTGGAGAATTGTTTTAGCATCGCCTGCTGCACCGTCAGATCCATCCGCCGGCTGTGAACCCAGAACAGGGTTTTCAACCTTGGTGTGGAAAGGACTGGTTCCAGGAACCGGCTTTGTGTTATGGCAGTCAAAGCAGTATGTGTCCACACTCGCCGACTGATGGCACTTCGCGCAGAAATTCTGCGGATTGTCATGACATGCCAGACAGGTATTGGTCAGACTCTTGTTATACTCAACTCCTTTAGAGTTTTTATAAACATGATCTTCACCGCGGACAACTTCGTCTCTCCAGTCATGAAGCATTTTCATGTGATGTGAGCGCATATACTCTTCAGACTCCACACATTCAGTGTGATCCTTCGGATATTCAAGCTCCACATTCAGCCCGCCTTTACCGGCGTTTGACCAGAAGGGGAAAGTAAAGAGACCGGCAAAAATGATCATGCCGGCAATAATCGTACTTTTCTTATGCATCATCATCCTCCACTCCTTCTAAAGGCTCGCCTCTGAAGTCGGTAGTTCTTTTCTTTTCGCCGTCCACGATCAGGGCATTACCAACAAGCTCATGCACACCGCTTACATCAACTCCTGGAACCCAGTAGTTCATAAGAGGAGGAAGAGCCGCACGGTCAATCGCACAGATGGCAGTCAGAAGATTCACGCCATGCTTATTAGCCACATGCTTCACTGCATTTGCACGCGGAAAACCGCCGCGCATACGGACTTCCATGTATTCATTCGTATTGAGTCCGGAACCGGAACCGCAGCAGAATGTTTTTTCACGGATTGTATCGGATGGCATTTCATGGAAGTTATTCATTACATTTTTCATAATGTAACGAGGTTCTTCGATGAGTCCCATACCGCGGGCAGTATTGCACGAGTCATGGAATGTTGCTATTCTGTGATCGTTGCGGGATTTGTCGAATTTCAGCTTACCATGGTGGATAAGGTCTGCTGTAAACTCAGTAATATGAATGAATTTGGTTGATTTTGCATAATCAAACACAGTTCCGGTAACAGGAGACTTCGGAACTTCAAGGAAATCAGCAGGTCCGTTCATGGTGTCCATGTACTGGTTGATTACGCGCCACATATGACCGCATTCGCCGCCCAGCATCCATTTAACACCAAGTCTTCTTGCTTCTGCATAGAGTTTACCGTTCAGCTTTTTCATCATCTCATGAGAAGTAAAGAAACCGAAGTTTCCGCCCTCAGATGCATAAGTACTGAAAGTGTAATCCAGACCTATCTGATGGAAAAGAAGCAGGTAGCCCATCATGGTATAGAGACCAGGATCAGCAAAGAAGTCCGCTGACGGAGTGATAAAAAGAACCTCTGCACCTTTTCTGTTGAAGGTAGGCTCCACACGGATACCTGTCACATCCTCAAGGTCGTCCACAATCTGTTCAAGAGAAGACTGCAGTGCATGAGGAGTCAGACCGAGGTGGTTACCGGTGCGGTTACACTTCATTGCCGGTTCTGCAATCCAGTTAATGCCTACTCCGATTTCATGGAGAAGTTCGCGGGCAAGAATCGTGATTTCAGCTGTGTCAATTCCGAACGGACAGAACACAGAGCAGCGGCGGCACTCAGTACACTGATAATAGTACTTAAACCATTCCTTAATAACACCTTCATCCAGCTCACGGGCTTCGGCAAGTCCGCCCAGCAGTTTACCCGGAAGTGTTTCATATTTACGGTAAACTGAACGCAGAAGTTCTCCTCGCATAACAGGCATGTTCTTCACATCACCGGTTCCGAGGTAGAAATGACATTTATCCGCGCAGGCACCGCAGCGCACGCAGATATCCATAAACACTTTTAAAGAACGGAAGCGTTCAAGGCGGGTGGACAGACCGCTTTTAATGGTTTCCTTCCAGTTTTCAGGAAGCTTCCAGTCTTCGTCTGTCGGCTGCCATTCACGCGGATTAGGAAATTTTAAAGTTTCAATAACAGTTGATTTAGTTGCATAACAGAACCCGTTTTCTTCGAATTTAACAGGAACTTTTTTCCAGTCCTCTGCAGGAAGATTGTAATCGACCTGAGCGAGTTCATTTGCTTTAGGTAATTTAGCCATCCTTCTTCGCGCCTCCTTCGGTCTTCTCAACAGGTAATCCCACTTCGATCATCTTATCGCGGAACTCATCTTCATAGGCCTCGTAAGTATGAATTTTAACCTCGTAGTTCCAGGGATTCACATGACGCACTGCTCTTGTGTTGTTAGCCATGTTCCTTGTGGGGCTCAGCCAGATTCCGCCCATATGCATGAGCTTGCTGAAAGGAAAATACATAAAAAGAACACTTACCAGAAAGAGATGCACATAGAATGCAGGCTCAATTCCCTCCGGTACAACCGGGCTGAAAGTCACAAGACTCATAGTAAGAGTTTTGATTCTCATGATATCGACATGAGCCAGATATCTCATTCCGACACCTGTAAGCACAATGCCGAGAATCAGAAACAACGGAAAGAAATCCGCTGCGAAAGAAAAATAACGGACCTTTGGCAGAACCAGTCTTCGCGCAAGAAGCATACCAAGACCACCCAGAATCAGAGGGTTTGTAAGGTACAGACTGGGCACACCTACCTGGAGCAGGCTGTCCATCATATCAATCATGGCGACCGGCATCGGAACAGATTCCGAGAAGAAACGAAGATGCCTGATAACAATAATTAAAAAGGACCAGTGAAACAGAAATGCGAAAGTCCAGAGCCATTTGCTGGAATCGTGCACCAGTTTACCGTCCATATTCGTTGATCTGGTATTCCGGAACAGAGAACGGAACAGCAGAACTTCAAGAAGCATTCTTCCGATAACACCCATAGTGCCGGATGGTGCCTCAAACTCCTGATTTTTAATCCACGGCAGCGATTTCTGCTGGCCAGCGGTGGTAGTGATGTTAAAAGGAACTGCGGATTTCATCCAGCCGTTCACTTTAAAAAGGAATCCTACCAGAAATACTGATACCGCTACATAAGGTATTACCACACCGAACACATAATCGAGCCCGGCAGCAGCTGTACCAAAGTAGGCAGTCAGGACCAGTCCTATAAGGACCAGGAAAGGAACGATAGCCTTCATCGATTCACCCCTAAATTTACTGCTTTTTTATGAACATTTTTCTTCTTCCGGAGAAGATCCGGTCACCGTCTTTGAAGAACAGCTGAGGCTGGCATCAAATTCCGGATACGGATTGCGTCTGAATTCGTCAATTTTTATATTAAAGATCTGCTCGCGGCAGTCCATGTAAATGTCAAAACCAACAAGTATAAACTGATCAATTATACTGAAATAACTGAACAGCTTTTCCGCTGATTTCCCGTCGCTGATGCTTCCTGCTTCCTTAAAAAGAATTTCTTTCAGAAGGAACAGAAATGCAGTCGCCTGACCCGGTTTTACAGACTGAACAGCACGCAGTCTTAATAGATCATCGAGAGCCTGCCGCAGTTTTTTTTCTTCGGCAGCTTCAGACTTATTTTTCGGATTCAGATTTTTATCTGAATATTTTTTTAAATAGTCTTTATTTTCATCAGAAAAGAGCACTTCCAGCAGGGAACCAAGACTTTCCCTGAGAGTCCAGTGAACCGGATTTGTGAACGGATCCATCTGCAGTTTTTTTGCAAACCTGCCCGTTTCTTCTGATTCAAGCACCAGTGAAAGCCACGCTTCTGCAATTTTTGAGCGTTTATCCCGCAGTTCCTGCATAGTATACCCCTGTTCTGATAAAAAAATGTCTGCCCGCCTGCACATAGCTGCACAGGTGGGTCAGCAGGATTGAAAAGTTACGTAAAATTAAACGCAACCAGTCGGCTTTGGAAGACCGGCATATTTACATGCCTGCTTCGCTGGTCCTTCCGGATACAGCTCGTACAGGTACTTGTTGTTTCCTTTTTCAGGTCCGAGCTTCTTACCGATGGCCTTTACTAACACACGGATCATCGGAGCAATCTGGTATTCTTCATAGTACTCGCGAAGAAAGTTGATTACTTCCCAGTGTGCGTCTGTCAGAGTGATTCCTTCTTTTTCAGCGAAATGAACAGCAATCTCCTCATTCCAGTCATCCAGATTCAGAAGGTATCCTTCTTCATCAACCTCGTAACTTTTTCCTTTAAATTCAATAGTGGGCATTCCGTCCCCTCCCTTATTTTTTTTTAAACACTCTATCCTACCAGCCCCGAATGAGCTGCTATGATTGCCTTGTATCAGTTTGGTTACATTCAAACTGAATTTTATTCCTTTTTACAGGATATGATAATTTTCATCAAGAAAATTTCAGCCCGGTGTATTATTATTTTTGAATATTCCGGAATTTATAATTCACACCCGCAGGAAAATCTGCCAACTCCCTGCCATTGTGCGTCAATCCGCCTCAAAGAGGCCTTTCTGGCTGCCTCTGTAAAAGATTCCGCCCAGAACTGTACATTTCTATGCGTGAGATGCGCATAAGAGGCCAGTATATTCTTATAAATTATGCCGTCGTTTTTACCGTCAACCCCAAAACCACGGGTAACCTCGTAAAAAAAACCGGATCCGGTTGAGCCCCCTTCCAGAGGCTCAATTTTTGAATAATGGAACTCATGACACTTATAATCACCGGGAATCAGCTTCCAGTCGGATTTTTCTGATGCCTGACTGGCTGCCTGCTCCGAAACAGAGAAACTCATATAACCCCTTCCCTGAGGCTTTTTAGTCATGATGGTCCGGTACGGAAGGGCACCTACCATCGAAGATACGGAATCCCCATCCTGAATCGACTGAGTCAGATACATCAGACCCCCGCACTCTGCATAAGCAGGCATCTCATTGAGAACCAGAGCCTGATACAGACTGCGCCGCATTTCCGTGTTGGCCTGTAGCTCCGAACGGAATACTTCCGGAAAACCACCCCCAAAATAAAAGGCATCTGCTTCGGG
The DNA here is from genome assembly GCA_964594095.1 of uncultured Leptospiraceae bacterium. Taxonomy (GTDB): domain Bacteria; phylum Spirochaetota; class Leptospiria; order Leptospirales; family Leptonemataceae; genus CAZQKZ01. The sequence goes on along the minus strand of CAZQKZ010000012.1, from coordinate 23,943 downwards.
AGGAAAAACCGCATCGCTGAGCGGACTGAAGTAAACAAGACGGGCCCCGTTTTCTTCCAGAGCCTCCAGATTTTCAGGATAATAAAAGCTGAAAGCAGCATCTTTTGCCACAGCTATAGTTACCTGGCTAAGAGGTGACTGAGACAGAATCCTTCCGGATGCCCGATCATGGCTGAATTCCTGAAGAGGCGGCGCAGTTCCTGCTGCATCCAGAATCCCGTCCAGGTCAATGCATTCTGAGATTCTATCTTTAATATAAGTAAGCTTTTCTGAAGCTCCCTGGTGTTCCTGAGCCGGCATCAGACCCAGATGCCTTTCGTCAATGGATAAGCCTGAGTCGCGCGGAAGCGCACCCAGATACCGAATGGGTGTGTAATACTCTATGGCAGCCCGCACTTTTGATTCATGCCTGCTGCCTGCAATCCGGTTTACAATAACACCGGCAATCTGAAGATCTTTTTCAAAATTCAGGTAACCCTGCAGCAGTGCTGCCACTCCCCTTGTAGACTTCGATGCATCCACAACGAGAATCACCGGGAGACCCAGCAGGCGGGCCATGGCGGACCCTGAGTCAGAACCCATAGTATCCACTCCGTCAAACAGGCCTTTGTTTCCTTCGATTACAGAGATGTGGGCATGGGCGGAATAGCGGTTAAAATCTTCGCTGATCGTCGCGGGGGAAATGTAAAAATCAAGATTCCGGCAGCTGCGGCCCGCCGCACAGGAATGCCATATGGGATCTATAAAATCAGGGCCCTTTTTAAAGGGCTGGATGATCCGCCCCCCTTCCGGGACCGGATACTTAGCAGACGAATAATCCCGCAGGGACATAATGAGACCCAGAGTGACGGTTGTTTTACCGGCACTTCCATGATCCCCCGAAAGAAAAATTCCGCCTTTGTAGATTCCCTGATCAGTCATTAACGCTTTTTTGGTGCCAAATTGTAACGGATATACTGTTCCGTGGCAAGCCTTTTCAGTAATAAAAAACCGATCAGGGGGCTTTTTCTTCTATTGAAGAGTCATCAGGTAGAGATTCTTAAAAAATGATTTTTTGTTATTTTTTTATCTATATTTATTCCATTAACAGTAACTCATGGAGAATAATTACACAAAATCAGGAAGAATTTAAAATTTTTCATTAGTGCGTTAACTGAATTACTTGACATTGCTACCTTCATTTACATAACCTTCATTTACAGGAGAGATTATGAAAATAATCCACATTGACAGAAGCCACCTGATTCAAAAAAGAATTAAATCCATTGCTCATGAACATCTGCCCGGATCTGAGTATTCCGGTTTTGATTCTTTTGAAAGTTTTCTGGATGTGGAGGTAAAAGATAACCACCAGGAATCAATTATACTGATTGACCTGCAGACTCTGGGCAGCAACTGCTCTGAAGCTGTACGCAGAATCCAGCTGCACTGCCCCGACTGCCGGATTGCGGTACTCTCAGAAACAGAGGACCAGGCCAAAATACTTCACTGCCTGAATCAGGGTGTTTCCGGATTTATTCTCAAGAGTTCCGATACAGATATTATTGTATCTGCCCTCCATATTTTAAGCAATGGAGGTATTTATTTTCCTCCGGTACTGAGTCTGGATTCTGTCAGGGAATCCGCAGGCGACTCCGTTAATTCTGTTCACATCACTCCCCGGCAGAAAGATGTTTTAAATCTCGTTGCCAAAGGATTATCAAATAAAGACATAGCCAATGAACTTGGTCTCTCCGAATCCACGGTGAAACTTCATGTTACCTCCATTATGAAATCTCTTGGAGTATCCAACCGGTATCAGGCTGTACTTCGCGCGAAGGAGACAGGCCTGATTGACGCACTTTAATATCAAATATTCGTTATAACATAATATTTAAATCAGTAAATAAATACCGCCAGGACAGATTCAGCTGATTCTGAAAGATTATCGCAATTTTCGCATATATTAATCTGCTGTTAAATCACCGTTAACACCGAAAATCCCCTACGTACTAGTACGGACCTACCTTCGTATTAAAATTTTTTATATACGAAAGTAGTACTCTGATTCTGGTCTCAATACAGGATTTTTTTTATTATTCCCTGTTTTTTTCGCTTGTCTGATTCTTCCGATTCTGCTTATTTCAGAATCATCACAGCAGGGAGGATAGTTTATGCTACATTTACAGAATATGCTATTCAGAATTAAACAGGGCTGCGGACCGGAAGATCTGCCTGTTTCCGCAGTAGGTTATATAGAAATGTGCGAAAACGGTTTTGCCGCAGTGGTATTTTTTATACCGTCTTTCGGAGCGGTAAAAATTCTGCTCCCGGTTGAGCAGCTTGTTTCTGTGCATCTGAATGAGGTGGCTTTATGAACACCAGAGGGTTTAATGAAGCGGCTCCGGTTTCGGGGGGCTGGATCCCTGTATTCGGCGGATGCCAGCCGGAAAAAGAAATACTGCAGATGATTTCTGCTCTTCGCCTGAATTTCAGAGTCAGGGAATCTCTCTGCAGCGGTCAGTCCTTCTGTTCTGCAGCCTGCGGATCGCCTGATATTACCGCTGTAAAGAAGATAATGAAAGGTGTGTTTCGCCACCTTGCCGGCAGAGCGGTTCCCGGTTCTGAAGTTTTCATAGAAACGGAAAAAAAATACCGGTTTTATTTTGTTAAAATTAAGTATATTGACCGGTTCACTCCGCTGAAAAAGGCGGAAAGTTCAGTTTCCGAAAAAACATATAATCTGGCAGAAGAAGCCGGAGGGGCTCTTCTCGTAAGAGACACAGACTCCGATGAAATGCGGATGATGCTGATTCTTCCGGTCAGGGATTTCTGAACTAAGGGAGGGTGTTATGAATACAGAAGAGCTTAGAAATAAACTGATTCACAGGGAAAGGATGGCAGCCCTTGGACTGCTTGCGGGCGGAATCGCGCATGAAATCAACAATCCCGTTAACTATATTCTGAATTCGGTACGCCCTCTTCAGAAAAATGTAAATACCTTAATTGAAGGTGTGGAAGTACTGAAGATGATCTGTGAAATGGAGAAATCCGAACAGCTTCGGATGACGCTTGAAAGGATGGATCTTCAGAGCCGGAAAATCACCATCGACAGACTTGCAGAAAATATTTCAGAAGGAGCAGAACGAATCAGCAGAATTGTTGAAGATATGCTTACTTTCTCCAGAGATAAGCCTGAGCAGAAGCTCAGCATACCGGTTCCGGAACTCACTGAATCCGTGATCAGCCTTTTCTTCAGTCAGTACAGCTCCAGAATCCGTTTCAGCGTTCAGGTGCCACAGCATTTAACGATGTACGGAAATCCCGGGGAACTCAGTCAGATATTTGTTAATGTAATCAGTAATTCTGTTCAGGCGCTGGGGGGAGACAGCGGAACTGTTTTTATTGAAGGATTTGATGACGATGCCGAAGCGACTGTCCGCTTTGAGGATAACGGCCCCGGAATCACACCGGGCAGCGAAGAACTCCTCTTTGAACCATTTTACACAACCAGACCGGAGGGAACCGGGCTGGGACTCAGCATATCGCGGCAGATCGCTGAAAAGCACGGAGGCTCTCTGGATATACGTAACGGAACACTTGGCGGTGCCTGTGTGACGTTAAGAATCCCGAAATTTACATTCGGTATGCGAAAGGATGACTCATGAATACCCCAAAACCAAAAATTCTTTATGTGGATGACGAAATCTCAAACCTGACTGCCTTTCAGGCAGCGTTCGAGGATGACTATGAAGTAGTGGGATTAAGCTCGCCATCGCATGCGATGGAAGTGATTCATTACTTCAGCGATTTCCCGGTAATCATATCGGATCAGAAAATGCCCGAAATGAACGGGATTGCCTTTCTGGCAGAAACAGCCAGGGTCTGTCCGGATTCTTCAAGAATTCTGGTATCGGCGTATCCGGAAAAAGAATATCTGCTGGAGGCAATCAATACCGGAAAAGTAAATAATTATATAGTAAAACCATGGGACGAGGACGAAGTGCGTAACCTTCTCCGGGAAGCTGAAACGAAGTACTCGCTGATTCAGGAGAATAAAAAGCTGTTTTCCGAACTGTCAGATAAAATTCAGGAGCTGACCAGCGCGCATAACACCATTCTGCATCAGGAAAAAATGACTCTGGCAGGAAACCTCATGGCAGGTCTTTCTCATGAAATCCGGAATCTTCTTATGCCTATCAGTCTTCTGGAGATTACGGATCTTTCCAACGGCGATGAAATGCGACGTAATATCCAGATGGTAACCGAAAGCAGAAACCGTATCATTACACTGGTAGATGAAATCCGGGGGCTGGTAAGAAACGAAGTAACCGAATATGTTTATTCCGAAGTCAGTGTTCCGAAACTTATATCTGAATGCACAGATCTTATAAAAATGTATAAACCTGCAAAGAATACAGTTTTCACTGCTGATCTGCAGTATTCCGGAATTATTACAGTTTCTAAAACAAAGATGATTCAGGTACTGATTAATCTTATGAAGAATTCCATCGAAGCTATGGCAGACTGTGAAAAGAAGATCCTGCATATAGAAGTAAAAAAGACTGAAAATTCAGCAGTCTTTTCTGTCTGTGATACAGGAGTGGGGCTGACTGAATCGCAGATAAAAAAACTGTGGGAACCATTCTACACCACAAAAGGAGATATGGGTACAGGAGTGGGCCTTGGTATCTGCAGAAAGATTATTGAAAAACACGGAGGCACCATCGAATGCTTCAGTGAACCTGGAGTGCGGACCGAATTCCGGTTCACCATTCCGCAGCCGGATGATTCTATCTGATCACGGTAAAACGAATATTCCTGGTAATTCCGTCCTCGGTTACAACCGCAAGATTATAATTGCCAGGGACTGCTGGAAAACTGATCCTGGAGCGTCCCTGAAACTCACCCTGTAATTTTCCGTTTATTATAACTTTGTAACGGATATGCCCAGGCGCGGAAATCCTTACGGGAACAGCCTGTGACGATAAAGGTATATGCGGATTAATTAAAAATCTTTCACCAGCAGCCGGTTTTTCAATCGTCAGATTTCCGGATATACCGGCAGGAACCACAGAACACAAAGGCGGTTCAGAATCACTCGGGGGAATATACTCTGTTACCCTGGTGCATTTTTCGCTGACTGCAACGCATCCTTTCTCCCGGCAGAATTCAGCTTTTTTCCAGGACGCAGGATAATAAAAAACAGAATCCGCTGCAGGCCGGTACTGTCTGCCGAACCAGGCGGGGTGAAGCAGCCGCATAATCTGATGAAAAATTCTTCCGGCTCCGTAGGCTCCGCTGATTCCGTTCATGGATTCACCGGAAAAATTTCCTGCCCATACCCCTACAATAAAGCGATCCGTATAACCCACGGTCCAGGAATCGCGGTAATCCTTGGAAGTTCCGGTCTTTGCCGCAACCGGAAAAGGAAAATCCAGAAAGCTTCGCTTACCGAAGGCCTTTTTTCTTACAGCAGAATCCGAAAGAATGCCGGTTATCATTATGGCAGTATGCTCCGGGATAATTCTTTTTTTGCTTCCATAATCAAGATTCTTAAATTTAAAATTTTCAGATTTTCCGGTCCTTACAGGCAGAAGATACCCTTTCGCAGGAAAAATACTGTATGCTTTGGTGAGATCAAGCAGAGTGACTCCGGAGCTTCCCAGCACCACTCCTGGTCCGTAATGTTCCGGACCGGATTCCATATGTCTGAAATCCAGATTTTTCAGCATCCCGTAAAAAGCACCGCTGCCGGTTTTTTCAAGCAGTATAACCGGAGGAATATTCCGCGAAGCAGCAAGTGCCTCGCGTGCTGTCATGAGACCCCAGTAATTCAGATCATAATTGAGAGGGCGGTAAATCTCACCTTCGCCCCCGGTCCGGAAAGTCCTGTTCTCATCGTTCAGAAGGCTCCATGGTCTGAGCCCGATCTGATCCATAGCAAGAGCATATATAAAAGGTTTCAGTGTACTGCCTGCATTGCGAAGGGCAAAAGCTCCGTTCACCTGCCCTTCTCCGTCATCAGTGAAGCTCCGTGATCCGGCCAGAGCACGCAGATAAAGAGCACCATCCTTCAGTTCCAGCACAACTGCAGCTGCATTTGTTGCGTTTTTGTTTTCAATTACAGTGAGCTCAGCATTTATAATATCCGTAATAGTTTTATTTAAATTATAGGATATTTCCGAATGCACGGTACCGGACACTCCGGGAAAATTCTGCGAAAGCCAGTCTGTGAAATGGGGCGCGGCATTTGCTTCTGAATTACCCCGAAGATCCCCGGAAGCGCCGGCCGGTATTTCGCGGAACACCATTTCTGTTACAGCACTCATTTCTTCGGGACTCGTGCTTCGGCCCTCCAGAAGGTGCTGAAGCCTTTTATGGAAAAGCTTTTTTCCCGGATAGCTGCCTCTCGCGAGAACGGTAAGAGCGGCGGCTTCGGTAACAGAAAGAAACGAAACATCCCTGGAAAAAATCCGCCGCGAAGCGGAAGCAAATCCCTCAGTGTTAAACCGAAGAGGGACACGGTTCATATAGGCTTCGAGAATTTCATCTTTGGAATACTGCAGCTCGAGCTTTAATGACAGAAGCAGTTCCGCCGGCTTCCGCAGCCAGGGATTCCGTGGAAGCTCATTTTTCCATACTATTCTTACAGTCTGCTGGGTGATTCCTGATGCACCCGAAACAGTCCTTCCGTGTTTCAGATTCTGGTACGCAGCCCGGATCACAGAAAGCGGATTAAAACCAGGATGATACCGGAACCACCTGTCCTCTGCCTGAATCACAAGATCTTTTAAAATATCAGGATATCCGGATAAGCTGATGCTTTGACTGTGGGCCCCCGTACTGAATGACCTTTTCCGGATCAGTTCATATCCCTCCGAAGAAAGAATCCGCAGAGGGGCATTCCCCGTAAGTTTTTCGCGCGAAACAGGCCATGTAAAAAAAATCAGAACGGCAACTGCAGCGAAAGCAGCTGCCAGTCTGCGCGGACTTACATTGTCTGCTTCATTCTGCACTGACCTGATATCCTGCGCTGCGGCCGAAAATCTCAGGTTCATACATTCCTGAAGCGGAGGCTGCAGCGTAATAGAAACTTCCTTTAACCAGTGGACGGATCAGATACTCATAACGGTGCATTCCAGGTTCAAGGTATTCCTGTGTAAAAACTGTTAGTCCGGTTCTGTATTCGCTTGTGTAAGATTGCGAAAACCACCAGAAATCCGAATCAGCAGCTTCTTCTTCGATTTCTCTTGAAGCGGATGGTTTTTCTGTTATGAAGGAAGTATTCACCGCCTCAAATCCGGCAGGGACAGGATCGGTCAGCAGAAAATGATGCACAGGTTTCGGATTGATCACAGTCAGCCTTACCCTGTACATTTCGCCGCGACGGAAAGCTCCCTTATGCACTGTTCCTGCATAAGTCAGAACTTCGCGCTGGACTTCCATTCCTTCATCACGGGGTTTAAGATTTTTATGCGAAGGAGAGTACCGGAGAACAGCAGTATAGTAGAGCGGGGTCCCTCCGCTGTCCTTCCGGAAACTCAGAGGCCACATCTCACCGGCTTCATAAACTTTCTGAAGTGCAGAAAGAGGATAGCTTTTCCGAAGCACTGACTGATCATTCTTTGCGAATGATGCATTCCAGCCAGGGATTCTGTCACCGGCCTTCACAGTCCAGGCACCTGTTTCGCCTGGCTTTTCATATTTAATCCTGTACTGAAGCAGCGCGGCTGCAAGAATACCAGCACTGTGACTGTCTCCCCAAAGACCTAGAGAAGCAGATGCTGCATGCCTTGCCATGAGCGGCAGCAGAGGATCGCCCGGATTAACCTCAGTGTATGCGGCTATTACTGATCCAAGCACGGAACCCCGCGAATAAAACGATCTGTAAAGGGATGAACCGGCAGAATCGCGGAAACTGACTCTCTGCGTGTTTATGTTCATTGCCGCATTCACAGAATCCATCAGAGTCTTTATTTCTGTATCTTTTTTATAATCGGTCACCCCTCGTGTCGTTCCCATTGCCATCATCAGATTCGCTCTGGCGCGAAGACTCAGAAATTCCCTTTTTTTATAAAGCATTGCCTCCAGATTTCTGTCGCCCTCCCCGTCTTTGGAGAGTACATAAGCTGTAAGCGCAAGCGTTTCCAGAATATAAGTCTGCCCGGTTTTTTCAGGACTGCTTATGTAATTTCTAAGGTATCTTACTGCATCGGAATACACAAGAGCACCCGGGTGCACCCCTTTTCCTGTGGTCCTGTGAATCTCCTGAATTTTCTGAATAACAAAGGCAGTATACGCTGTAAGATACGGATCACTTTTTCCGCTGCTGTGTTCCCAGAGTCGCATTCCTCCGTCCGGATTCTGAAATTTTTTAATTTCTTTTACAAAAAGATTTTCAGTTTCCGCAAGATTAAACCCTGCCTGAGTTCTTTTTCGCATTTCATCTTCCGACACCAGGCCCGATGCAGCAAGGGATACCAGATACGCAGATGCCCTCTGTTCCAGACAGTAATAGGGATTTACTGAAAAGAAATGCACGGCTCCGTCAATTCCCGTCAATGCGGTCGCAGAGAGAGACAGATCCAGAGAACCGCTGCTGTTCAGAATACTGTCCTGAGGAGGGAGCTTTACTTTTTCTTCTGCTGCGGTATCTGTGAAACCGGCCACAGTGAAAGCTTCAGCGGGAGGATGCTCCTTCACCGGAAGAGTAAAACGCACCCTGTCGCCCAGCTGTTTTTCTGAAAAGCCGGAGGTGCGAAACGCCGCCGGATCAGCAGGCGAAACAGAAAGCTCTCCTTTTACTTCTCCGGAGAGACCCTGAAAGGTATCCTTCAGACGGAATGTGAAAGCAGCCTCCCTTGATTCATTGCTTTTTATATACAGTCTGATGCTGCCGCTTTCTGTCAAAGACAGATCCGGTGAATTTAGTTTAACGATAAATTCTCCGTCGCGTCCGGTCTGGTTTATTATTACAGCTCCCGCTGTGAATGTGTCCCCTTTTCGCAGAAGCAGAGGAAGGGATGTCTGAAGAACCACCGGAATATTCACTTTAAACTCATGAAATGCGGAAGCATATTTTCCCTGCTTCGCTGCCACCGCCTGAACCCGGAAGGTAGTCAGATTGTGCGGCAGTCTGAATTTAATAACCGCTGTTCCGTTTTCATCTGCCTTCACAGCAGCATTCCAGTATGCAGTGTAACGGAATTCTTTGCGGACTCCGTCTTCACTGTCATCGGAAAACCCGCCCCTTCCCGGCATCATGGCTGATTCCCAGCCTTTGCCTCCCGGCTCCTGCCCCTTATTTGCATAGGAAAGCCGCTGAATCACAGACTGACGATTATCAAGAATTCCGGTTCCGTGCGGCCAGTTGCTGTAGAATGTTTTCAGCGGATCTGCAAATCTGTAATCAATCAGATCAAGAACCGCCCTGTCCGCAACTGAAACGGCAACTTCCGCACCGGGCTCGGTCCGCAGTGTTAGCTTCACTTCTTCGGCAGGAAGATATATTTTTTTATCTGTTTCTGCTTTTAAAGTTAACCGCTTTGACTCCTGACTTACATCCAGTCTGGCAACACCCATTCTGAAAACGGGTCTCCCCGGATCGCTGTCCTCTGATGAGGAACCCTTCGGCACCTGAGTACGAGGCCGGATCAGAAGCACGGTCACATAAACGTTCGGCAGATGCTTTTCTGTTATCGGTACAGAAATCGGTTCTCCGTTTCCTTCAAGATCAAATGTTTTCTGCCAGATAATGTCATCCCGCTCTACGCTCACGATGGCCCTGCATCTTTCAAACGGAGATCGTATAAGTATTTTAGCAGTATCTCCCGGTTTATAAGACTGTCTGTCGGGAAGGACAGAAATAGTGTCATCATTGGCAAAATCCCAGCCGATGAAACCGCCCCCGGAAGCAAAGAACTCCACACGGGAATAAGCACCGGTTTCGTTATCTTTCAGAAGAAAAGTGTAAATACCTGGCTCTACCGCTTTAAAAGAATAGGAAACGGGTTCCGGACCTGAAGTAATATTTTTCCGTTCGGCTTCAGTCACAATCAGTGTGTTTTCGCGCTGCACTGCTCCGCCTGGTCCGTAGGATTCAATCGTTTTCCATTCCTTACGGGATATAATTACAGTCATTTCCCTCGGCTCCGCAACAGGAACTCCTTTCTGACTGACTGCAGCCAGATTAAAAACAAACGATTCTCCGTAATTCTGATACCTGCTTTTTACATAAATTCCGGGAATTACATTTCCCGGATAGACCTTCATATAGCGGCGGTGCGTTACAGTTCTCTCGTCTGCATCAGAAACAGTGGCCTCAAGTTCCAGTTCATATGTTCTGCTTACATTTTCGCTCTGCAGGTTTTCAGGAGGGAATGCACTTAATTTTTCAGAGAAAGTGAACCGGCCTGTGTCGCTCAGATTTCCGGATCCGGAAGTCCACTGAGAATAGGAAGGAGGATCCCAGCGATCCGCATAGTCTTCATCGCCGAAGAAATATTCCGGATAATTGCTGAAATGCAGATTCAGAGGCTTTCGGTTTATGCTGTAAGTAACAGGTGCCTTACTCATGGGAGCCCCGAAGAGATATCTGCCCTCGATGGACACCTTCAGATCTTTTTCTTTCACAGAATCTTCAAAACCATCAGAGCTTACCGTAAAAGAAACAGGACGGAACTCCTCCACCTGAAATGTATCCGATATTGTATATTTTTTATCTTCTGTGGTGACTGTAACAGTATAATGACCAAGAGGTGCACCCTCCTCTGTGCGGATTTCTCCCCACACGCCTCCCTCGGCGGAAGGAGTCAGCTTCAGATTCTGAAGCTCCCTGGAATTGCTGTCCGTTATCTTTACATTAACTCGGCCGGAAGGTACAGTGAGTTTACCATTGCTTCGCAGGGCGAGAAGGGCTTTGTACTGCACTGTGTCTCCTGGCCTGTACAGTTTACGGTCAAACACAATCTGACCCGTAAGAGCAGAGCTTCCGGATGCATCGTAATTCGGACTGACCGACCACATGTACATATTATGCAGTTTCCCGGCTGCGAAGGACCGATCCCCGTTCCGGTTCTCAGCATACACAAGAATCCTCGAGGGATCCTTTATGCCGGAGTGCTTCACTGCGCAGTAACCGGATGCGTCCGTCCGGCAGCTTCCGATCTTCTGCTTTACATTATAAACATCCACCTGAATATCAGAAAGACTCTTACCTGTACTGAAGGAATGGATATAGGCATGTACTTTTTCTGAACCGTGACGCACTGTAACTCCCATATCTGTTGTAACAACGAATCTTTCAGAGGTCTTATTCTCTAACTGATTCTGATCGTTATGCACAGATGCGGTAAAAGCGAGAGCTTTCCAGGAATAATCTTCCGGGGAGAATTTTTTAAGCGGGAACCCTATCAGCCCTCGGGTGTTCTGGTTTAAACCTGTTTTCCATTCTTTAGAATCTCCCGGGGTATAACTCATGGTTTCACGGTAGTCTGAGGATGCATTATAAGATATAAGGTTCTCAAGGGAAAAGATTCCGGCGGCAACCTTTACAGATTCTGTACCGGATGCGGTCAGGGGAACAGGTTTGGGATCTGCAGATTCCATAATTCCGAACAGATCCAGGGAATCAAACTCCCGGCGAAGTGAAGGTACATTTTCCTGCCATGTAAGACCGTCTTTCAGGGTATTCCCGAACCGGTCACTCATCCCTTTTTTAAGGCGGAAATTATAAACGCTCCCCGGCTTCAGTGCAAAAGAATTCAGGGATATTTCATCAACAGATTCAGACTCATAGCCTGTGAACTCTGCCGCAGGTGATATTTCAAGATATTTAAGTATTTCAGACACAGAAACCGGACTCGAAAATTTAATACTCCGGTTCCAGAGTTCCTGATAAAAAGCAGCTTCCCCTTCCACAGAAGCATTCAGCGGGCCGTAGGTCCGGTATTTCCTTTCAGAAACAAACTGAGCATTGCTTCCCCAGCCTTCCTTCAGACCGCGGCCTTTTCTGAACATAAATGCAACTTCAGCATCACGAGGAAATTTCTGAGCTGGCCTGATAAACCACGTCAGCTTTTCCCAGCTCTCTTTCCCTTTACGAAGAGTGTAGTCCCATTCTTTTCCCTGGACTTTCAGAGACAGAATCTCCCTGACCTCATCTTCGTTTATTTCGTAATTAAAAGCTGCTGAAAATTCAGGATTATAAGCAATTCTGCTGTAATTTCCCGGATTAAGCGATGTAACCTGAACCTCAGGCGTCCTGAAGCTGAATTTATATTCTTTTTTTAACTCTTTTCCGTTAAGAGATTTTGTACCTGAGGGCACAGTTACAGTCACCTCAGTTCCCGGAGGAAAAAGTGATTCAGGAATAAAAGCGGCTGCCCTGCTGCCGTACCAGCGGAACCGTCCTTTGATTCCGGAGCCCCCGCCGGATATCCGGATGGGGGCTTTGATTTCCTGTTCATCTGCGAGAGTCTCAAGGGGGACCATTGGGTCACTGAAGATAACGGTTATTTCAGAAGAATCTGCGATACTGTTTAACTCACCCTGCGGAACGGCCTGAATCACCTGAAATTCATCGGACAGAAGAACCGGCTCCGGAAATTTTTCAGGAGAGAGTTCCGCAATCTGATTACCGGGAGATGCAGCCAGATAAACTCCGCCCACCGCAGTGAGGGTAACAGCCATAACAGCCAATGCATGGACAACCCGGTTTTCCAGAATAGATTTCCACACTTTATAACCATCAGAATTCCGAAATAAATGCTTCATTCCTTACAAAGACAGCTGACTAAAAAAAAAGTCAATTCTTAAAAAACGGGATTGAAAAGACTGTGAAGATTCTTTATTCTGCCTGCGATGATGTCACGTCAGCTCAATACCCTTCCTCTTTCAAAGGAATCTGCTCTTCCTGAAAATGCCACGATCCGGGAAGCTATGCAGAAAATCCATTCTCTGCAGAAAGGAGCTGTTGTTTTTACCGAAAACGATAAACCCATCGGAATCATCACGGAAAGGGACCTTGTCTGGATACTTAATAATAATATATCTGTCAGTAAACCTGCTTTTCCTTACAGCAATCAGGACCTCATCACTGCCCTTACCGAGCGTCCCATTGAACATGCACTGCATCTGATGATTGATCATAACATCCGCCGCATTGTGGCAGTGAATGCGGAAGGAAATTTTGCCGGTCTCATAACCCACGAAGACCTGCTGCATTATATTTCCGGTAATCCAGGCGAAGCTCCTTTAACAGCAATGCATATTATGGGGAACAGAGGAGTGATCCTCTGGCTCAGTCCGTCAACTACGATTCGCGAAGCCCTCCGGATTATGGTCACTCAGAAAATCAGTATGCTTCCCATTGTGGAAAATAAAAAAGCTGTCGGACTGATTACAGAATCTGATTTTCTGCATCTGGAAAATGATGATGATCAGATGGAAAGACCGGTTACGGAAATCATGTCTTCGCCTGTAATCACAATTGATCAGTACACTGCTATTGAAAATTTAATCAAAATAATGCACGAAAATAATGTGCGGCATCTTCTTGTAACCGACCCCGACCAGACACCGATCGGAACCATCACCATTCGCGATATTCTCAGAAATTTGAAAGGCAGTTACAGCCGTTATCTCGAATCCAGGCTTAAGCATATACGTGCTGCGATGGATTCATTCCTCCAGCTGGTTCTGGAAATCAGTCTGGTGCAGGATGAATATCTGATCCAGTGGGCCAACCGCAGTGCACATATTTTCTTTAAAATCAATCCGGTCGATCAGCCGCTGCAGAAGCTTCTCCCTGATTATTCCTGGGAAAGGCTGCTTCCTCTGATTAAAGACTCCGCCTCCGAATTAAAAAAAGAAATCGAAATAAATTCAAAATCCTTTGAAGTAACAGCTTACAGCGAACCCGGCAGCAACGTGATTCAGCTGCTTTTTAACGATGTAACGCATCTGGTGAATCTTAACAGGGAATATATTAAAAAGCTTAAAGAAAAAGAACTCGTTCAGGGCCGTCTGGTAACGGAAATCGAAGCACGCAGAAAAAGCGAAGAAATGTACCGGCAGATTCTGGAAACAACCCAGGAAGGTTTCTGGATGATTTCCTCAGCCGGATACACTGTAAGTGTTAATGAATCGCTCTGCCGTATGCTTGGTTATACTGAGCACGAACTTAAGGAAAAACTCCCTGAAGATCTCACTGATGACGGCATTATTCACAGCGGTGAAAATCAGCTCAATCATAAAAGCGGTTCCCGGATACCTGTTCTGATCAATGCCTCTGTTGTAGCCGGGAACACCAATGCTTCCGGTTACCAGGTGCTTTTTATAACAGATATAAGCAATCTTCGCAATGCCGAGCGGGAAATCCGGGACCATGAATCCAGAATCCGGGACCTTCTGGAAGAATCGAACCGAAAACTTGAAAAACTTGTTAAATCCAGGACCCACGATCTCGAAGAGGCTCTTACCGAACTGAATAACAGCCGCGATCTTCTGAAAACCATCATGGATACTTCGCCGGTTGCCATCATTCGTTTCGATAAAAACGGGAAGTTAATGTTTGCTAACCGGCTTGCAGAGAAAATCAATGATTATATGGACCGCAGAATTTTTTCCCTGGGAAAAGAGACTCAGTCCGGTGTTTTCGGAGAAGGCCCTTTTCTGCTGCATCAGGACGGAACTGTAGTTGAAAAAGATCAGTGTCCCCTGAACATTATTAAAGAAAACACTGGTGTTCACGAACGCACATACGCGGTCAGAAAAGCTGATAATGCAGTAAGATACATAAGGCTCCACGCAAGCCCCGTTACAAATCCTATGGGTGATTTTGACGGAGGAGTGATGGCCATTACGGATATCACAGACCAGCTCAATCTCTATAAAGAAAAAATATCACAGGAGCAGATTCTCATTCATCAGTCCAGAATGGCCGCCATCGGAGAGATGATTGCCGCTATTTCGCATCAGTGGAAACAGCCTCTGAATGGTCTTGCGCTCCTGCTGGAAGATCTGGAAGACCTGATCGACCTGAATCAGCTGACTCCTGATAATTTAAAAAATTTTATCAGGAATTCCAGAAAGCAGATTGAATTTATGTCTGTGACGATGGACTCATTCCGTAATTTTTACCGAAATACAGGAAGTTCAGAATTTAAACTGAAAGAAAGCATCAGTGAAATGCTCCATCTGCTTGGAAAACAGTTCAGCAGTCACCATCTCGAAATACAGACGGAATATCTGACTGATAAAGAAATCAGAATTTCAGGTAAATCCAATGAATTTATGCAGGTTCTGCTGAGTCTTGCAGCAAACTCCCGCGATGCAGTGGAAGACAGAATTCAGAAAGGCGAACTGCCTGCGGGATACAGAGGAATTCTTACTATAAAAATTGAATTGATTGCAGATACCAGAGTGCAGCTGACTCTCTGCGACAATGCAGGAGGTATTCCTGAAGCTGTGATTGACAGAATCTTCGAACCTTATTTCACTACCCGCGAAAACAAAGGAACAGGAGTGGGACTGAGTATCTCCCGCAGTATTATCAGAAAAATGGGTGGTTCCATTTCTGTAAAAAATACAGAGACCGGAGCCTGCTTTACGATTATAACTCCGGTTCTCAGCACCTGACAGAGGCATCTGTCATTCCGTTATCCGGTCACCAGAATATAAAATCAGCGGTTTCGCCTTCTTTGATTTCCGGATTCTCTGCGGGATGAATCATCAGACCATCAGTGAGTGCCATATTCACAAAATCGCCGCTCCCGTGATGCGAAAGAGGTTCAATGCATGTCAGACCATTCTGAATACCCACTCTGCACTGAGTGAATTCCTGCAGCTCATGTTTTTTTGTTTTACTGCGGCACAGAGGCAGACGAAGGGGAACCCGGCGGGGTGCTCCTGCGAAACGGTCAATGGCCTCCTCTACGAAGATTTTAAAATTAACCTGTGTGGAGACCGGGCTCCCAGGGAGACCGAACGCCAGCACTCTCTTTCCGCCTGTGTCCTTAATTCCGAAAAAAATCGGTTTACCAGGTTTGATCTTCGCACGATGAAAAACCTCTTCAACGCCAAGATTCTTAAGAAGCTGAGGCACCTGATCGGTAATCCCTTTGGAGACTCCACCCGTAATCAGAAGTATATCGTATTCATTCAGTCCCTTCTGAAAAGCGGCTGTAATCTGCTCCGGCTCATCCTTAACTTTAACAGAATCCAGGCGGATTCCCTTTTTCGCAGCCAGATATTTCAGTGACCAGGAGCTCGAATCCCGTATCTGATGATCCAGGGGATTTTCATCGATTCCGATAACTTCGGTTCCTGTGGTAACAAGAAAAATTTTCGGTTTGGAATATACATGAATTTCTGAATATCCGCAGGCGGCAATCACAGGAAGAGTGCTGCTGTTTACAGGGGAACCAGCCTCAAGAAGAACAGAACCTTTTTCTGCATCTTCCCCGCTTCGGGCCACATTCATCCATGGCTCAGCGGATTTTCTTGTAAATTTTACAAATGATTCAGATTCTTTACATTCGCTGTCTTCAAAGCGGATTACAGCATCTGCCCAGAGCGGTACAGGAGCACCTGTCATGATTCTGAGAGCGAAGGGGCTCTTTTCTGACTGATCGGACTTATAAGGGTCCCCGTAAGGGTCCGGATTTCCGGCAGTCAGAGTTCCGATCACAAAAAATGGTCTGTCAGGGGCATAGTCCGCTGCCCGGATCGCAAAACCATCCATCGCTGACCGGTTAAACGGAGGAAGATTTCGGTCTGCAAAAACAGATTCCGCAAGTATATATCCTCCTGCGGCTTCCGGATCTGAAGAAAGCTCTGCTGTTCTGATTTTTTTTACCGGTCCCCGAACTGTATGCTTTAATATAAGTTCTGCTGCTTCGCTGAATGTAACATCTTTCATTTTGATTTCCTGATTTTTTATTTTCCCCATTCGCTGGTTCCATCGGGAAAGAATTCATGCTTCCAGATGGGCGCTTCGCTTTTTACACGGTCTATGATGTAACGGTTCGCTGCATAAGCCTCCTCTCTGTGCGAAGAGGCTGTTACCACTATTACTGCGGATTCTCCGGGATACAGCCTGCCTGTGCGGTGAACGCATTTCGCCAAATGCAGGTTCCATTTTTCTGTGGCGTCGCGTAAAATCTCCCTGATTGACCTTGCAGCCATATCCGGATGGGCTTCGTATTCAAGATAAGCAACTTCTTTTCCCCGGTGATGATTCCGGGCTTCGCCGGAGAAAAGAACCACTCCCCCTGCCTGCGGAAGATCATGTGCAAACATTTCCGCAAAATCCAGGGGCTCTGATTTAATATAATCGGCTGCGTTTATTTTTTCCATAGATTTTACTGATTTACCGGGCCTTACCGGTACTTATCCGCCGCTGGAAGGCGGAAGAAATATTATTTCGGATCCTTCAGGAGCACAAAAAGTATCGTCTGTATATTCCTCATCGCAGGCAGCCCTGCAGTTTTTCAGAAGCTCTTCAGACGCAGGATTTTTTTTCACGAGTTCCGACCGGATTTCAGAGATACTGCAGCAGCCACTGTCACCTTTGCCGGAACCAGTACCCTGGATTTCCAGAATAAATCTCTGGGGAAAAAAATCTTTCAGAGCCGCGAACATAAGAATATTAAATTTCATAAACGAACCAGTCCCTCAGCCGCCGATCTTCTTCATGGACAGGCTGCTTCCCGTGAATCGATCTCTTTTTTTAATGCTCAATGCACGCCTCAGACTCTCAGCCACAGACATCTCCCTGCTGCCGATTTCTTCCCCTGCTTCAGAACTAAGACAGCCGTAAATTTTTCCGGTCGAATCCAGTCGCAGGCGATCACAGTCTTCGCAGAAGGGATGACTGGAATTGGCAATGATTCCGAACACAAAGCCATCTCCGGTTCTGTAAAGCCGCGAAGTAGAACCGGAAGGCCGTTCCACCTCATGGAATTCAGTAACCTTCTGAATTTCCTGAAGAATTTCAGAAGCAGGAAAAAGGAGAGATTCCACCCTGCCTTTCAAAGGGCCCATCTCCATAAGCTCAATGAACCGGATCTCTGTATTCTGACTATAGCAAAGATTAAAGAGTTTACTGACCTGAGAATCGTTGATTCCACGCATGACCGTTGCATTCATCTTTAAGCGGATACCGGAGGCAGCGGCTTTATGGAAGGATTCCATAACACAGGAGAAATCCCCGTTACCGGTGATTCTGCGGAAAATATCTTCTTCGGCTGCATCAAGGGAAAGATTCACTGAATCGAGTCCGGCCTTCTGAAGTCTGTCCAGTTTTCCGCTCAGGAAATGTCCGTTCGTGGTAATACTTACCTCAGGAAGTCCGCCTTCTTTCAGACGAAAAATCAGCTCTTCAAGATGAGGGTAAAGCAGCGGTTCGCCTCCGGTAATTCTTACAGAATACAGAGGATTCACTTTATGAATTTTAATAACATAATCAGCCAGTTCCGATGCCTTAAGGGTCTGATTTCCGGTACAGGCTGGTGTTTCGGAAACCCCATGGTTTTCCGGGTTGCAGTACACGCATCGGTAATTGCAGGCGGAAGTAACACTCAGACGAAGCTTCCTGAAGCTTCGCCCAAGGTCATCCTCAATGAGGGATCTTCCCATAGTAACAGGAATCTGCTTAGCAACCTGCATCTCAGTGTCCGCCCCCCAGAATCATTGCCCTTGCATGAAAAAGTCCGGGAAGCAGGCTGTTCATGCCATCCGTGGCCCCCCCCGAGCTGCCGGGAAGAGTTACAATCACACTTTCTCCTGAAACCCCCGAAACTGCGCGCGAAAGCATGGCCCGGGGAGTCCGCATTCCTCCGTAAACCCGCATGGCTTCCGCGATTCCGGGAATTTCAGTATTTATAACTTCGCGCGCCGCTTCGACTGTGACATCCCTCGGGCTTAAACCCGTTCCGCCGGTGGTAAAAATAAAATGAATTTTACGTTCAATCCAGCCACGAAGCACAGACTCTATATCATCGACACAGTCGGGGACTATTTTATACTCAAGAACTTCGACTCCCCATGATTCCAGTGCTTCTTTTATAATTTTGCCGGACTTATCTTCCCTCTTACCCATTGCTGTGGAATCCGATGCCACAAGCACAGCCGCTGTAAAGGGCTGCTCGTCCGGTGTTACAGAGTCTCTGCGATGCTGTGATTTGCCTCCGGTTTTGCCAGTCAGCTTTACCGAGGTAATTTCCATATCTTTATCAATTGGTTTTAATAAATCGTAAATAGTAAGCGCAGCCACGGAGGCAGCGGTCATGACTTCCATTTCCAGACCTGTGCGGGCAATGGATTTACCGGTGACTTCGGTAAGAACGCCATCGTCCTGTACATCAAAAGTAACCTGAAGGGAATCCAGAGAAACCGGATGGCAGTGCGGAATAAGGTCGGGTGTTTTTTTGGCTGCCAGAAGTGCTGCAGCCTTGGCAATATCCAGAAGATTACCTTTAGGAAGGGTATTATTCCGGATTCTGGAAACTGTCTCTGCACTGCAGAGAACTTTGGACTGCGCCGAGGCAGTTCTTAGCGTAATAATCTTATGCGATATATCGATCATATGGTCTCCTTTGCAATCGGCAGGCATCCTCATTTCTAAAGATACCCTTTCGTTTCAGCAGCCCTGACCATATGGTTTTAGGCTGAAGAAATCGGAGTTGTTTTAATCTGTATCGGTAAATGTACGGAAAAAGAATCCTATGTCAAAACATTTTTCAGATATCCACTGCAAAATTTATTATGAAAGTATCGGCAGCTCCTTTCAGCATAATTCCTTCAATTGCTATTTTGAAAGCACCCATGTGAAATTCGATTCCCGGACGGAAATAAGGCGCATATTTATCGACCTTCTCCTGACTTTCTAAATTATATGCCAGATAAGTTTTTCCGGATGGGGGAAACATCATCAGTGCCAGTTTATCCATCATATTCGAAGGAACATAAACCGCATCCCCGGCCATTAAGGTCCTGATTTTATAATTCCCTTTTGTCCATGCGACCCCAGCCCCTGCGTTAAACTGAAGAAAAGTAAAAAGCCGGAGACCGGTTTTAACTTCAGCAGGAATAGTCATGGTTTTCATTTTGTAATTTATCAGTGTGGAAGTATTCCACTGCATACCGTCTCCGCCAGGCGTTTTAATTGTATTTTTTTGATTATTTATAAGAACATCTAATTTAAATATATCTTCGTAATAACCAAGACCTGCAGAAAGTCCGCCGAATTCCACTATGCGCCCTGAAAGCGGCGACACGCCGAAAAAGCGGTAGCGAGCCATAAATCCTGCATGTTTCCACTGTAGCTTATGTCCGTCAGAAGGCACGATAGACTGAGACGCATTCTGCTGGATAATGGAATTCATATTCAGATCGGTTTGCCCTGACATCAAAAGCCGACTGATATCAATGTCCATCAGCTTTCCGGCATCGAATTTCGGTGACACTTTTTTCTCGACTTTATAATCAAAGTAAGAGCCGAATAATTCTAAATTCTCAAGGAAGGAAAAACGTTCGTTTTTATCCCGTTCATGAAAACGATAGCCAAACTGCAGTCGGGGAAGAATCGCGACGCCTGCAGATTCCAGAGATGATCCATTCTGATACTTCGGTGAAACAATCCACACATCATGTCTGGATTTATAACCAACCGGAATATTCAGCCCGCCATAGTAATGCCCATCCATAACCGGAGATCCTGGTGTACCGGAAAGAACTGCAGAATTACCTGCATCCGACATATCTTTCACAAGTACATCAGTATACTGAACTTTAAACTGGAGCAGCATCTCATTCAGTTCATCCTGAGAAAGAGGCAGGACAGAACACGATGGGCCGCTGCAGAAAGACTGAGCATTCAGTTCCCCCGTCAGGGAGACCAGAAATAAAACAGTTATAATTATTATTCTCGCTGATAATCTCATTTAATTCCTCAGTTATAACAGCATTGCATGTTGGGATCGCAGTAGACGAATCCCTGGCTTTTACAGGAATCAGCACTGCTGTTGGTGTCCACATTAAATACGGGGGTATAGGTCTTTTCTTCACCGGAATCATAAAATTTCCATACTGCAACGCAGCCAGTCTGAAGCATATCATAGCAGCACCAGTCACGGCTTCCGGTTACTGCTGCATCTGTATCAAAAAAGCAGGTCCCCTTGCTAAGATCTCCTTCCACAGGCGTATTTCCGGGATAATCATTTATCGGATTTGGATCCTGAGAAGTGTCTGGCAGATTCCCAAGCTGATCAGCTATACATTGCTGCGCCTCTGCCCAGGTAACTGATGACTGACAACCTGAATCAATATAGGTTTTGCAGGAATCCGGAATTGTTTCGCTGGCATCTTCGTACTGACATTCGTCAGGCAGCTCTGTAAACAGCCCTCCTTCATGATACCCCCCGCAGGCTTCCAGTTCTTCCCAGGTATCTGTACCTTCGGGGCATTCATCTGGTATAAAAGCCTGGCACTTTTCCGGGATTGCCCAGGAAGGGTCGCTTTCCGGGGGAGTGCATTCATCCGGCAGTGCTCCGGAGTTCTGAAAAAATTCGATCATCGCAAAGGATTCGGCCAGACTCTGCAATGACTGAGCTTTGTTCTGCAGATCCTGAAGACTCATAAGAGTGCTTTTTAATTTATCCTCATCCTTTTTTTTCGTAGCCTCGTGGTAAAAGGAGCAACCTGCAAACAGTAAAATAAATCCAGATATAACAAAAATAGGTTTCATACCATTGATATAAACATTCTCCATAAATTTATCAACCAAATATTTAAAAAAAAAACGGCCCTGAACGTTTTTTTTAGCTAGCCAACTAATTCTGATTTGAGCCCATTGATTGCAGATTCACTGAATTCCATTGCTTTATTGCGGACATACATTTATCCTTATTCAGAAATCTGTTAAAATCGACAGACTCCTTCCTGAGCAGATTCTGCTTGTTTGCCTGTAATTCTGCCGGATCTTCGATTTCATAAATTTTCTTTAATTCATAAGAAATTACATTATCATTCAATACAGATACACTTTCCTCAAGCACCAGAAATTTTCCGGAAATCGATTTCGTCTCATTCAGAATTTCATCGAAACCTGTTAAAGCTTTTTTTCTCTCTTCTGGTACCGTCAGGTAATCGGGGGCAAAAATACTTTCCAGTGAATTGTATTTTTTATGGAGAATCATTTTCTGAAAAATCTTACTTACAAGACGCATAACAGCTTTGATTTTTGCTGTTTTTTCATTTGATTCCTGTGAGCCTGCAGTCAGATTCAATTCCGGTATACTGGCATAAATGGATTCTCCGATTCGGCTGAAAGCAGCCTGAAACGAAATTGAGTGATCCATGATTGTGATCTAAACACCGGTAGAACCGATTGATTCCTCAGTGTCGAGCAGAAATGCAGCAATATGGCTGTACGTTTTCAATTGAGTCAAAGTTTCCATTTTTAGTTATTCCACTACAATGATTATCACCATCATTGAAAATTTCATCAGAAATTCTTTAAAATATCAGACCAGACAAATAAAAAAACCCGGCTCCTTTAAGGTGCCGGGTTCAAGGTTCTTTCCGGGGATGACCCCCGGAAGTCAAAGGGAATCTTCCGACCCCTTTACATTTCTTACTTCAGATAGTACTGGTCGTCTGTAGGACGCAGCGGTCTGTTGAACCACAGCGGTCTGCGAAGTCCGCCAGGTCCCGGAGCCGGTCTTGTCATAGCTTTCCATTCCAGATACTGTTCGCGGGAACGTTTGGTATCTACCATAACATCACCGTAACGGTCTTCCGGATGGGCTTTTTCAAGACGCACTCTCTGGTGCCAGCAGTGAGCACCGGAAATCGGATCCGGATGCACTGCATGAGTAATATCCTGATGCACACCGCCATCGCTCCAGTAAACCCGCGAAGAATCTTTATCGCTGGATTCGAACGGACGGATACCATCGAGAACGCGCATCTTCCATACTCCGTTTTCGTCAGTTACTTTAACGAGATTACTTGCCCAGCGGTTGCCTGGGATTGTATCCTCAACGCGGCGCCATCTTCCGATGTGATGCGAACAGGCCACAACACCCGGACGGATTGCTTCTGTGATAAACACCCGGTTTACAAAGTAACCGATGTCTGTGTTTACACGAATCAGTTCACCCTGCTCAAATCCGAGCTTTTCTGCATCGCTGGAATGCATCCACACGGGATTCTTATGAGCAATCTCAACCAGCCATTTCGCGTTACCGGAACGTGAGTGAATCAGGTTCGGCAGACGGAATGTGGGCAGCAGACAGTATTCACCTTTGGATTTGTCCAGTTTTTCCTGGTGAATGTGCGACTTAATGTAAACCGGAGTAGCATATTCCGGCCACTTCCAGTCAACCATAGTCTGACTGTAGAGTTCCTGTTTGCGGCTTGGTGTCGGGAATCCTTCGACCACAACCCCGTTAACCTGAACACCAATGACTTTACCGTCCTTTGAGGCCAGACCGGTTTTCGGATCGATCTGTGCACCTTCTGCCGGAACCGGAGTCAGATGCTTGTTATATGTTTCAAGCTTCACTTCGAATGCGCCGTACTTCTTCATGTATTCGAGAGCTGAAAGGCCTTCGGTCTTTGCTTTTTCAGGCAGACCAGGCAGATGCTCAAATGCATATCGGTAATATTCGTCAATCGTGATCTTCTGACCTTCGCGGTAAGGAGATTTAAAATGCTTGCGGATGTTCAGAGATTCATCCGGATCAATTCTCCATGAGAGTTCAATCCAGAATTCATCTTCTTCCCATACTTCGCCTGGATTTGCTTCATAAGTAAACTCAACCGGCTGACCCATGCGTGCCATGTATTCGCGAAGAACAGGCTGACGGAAACCAACCCACAGACCTGTGTGTGTTTCATAGCTTACCCAGTCATGACGTTCGCCGGAATGACCCATAGGCAGAACGTAGTCTGCGT
>CAZQKZ010000011.1:85271-89850 GCA_964594095.1 uncultured Leptospiraceae bacterium | reverse complement strand
TAAATTCCGGAAGGGCCGCTGTACAGTCATTTTTTATGCATAATCCGGGTTAGGAAGGTGGGGAGAGGGGCTGTAAATATCGGTTCTTAAATATTCTTTTTTATTTTTAAAAAGATCCGCATATTCAGGGTCCGGGGAACTCAGAAAGGCAAGGAATTTTTCTATGTCGGAACCTGAAACCCAAAGACCGGAATCTGCCGGATACAGGGAGCGCGGAGCTGAATCGGGGGCTGTATAAGTCGCTTCGTTCATACCCAGAGGAATGAAAATTTCTGAGCGCATAAAATCTTCAAAGGAGCGACCGGTATTTTTTTCTATTATAAGAGCAAGTAAAGAGGCACTGTACGGCACTTTGTTCAGTGGACCGGCTGTATTGGTAAAGGAAATTCTCCGGGTGCGGATACTTTCCGTAGCACGAATTTTTTTTCCGGCAGCTGACAAAGTCATCAGCCTGAAAACACTGTGCCGCAGATTATGGGAATGAGTGAGAAGCTGTAAAACAGTGACCGGATTTTCAGTCCGCGAATAATGGCTGAGCCCCGCCAGCTTAAAAGCATCGTCTTCCAGCCGGATTTTACCTGTTTCTGCAAGCTTCATGACCGCCAGATGTGTAAACACTGCGGAAAGTTCTCCGAGGCAGATTTTCTGTTTTTCAGTTTTTCTTTCTTCCTGAGGGTTCTGATAAACAGGGACTCCGTTTTTATAGACAAAAACCCGGAAATCTGTTATTTTAAATGAATCAAGGTGAGCTGAGACCGCCTGGAAAGTGAGGGGGTCAGTATTCTGGGGATATAAAGCTGCCGGAAAAAAGAGCAGGGCAGTGAAGACACGAGACCACATGAATATTGAATATATGAAATCTGCTGCTTCTGAGTCCACTTAAAAAAATTATGATTCCCTTGTTTTCTTTTACCGACATAATATTACAGGGTAAACAAAATGGGTGACGGATCATTAACACAGGCCGAAATTGATGCATTACTGCAGGGTGCGGAAAGTATAAGCACCCAGACTCCGGCAGCAGCAGCCAAAACATCAGCGGTACAGACCAAAGGCGGGCTTTCTGCATCGGAAATGGATCTTGTTGCAGAACTGATATACCAGTCCAGTCTCTCAGGGATTCCGGCTCTCAGTCAGCTTCTGGCAAGAAACGTAAGAATATTTTCTCCTTACGGAGAAATCCGCTCGGCTCAGGAACTGGAAGGCAGGATCGGTCAGGGATTCGCGCTTGTCACAACTGTTCTCAGCGGCCAGAGCAGCGGTTTGGTTGGTTTTTCCATGAATGGCAGGGATGCAGCCCGGATGTGTGCAGTAATCATGGGCGGAAAGGGGGATGCTGCGGGGTCCGACACTCTGGACAGTGCTGAACTGGCCACACTGAAAGATATTCTGGGTCCTCTCCTTCAGTCAACGATAAGGCAGATATCAGCCAAAACAGGCATTTCCATGAGACCCGGTCCTATCCAGGCGATTGTCAGCGGAGGGGGGGCCCCGTTTCCTTTCAGAGAAAGCAGCCAGTATTTTGATGCACAGATTTCCATCTCCGTGGACAACCTGATTGATTCATCGCTTCATTTTATATTTTCAGAGAGTCTTGCTAATCTGCTGCACGATAAAGGAAAAGGAACTGTACACCGGCACAGTGGCGGATCCGGTGCCGATTTCAGCAGTCAGGGAATGAAAGGCGGGTTCAGCGGTGCGGCAGAAGAGCCCCAGGCCGATATTAAAGAAGTCAGTTTTCCTCAGTTCACCGGAAGTGCCCAGGCGCCTGGAGCTCCGAATAATAAACTTCTGATGGATGTACAGATGACTCTGACCGTGGAGCTTGGGCGGACAAAAATGTACATTAAACAGATTCTGGGCCTTGGGGAAGGTTCTATTATAGAGCTGGACAAGCTTGCAGGTGAGCCGGTGGATCTGCTGGTAAACGGAAAGCTGATTGCCAAAGGAGAAGTCGTGGTCATCGATGAAAATTTCGGAGTCCGGGTAACCGATATAGTAAGTCCTGTAGACCGGATCCGGGCAAACAAAAGAATGTAAAAAAATTTCCGGATAAAAAAATTTTTACTGTACTTTTTCAGTACATCAATACACAAATGTCCATAACTCATTATGCGACATAATTCTGAAACCCGGTTTTATAATTCAGCAGATGGCCGGAAACGGAGGAGATTTCTGGCTGTGCTGTTTGCTGCCGCCCTCCTGCTGTCAGGTTACCGGGAAGCAGCAGCTCAGACCGTACCTTCCGATGAAATAAATGAAGAATGGATGAAGACCATCCGGGGCGGAGACGAAAAGGTAAGCGATTCCGGTCAGGATAAGAAATCCGCAGCGGAAAGCGCCGGCACACTTACAAATCCAGCCGATGAAAACGGACGGGACTTTTTCGGGCCTTCAGAGGCCGATGAGCCTCCTTCTTTTTTTTCAGTTCTCCTGCGTTTTGTTCTTCTGCTTGGTGCAATGACTCTTGGGCTTTATTATTTCGCACGTTTTATTAAAAAAAAGCAGGGAATTCCTGCGGGTACAGAAAACAATCTGATCCGGGTTATTGTAACCCAGCCGCTGATGAATGGTAAGTATCTTCAGATTGTGGATATGGCCGGGCAGCTTCTGGTAATCGGGGTTTCTGAAAACGGAGTCAGTCTGGTGAAGCACATTGAGGACGGACCTACCGCAGATAAAGTGCGGCTCTGGAAAGAGAGTCAGAGCGATGCCCCTGTACCTGAATTCGACTTTTTAGGCAGAATCTATACTGCAGTCACAGGAAAGCAGTTTCAGTTCTGGAAAAATGAATCGGGAAGACGGGCGGGAAAGGGATCTGATGCATCTTTTGAAGACCTGATAAAAAATACAGGCGGTGTCCCGCACAGCAGAGAACCGGATACTGCAGGGCTGGGTGAGCTCCTTGCCCGACAGAAAAAGCATATTGCCTCTCTGAAAAAAAGAAAGTCACGGGATGAGGATGAAATCTGATGTTTGGACTGAATAAAATATTAAATAAATTAGAAGGATTACGGGAATCCTTCATGGTAACGGGTACGGCCGGTGTAATCCGAAAGCAAAGCTCCCCTGTTCAGATTCTGTCAGAATTTCAAAGGCGCAGACACCTCCTGAAAGCATTGATCATAATGCTTTCTGCTGCTGCAGTCATTCCTCTGGGAGCCCAGGAGCTGCCTGAATTTCAGATCCCAGTAATTGAAGGGATCAGGGCAGCACGCAGCGGACAGGACGCTTCTGTTTCCCTGATGCTGATTCTTTTTGTGACCGTACTGAGTGTGGCTCCGGCACTGATTATGATGATGACTTCTTTTACAAAAGTAGTTATAGTATTTGACTTTGTAAGAAGGGCTCTTGCTCTCCAGAACATGCCGCCGAATCAGGTACTCTTCGGTCTGGCAGTATTTGTAACTGCATTCATAATGGCTCCCGTGCTTAAAGAATTCAATGAAAAAGCTCTTAATCCGTATATGAACGGAAAAATGCAGACAGATACATTTCTTACAGAAGGAATAAAACCTTTCCGGCAGTTTATGATTAAGCAGATTGGTAAAGACGGAGCAAAAGAAATCGGGTTATTTGTGAATCTTGCCGGTAAGGACCGGAATTCCATAAAAAGTACAGAGGACATCGATACTTATATAGTGATCCCTGCATTTATGCTTTCTGAGATTAAAAAAGCATTTATTATAGGTATTGTTATATTTATTCCTTTTATAGTTATAGATCTTGTAGTTGCATCAACCCTGATGAGTATGGGTATGATCATGCTTCCTCCTGCGATGATATCGCTGCCGTTTAAAATAATACTTTTCATTCTTGTTGACGGATGGCATCTGATAACATATAATTTAGTGAGGTCTTACAGCTGATGCTTCTTGAATCCGATGTCATAACGCTTCTGCAGAATGCTTTAATCGTGACTTTGAAAGTCTCGGCTCCCATGCTGATTCTGTCAATGGTTGTGGGACTTGTGATTTCCGTTCTCCAGACCACAACATCCATCCAGGAACAGACGCTGACCTTTGTGCCGAAACTTGTTGCAGTGTTTCTGGCACTGGCTCTGTTTGCTTCTTATATTCTCAGAACCCTTGTGGATTATACCCGGGATATATTCTTTCTAATACAGAGATTTTAAACAATGCTGGAAGGAATCGGAGAAGGAATACAGTATTACGGAATGATCTTCGCCAGAGTTGCGGGGCTGATGTTCACTGCACCGGTTTTCGGGGCCGGATCAGTTACTTCTCAGACGAAGCTCATATTCACATTTGTAACAGCAGTTGTGCTTTATAATGCAGTGAGACCTTTTCTTCCTTCTCTGGGCAGCACACCCGGAGAATATATGCTGATTATACTGTCTCAGACCCTGATGGGAATACTGATCGGATATATGATAAGTCTGATTTTTGCGGCTTTTCAGATGGCCGGCGAAATTTTTTCGGTTCAGGTGGGCCTGTCTTTTTCAGAAGTTCTTGATCCAATGTCAAATGTTTCCGCCCCGATACTGGGCACACTGAAAAGCACTATAGGTCTGCTGCTTTTTGTTGCTGTTCCTTTTGAGATGGACGGACTTCGTGTG
>CAZQKZ010000011.1:0-85253 GCA_964594095.1 uncultured Leptospiraceae bacterium | reverse complement strand
ATAGATCATATGTTTCTGGCTGTAGCCTATTCATTCAAAGCCGCACCGCAGCTGCCTCTTGATGAAACCACAATCGGCGGAATACTGCTGACTCTGGATCAGACAATGGGGCTTCTGTTTATAACAGCACTCAAACTGGGAATTCCGGTAATCGGTATACTTTTTATAACGTCTGTGGCTCTGGGCCTTATGGGAAGAATGGCCCCGCAGATGAACCTGATGAATATGGGGCTTCAGATCAATATAATCACCGGAGTATTTGTGATACTCTTTATTACTCCCGTGATTATCCCTTTAATGCTTGATTCATTTTATAATATATACGATAAGCTTGCCGAGATGCTGAAAACCTGGCCCGGAGAAGCAAAATGAGTGTATGTTTTGCAGAACTTGCTGAACTCAGACTGTATCAGACTGTCCGGTATGATCTGCAGCGTTTTGCCGCTGAAGACGAAGGCCGGACTAAAGATGCCACTGAAAAAAGGAAACAGCGCGAAAGAGAAAAAGGAAATGTTGCAAAATCCCAGGACGTGACACAGGCAGCTGTGCTTCTTGGAACAATATTAACCCTGTTCCTGCTGAGTGCCTGGATCTTTTCGAATATAGTGCATGTCTTCAGTATCTATCTGAATATGGACTTCGCTTCAGTACAGAAGTTCGGTATGGAAGATGTAAAACTTATAATATTTAAAATGTTTCTGGAAACCGGTAAAATCACACTTCCGGTAATGGTCGCTGCGGTATTCATGGGGATTGTCGGAAATGTAATGCAGACCGGTCTGCTGTTTACAACGGAGCCGCTGCAGTTTAAATGGGAAAGGATAGCCCCCGATTTCAAAAGGGTGCTTCCTGTAAGAAGGACCCTTGTTAACCTTATAAAAACCGTCATTCAGGTTATAATCACCGGATTTCTCGCATATCAGATGATCTTTTATGATTTTATACCAATGCTTGAGTCTTCCGGAATGGATCTGATGCAGGCAGTAGGACTGTTCGGCTGGATATCTTTCAAGCTGATGATCGCTGCAGCGGTTCTTTTTGCAGCCATGGCAGTGCCTGATTTTTTTTATCAGCGCTTTGAATATCTCGAAAACCTGAAGATGTCAGAACAGGATATTAAAGAAGAACATAAGGAAGAGGAAGGAGATCCTATGATGCGCCAGAAACAGCGCGAAATGGGAATGCAGCTCCGAAAAACCAGAAATATGCTTCAGGAAGTACCGAAAGCTGATGTAGTTATAACGAATCCGACTCATTATGCAGTAGCTCTGCTTTATGATCCGGAAAAAATGTCAGGTCCTCAGGTAATTGCAAAAGGAACCGATGAGCTTGCTTTCACTATCCGAAGAATCGCCCGCAGTCACGGAATCCGGATAGAAGAAAATCCGCCTGTGGCCAGGGCCCTTTATTCCTCAACAGAAGTAGGGGAAAGCATCCCTCAGGAAATGTACCTTGTGATTTCCCGAATATTCAGTAAAATTGATAAATTTGCCCGGAGAGCAGGATGAACGCACTTGAATTTCTGAAACGATACATGAAAAATGCGGATGTAGCTATGGGGGCCGGAGTGGTCTTCATACTTGCTCTGATCATCATACCGCTCCCGGGTTTTCTGCTTGATGTTCTGATTGTGGTGAGCATCCTTTCCGGAATGCTCATTATGATGACAGCGCTGTCAAATAACAGGCCGGCGGATTTCAGTGTGTTTCCGACTCTTCTTCTGGTTACTACCATTTACAGACTTGCTGTAAACATTTCCACAACAAGGATGATCTTAACGAGCGGGGCAACCTCAAGCTCTGCAATGGTGGAGACATTCGGAACATTCGTGGTGGGCGGTTCCGGGACTATGGGGGCCTATGTTGTAGGAGCTATTATATTTATAATACTTACTTTAATGCAGATAATGGTTATTACTAAAGGTGCCACAAGGGTATCAGAAGTCGCCGCCCGGTTTGCACTTGATTCTTTACCGGGAAAACAGCTGGCGATAGACTCAGATCTTGCGGCCGGATATATAACAGAGAAGGAGGCTAAATCCAGAAGGGAATACCTTCAGCGGGAAATGGACTTTTACGGAGCAATGGATGGTGCATCTAAATTTGTACAGGGTGACGTCAGACTCGGACTGATTATTACTGCTATTAATATAATAGGGGGGCTCATCGTGGGCATCTCTATTTACGGAATGGGATTCGAGGATGCCCTGGAAACTTATACTAAGCTGACGATTGGTGACGGACTCGTGTCCCAGATACCGGCTCTGCTGATCTCCACTGCAACTGGTATCGTGGTATCACGTTCTGCAAGTAAAAGCAGCTTTCCAGAGGAAATCAATGAGCAGCTTTTCTCCAGATCAAGGGTTCTTTATATTACCGGAGCTGTTCTTATCATTGCCGGTTTTATACCAGGTTTTCCGTGGATGGTACTTGGAGCACTTGGATCGCTGTTTATTTATATTGGGTACACACTTGAAAAAAATCAGACAATTCAGACAGAATCTGAAAAAATGCAGCAGGAAGCGGCTATGGCCGAAGAGAAGAAGCCGGAATCGTATCTGCAGCATCTTCGCACAGAACCTCTCGAAATAGAAATCGGCTACAATATTGTTCCTCTTGTGGATCCGAAGTCCGGCGGGACAATGATTGATCAGATTACACGGCTGCGTGCAAAATTTGCAAAAGAACAGGGGCTCATTGTACCGGCTGTAAGGATACGCGATAATATGCATCTGAATTCGGGAGAATACCATATTAAAATTCACGGCAGCACAGTGGCGACCGGGGAAATAGAACCTGACAAGCTTCTGGCAATCAACTCCGGAAGAGCTGTCAGACCTCTTGATCTGCCCCAGGTAAAAGACCCTGCATTCGGGATGACAGCGTACTGGATCAGGCCGGATCAGAAACCTGATGCTGAGGAAGCTTATTACGATGTTGTAGACAGTGCTAATGTTATTGCCACGCACCTTGACCAGATTATTAAAAAGTATTCAGCGGAGATCATGGGACGCCGCGAAATCAAGGAGATTATAGACAGCATTGCTGAGGATAATAAAGTTGTAGTAGATGAAGTTCTTTATGATAAGAAGGTAAGTCTGGGAACTGTTCAGTCTGTACTTCAGAATCTTCTTAAGGAGGGAGTATCCATACGGAATATGGTTCAGATTCTTGAAGCGATTTCAAATTATGCAGAACGCACACAGAGAGATCCTTATCTGCTCACTGAATCAGTAAGGACTGTTCTACGCCGGCAGATTATAGCCGGGCTTCAGGAAAAACCAGGAGATCCGCTTCAGATTATTATTGTAGATCCCGGAATCGAAAAACGACTCAGAGAAGGTATTTTCCGGGATCCGGAAGAAGGATTTGTAATGTCCCTGAAACCTGAATTTCAGGAGCAGGTGATGGAGGCTCTTCGCAGTCAGTACAGCGCAGCACGCAGAAGCGGAATTTTAAGACCGGTGTTTGTGACATCTAAACCAATCCGTTCTGCTGTATTCGCTCTCCTCGAAAGGGTTACGGAAAGATCCGGTGCATCGGGTGATTTCACAGTTCTTTCAACCGAGGAAATCCGGGATGCGGAATTCAGAATTGTGGGCGAAGTGAATCTGAAAGACAGGGAAGAAACAGCAGCCTGATTTAATGACCGGACTTTGCACCCACGGAGAGCCGGTTTTAACCGAATATGCCCTGGTTAAAAAGATTCGGTAGGCAATGCGGGTTGCTGATAATCCCTGAAAAAGACGGGACCTAAGATTTAATTTAAATACATAAAATGATCTCTTCTTTGCTGACCGGATGCCTGAACCTGACCTCAGATGCCCGTAAAGCAATGTGTCCATCAGGGGATCTGTAGGCGGATCCGTATTTTACATCTCCCAGCAAAGGATAGCCCCGCAGAGCAAACTGGCAGCGTATCTGGTGAAAGCGGCCAGTCAGAAGTTCAATATGCACTTCTGAAACAGAGTCCGGCAGAGATTTATCATTGGGATGATCATGATAAAGGCCGCGGATTTCAGCGGAATCTCTGTAAGTTCTCACAACCTCGTAAATAAGAACTGATTCCTTTGCGTTTTTATCGGAAGGCCCGGCTGCATACGCCCTGCGCTTTTCTTCACTTTTTATAAGATAGTCTTTCATTTCTCCCGTTGGCGGATTCAGTAATCCCTCAGCGAGTGCAGTATAAAATTTTTTAAATTCTTTATTCCGTATCTGTTCAGAAAGCCGGGCTGCCGCTTTGGAAGTCCGCGCAAACACCATGATCCCGCCTACAGACCGGTCCAGACGATGCAGCAACCCAAGGTAAACTTCTCCCGGCTTATTGTATTTATGTTTAATATATTTTTTTGCTTCTGTAAGAAGATCCGGATCTCCGCTGATATCGGACTGTGAAAGGATTCCTGGTTCTTTGACGATGGCCAGAATATGATTATCTTCGTAAAGAATTTTAAGACCGGACATCAGTCCACCGGAAAGGTATATTTCAGTTCTGCAATTCTGTTATGAGCCCTTGTTGCATTCCATGACTGATACATACCGACAAGACGGGGAAGGGCCAGTGCTATGGCAATTCGGTCCTGGTATTTTACAGGATCCCAGGACTGCCTGTAAAAATCTGTTCCGGCCGCACTCACTAAAATCACATCGGCTGCAAGATACATAAAAAAACGGGTCCACATGCTTCCGCTGCTCATTACAGGGGAATAGGCACCCTGATACAGAACACTCGCCCAGGGAGCTATCAGGTTCAGTCCCTGGGAAATTCCATGATATTTAAAACCGGGATTTCTGTAAGCAGAGATATCTTCAGGATAACCAGGGATACCTTCAGGATAACCAGGGATACCTCCCGGGTTCAGAACATTTTCAGATTCCAGTATACGTGCAAATGAGTAGATATGCCCTTTGCTTCCTTCCAGCCTCACTATTACAGCAGGATTTTTTCGGCTGATCCGCCCAATAAAAATACTGTAATCATAGGGTGAAGACCACCGGCTGGTAAACCGGTAACTGAAACCAAGGGTTTCGTCCTCCTCGCGCAGGCCTGGGTCTGTCCTGGTAAGGGCCGCCACAATTTCATCTTTAATCTGCTCTTCTGTTTTTGAAGTTGTAAAAACAAGGCTGGGTGCTGCGCTCAGGCATTGCAGCGGTAAAAAAAATATTCCGGCAGCAGCCAGAAGAGGCAGACTGTATCTGATGATTTTATTGCGCATACTTATGCCACTGAGTGCTGCTGCCCCCTGTCTGTCAAACCGCTTATACAGAACCTCTGATTTATTCAGTTGACGCTGTGACTGACCCTTTGTTTTCTGGCATATTATGAATGAAAAAACCGCTAAGCTGATTAACCGGTATTCTCTGGCCAAAGGAATCAATAACAAGGATCTTAAAAAAGAATGGATGGCTCTTAATGCCCGTCAGCGCTTTGAAAAACGTCAGTCCATGCTCAAAGATCTTCTTAAAAAATAAGCCAAATACCTTCAGGAAAAGTCCGGTCTCTGCTGTTTTTTCAGGAGAGACTTTTTTATTGCCCTTAAGTCCGGCTGCTTGCTTTCATAGTTAGCAAAGTAAAAGTCATGGAATCATTAAAAAAATTAAAAGAAATTACGGAAAGGCTCAGGGGTCCGGGCGGTTGTCCCTGGGATGCGGAGCAGACCTTTGAGTCCATGCGTGCCTCTCTGGTAGAGGAATCCTACGAGGCAATTGACGCTGTCAACCGTAAGGATTATACAGAACTGAAAGAAGAACTGGGTGACCTCCTGTTTCTTGTGTTTTTTTATGCTTCCCTCGCCGAAGAAAAAAAACTCTTCACTCTGGAAGGAATTGCGGAGGAGGCCAGGCTTAAGCTGATCCGCAGACATCCGCACGTATTCGGGGATCTGGAGATCCGGGATGCTGCCGGAGTCGTTCTGAACTGGGACGAAATCAAAAAACAGGAAAACATCGATAAAGGACGGACGAACAGGCTGCGTGGTCTGCTGGGCACTGTTGATCCGTCTCTTCCTGCACTCTATAAAGCGCATAAGGTTCAGAAAAAAGCTGCTCAGGCCGGATTTGACTGGAACAATCCGGATGATGCCATCGAAAAAATCCGGGAAGAAACAGAAGAACTGAAAGAAGTTCTGCATACCTCCGGTGCAGCTGATCCGGCAAGGCTTGAGGATGAAACCGGTGATATTCTTTTTTCTATAGTAAATGTGGCGCGGAAAATTCAGGTGAATGCAGAGCTTGCTCTTGAACGTTCCACCCGGAAATTTTCTGACCGTTTTGCATACATGGAAGAAGAAGCAGAGAAAGGCGGACGATCCCTGAAAGACCTTAGTTCTGACGAACAGGAAGCTCTCTGGGAGCTTGCTAAAAAACAGCATTAATACAATCCGGGAGGCGTATTCCCGAAAATCCGGAGAATTATGTTTATAGCCGAAAATCATACAATCGCACCACATACTACATTCGGTCTGGGAGGGAAGGTGCGTTTTTATTCCGAAGCCCGCAACGGCAGAGACCTTGTCTATTCTCTGGATCTTGCTAAAGAAAATAATACCCCGGTTTTTATTCTTGGTTCGGGGAGCAACGTTCTTTTTCCTGATGACCCATCCGATATTTTTGTTATCCATATGGCGATTCCGGGTATTACAGTTACTCAGGAATTCACAGATACTGACGGAAAAAATTATGTAAGAGTCAGAGCCCAGGGAGGGCAGGACTGGGATGACTTTGTTCTCTATACTCTGAAGGCAGGCTGGTCGGGCCTCGAACCGCTTTCCGGAATTCCCGGCACTGCGGGGGCGGCAGTAGTTCAGAATATCGGTGCATACGGGGCGGAAGTCTCAGCGTTTACAGAAACAGTCATTGCGATGGACCTGATCAGCCGCGAAGTACATTTTTTCCCGAAAGAAGAATGCGGATTCGGATACCGCACAAGCCGTTTCAAAGGCACCGGCCGTTATATTATTATGGGAGCAGAGTTTCTGCTGCGAAAATCAGCAGTTCCGCGGATTCATTACGCCGATCTGCAAAATTATATAAAAAACAAAGGATTTAATCCTGACGATCTGACAGCAACGCCCGAATCGCATCTGTTTGTAAGAGACTGTGTGATGGATATCCGCAGATCCAAAGGGATGCTTTACAGCAAATCAGAAGAAAGTCTGCGCAGTGCCGGATCTTTTTTTAAAAACCCTTTAGTTAAAGAGGGGGAGCCTGAAATAATCAGAAAGAAGCTCTCCGAAGCCGGTCTGCTGGAGGGCGGCACAGAGGTTCCTTTTTTCCGGGACGAACGCGAAGGTGGTTTTAAAATTCCGGCCGCCTTTCTGATAGAGCGGTGCGGATTCAAAAAAGGCTACCGCGAAGCCGGAGCAGGGATCTCTGAACTTCATGCCCTGAGTATTGTAAACCTTGGGGGAACTTCCGCAGATGTAAAAAAACTTGCTCGTAAAATTCAGGATGCTGTTGTCTCCTTTACCGGAGTGCAGCTGGAGCCGGAAGTAATCATTTTATGAAAAAAACATCAGTTTTTGCACGTTTTCTGTCAGCGTCTGCTTCGGGTCTGAGAGCTTTCTCCGAATCCTGGAAGAGGGGAATGCAGCGCTCTGAGGAAAAGAATCCTCCGCACAGCCGAATCGTACATGAAATTGAGCTTCACTTTCCTCGATTTGAAAACGAGGAAAAAATGACAGAAAGCGAAATCTGCGTGCTGTGTCATGGCTGCTGCAGTTATGTTACGGCAGACATAGAAAAACCGGAAACTAAAGAACGAATTGAAGAATACCGGTGGTATCTCTTTCACCGGAATACAGAAATTTTCATTGATAATGACGGAAACTGGCAGCTTCTTTTTAAAACTCCCTGTAACGAGCTCGATGAAAACGGATACTGCAAGGTCTATGAAATCCGGCCTCAGATCTGCAGGGATTACAGTGCAGAATACTGTTCCCGCACAGGTAAAGATCATACTCATCTCTTTAAAACTCCCGAAGAGCTTACCGCCTTTCTGAAAACCCGGGCAGGAAAAAAAACAGCTTCGAAAAAGAAAAAAAGCACTTCCAAAGAAAAATGATTTTTATCATATAAAAGCGGGAAATTTGCTTGGAAAAAAATCACCAGCCTTCAGCATTGTTTCTGTGTCATCCTACATAAACCAGACACAGGAGAAAGCAGGTATGTTAAAAAACAGAATCGCGGTTGCAGCACTTTCCGCTGCAGTTCTTTTTACAGCATGTAAAAAAGGGGAAGAAGACCATGGTCATGGTCACAAAGCTCACTGGGGCTATTCCGGAGAAACAGGACCGGAGCACTGGGGTAAACTGGAAGGATCTTTTGAAGCCTGTGCGCTTGGAAAAATTCAGTCCCCGATCGATATTTCTGAACCATTCGAGAAAATCACCGAGGCACTGGATATTCAGTACAAAGCATCGTCTCTGAAAGTGCTGAACAACGGCCATACCATTCAGGTAAATACTGCAGAAGGTTCCGTACTGAACTACAAAGGAAAAGTTTTTAAGCTGGCTCAGTATCATTTTCATACTCCCAGTGAAAACCTGATCAGCGGGAAAGCATTTCCAATGGAAGTGCATCTGGTCCATAAAAGCGATGACGGTGAACTTGCAGTTATTGGTGTTATGATGGAAGAAGGATCAGAGCATGCAGGGGTCGCTTCTGTGTGGAAAATCATGCCGGCAGCAGAGGGCGAGGCGGAGTCGGCAGATTCTGTGAATCCTGCGGATCTTCTTCCTGCAGGAAAATCCTATTATAACTTCAGCGGATCGCTTACAACTCCTCCCTGTTCTGAAGGAGTGAACTGGTTTGTGATGGCAGAACCGATTCAGGTTTCCAAAGCCCAGATTGAAGCATTTAAGGCCATGTTTCCTATGAATGCACGTCCGGTGCAGAGCAGGGGAGACCGTCCGATTAAAGCGGCTAACTGATCAGAAATCAGAAATAAATAAAATGCAGAATTAAAAATTCAATGTCCCATTCGCCCGGCGGATTTTTCCGATTGCGGCTTTTTTAAGGGCTTTTGCCTCGTGCAGAAGCCCTGATTATTCTTAATTTTTCAATTTGCATTGACAAACCAGGCTCCTGGAAAAATATGGTCATCATCGACGATCCCCTGTAGCTCAGTCGGTAGAGCAGTTGACTGTTAATCAATTGGTCGCAGGTTCGAGTCCTGCCGGGGGAGCATCCTCTGTTTTCCATTCTCTGATGTTTATACAGGAATTCGAACTGCTTCACAAAATATCAGGCCGGGTACCGGCAGTTATTAAAAAAAAACCTGATCATTTTAAAGTTACTGAAATACTGCCGGATTATGATGCGGCAGAAAACGGTCCCCATCTCTGCATAAAAATTAAAAAAACTCTATGTAATACAGAAACTGTAAGAAAGCTTCTTTCGGAATTCTTCCGCATACCTGATTCTGAAACCGGTTACGCAGGACTCAAAGACCGGAATTCTGTTTCGCGGCAGCATTTCAGCATCCCTTCAGGGGCACTCAGAAAAGAAACTCCGGAAAATGTAATAATAAAACTCAATGAATATTTTGCGGGTAATGCAGAACTGCGGATGCAGGGTGCATCGGCTGAAGCTGAATCTTTTTTTTACATTCCGGAAAAGCTGCACCGGGGCGGACTTCTGAAAAATGAGTTTGAAATATTCGCAGTAATGAAAGATTCCGATAAACAACCGGCACCGGACAGAATCAGTGAGGTCAGCAGTGCTGCACTGAAAACAGGTTTCCCTAATTATTTCGGTGAGCAGCGTTTTGGGCATAATTTTTCCAATGTGCTCACCGGCCGCAGAATCCTCTCTGACTCTGTCAGGCCTTCGCGGCATATTCGCGACATTTGCCTTTCTGCCGTTCAGTCGTATTTTTTTAATCTTACTGTTTCCCGCAGAATATCCCAGGGAATTTTCAGCGAGGTTCAGGACGGGGATTTCCTCATAAACGGTAAAATCACCGGACCTATGCACGGACCGGCTTCCTGGTCCCTTGTAAGCGGAAAGATCCTTGAGCTGGAAATGAAAATACTGGAAGAAGCAAAGCTGAAACCTGCGAAGTTCGAAAAATCGGGGCTTTCCGGGGAAAGAAGGCCGATTGCTGTATTCCCTGAAAATTTCCGGACTGAATCAGTTTACGATGAAGAAACAGGTGACTCCGGAATCCGGTTTTATTTTTCATTACCAAAAGGATCTTACGCCACAACTGTTCTGCGCGAATTTCTGGTTACTGATGGGAGCAGCACTGAATGATTTCTTTATCCGACACACTTAGACTGCTTCTGGACGGAATCGGGCGCAGCGATGAATATGAATATTATCTGAGCCGGTTCCGCAAACCGGAGGGAACCTTCAGCGGGATTCTGTGTCCCAGTCTGCGGATTACAGAAGAAGCCCCTGAGACTCTCATCTTTCAGCTGCATGTTCTGTCACAGCTGGAGCTGCCGGTCGGAATTCTGCTCTCCGGTCCGGCCGCCTCTAAGATTGAAGCGAATCTGTGGAGAGCGGGATTAAAAGAAAGCTGGAAAAATTCTTTTCTGAAGTATCCGGAGCTTACTCTGGAAGAGGCAGTCTTTCGTGCCGCAGAAAAGTATTCCTTTAGGTTTCATCTGATTCGTCTCAGAGGTCCCCTTCGGACTGAGGAAGGTTCTGAAATTACTGTATATAATCTGAATAAGCCGCCGGTCTCACCGGTTCAGGGGTCCGACAAAGCGATCCTCCATATTTCAAGGGAGATAATCACCCGCAGTCCTTCCATGATCCACCTGAGCATAACTTCGCCTGCCGACCTTCTGCGTGAAATTTTTACAGTGAAGGGTGCTGGTACGATTGTCAGAAAGGGAAGTAACATCATACGTTACGTAAAAGAGGATCTGCAGCGACTGGACCGGTCAAAAATTGTAACCCTCCTGGAACAGAGTTTCCGAAAACCACTGGCGGCCACTGGTTTTCTCGACGAAATCACTCATGCCTATATTGAAGAGAATTACAGGGGAGCAGCACTTCTTACAGAGCGTCCCGAGGGGCTTTACCTTTCCAAGTTTTCTGTAGATACAATGGCACGCGGGGAAGGAATTGCTCAGGAAATCTGGGAGTCCATGATTCAGAAAGAAAGAACAGAGAATCAGCGGGCACTTTTCTGGAGATCCCGCCGCACAAACTCACTGAACCACTGGTATAAAAAACAGGCGGATGGGCGTCAGGATTTCGGAGACTGGACCGTATTCTGGATGGGACTTGACATTGAAAAAATACCGGAGGTGATCCGGTATTCTCTTTCACGGCCGGAAGACTTCAGAAAACCTGAAAACTGAGATTCCGGTAAATCTGTCAGAAGCCGTCTGTGAAGCTGGTCAGGTTCCGGATCCCGGGGCAGACTGTTTTTCTTCTGATGTAAAAAGCCCCATGGTAAAAACAAGCAGAGTAATCCCTACTACAATGTAGCTGTCAGCAAGATTCCAGGTAGGCCAGGTTTCCCATGAAAGCCAGGAAAGACCAGGTATGCCGTCCATGGAATCCCAGCCAAACCAGATTACTTCCACGAAGTCCACAACGCCGCTCACATAGCCTTTCTGAGGACCGAATGACAGCATCCAGGACCGGTCCGTCAGCGATTTTACAAAAAGCTTGTCTATGAAATTGCCTATGGCACCGGAGAACACAAGCATCCACGCAAGGGGATGACCCGCATCGAAATTATGCCAGCGGTAAAAAAACAGAAATATGATGGCAAAAAAAGTAAGAAAAATTCCAACAACCGGAGCGGAAGGCCCGGAACCAAAAATAAAGCGGTCATTGAAAACAAGCCTGAATTTGGCAAGGTTTCCTTCTTCCCCAAGGAGGGAAATCTGCTCGTTCTGATCATAAAGGGCTTTCATAGAAGGGTGGGGCTGTTCCCCCTGAAACTGATGAAAACTGAGGTTAAAATTCAGGGTATCGGTAACGATTTTTTTACTGCCGATGTCTGCCGCCGATAAAAGAACTACCAGTGCAATCCAGATTGGCGGAAAGACTTTGGAAGCCGGCTGTTTTGGGATTATCAAAGAAAGGAGTTTGTTCATATTTCGAAAACCTTATTTACAGAAAAAGCGGAAAGGCTCCCGTTGTCCACTCCAAATAATCCGGATCAATTCTTTTTTACTTGATAATTTGCAGTGTTTCAGGATACCATTCCCCTATGTATTCCATTCCGCACAAACCCGTCGATCCGGTTCTGGTCATCGAAGATATCCGGGAGAATCAGATTCTCCTTCAGAAGCTGGTCGCCCGCTCAGGTCTGGAATGTGATATTGCTGAAAACGGTCAGATAGCACTCGATATGGCCCGCAGTAAAAAATACAGTTTTTATATAGTGGATCTGATGCTTCCTGTAATGGACGGAAAAACTTTCATGCAGGAACTCCGTAAAACAGATTCCGATGCAGTGTTTCTTGTCCAGACAGCCATCGACACCTCGGACACAATCATCGACATAATGAAAATCGGTGTGTTTGATTATCTTATCAAACCTCTGGATCCGGATTTATTTCATCAGATACTTGCTAAAACCTGCGACTATATTTATCTGCGTGATACTGAAAAGAATCTGAGTGAAAGCGCGGGGTTAAAACTTCGCAGTCAGCTGGAATGGCTGAACTACAAGGAATCCCGCAGGCGCACTGGTCAGGATTCCAACGAAATTCTCTCTATTGAAAATCTGAAAACCTCTCTCAGTCAGGGGGCAGGTGTTGGTACAATGGTGACTCTTGTGGATCTTATCCGGGCAGGAGTGAAGGATCAGGGGAAGGAATACACTGCCAATAAAGAGCTGATGGATCTCCTCTTTGAGAATAATGAATATATCCGGAACCTGCTCGATGGTCTTCATCAGGTTTCCGAGCTCTTTCAGTCGAAGTCCAATCTGAAAGAAACGACTGCGGAGGAATTCAACGCTCTGATTCCGGGCTTTATTAAAGATGTAATTCCCTATATTGAAAAAAAAGGACAAAGACTCTCCATGCCGGTTCTTCGGACCAACTGCAGAATTGCTACTGATAACGCTCAGCTGAGCGGAGCCATCGAAGAACTCGTTATAAATGCCTGCAAGTACACAGTTCCCGGGGGGCGTATTGATATTTTCACTCATCTTACGGAAGGCTATTACTGTATTTCCGTGAAGAATGATGTAAGCGTTCAGCCCTTTGGCGGCATTCCTCCTGAAATGGAGAAACTTGTGGTCGAACCCTTTTTCAGAATTCTTCCTCCCGACGAGAGCGTGGCAAAAATTGAAAAGTTCGGTCTGGGTCTGGGCCTTACCGTAACAGAACACATTGCAAGGAGTCACGGAGGGCTTTTCTTTATTCACACCATGCAGGACCACACCGGAGACAGTGTAAGACCCTGTGTCGTTGCGGAAATTTTTCTTCCGGTAAACAAATAATGGAATCCATTCCGGAAAAGATCCGCAGCTTCCTTGAGGAAGAATACATTCTGTCTTTTTCCTGCAGGCAGCAGGAAACACTGCATTCTGTTACTGTTTTTTATATATACTGTCCGGAGCGGACTTCCTTTTTTTTCGCTTCTGGTTCGGGTACGTCACACGGAGAAACTTTAAAGGAATATCCGAATACAGCCGGAACCATTTACAGAACCACCCGCTTTATATCCGAAATTCAGGGAGTACAGTTTACAGGCCGGGCGTTCCCTGTTTCCGGCACAGATGAGCAGGAAAGCTGCCTTCTGAAATACAGACAGGCCTTTCCTGAAGCGTCGGCCATGCAGGCAGAATTCTGGGAAATATTTATTGATTATATAAAATTTACAGACAATACAGAGTCATTCGGCAGAAAAACCATCTGGACGAGGCCGCTGTGATTTTACTGATTGATGCCTTTAACCTGAGTTATAAATTCCCCGAGCTTGAGGATTTTATGCACAGAGGGGATCTTCCGGCAGCCAGAAGAGGGCTGCTGCAGCTGCTCCATACTCTTCAGATTCAGTGGAAAAAACCCCTCAGAATTCATGTGTTCTTTGACGGAAAAAAAATGCCCGGCGATGAAATGTATAAGGAAGAGATTTCCGGTCTGCGTGTATATTACAGTCATGATCTCAGCGCCGACTACATGATAAAAGAATATATTAAAAATCATCCGAATCCTGGCGAGATTAAAGTAATTTCCTCTGATAAAGATATTATATATCATGCA
Source organism: uncultured Leptospiraceae bacterium (assembly GCA_964594095.1). Lineage (GTDB taxonomy): Bacteria > Spirochaetota > Leptospiria > Leptospirales > Leptonemataceae > CAZQKZ01. The sequence goes on along the minus strand of CAZQKZ010000011.1, from coordinate 71,068 downwards.
AAAAAATGGAAAACTCAGACCGAAACTTCAGAAGAATTCGCAAAATGGCTGAATTCTTACCTTGCTGAAAAATCTAAAACAAGCAGTCTCAAAGGTGAAATCAGCAATCCGATAGTGACCGATTCCGAAGTAGCTTACTGGGCAAGAATGTTTCAGAAACATAAAAAAGCAGAACATAAAAATGAAGTTCGGAGAAGAATGCAGGATCATAATCAAAAATGAATGTCCGATTATTCCGGCGAAATGCTTTTTATTGGTGACCTTTAATAGGATTCTGCCTCCGGCAGAAGACACAAAGATTCTTGACATTTTGAGGTGCTTCCATAGAATATATCTATGCATTATGATATTGCATTCAAAACACTGCTCGAATGTGCTAAAGAGGAATTTTTCGAAAAAATTCTTCATGAAAAAGTTCAGAAGATAATCGGACTTAGAGAGCTTCCGCAGGAGACTGTTTCGGTTCGCTCGTCTGATTTTCCGGTGCATGTAATTGACCCTGAGGGAAAAGAGCTGATCCATCTGGTAGAATTTCAATCTGAATGGAAGATTTCGAAAATCTGGTCCATGATACAGTATAAAGCCCGGTTTACTGAAAAATATGGGTTGCCTGTGAAATCGACAATGGTTTTACTGAAGGAAAACAGGAATGCTGTTGATTATCTGAAAGATTCCGAGATAGAATATAAATTCAGCCTGATCAAAGTCTGGGAGCTTCCGGCAGAGGAATTTCTGAAGAATCAGTGCCTTCTGCCTTTGATCCCCTTGATGCGAGGGGGGACAGAGCTTACCATAGAAGCAGAGCGGCTGATCTATGAATCTGAAGATGAGCATCGGGCCGATCATCTGACAATACTGACCATTCTGGCAGGTATGAAGGATAAATCATTATCCATTGAATTAATTAAGCGAAGGAGAGACATCATGATAGAATCACCGGTTTATGATCTGATCATTCAGGAAGGGATCGAGAAGGGCATCGAGAAAGGTGCCTACATGAAAGCATGCCAGACTGCGAGAGCCATGATCCTTGGAGGAAGGCTGGAACTAAAAGAAATCGCTGAGTATACCGGATTAACAATGGAAGAGGTGGAGCGTCTGGCTGCAGAGTCTCAATAAAAAAACAGGCTGCTTCAAAAAAATGTTAGGAGATGGTTGAGAAAAAGCTTCTATACAAAAAAATATTGACAGAAAAAGTCACTCTGTTTAAAAAACCATTGTGCGAGCCGCTCACAGCAGAGTGGATAGGGAAACTGAATATCTCTGCACCTATGTCATGAAAATGTGATTGTAAAAAATATATTATATATAATTGTGTTAATAGTCAGTTTATCCAGTTGGTCATCTATCGTCAGTGATTTGTTGAGAGTAATTATAGCAAAACCGATAATAAACCAGGTCAAACTTTATAATTATGAGTTCATTCCTTCCGATGATTATCAAATGATACGGAAAAATGTATTAAAACCAACATTAATTATATATGGTGAACAGGGAACCGAAAGATATAAATTTATTGGTCGATTAGTTATTCGTGGGTTAAATGAAAAAATACCGAATCCGAATTTAATGCAGTTTATCAGAGAAGAAAGTAAAAAGATTGGCGCTGAAATTGCAATAATCGATAAAAAAAGGTCCAATAATGCAGCATTGCAGGTGTTTTTATATGTTTACAGTGTTTAGTAAGCATGTAATGGTTTCCATCACCTGGCCCAGGGATCGATGGAGCGTCCCCGCGACGGAGAGCCCGGCCCGAAGCCGCCGGAACAGGGGAAATGACTATAGTAAAGGAAACCAATGGCGGCGAAGGGAGGGCCCCGGAATGAAAACAAGTAAACATCATTCATTAGTCGTTATTAATAATTTAGCATTCCGATCGAAGGGAGGATCGCTTGCCCATTATGATGTGTACAGTCTGGCAGGGCTTGCTGCGGTGGGTAGATTTACGAATGAAAGATTGTCGCACGCAAAGGCGCAAAGGGCGCAAAGCCGCGCTGCGGCAGCTGGGGAAGGATTGTCTCACACGAAGGTAAGAAGCACACGAAGCCGCTTAGCGGTAGCTGGGGAGGATGTTTATCCGCAGATTACGCCGATGGGCGCAGATGGTGTGAGGATTGATGATGTTTTCAAGGGTATGGGAGTTCTGGGTGGTCTTTATAAGGATCGAATTGTTTCAGATTTTGAACGGGATTCTCTATTTATAATCCGTCCTTTGATTCCGGAGAGTGAAGTGGACAAGATACTACTGATGGTGTCGCTTCTGACACTTGCGCTTGTGGTTATCGGGATACTTGCGTATCTGAGGGAAGCAACCACAGAAACATGCGCATTTATAGATAGCGCGACTGACTCCGGAAATTCTGCTTTAGTTCGGTCATATATGCAGCGGGAACTCTGGAGACTGGCAACCTCAACCAATTAAAGTGCTGCGATTATGGGCCATTGCAGTAAATGTTACTGCTTCTTTAAACTGATGAATATGCTGCCAATTGTTATCAGGAAAATACCGGCCCACTGGGGGAAGGAAAGGTTGTCACCAAACGCAGTGAAGCCGCCTGTAACAGGAACCAGAATGAAGAGAGCCGAATAAACCGGGATTACTGAGGAGGCTGCCCCCTTATGAAAAGCAGCATGAATCAGAATCATGGAAGTTGTCGAGACTGCAATCCAGACCGGCACATAGGGATTGATCAGCACCCTGACTGCTTCCGATGTAAAGGAATCCGGGATCAGGAGAGCGCCTGCGGCATAATGAATCGTATGCAGGAATGTATCCGGAATGAGTGCCGGTCCGTCATAAAGATCAGCTGCTTTCTGTAAAAGTGTTACCAGTCCGGCCCATGATCCGGAAAGAGCACCCAGCAGGGAGCCGGTGTGTGCCCCGTCCCTGTGAAAAAACAAGGCACTGACAAAAAAGAATGTGATCCCGGCAGAGAATACAAAAAGAACCCAGGGCCGGAACAGGGGCACAGAAATTTCCCTGTAAAGACCCAGAAGAAAGATTCCCGCCATTATCAGCAGGATGCTTACCAGTGACCGGCGGGTGATCCGCTCTCCCAGAAAAAAACTTCCGGCAAGAGCAGCTGTAATCAGACCGGAGCCGGCCATGGCTCCCACCAGGGAAACCGGACTCCAGGAAACCGCTGCAAGAATTATAAAAGTTGACGAAATTGTAACTGAATTGGCGGCTATCAGAACCGGCAGAGCCGCCCCTGATCCTTTCCTTCGAAGATCCATCCCTTTTTTCTGGAAAATCTGGCCTGCCGCAAGGACAGAATAGCCTAAAAAAGATAATAGAATGCCTGTCATGAACGGATGAACTTACTGATTTCCGATTTCATTCCTTCGGTGAATCGTTCTTTGGTAAAGCGGGCTGTGTTTTTTTCAAAATCGGCTGGTTTAAGAGTTCGTAATTCGCTTTTCATAACAGCCGAGCGAAGGGATTCCGGGGTCTGTTCGCTGAAGAAGAAACCTGTTTTGTCTTCTATTACAGTTTCCATTGCCCCGCCGCGGCGATAAGCAATAACAGGACAGTAATACACCTGTGCTTCTACCGGAACTATACCGAAGTCCTCTGTTCCGGGGAAGATCAGAGCCCGGGCACAGCTGTAGAGTTTCAGGATTTCCTCGCGACTGATATGACCTGTAAATGTTACATCGGGTGATGCGATGGATTTCAGTTTTCCAAGTTCCGGTCCGTCTCCCACCACCACCAGCTTCCGGCCTCCGAAATCTCGAAATGCATTCACTGCGATATCTGCTTTTTTATAAGGTACAAGAGCACTTACCATCAGATAAAAATCTTCGCGAGTGCTGCAGGGTGGATTTTTTTCCGGGGAAGCAATCTGTGACCCAGGTGATCTGCTGTTCCTTTTTTTCCGGGCAGCCGGATTCAAGGTCTCAGTAACATTCCGCAGTTCTGCTTCGGTTATGCAGGGGGGATGGACGATTGTGGCGGTTCTGCCGTAAAAACGGCGGATTCGCTCTGCCACAAAACGGCTGTTGGCAATATATGCATCCACCCTTGGGGCAGAAGCTGTGTCCCAGATACGGAGATAATTGGCGAAAAAAGGAATGACTTTTGTGTTCAGAAAACCCTTAGGAGGAAAGTAATCATAAAACATATCCCACACGTAACGCATGGGGCTGTGGATGTAACTGATATGGGGGATGCCCGGAGGGACAATGACGCCTTTTGCCACACAGTGAGAACTGGAAATCACCAGATCATATCCTGAAAAATCAAAACGTTCAATGGCAGAGGGGAATAACGGCAGATAATGTCTGTATTTTTTATCTTTAAAAGGCAGTCTGTCGATGAAGGAAGTTTTAATGGTTCTGTTTTCTATCAGGGGACTCAGTTTTCCTTTGGTATGGAGCAGGGTGAAGAGATCAGCTTCGGGATACATTTCCAGAATGGCTTCGAGCACCGCTTCTCCGCCCCGCATACCTGTAAGCCAGTCATGCACTACAGCAACTTTCATGATTGTACAGAGTTCTCCTTCGCATCATCATCCTCAGTAATGCGGAACTGAACCACAATATCCCTCAGCTGTTCTGACATCCGTTCCATTTTCTGAGAAGGCTCAATAAGTTTTCTGGCTGCTTCGGAAATAGAGTCCGTTTCCTTGGTTATATCATGAACAGCAGTAGAAATGCCGGACATAGTGGATTTCTGGTCTTCTGTTACCTTGTTGATTTCGCTGGCCAGCTTGGTGATGTTATCCACTCCGTTTGCAATGGAAACCACGTTTTTAGTCTGGTCCGTAATGATTCCTTTGAATTTTTCCACAGATGAATCGATGTCGTTAACACCGTCAATAATCTCATGGAGAATCTCCGTGGCTTTCATGAACTGAGTATGCCCATGCTCCACAGCGGTATTCGTAGTTTCTATGAGTTTTTTAATGTCTGTGATACTTGCCACAGTTCTTTCCGCAAGTTTTGTGATTTCCTCAGCAACCACCGTAAAACCCCTTCCGGCTTCACCGGCTCTGGCGGCTTCAATGGCTGCGTTCAGTGCCAGAAGGTTTGTCCTGTCAGAAATTTCAGTAATCAGATGGATGATGTCGCTGATCTGTCCGGAGCTTACCCGGATTTCTTCCATCGCAGTGCTTGACTGTGACACAATCGCTTCGCCGGACCTTGCTTTGGTGGCGGCATTGCGTGCAAGACTTGCGAGCTGCAGCAGTGACATTTTATTTACGGTAACGGACGCAACAAGGGGTTCAAGATGCTTGTTCATCTCTGTTACGTTATTCGCCTGCAGATTCACTGCATCAGCTACGTTACCAATGGTGGACATAAGTCCGTCTACTGCGCTCGAAGAGTCATGGGCAGCCCTTGCCTGATTTTCTGCATTTTCGGTGAATGTGGTGGCCGACCAGGAGACAAGGGTGGCTGTGTTTGCCACAGATTTGGCAAAGTCAGTAATACCGCTGATGGTTTCCTGAAGCTTCTGGGCAAAATCGTTCATGGATTTTGCAAGCATTCCCATTTCATCTGTGGATTCCAGATGGATCCGGCTGGTAAGGTCGCCTTTTGCCATTAGTTCAATCTGCTTCACAGTTTCGCGGACGGGCCTCGTGATGGAACGAATCACGATGGACGTTACAATCAGGGTGAGAGTGAATCCGGATGAATGCGTTGCAAGATACAGAAAAAAGATCATCTGAGTCGTTCTTTTTTTATTTTCGGCAGATTTTTTCAGATCTTCGGAGAGGTAATCCTCCACCTGTTTCATTAAATAAATCCGGCCGGTAGCCATATTCCACCAGTACATCGGATCAGTGGTTACCGGTCTGCCACGGCTCAGTTCATCAGCATCACGCCGCATACGGTTCACTTCATCGATGTAGGATCCCCGGAATTTATTGCGGTAAACTGAAACCTGTTCCTGAGTTGCCAAAGAAGTAAAAACTTTTAAATAAGTGTCCTGTTCGATCACAAGGGTGTTAAACCTTTCGTAAAATCCCTGCGAAAAGCTTCCCTGGGCAAAAGTGTTATTCAGGATAGCACGCTCGAGCTCAGCTTTTTCTTTGGCCTGGAGAAAATTCGAATGGGCAATCAGCATCCGGGCGATTTCAGGATCACTGCTCAGCTGGGTGATGTATGATACTGTGAAGAGGAGAGGTTCAATGGTATACGTATAGTAGTTCAGCACTTCATCCGGAGAGATCTCCAGATTATCAACATTTGCACGGTTTTTTTTCATTACCTGGAAGTTATTCACAGCGCCGGTCAGAATCTGCAGAAACTGCTCTTTCTGAACCCCTGAACCCATTCTGGAATACTCTTCCATTGATTTTTCAAATTCTGCTAACGCTTTGTCAACAGCTTCCCGTTCTTTTTTCAGTTCAGTGGCAAAGATTCTGCCCCGGCTGCCCAGAAAACCCGCTGATATTCCCCTTTCTTTCTGCAGTTCATCCACCAGAGAGCTTGCCTTCACTGTCAGATCAGCAAGAGTCAGAAGACGCCCCATTTCATTGCTGATCCGCAGCTTATCATAAACTTCATTGAACGCAAGCATCATCAGACCGAGAATCGGCATGCTGATAAGGAAGATAATCTTTGTTCGTATTTTGAAGTTTTTGAGCATGGAAATTCAGCGTTTTATCTTCTTTATCGGCAGAAAAGGTTCAGCAGGTCAGCTGAAATCCCTTTCGCAGTGATATTTTTTCAGGGGGCATGCTAAAGAGTATCCTGAAGAATCAGGATACTCCTCTGGATGCCATGTAAGAGCTGTATTTTTTATCAGTATCGAGAATGTGGTTGATCAGCCAGTCGCTGAGGAAGTCCATCAGTTCATATGTAATGGTGGATTTTCCCTGACCGAATTTTTCCTGAAAATCCTTTACCTGTGAAGTAAGCTTGTCGTGCTCTGCTTTGTGACGTGTTAGATCAGGATAGTCATAGGTTCTCATCAGTTCTTCTTCGGTAGTAAAATGGATGATTGTATAGTCTACAAGTGATCCGAGAACTTTACTGAGCACGCTTGTTGCGGCTCCCTGACTCATTGCATCGTGCAGCTCGTTTACGAGTTTCACCAGCCCCTTGTGCTGTTCATCAATTTTTTTTATGCCAACGCTGTATGAATCGTCCCAGTTAATTAACGGCATAGTGTTCCTCCAGGCAGTAATTTACTGCTTCTAAGGGAATAAAGGCACAGAGTCAGAAATAGATCAAGCTGAATTTTTTTTTTACACAAGTTATTCACTGATTAAATCCGGAATTCTTATGTTTTTCAGGTGCTTTGCCATCTTTTCCCGCAGGTGGGCCGGTTCGATGATGGTTACTGAGGTTCCGAAGCTTCTCATAAGGCTCAGGAACCATTCCGTGTCTCTGACCTTTACTTCCGAGGTATACCAGTCATCGGTGAATGGCGGCTGATCCGATTCTGCAGTATTTTTCAGATTCAGCCGGAAAGCTAATCCGTTAAAAGCAGATTTCTGAAAAGCAATTTTAACGGTATAACCGGTTTCATCTCTGGAGAAAATCGGAGAGGCGAGCAGAACAGAAATCAGATCTTCCGGTGGCTGCGTGAGTCTTTCCATATTCAGAATTTCCGGATTTTCCATTCTGTCCAGATGAAAAAAACGAAGGGCCCGACGCTGATGGCAATGGGCTGCAAGATAGGCACTTCCTTTGTGACTGAATACCGCATAAGGATCTGCCTGACGCAGTTCAGGTTCTGCGGAATGCAGAGATTTATAAGTAAACTCAATACAGGAATTTTCTGAAGCCGCTTCTTCCAGAATTCTTTTTTTATTTTCCCATTCTGCTGTTTCGGAGGAAAAATTGATCGAGGTTATGCGGCTGAGAATACTGTAAAGGTTTTCTGATTCTTCTGTATTCAGCAGCCCGAAATTGCGCAGATGTTCCGTTACTGAAAAAAGCGCATTCCATTCTGCCGGATTGACCTGCAGAGGCCGGTCAAATCCCTGTGCGGTTTCCAGATACAGAGTTCCGTCATTTTCTATGATTATGTCGATGTAATCCCCGGGAGAAAAAGGAGGCCTGCCAAGCATCAGCAGACTGCTGAGCAGCCTGTCTACTTCCCCAGGCCCGGAAAGACCTGCGAGTTTTGCAAGGGCACTGGTAGTTATGCCCGGATTTTTATGCAGAAGCGGAATGAGGCTGAGCAGTTTTTTTATTTTATGGAGCTGGCTGTTCATTTTATAATCACCCGTATAATTCCTGAAAGGAATTCAGATACGCAGCAAAGCGGTCCCGTATTTCTGCCGGCCCAAGTCCTTCCGCAAGGTCAGGGCGCGAAGCAAGCAGAAGAAAAACAGCCTGCGGATTTGAAGTGCGGATCCTGTACAATGAATTTTCCGCCAGCCATTCAGAGTATCCTTCGAGGTACCCTGTGAGATAATCTTCGCCTTCCGCCGAGGGTTTTATAAGAATGGTTACTTCCGGCTCCAGATTGAGATTCAGTGGATGCAGGGAGTATTTTTTTACAGAAAAATCCGGTTTTTTTCGGAAAGGTCTATCGAGCTTTACAGGGTTTTTTATTAAATCCAGATAAAAATGCCTCATCTGACCGGATTCTTTGTCTTCAGCGGTAAGACACCATCGTCCCCGGTGAGCAATCACACCGGCCGGAGCAACTGTTCGCTTTTTCCAGTATCCTGGCGATGAGGGGTACTCAAATTCAATCAGGCGCAGTTCCTGAAGGGAAGACTGTATTAAAGAAAGTCGGACTGCTTCATTTTCCTGACTCAGATTAAGCCCGTGAGGGAGAGAGATTCTATTCCCGGCAGAAAGAGATTCCGGGTCACTGATGATGTCTTTTAAATCCGGAGCCGCATACAGTAGTTTAAAAAGAAGAGATTCCAGATTACTGATCAGATTTTCATCAGGGGACTCCGCTTTCTGAAAATGCGAAACAGCCCTGAGTATGAGCCGGGCCAGGGTCTCTGTTTCTTTTCGGTCGGGTACAAAATCTTTCATTAAGGACAGACTCCCCGACAGAGTGTAAACATGGCCTTTATTATCAGAGGTGCTGTGTTCTATCAGGATTCCGATTTCCTGAAGGTCTTTTTTATCTCTTTCAAATTTTCTTCTTCCCGATTCGCTGTCCGGATAATGATAGCTCATATGCTTTCGTATTTCCAGAAAGGAGATTCCTTCGGGTGCATTCAGGAGGGTAAGGAAAAGGGAGCCCAGCCGCTCGGTTTTTTCTTTTGCCGGAATGTTTTTCATATCGGACCCTCATTAGTGCGGATCAGAATCTTGATGGCATTTCTGCTGTCTGCTGCTTTCAGAAAACCTTCCTCAATGCGGCTGAGCGGAAGAATTTCCGATATAAATTTTTCTTCAAGAATCTTTACAAGTTCGGGACTGTTTTCAAGAAGCTGAAGGGCTCTCCGGAAATTACCGCAGCGGGATGTTCTGATTTTTTTATTTTCTTTCAGAAGGGCATATTCCAGAGACCCGGCAGCAGGCTGATTGGCATCAGTTTCGTAAAGGAGGATCGTTCCGCCTGGTCTTAAGAATGAAAATTCTTTTCCAGGCACAGGACGTATAACAGCATCTGTTTCTTTAAGCGAAGTAACCACGGCCATATCAAAACGGGGGAGGGCTGATCCTTCGGTGTATTTCGCGGGGTCCAGAGCTTCCCCAGGCGGAATTGTAAGAAGGATCTGACCGGGTTCAGGATTCCGGCGTATAATTTCTGCGGCTGAATCCGGAAGCAATGGTGAACCCCAGATGTATCTTTTTCCCGAAAAAATTTCCGGCGGATCGTTCGCGCGCCGGAATTTCAGATTTTCAATGCTGAACCTCATCAGTGAGAATTCATCCACAACCATATCAGTCATGTGAGAAAGTCCCATCACAGCCTGGCCTGTTGTGGATTTCAGATGCACCACTTCTGAGGTAAACAGCAGACTGTCAGAAAAACCGTCAGTGGTTCCTGATGTATCGTAAACTTTGGTAAAATAATTACTGCACCGGGATTTTGTATCGGAATGATTCAGGATAACTTCATCAGCCCCGAGGGAACGGCAGAATTCCTCAAGCTCAGGATGGCGTATGACGGCAGTGATCTGAAAGGAAAGATTATGAAATTTTCTGTATGAAGATAGGGCAGCCAGAAGAAGCCCTCCGAGTCTGCGTACACCAAGGACTGCCACCCGGTCAGACCGGGCAGGCGGATCCGATTCAATGGCCTGCAGAGCTGCAGCAAAAGGTTCCGTCAGGGTGGCAGCCTCTGCACTTACGGATTTCGGAACCGGAATCAGAGAATGTACCGGTGCCAGAAGCCAGGGGGCAAATCCGCCGGGGAGTTCATTGATTCCGAGTGTGATTCTTTCAGGACACTGGCTTCCCAATCCGATGGAACAGAAAGGACATTTTTCCGGATTGTGGTTTCTCGCTTCATGGGAGGCATTAATTTCGACTGCTGCTAAAGTTCCATCGGGAAGCTTTACCGTGACCTCATGGCCAATGACCTGGGGCAGGGGATAGGGCAGAAACCTTCGGGCAAGGTCTGTAGAGCAGATTCCGCAGTAAACGGTCTGAACCGGAGTATAACCTGGTCCCGGGTCAAGAAATGGCTTTCCGTCTTTCAGAATGGCCCAGTGGTTCTTCTGCTTAAGAATATATGTAAACCGGGTTTCACAAAAGCTTCCGTCAGACTGATATTCCGGCGCATTGAAATCCAGCGACATAATCAGTCCGGAGTGACTTTGAGTTTTACTTTGGTTTTCCAGCTGCGGAACGGGGCCAGAGCCTGCATCCGTGCTTCGGGAACATAAAAGATCCGTTCCCCGTATTTTACCAGAATACCCTTGTAATGTGCGTACTTAGTATGATGATCCACCAGACCAACTTCCTGAACCTGATTCCAGTTTTCACAGGTTTTCAGAACCGGTATGTGCCTTAAATGCAGTTCCCTGATGGTGTTATCTGTCACACAGTCTTTCAGTATTTTTTCCCATTGCATCGTTGTAACCTGGAGAATACTTTTTTCTGAAAGCGATTATTCTGTAAAGTAATTTAAAACCGGCTGACGGGCTGCAAGTACTTCATCCGGTCTGCCCGCAAAAGCTCTCTGAGGTGAGCTTTTCAGAGTCTCAGGGTTTTCCTGGAATCTGCGGAAAATATCTTTCATAACTTCTGTGAAGTGAAGTATGGTTTCCGGGCTTTCCGTTTCGGTTGGTTCGATCATCATAGCACCGCTTACAATCAGAGGGAAAAACACGGTAGGGGGATGATATCCGTAATCGATCAGGGTCTTTGCCAGATCGAGGGTGTTTCCCCCTGCTTTTTTCAGGGTGGCATCGGAAAATACGGCTTCATGCATAGTGTCACCGCCACCTGCAAGGCTGAAGGTATCTTCGAGTGCCTTTCTTACAATAACCGCATTCAGAACGGAGTTTTCCGCAATCAGATGCAGGTCTTTTCCGTATGTGAGCACATAACTGTAGGCACGCAAAACAATTCCGAAATGACCGGGCCCGGATTTCACTCGGCCGATGGAGTCAGCTGGTTTCTGCCAGTAATAAAAATCTTTTCCGTTTTCGGTTCCTTTTGCAGCCAGAGGACCTGGAAGAAAGCTCACGAGTTTTTCATTTACAACTACTGCTGCGGCTCCCGGCCCGCCACCGCCGTGGGGAGTGGAGAATGTCTTATGCAGATTCAGGTGACACACATCAATCCCCATCTGCTTCAGTGACACCTTTCCGGTAATGGCATTAAAATTGGCGCCGTCCATATAAACCAGGGAACCGTTGGAATGCATCAGCTCACAGATCTGAACAATTTCTTTTTCAAAAATTCCCACTGTATTCGGATTTGTGATCATGAGTCCGGCCACATCCGGAGAGATTTTAGATTTTAAATCTTCTATATCAAGTGTACCGTCGGCCAGGGACCGGATCTGGCGGATTTCAAATCCTGCCAGAGTACAGGTGGCAGGGTTTGTTCCGTGCGCGCTGTCAGGAACAAGTACCACAGGTCTGTTTTCTCCTTTTTTCAGATGATAAGCATGAATCAGGAAAAGACCGGTAAGTTCTCCGTGAGCGCCTGCGGCAGGCTGCAGAGTGCACCCGTCCATATCTGTGATTACTTTGAAAGCCTCCTGAGCTTCAAAAAGAAGCTTAAGTGCATGCTGTGCATAGGCAGCAGGAGTATCCGGATGGAGTTCAGAAAGCTGACGCAGGCCGGCCACTTCCTCATTGATACGCGGATTATATTTCATGGTGCAGGATCCAAGAGGATAGAGATTAGTATCGATCCCGTAATTCCATGTGGAAAGTCTTGTGTAATGCCGGACCACATCAGGTTCACTTACTTCAGGAAGTTTAAGATCTTCCGGATTCAGAAAAGAAGAAGGGATTTCATGTTTCAGTCCTTCGGGGATTCCCGGAAGGCTGTATGCTTTTCTGCCCGGTCTTGATCTTTCGAAAATCAGTTCTTCTTTGTAAACCTGACCGGTCCTTGTAAGAGAGAGATCCGGGACAGAAATTTCCTGCTTAATCATTTCTTTTCTCCTGAAGCGCATTCCGACAGGGCTTTCACCCAGGTATCCACGATTTCCTGATTCATTGTTTCATCAAAAGCGGCCAGAAGCCTGTTTTCGCCTGCAATGGTCCCCGGAGCAATTCCGTACTGATCAGCACAGTAGCGGAATACGGAGGATGCTGTATTTTCTGTTTCGATTACAAATTCGCTGAAAACAGGTGTGGATCTGTAAAGAATCTTCACCCCTTTTATTCCTGAAATTCTGTTTTTAGCATAGGAAGCCCAGGCGGCACAGCGCTCTGCCGCTTCGCGAAGTCCCTTTCTGCCCATGATGCTGAGGTAAATTGAAGCCCTGACAGTCATGATGCCCTGATTGGTGCATATGTTAGAGGTTGCCTTTTCACGACGGATATGCTGTTCTCTGGCAGCAAGAGTCACTACAAAGGCCCGCTCGCCTTTTGTATCTTTAGTCTGGCCTATGAGTCTGCCGGGAAGTGCCCTGATGTGTTTTCCTGATGTACCGATAAAGCCAAGCCATGGTCCGCCGAAGGAAAGGGGAATGCCAAAGCTCTGGGCTTCCCCGCAGACAATATCCGCACCGGCTTTGCCGGGAGGATTGAGCAGGCCCAGTGCCATTGCTTCGGTCACAACGGCAATGAGAAGTATGCCCTGCGGTTCGAGGATTTTTTTCAGAGAAGCAAGATCTTCAATGCATCCGAAATAGTTTGTATACTGAACCATGACTGCCGCAGGCTTTCTGCCGGAGGATGTCATCTCTGCAATGGTTTTTTCTGTTTCCGGAACAGAAGTAGTGCCATCGGCTGAAAGAGGCAGGTACCTTGTGTGAAAGGCATGGCCGGAGGTGTAAACCTCAAGAGTTTCTTTATATTCCGGATGCAGTCCTTCCGAAACAAGCACATAATCAGCTTTATTTATTCGGCAGGCCATAAGGGCCGCTTCGGCCGCTGATGTGGAACCATCATACAGGGATGCATTCGAAACTTCGGTCCCCATCAGGGATGCCATCATGGACTGATACTCAAAAAGGGACTGCAGGGTTCCCTGGCTGATTTCAGGCTGATAAGGAGTGTAAGCAGTCAGAAATTCTCCCCGCGAAATCAGAGGGTCAATAACAGCAGGTATATAATGGAAATGGCCGTTACCGCCCATAAAACTCCAGCGGATTCCGTTATCTGCCCCGCTGAAATGCCGTCGGATTTCTGTTTCGGACATAGGTGCCTTCAGTCCCTGGGAAGTCAGTTTTTTTACTGAATCGGGCACCGATCGGAAAAGATCATCTGCACTGCTGTAGCCGTGATCTCTGAGCAGCTTTTCTTTTTCGGCTGCGGAAAGGGGGAGAAATTTCAAGGGAGTGTCTCCTTAAATATTTATTTTAATCAAGTGTTTTAAGATATTCTTCGTAAGCTGCGGCATCCATCAGGTTTTCGAGGTCTTCCCTTCTGTATCCGCTGAGACGGATAATCCAGGAACTGTAAGGTTCTTTATTCAGCGATTCCGGACTGTCTTTCAGGGATTCGTTTATTTCTTCAATATTACCTGCAACGGGAGCATAGAGATCCTCTGCCGCTTTCACAGATTCAATGGTTCCGAAAGAGTCGCCTTCGGAAAGGGATGTTCCTTTTTCACGGATATCAATGAAAACGATATCGCCAAGGGAGTGCTGCGCATAATCAGAGATGCCAATCGTCAGGGTGCTTCCTGATGCATCCGGCTTTGCCCATTCATGGGCTTTGGTGTAAAAACAGTCTTTTTCTACTTTTGCTGACATATAAACTTCCCGGTATTAATTTCAGACAGATTCTCTGTGCCCCGGTTTGTGAGCAATCACTTTCCGGCACTCCCTTTTACAAAGGCACCTTTCTGCAGAGATGCCGGAATCTTTTTACCGCGTATTTCGACCTGCAGAGAGCCGCTGTAGTCAGCAGGGAGAAGCACTGTTCCGATTCCTTTTTTTAAAACCGGAGAAAACGCGCCGCTTAGAACCGTGTGCTGCCCTGCATCAGAATATGCAGCGAAACCTTCCCTGGGAATTCCGGGACCTTCAAGTGTAAACCCTGCCACTTTCATCGCGGGGCCGTTTTTTTTCTGACTGATGATTTTTTCATAAGCCGGAAATTTAACTTCTTTTTCTTTAACTATCCAGCCGATACCGCTTTCCACAGGGGTCAGGGTATCATTCAGTTCATGACCGTAAAGGGGATAACGTGCTTCGAGGCGCAGAGAGTCACGGGCCCCAAGACCGCAGGGAAGGAGGCCCTCACTCCGGCCTGATTTCAGAATCGCATCCCAGATTTCAGGTGCCTTTTCGGGCGGCATATAAATTTCAAAACCATCTTCACCGGTGTAACCTGTACGGCTGAGGATCACATCGCATCCGCTGACGGAAGTATTTATAAAATGATAATATGCAGGCAGGTTGCTTACTTCCGGCCAGGCCTTCCGGAAGACTGATACAGCAGCAGGACCCTGAAGTGCGATCTGCCCCCACTGACTGCTTACATTCTGTACTTCGGTTCGGAAGCCTTCGCTTTTATCTTTTATATAAGAGAAGGCTTTATCTGTATTGGAAGCATTTACCACAATAAAGAATGACGATACACTAAGTCGGTATATGGTTATATCGTCTACGATGCCACCCTGTTCATTTATCAGAGCATTATACTGAACTCTGCCCTGTTCCATAGAAGAGATGCTGTTGCAGGTAATACTTTCGAGAAATGCTGAGGAATCTTCGCCATTTACAGTGATTTCACCCATGTGGGAAACATCAAAGAGCCCTGCTGCATTTCTTACTGCGGTATGTTCTTCTAATATAGATGTATACTGGACAGGCATTTCCCAGCCTGAATAGGGGACCATCCGTCCATTGATTTCGGTGTGTTTACTGTGAAGACAGGTTTTTTTCAGGCTCATAATGACCACTGTTTACGTACCCATGTTTCAGAAAAATCTTTTTCATTCATCTGATTCACATAGAAACAATCAAGTATGAAAAAAATCATTTTAGAAAATTAATGTAAATTGGAATTTGATCTTTTTTCCCTGTTTATGTGAATAACGCGTGAATTATGTTCCTAAAAAAAAATCCTTTTTCGTTTTTTTAACATTAAAAAAAGTATAATAAAAAAAACGGCCTCTGATGGATTTTTCTTTTGACTCAATTATGCCCTGATTCATCCTCGTCATCTACTGAAATTCGGACAACGGATCAATCAGTCCGATGTCATTCAAGAGGGTCCTTACGTGAGTAAAAGTGTCACATCAAAATCAGAAAACTCAGCAGCACCAGCTGCCGTATGCAGAGTATGCGGAAGAAGTGATGTAGCTCTTTATCAGAAAAACACCTGTAAAGCATGCCTTGCGAAGGAATTCAGGGAGCTGATCCCGGCTATCAACAACGTAAGAAGTTACGGTGCTGCACCGCGTCACAGATAATATAATAAAAAATATTATTAAATGAATATGCATAAAAAAACCCGGCACTCGCTGCCGGGTTTTTTTATGCATTGCGTGACCGGAAATGATTACATCATTCCGCCCATGCCTCCCATTCCGCCCATATCGCCCATTCCTGGAGCGCCTTTTTCCTTCTCAGGAAGATCTGTGATGGCTACTTCAGTAGTAAGCATCATTCCTGCAATAGAAGCAGCATGCTGCAGAGCGCAGCGTACAACCTTAGCCGGATCAAGGATACCTGCTGCCACTACATCTTCCCATTCAAGGGTCGCGGCATTCAGACCGATGTTTCCTTTTTCAGAGAGAGCACGATGCACCACTACGCTTCCTTCCAGACCTGAGTTCTGAGCAATCTGGCGAAGAGGTTCCTCAAGAGCGCGGTATACAATATTTGCACCTGTTTTTTCATCGCCTTCGAGGTTCAGAGCCCTGATGGATTCGCGTCCGCGAAGGAGAGCCAGTCCGCCTCCGGGAACAATTCCTTCTTCCACTGCAGATCTTGTTGCAGCCAGTGCATCATCCACCCGGAACCGCTTTTCTTTCATTTCAGTTTCAGTGGCCGCACCAATGTTAATGACTGCCACTCCGCCGGAAAGCTTAGCAAGACGTTCCTGCAGTTTTTCACGGTCGTAATCGCTTGTAGTATCATCGATCTGCTTTTTAATCTGAGCAATGCGGGCTTTGATGTCTGCGTCTTTGCCTGCTCCTTCGATGATTGTGGTGTTGTCTTTGTCCACCTGAACTTTCTGAGCCTGTCCCAGCATGGAGAGGTCAGCACTTTCCAGTTTCATTCCGAGGTCTTCAGAAATGACCTGTCCACCGGTCAGAATCGCTATGTCTTCGAGCATTGCTTTGCGGCGGTCACCGAAACCAGGAGCCTTGACTGCGCATACGCGAAGAGTTTTGCGGAGGTTGTTTACCACCAGTGTTGCCAGGGCTTCGCCTTCCACTTCTTCAGAGATGATCAGAATCGGTCTTCCGCTCTGAGCCACCTTTTCAAGAACCGGCAGAAGTTCCCGCATACTGGCAATCTTCTTTTCATGAATAAGAATATATGGTTTTTCAAGAGTCGCGGTCATAGACTCTGCATCGGTAACGAAGTATGGTGACTGGTATCCGCGGTCAAACTGCATACCTTCAACAACGTCCATATACGTATCGATACCTTTCGCTTCTTCCACAGTAATCACGCCGTCGTTTCCGACTTTGTCCATGGCATCTGCAATCAGTTTACCGATTCCCGGATCGTTATTGGCTGAAATGGTCGCAACGTTTGCGATATCATTTTTGCTGGAAACTTTTTTAGAGATTTTTTTAATTTCTTCCACTACAGCTTCCACTGCCTTATCGATACCGCGCTTCAGGTGAGTAGGGTTAGCACCGGCAGTAACGTTTTTCATACCTTCGTTCACAATAGCCTGTGCCAGTACTGTTGCTGTTGTGGTTCCGTCTCCGGCGATGTCATTGGTCTTAGTGGCAACTTCTTTTGCCATCTGCGCGCCCATGTTTTCATACGGATCTTCGAGCTCGATTTCCTTTGCTACGGTTACCCCGTCTTTAGTTACAGTCGGGGCTCCGAATTTCTTATCGATTACTACGTTGCGTCCCCTTGGTCCGAGGGTGGCCTTTACTGCATTTGCAAGCTTGTTCAGACCCTGCTGCAGTCCCTGGCGGGCTTCGATGTTGTACATCATCTGTTTTGCCATATTCTGATCTCCTTTATGATTCTTTTTAAATGGAAAAAATTATCCAAGAACGGCTAAAATGTCGCCTTCCCGGACAATCAGATAGTCGTTTCCTTCGCTTTTGATTTCTGTTCCGGAATATTTACCGTACAGAACCCGGTCACCTACCTTGACTTCGAGCGGAGTGAATTTGTCTCCGTCGCGTTTACCAGGACCCACTGCTTCGATTACACCTTCCATAGGTTTTTCTTTGGCAGTATCAGGTATGAATAATGATCCTACTTTTTCTGCTTCCTGTGTTAAGGGCTTAATTACTACCCGATCGCCCAACGGTTTGATTTTCATCGGAAGATCCTCCGTTTCTTCAAATTTGAATTAAAAATTAAATTAGCAAAGCGGGGTTCCGTTTGCTAATTTAAGCGTATAAAAACCAGGGTTCCCTTTTTTGTCAAGAAAAACTGGAAAATTTTAGCAGAAAGGCCTATGGATTGCTAATTTTTTTCAGATTTGCCTGGAAAGAAGAATTTAATTACCCCAGCCAGTTTCTGAAAGAGATATTTTATGGAAGAAAAGGCCTATGGATAAAAGTTTTTTTTTATTTGGATTGAAAAAGATCTGCAACCCTTAAAGAATGGGGGCCAGTGGAGCCGAATATATCAAGGAATCACTATCGGCAGGTTCTCATGGATACATCAGTTTTTTTTAAGCGTAGTTTTTTTACAGGTGCAGTGGCTTTAGCGGCTGTTTCAGTCCTCATTCTTCCTGCAGGGGAGGGGCTTCGGGCAAATGATTCCGCAGAATCGCGGGTTTTTTATGAAAAACTGTATGCCCAGGCCATCATCGATCTTCAGCACGGGAATGCGCAGGAAAAAATCAGGGCTGCACAGCTGATGGGAGCCCATAAACTCACCCAGTATATGAGGCCACTCGGGGAAGAGCTTATCAAGGATATGGATCACCCTGAGCTTCGAAAAACCACTACAAATGATTCATATATTAAATCTTCCATAGCATGGGCTCTCGGCAGAATCGGCCACAGATGGAGTTATCCTTATTTAGTAGAAGCACTCGAAAAAACAGACATTGCTTCTGACCTGGAAATAAAAAAAGCAACCGAAAAGGCCGAAAAAGCCAAAGCAGAAAACTCTCCTTCTGCGGCACTGGTTCCCAATGTGGCAGGTCCTGCTCTTCTCGGGGAAGGTTTTAAATACCCGGCCAGTCCTGATTATTACTGGTCCGTGGCAGACGAGCTGAAGAGTGTGATTTCTGTTGACCCGAATGATGAAGGATATCAGCTCCGTCTCATGGGTTACAACCGGATTAACCAGACCATTGCCATCCTCGATGCCATGGGAGAAGTTGGCCGCCAGAACGGGGTATACTTCAAAAGTCTGAATCCCACCCCCGAAACAGAAAATATACTGGGAAAAATAATCCCGGTAATGCAGAAATATCTGGATCATCCTCTTTCATCGGTAAGGGGAGCGGCAGCTCTGTCCCTCGGTGGGTTAGGTACTCCCAAAGCGCTGGAGCTTCTGAAAGGGCGTTTTACTAATGAAGGGGATTTTCGGGTGAAAGTACGCATTGCCCGAGCCATCCTCATTAACGATAAAAGTCAGTATTCCTATTTTGATTTTCTGATCAGTATGCTGCCCAATAATGATATGCAGGTCAGACGGGAAGCTGCTCTTGCTTTCCGCGAGCTGTCAATGGGCGAAGCCATTTTTGCTCTGGCAGATGCCATTGAAGTCGAAGAGAACCCACTCGTGCGGGGGATTCTCACTCAGGCGCATTATAATGCACGGATTGACAATATCCTCCCTGTAAATTATTGAAAGAAAGGGGCCATAATGATTTTATGGCTCCATGCGCCTTTTTGCTTTTATTATTCTGCTGTTCTCAGGCATTGGTTTCGCTGCGGGCTGTGACGGAAACAGTGCCTTTCATGCTGTTACTCAGTCCCATAAAAAGGCTTATGTGAAGGCTGAGTATGCAAGTCTCCGGCTGGCTCCATCCACAGTGGCCACGCGAATCGAAGCTCTGCCATACAATACCGAAATCCGGATCATAAACCAGACTTCCGAAAAAAGAAAGATTGGAGGTCAGGCAGACTACTGGTATCTTGTAAGGCTCACAAACGGAGTAGAAGGATGGATTTACGGTAGCGGAATCAGCTTCTCTGAGCTTCCGGCTACCTATCAAAGACCGGAACCTGAAGTAAAACCGGATGCTGAGACTGAAAAAGCTGATAATTCCGTGAAACCCGCGGATGAAGAACCGGAAATCAAAACCGAGCCTCTTCCTGAGTCTGAAGCCGAACCAGCCATAAACGATGAAGAGCCGGCTCCTGCTGTACAGCAGTAAAACCCAGTATTATGAATCCATCCAAGAAAAGCAGGAAACCCGGTCCTGGTAAAAAACGGACATTCAGTAAGAAGAAAAGTGCCCCCAGGCTTTTTGAAAAGCCGGCAGTTCCGCGTCCGGACCTTCCGGATTCCGAGCTTCGGGTTTACCGCGATTCTGCAGTAAAGCAAAATGAGCAGAAGCCGGACTCCGGTTCTGCAATATCCAGACTCACAAAATCACTGAAAGGCGAAGCTGTTCCCCAGAATGCAGATTCCGCAGAAGGTAAGGAAAGAATTTACCGGATTAATCAGTTTCTGGCACGGGCAGGTTACGGTTCCCGAAGGGAAACCGAGTCTGTGGTTCTTGCGGGAAGGGTGACTGTGAACGGCCGGAAAATTACCAGTCTGGATGTAAGGATTTTCCCAGCTGACACTGTAACGGTGGATGGTAAGTCTGTTAAAGCCTCCACTGCATTCCGCTATATTGTGATGAATAAACCGGCAGGTTATACCGTTTCCAGAAAAGGATTCGGCCAGGAAAAGACTATTTACAGCCTTCTGCCGGAAGACATGCAGACTCTGAAATACGCCGGCAGACTGGACAGAGAATCCCGCGGACTGCTGATTCTTTCTGATGACGGAGATTTTATTCAGGCTGTCACCCACCCTTCCAAGCGTATGACCAAGAGGTATATCGTTACTGTTAACACTCTTCCTGCTGAGCGTGATCTCCAGAAACGTTTCTATAAGGGTGTGGAAGAGGGAGGGGAGCTGCTCCGGGCTATTCGTGCTTCGGTGATCAGCCGCAGCCCCGCTGTAGTGGAAGTAGTTCTCGGGGAAGGTAAAAACAGGCATATCCGGAGAATGTTCCGCGGCCTTGGCATTAAGGTCACGGATCTTTACAGAGTGTCTGTCGGTTTTTACAGTCTTGATGAAAACCCCGTAAAAGAAGGGAGTTTCAGGGAAGTGGATCCCTCTGTTTTTCTTTCTGACAAACCCGTTTCTAAACCACTGCCCTCAGAGGAAGCTTCTGTACTGAAAGATTTTAATCCCTGGAAAAAAAAGGTATAACCTATGCTTTTCATAACTGAGCTGTTTCTGGCTTTTTTCATATCTGTTTATGTCATTTTCTGGTTGCTGCCTCAGAAGCTGCGAAGCTGGTTTCTGCTTGCAGCATCGCTGCTTTTTTATGCAAGCTGGAGTGTACCGTTCACTTTTCATCTGCTGGCTGTCCTTACTGTGAATTACCTGGGAATGGAACTCTGGCGGAAAAGCCGCAGTCAGTTTCTGTTTGTATCCCTTCAGACAGCTAATATTCTCAATATAGCATTCTTTAAATATTTTTACTTTTTTGCCGACGCAGCCGGACAGATTCTCGGAACAGACTGGCTGCAGGACCCTCAGCTTCGCCTTTCTCACCGGGCTGTGGGAAATGAAATCCTGCTTCCTCTGGCCATAAGTTTTTATACTTTTCAGGTAATGGCCTACGGGATTGATATTAAAAGGGGAGTGTACGATACCCGGCATTCCTTTCAGGAATTTCTGCTTTTTATAGCATTCTTCCCTCAGCTGATTGCAGGTCCTATTATGCGATCCGGAGATCTTCTGCCGCAGGTACGGAAGCTGAATGAAGGAAGCGAATGGTCTGCGGATTCACGTATGAGAATGGACGGAATCTGGCTGATTATTCTTGGAGTCTTTAAAAAAGTTGTGGTTGCAGATCAGCTGCTTCGCTATTCAGTAACCATGATTGCCGGTGCTTCTGTTCCCGGTGAAATGAAACTGCTTCCCGAAAACTATGACAGCATTTCTGTATGGACTGTGATCATCGGAAGCATTATTATGCTGTATGTGGATTTTTCTGCATATACAGATATGGCCCGCGGTTTTGGAAAAATGCTGGGTTTTGAAATTCCCATTAACTTCCGGGCACCATTTCTGATGCACTCCATTTCAGAATTCTGGAGACGCTGGCATCTTACATTTTCTCTCTGGATACGTGACTATATCTTTATTCCTCTGGGAGGCAGCAGAGTTTCAGAATATCGTGTTTATCTGAACTATTTTCTGACTTTTCTGATCGGGGGGCTCTGGCATGGCGCAAACTGGACCTTTGTGGTCTGGGGCGGTCTGATGGGCCTTTACATATCTTTTGAAAATTTTCTGAACCGCAGGGGATTTCCGGAATGGCCTGAAAGCATAGCAGGCAGAGTTTTCCGTGTAAGTCTGGGCTGGGTTGTACTGGTATTCTCCGGCACTCTGTTTTTTGCACCGGATATTTGGTGGTCTCTCAGCGCTGCCAGAAGAATGATTCTCTGGGAGGAACCATCGCATGGTTTACAGTCCACGGGGGATTATTCAGTAGTGCTTTATTCTTTAGCCGCAGCCGTGTTTTTCCATATTATTGAAGAAAAGCCTGGTCTGCTGAGGAGGGTGACTGCCCGTCCCCTTACTGAGAAAGTGCTGATGGGCCTCAGTGCTTCGGTTCTGATTTTTATGCTGATCGAATTTGCCGGCGGTCCTGCGGATTTCTTTTATTTTCAGTTCTGAAAAGGTGCCTTATGAATATCTTTAGTAAACCATCTCTGCTTCTGCCTGTTCTTGTCGTCGGTCTGCTTTTCATTGCCGATAAAATCTTTCTGCTTCCTGAGGTAAGGGATAATTTTCTTCAGCCGGGAGGGATGGTCTACTATCGCCAAAGGGATCTGCAGATACAGAGACTGAAGGATCATCTTGCAGATCATAAAACAGAAAATGAAAAGACCATTGTGGTTCTGGGCGATTCCCGGTCATTTGCCCTGGGAAATGCACCAGCCCATTACAGCGGTTACGCAAATGTGAATATTTTTAATTTTGCATCGCCGCAGGCAGTTCCGGCTTACCATGATTATATGACTTACAGAATACTGAGCAGTATACATAAACCTGATTATATAATTCTGGGTCTCTCTCTGGATGGTTTTAACCGCAGCTCAGGAATGATGGCTTCTCCGACCATGAATTTCGGTCTGGATGCTCAGTACATTCAGCATAACAAAGATCATATTGCAGAAAAAGATATGCAGACCTATGAACGCTCCCGGCGCTGGGCTCTCGCAGGAATGAGGTTCTCTTTTTCCACTCTGATGAGCCGGCTCTGGAATACTGTTTTTCCTCCGAAGGATGAAGGTAATATCGAAGCGATGGTGTTTCTGAAAATGTTCCTCGATAAAACCTCGGATCCGGCTATGAGCAGACTTGGTGATGCCATGATCAGCACTCAGGTCAATGATATTTCTCTTTATTCGGTTCATACTTCACCGGAAAAATACATTCTGGATCTTGGTCAGGGGGCCCAGTATTCCTGGTTCGGAACAATGAATGACCGGGAACTGCGCGAGGAAACAGAACGGCTGAAGCGGCTGTATCTTGCTTCTTACGAAGAATCAGCAGAACAGCTCTGGTTTTTTGAAAATATGCTGAAGCGGGCGAAGGAGGCAGGTGTGCCTGTGCTTGTGTATCTGCCTCAGGTAAATCCGTATCTTGCAAAACTTTATGAAACTGAACCCCGTATCATTGAACTTGCTGAACGGATCCGGAGCATTACTGTGTCGCAGGGGGCGTTATTTGAAGATCTGAACGAACCTACTCCGGCCCACTGCACTCATTATTACGATGCAAGCCACATGTCAATTATGTGCTTTCCGGGTATTGCGGATTATCTGCTTGGCCGGCTGCCTGGTTTATAACCAATCACGTCCATAAAAGCACTGACCGAAAAGACTGCGTTACCAGGTCCTGGGGAGCCGTATCCGGGAGGGATTGGCAGGCTGTATTTTTCGAATGTTTCTTTCCAGACCGTAAGCAGCTTCAGAAAGTATTCAAGAGGCGGAGCCTTCTGCGTGCCAAGGGTAGTATTTGGTTCAGGACACCAGGCAGTAAACCGGGGAACGACCCCGTGTTTCATGAAAAAGTCAAGCCCTTCGCCGGTGGAGCGGACTGCTTCATCCACAGTTCTGAATCCCCAGGGTTCACTGAGTTCCACTCCCCCTACGAAATTCGGAATCACATGGGAAGGACCAAAGATTTCCACTGAATCAAGGATCCTTCTGATCCACACATCACGTCCGACAAAACGTTCCTTACCAGGGCAGAGTTTACGGAAGAGTTCCGGATCCCAGACTTCATAATTGGGATGATAAACAGAAATACCGGCTTCTTTCAGCTGCAGCAGATCCTTTTTTTCCCAGGCCTGGGTCACCATTTTTCCCATCCAGCGCCCGGGAAATTTCTGATGAATTGCCCGTGCATACTCCAGATAAAAATCAACCTCGCTCTGATGCCGGAGCTCCGTGACCACTGACCCTCCTGTGATTGTATAGACCTGAGCTGTATGATCTTCCTTATCAATCCAGGAAAGTACTTCCAGGATATCTTCAATGGATTTGACACCGGTATAAGGTCTGCCTGCCTGTTTCTGCTGCCTGTAATTATGGTTGATATCACAGAAGGCGCATTCTTCCTCCTTACCAAAATACTGACAGTTCCGGAAAATAGTTAAATAAATTAAATAACCCCACTCAATGACCGGTGCTACTTCCCCTGGTTTTTTACCGGAAGCTGTGGTATGGGAATACCAGGGCGGCACAGGAGGAAACTCTACATAGCCAAGGTTCACGGAAACTGTTTCTGAATCAAGGAACAGGGCAGGCCCTTTTTCTGACATTCTTACTATATAAGGGGATCTCGGATCCAGCCGGACAGAAATAACTGTGGGCAGGAGGTCAAAGTGGCCTCCGGTCACCCGGATTTCTTCAGGCGCCCGGAAACGAACTGATTCTTCCTGATCGCTCAGCGTCACATGATCAAAGGAAAAAATAAAGTAATCCTTAGCTTTATAATTCCCGGCTTCCAGCACTGCCGGCTCAAACCGCAGTCCGCAGCGAAGAATATCCTGTTTGATTACCGCTTCCCGCGGAATAGAGGTGTAAGTCAGAACAGAAGATTCAAGTTTATCCAGTACTGATTCATTTTTTTCTGACATACCTGACTCCGCCTTCACAGTAACCTGCTGGTACTATTCTCGGAATGGCGGTCAGGGATGCAAGTTGATTCCGTTCGGAGACAGCTTTTCAAGGGAACGCCGGTACCAGAAATTCCAGCGCATCGGATATGCTTTCTGAACATCGGGGTGAGAAAAGAGATCCATCGCACTCCTGAAATCACCCATATTGTAGTAAGAAAGGGCTGTATAGAAGAGTGCAGCACTTCTGGTTTCAAAATCAGGGTTCAGTTTTTCTGAAGTAAGAGGAGCCAGCCGCTTAACTGCAGAACCGAAACGACGGTCAGAATAATCCCCTCGCAGCACTGAGGTCAGCAGATCTCTTCTTTCTTCCGGAGACATTTTCCTTTCTTCCGGTTCCGGACGCCCGGTCCTTGATTCGGGGAAAGGTTTCCGGTTTTTTCTTTCCGGAGGTTTAATCTCTTCTTCTTCGGTAAATTCTTCAGTCTCTTCCGGAGGGGGAGGATCCGCTTTCACAGGCTCAGTACGCTTTTCTGGTTCCTTTTTCAGAATAAGGGGCTCTTTCAGAAAATTGACGGATTCCACCAGTTTAGGATCCGGTTTTCCGTCCCGGTAAACCTGAACTGCATAATACAGGATACTTTCGCCGGGTTTTCGGTCGGTGAATTCCTTTTTTTCCGGTCGTTCCATGGCGATCAGAATTCCGCTTCTTTCTATTTCGTACTGGTTCCTCAGAGGCTGAGAACTGCGGTAAACATACAGCTTTGTGTCGGGAAATGTACCTGGTGTTCCGTCCCAGAAAAGATGGACGTCGTTGTCACGGATTTCCCCTTTGAGAAACATCATGGAATAAACCGGTTTCTCCGCCTGCGAAGAAGGCTGCATGGTATTCTGGGCTGCCTGGCTCCGCATGAGATCCGGTCTTACGGTGCCCGCAAATCCGGTGAAGCTGCGCCCTTCCTTAAAAAGATATATCTCTTTACCGCGTCCGTCTCTCGGAAGCACGGCATAGAAATACTGTCCCGGATCAAGATCCCGGTCCACATAATCCGTTTCTCTCCCGCTCACACTCCCGAGGAAAACAGCTCCCTGCAGCCGTTCGGCTCCGGTCAGAGGGAACGAGGAACGGTAAATCCGGAATTCCAGAACTTTTTCTGAAGGGATGTCCCAGCTTATCCTCACTGCATTGCGACCGAATGTTTCTGCCCGGAGGTTTTCAGGTAAAAGACTTTCTTCTTTTGCAATTAACGGATCTTCATCTGTCTTTTTAAATATATGGGAAATATAAGAATTGCCGTACTGAAGGGCTGCCTTTTCTTCGCCCGTTTCCAGAGGAGTTACTGTGACTGCATAAAAGACTTCCTGGTCCTCTGCCGGACGGGGATCCTCAAAAAACAAGGTGTTCTCAGAGGCTGTACCTATTATGCGTGCCCGGCGGAGTACGGATGGGGAATTGAGCGGTAAGCTGCTTCTGTAAATATTATAACGGATTCCGATAGAGGGAGCAGGCTGCCAGTTCAGTTTTACTGAGTTCACCGTACTCACTGCAGTAAGATTGCGGACCATGTAAATGGAATCACCTGGTCCCTGGGTCTGTTGGGGCTCCGGTTTTACTTCTTCGGTTTTTTCCGGTTCCGGTTTTGTTTCCGGGGGTTTAGACTGAGTTTCGGGTTCCGGCTTTTTCTCTGGTCCGGACTCAGATTCCGGTTTTACTGTATTCACTATAAAAGGAGTGACTGTAAAATTGCCACCTGGTTCAAAGGGGAGTCCGAATCTGTTTTCGAGATCTTCCCCGGTCAGTACTATATAATAATAGACACCGTCCGGCAGGTTTTTATCCAGAAATGAGGTTGCCCCGGGAGAAAGGCCGTCTCCGGATATATTTACAGCTTTCTGAAGCGTTTCTTCGTTTATAATAGGAACATTGGAACGGCCAATAAATATACCGGTTTTTGAAGGAACTGCCAGTTTCCACTGAATACGGGCTGCATTTTTTTCAAACGGATCAGCTTCTGCAGAAATTCCCTGAACAAGGGACGTAGGTTTCCCTGCAGCAGCCGGAAAACTGATGGTGACCATAAAAATGAATGCAGCTATTATCCTCAGATGGTTCATTATTTATTATAATCGGCTTTGATTACAGCCGGAATCACTCCCCGTATGGGTAGAAAATGATTTTATTGAAGCTTTTACCAGGGGTCAGATCAGCATTCAGCCATTTTTTTCCATCGCCGTCCTTATTATAGCACACTATTCCGTTTTCCCCTGCTGCCACAAACCGGTTGTTTCCAAATGCTACAGAGCGGAGTTCATCTGTCAGATCACAGTCATTAGAGTCCTGTACTGAAAAGGACTGACCTGATTTATTACCCATATAGACTGCCGTAAGGTCCCCTACAATAATAATGCTGTCATTCCCGCTGGTCATACCAACCAGAGAGGGAATGGCAGTCTGACCTTTGGAAAGCCATTTTGCATTCTCAATTCCATCGGCCAGTGGAAGGCTGTTCAGATCTCCGCCAGTGGTAAAACCTGCAAGCCAGAGTGAATTATTAAAATGCATCAGGTCACCGGTGAATAATCCGGCAGCAGCAATATCCGGCAAAGTGGATTCGTCCAGACTGGTATTCGTTTCATAGGCATTTTTATACCATGTTTGATTCTGCAGATAGAAAGTAGCCTCTCCTACAGCTGCTGAGGTTCGGCCTGCTGCTGCAAAATAATCATCAAAATAGATAATTCTGTATAGGCTGACACTGTTCTGGAAAATGCTCATGTTTGAGCTGGTATTGGACCAGATTTTTCCATCCGGGGATTCCAGTATTACCGGACCAGAGGCAGGGTCACCTGCATTATCACCACTGCATTGTGTTGCATCGCCACCATCCTGTTTGCAGCCAACCGCAATAAACTTTCCATTACCCCAGGCGACCGATTTCAGATTATCTGTGACCCCGCTGCTGTATTGTTTCCAGGTCTTTCCGTCAGCCGAATAAAGAATGTAACCCGAAAGTCCCACTGCCACAAGGGAATGATCTGTTTCGGACCAGGTTATCCCCTGAATATCATTATTTGCAGCATCAGAAGGATTATCTATTTCCACAGAAGCAGCCGCCCATCGCTCACCGTCGTAAGACCAGGAAATTGTATTATCATCCCTTACTCCGATAAAAAATCCCTGATAAGCAGCAGTCTCGGTCATCCATTCTGCAAGATCCGGAGTAAACAAACTGAAATAAAGAGCTGCACCGGGATTACAGACCGGATCTGCCGAATCACACTCGACTGTCCGGCAGGAACTGAGTCCTGTTAATGTCAGAAGAAGCAGGGATTTATATAGACGCATTGTTAAGTTTCCTCTTTAAGAAATTCAGAATCTGACAGTAAGATTAAATCCTATACTCTCCGGAGCAGGAGTATGAATACCGGCCGTAACTCCAGGCGCCGGATGAAAAACTAAAACATCGATATGATTCAGAAGATATATCCCCCCGATCAGGGCAGCAGCAGAATTGACACGGCTGATACTTGCTGTGTAAGCATTTCTGGCTTCCATGACCCGAAAAAGCTGAAAATATGAAATAACAGGCATGGGAGCCGCCTGATTATTGTAAAGCTGCTTTCTGAGTTCATCTGCACGGTTTCGGTAATCTGTTCGGTAGCTGTCTGACTGAATCACCATAGCCGCATAGTAAAGTAAGGAAGCCGAAAAACCGGTTACAAAAAGGGTACCGGATAGCGGTCGTTCCTGGTAGAACTGACCAAATCCTGGATAGATACCTGATCTGAGGTGGGCCATAGACCGGTAGATTTCTTTTTGACCTCTGGCTGGCTGATCGGGGGACCGTTCTTCAGGGGCAGATTCCGTTTTTTCATTTTTACGGAAATTTTTCATTACATCTCCCATGGTAGCCGGGGGGGCATCGGCCGGCTGAACTTTTTCTGAGACTTCAGCCACATCACTGCGGGGAATTGTTATAAAACCGTCCTTAGTCTGAATCTGGATTTCTTCGGCATTCCGGGAAATCACGGTTCCTTCGAGGGTGCGTCCGTCCTTAAGCCGGATCTGCTCTGCAGATAGAGTAAAAAAAGCCCCTGAAATCAGAAAAAAGATAAGAAATCTTCCGGAAAATAAAATTTTATTCATAAATACCACTCTGTTCTGATTGTATCCTGTATTCAGCATCGGTTTATATCAATAAAAAAAAAAGTTCTCTTAAGTATATTTCTGTATTTGCCAGGCGCTGAAACAAATTGACAGGAAAATCGCCAGGCGGAATTATGGAGCCATGGCAAGCCGCAGTGATTCAATTAACAGTGTAATCGGACAAGGGTCCATATTCGAAGGGAAATTTTATATTTCCGGTTCTCTTAAAATTGATGGTAAATTTGAAGGGGAAATCAAAACAGACGATTCTCTCTTTGTAGGGGAGACCGGTAAACTCAAGACTAACATTCATGCCCGCAATATTGTAGTTTCTGGTACAATGATAGGAAATATTAAGGCTGAAGAAGAAGTGCGGCTGGAGCGGTCCGGCAGGCTGCTGGGTGATATTGAAACACCCGTGCTTCATCTTACCCCAGGTGTGGTCGCTTCCGGTATGATTACAATCACCGGTGGACATAAAAAAGATGCCCGGAAACTTATAGAAGAATCCTACGGTGCCAAGGGATCTTCGCTCGATAAATAACACTGCAGAAAAGCAGTGTCTATAAGACGGATTAAGAATTCATTATTTCAGGCCGATATAACAAAAAATGAGCATTTTGCGTTTTTTTTGCAAAAAAATTGGAAAATTCTGATTCAGGGTTGACTTTTTTCTGCAGAATCTGTTACTATGCTTAAGTAAAGACTATGTATAATACCCGATTCCAGAATTACCGGCCCACAAAGCTTTTTCAGATAAACGGAAAGGTTTCACTGATTCATGTTGGTGCCGGAAATTTTATTTATACCATGCCTGGTCGCAATCGTACCTATGTAGGTAAAATCGAACTGGGGCGTAAAAAATACCGTCTTAAAGGGGCGGGGATCGGCATTGCCATTGTACTCTTTGTATCTGTCTTAATTTTCTTTAACATGAACACCAGTGAGGCCTCTGTTCAGGCAGCGGAATCTCTGACTTCCCTTTCCACCGATAAAGAAAGCATCGAATTCGAAGAAAAAACCGAGCAGTGGAAAAACAAAATTCTGTCTTCTGAGGCCAAGGGAAACAGTTCCGGTAATGAAGCAGCTGATGTAAATGGCGGCATCCGGATTCATGAATATACTGTCCGCAGTGGGGATACCCTTTCCGGTGTAGCAAGGCGTTTCCGGGTAGGTGCCGATCTGATTGCCGCTTCTTCCGGAATTAAGACCGGCGAAGCTCTGCATCCGGGTCATGTGCTGCAGATCCCAAGTAAGCCCGGTCTCATTTACACAGTAAAGCCTGGCGAATCCCTCGCTTCTATTGCACTTAAATATTCCACAACAGCTGATAAAATCCGGCAGGATAATCCTGACATGGCTGATCTTGACCTTGTGGAACCAGGTTCGGTAGTGTTCCTCCCGGATGCACGTATACCCAAACCGCCAAGTATCTGGTCCAGACCAGCAGCTGGTCGCATTACCTCTGCCTTCGGATGGAGAAGGCATCCTATATTTGGTCACAGGCAGATGCATTCCGGCATTGACATCGGAGTATACTACAGCCCTGTAAAAGCCGCCCGGGACGGTGAAGTCACCTACGCAAGTCGACTGGGGGCTTACGGCAATACTGTAGTGGTGAAGCATGAGAACGGATTTCAGACCCTCTATGCCCACCTGTCACGGATTACCGTAAAAAACGGCCAAAGGGTAAAGGCTGGTTCTGTGATTGCTGTTTCCGGAAATACCGGTATGAGCACGGGGCCCCACCTTCATTTTGAAGTAATTCAGAACGGAAGAGCCGTAAATCCGGCACGATTCGTAAAATTTTAAAAAATCCTGCTTGCGCTCAGAGGGCAGTGTCAGAAATTTAGCAGGATTCATCCTGAATCAGGCAGAACAAACACGTTCTGCGGAGTCCTTCAGTAAAATCAAACCGGAACCTCTTACACTCTTTCAGAATAAATCAGCCATTCTATTAAAAAAATTAAAAATGTAAACAGTAAAGGAGATGTCATGCCCCCAAAAAGAAGCATCAAATTAAGGCATAAAGAAACCAGTAATAACGGTCATCATTCAGGAGAGCCGGAAGAGGAGTCCTATGAAATGCCGGAACCGCCCCATATTATGGACAGCGAAGACGACCAGCCCCGTACAATTCACAAAGGCAAAAGAAAAAATCCACAGAATAACGCGAATCCGCCGGCCCCGATTGACCTTACTCAGCTGAAAAGGCTTCCGATTGAAGAACTTACTAAAATTGCTGATTCCATGGGGATCGAAAACACAACCGGTCAGAAAAAACAGAATCTCATTTTCTCTATTCTCCAGAACCAGACAGAAAACGGTGGAGTGGTATTCGCAGCCGGAACCCTGGAAAAACTTGCCGATGGTTATGGTTTTCTGCGCAGCTCCGATTACAACTATCTGCCAGGTCCCGACGATATTTATATTTCTCCTTCGCAGATCCGGCTGTTTGGCCTTCGCACAGGCGATACCATTACCGGGCAGATCCGTTCTCCTAAAGAGTCCGAGCGTTTTTTTGCCATGCTTCGCGTGGATACAGTAAACGGCGAATCTCCCGATGTGGCTCATAAGCGGATTCTTTTCGACAACCTGACTCCTCTGTATCCTAATGAAAGGCTGGTTATGGAATGGCATCCGAATCAGATGGATACCCGTATTATCGATCTGCTTTGCCCGATTGGTAAGGGCCAGCGTGCTCTGATTGTTGCTCCCCCAAGGACTGGTAAAACAATCTTAATGCAGAACATTGCCAATGCAATCACGCACAATCATCCTGAAGTCATCCTAATGGTTCTTCTGATCGATGAACGTCCGGAAGAAGTTACCGACATGGCCCGGAATGTGCAGGGTGAGGTTGTAAGCTCGACCTTTGATGAACCAGCTTCCCGTCACGTTCAGGTTGCGGAAATGGTCATTGAAAAAGCCAAAAGACAGGTAGAGCATGGAAGAGATGTAGTGATTCTGCTGGACTCTATTACTCGTCTTGCCCGGGCATATAACCAGGTAATTCCTACTTCGGGTAAGATTCTGTCCGGTGGTGTGGATTCCAATGCTCTCCATAAACCAAAGCGTTTCTTCGGTGCGGCAAGAAATATTGAAAACGGCGGAAGCCTTACAATTATAGCCACTGCTCTGGTGGATACCGGTTCCAGAATGGACGAAGTGATTTTTGAAGAATTCAAAGGCACAGGCAATATGGAAATCCATCTCGACCGCAGACTCTCCGATAAAAGAGTGTTTCCTGCCATCGACATCAACAAATCAGGTACCCGAAAGGAAGAGCTTCTGCTTGATAACGATGTACTTACAAGGGTATTCATTCTTCGGAAAGCACTGTCTCCTCTGAGTCAGACGGAGGCTATGGAACTGCTGCTTGAAAAAATGCGGAACACTAAAACGAATCCCGATTTTTTAGCAAGTATGAATTCTCCATGAACTTGACAAAAACCATGCCCGATCCGGTTATGGACATTCGATATACCAGAGGTTTTTATGAAGACTGATATTCATCCGAATTACAAAGAATCCACCATCCGCTGCGCCTGCGGGGCTGAAATTAAGACCCGTTCCACCCGTGGTGACATGAACGTGGAAATCTGCAGCTCCTGCCATCCGTTTTATACCGGCCAGCAGAAACTGATTGATGCGGCAGGTCGAGTGGATCGCTTCAAGAAGAAATATAAAATGAAGTAAGCCTTGCGCACTCTTCTTATTACTGAAAAAAATCTTGAACCGTCCGGAAAAATAATCCGGTTAGAGGGCAGGTTCGGGTCGGAAGATCCGGCTGCCCTTTATTCAGTTACAGACCGGCTGCTTACCGCTAAAGAGAGTCCGGTTATATTTGATTGTACAGCACTCGAGCATATCAATTCCGCTGCCATTGGCGTATTCGTAAATACCCGGGTTAAAAGCGGCGATTATGGCGGTAAAGTCTGCGTTTTCGGAGCCAATAAAACTGTTCAGGGTGTTTTTGAGCTGACCGGAATCAATATGATCATTCCCATGCAATCCCGGCTTGACGAATGCCTGCGCCTGATGCAGACTGAGTCATGATGCTTTCCATTTTCTCCGGTCTGTTTGGTATATTTCAAAGAAAAAAACGGACCCCTTCAGCTTCAGTTAAAGAAAAGGAGGATTCAGATCTTGATTCCCTTCTTAAAAAAGCAGGAGACAGACTCCGCAAATTTCGGATTACCCGCAGTGCCGAGTCCGGAATCATAAAAAAAACCAAAGACTGGAGCTTTTCCCGGTCCGGGGAAGGTCTGTACAAACTGGAAGGCGAAGGCTTTTCTGTTCTTATTTACACAGAGGGATTTCTGACGAAGAAGTCCGGTAAGCTTACGGGTCTTGTCCATATCTCTGAGTCCGAACTCTGCCGGGCCCTTCATGCAGGTGAATCTGCTGTCTCCCTTCTGGGTCATGCAGACAGTCTTACGGAAAAATCCAGAAATCTTCTGATGGAACATTTTTCTCTGAAAGCGGAAGATTCTGTTCATCCTCCTGCCATTGACGATATTGCGCACTGGGATGACTTTGATGTGTATCAGACTCTCATCAGGGTGCATCCTAATACGGTGGCTCATGTTCTGCTGCATGCGGGAGAGGCTGCCTCTGCAAAAATCCGTTCTCAGATGTCATCCCGTTATCATGATACGATTGTACTCGAGCTGCAGTCACTGCTTTCAGCGGGTGCCGATATCAATCCTCATTCTAAGATCCGGAGTCTCACGGACTCGGATGCGGCTCTTGAAGAGTTCCGTAAGCAGATGCAGCATGTACTCCAGAAAAAATATGTAAGAGAAAGCAGTAAATTGTTGTCTTCCTGAGGGCGGAATTCATCTTAAGTTACATGACAGAATCAGGTAATAAAGAATTCTTCAGTCTTGCCAAAAAAGGAATCGACCGGTTAACAGCAAACATTCTATCCGTTATCACAATCGACAAAAACAGGCTTGAATACCTGATCGCAGCAAAGCTTGCAGGCGGCCATGTGATTCTCGCTGACTCACACGGAGTGGGGAAGACTTCCCTGGCCCGTGCCCTTGCCGGTTCCATCCTCTGGGGGCAGCAGGGAGTGTCTCCGGAAGGGGTTCCCATTGATTATTTCAGCCGCATCCAGAGTACGGTGGATCTTCTTCCTCAGGATATTCTTGGTTTCAACCGCTTCGATATGAAAGCAAATCAGTATCTTTTTAACAAAGGTCCGATTTTTGCTCATTTTGTTCTCTGCGATGAAATCAATCTGCTGACTCCTAAAACGCAGGGCAGCTTTCTTCAGGCTATGGAAGAACAGCAGGTCAGTATTGAAGGCAGAACCTATCATCTGCCGGATCCGTTTTTTATTATTGCCACTATGAACCTCCGCGGAAGTCACCTGTTCCCTCTTCCCGCCCCGCAGCTGGACCGCTTCATGATTCAGATTTCCATGGGTTATCCGGAGCACGATAAAGAAGTGGCCATCATTATGCGGCACGGTAAAGAGGATTCCTGGAAAGACTTCGGAGCTGTTGTGGAGCCTGGGGAAATTCTCGCATGGCAGAAACTTGTGGACCAGGTAAGCATTCACGAAGATATTGTAAATTATATAGTTTATTTAACAAGGAAAACCAGATCCTGGCCCGGAGTGGTGACAGGAGCGAGTCCGCGTTCCGGAATAAAAATGTCCAGAATTGCCAAGGCGCTTGCCCTGGTAAGAGGGCAGGATTACGTAACTATCGATATAGTTAAAGAGCTTGTGCTTCCGGTGTTTTCGCACAGGCTGGAGCTAGAGGATCCATCCGCTTCCGCGGAGACTGTGCTTAAGGAAGTAATGGCTGAGCTAAGGGTCTGATCCCGGAGGAGGGATTTGAATGACGTTAACTCAGAACAGTTTTTTTCGCAGTATCCGTTTTTATTATCCTCTTACTTTCACCGGAACACTGCTTTTTGCGGCAGGAGTATGGCTGCTGGGTGATGCTTTTAATTCTAAAAGTATTTATTCTTTAATCATGGCAACTGTCTCGCTGTCTGTACTGTTTTACCTGGCAGTGTCCGCAAGAATTCAGGCTTTCCGCCTCGGGGGCATTCAGATTGTATGGGATTCAGCCTCTGTTCTGACGGCAAGGGTGGACGGAATTGTTCAGAAAATTCATCTGAAGCAGGCTGAGAGCAGCTGGTTTTTCCGGATTCATTTTGCACTCAGGGGTCTTCTTCATGCAGGCCGCAGGGCTCCTCTGTATGTTTACACGGAGCATTCCGTAACAGGTGGCGAAGAGCTTCAGATTCCTCTGTATTTTCCTGTTTCCGGAAAACTTGATGTCAAAGGCAGACTTTCTGTGCGCGATGTTTTTGGTCTGGTCAGAGCTGTTGTGTCTGACGATGAAGAAAGGTCCTTTACTGTAAGGCCGCCTGTTTTTCCGCTGATGACTTCAGCGGGGATCCGCAGTTTTGTAAATGAGGAAAGCTCCCGGAAAAAGCAGTCAAGCGAAGCCGAAAAATACTATATGCGGGAGTATATGCCCGGGGACCGCATGAAAGATATCAACTGGAAGGCATCCCTCCGGGTTTTTGAACTCATTACCAGAATCTCACCTGTTTCGCCGGAACCGTCCCGGATGCTTCACATTGAGTTCCGGCATTACCGGTCAGGCGAAAAAGACGGCATCCAGTCTGTAATGCATCTTAATTATTTAAAAAGTCAGTTAATGAGTTTTATTACAGCTCTTAAGGTACAGTTTCCGGAATTCCGGTTCCGTATACTTACAGCGGACGGCCCGAAACTCCTCGAGACCATGAATGATATCGACCGCTTTGCCGCTTACCTGGGCGGGATCGGTTTTGTTTCTCCCTCGCGAATGTATCAGGATACAGATGCATCTGTGCGGGAAAAGTTTGTTTTTACTACGTGTTTTGATGAAAGCATTATCAGTCTGCCGGGAACTGCGGTTCACCTGTACCGGACGGGTCTGAAAACAGATTTCCGGCAGAAAGTCAGAAACATTACTTTTTTCAGCCGGTCTGCCGGAGGGCTTTCTTCTCTTTCGGTTGCCGTACCCGGTTTATGGGTTCTGCGCAGAGAAAAAAAACCTTCTGTAAGTCCGGCTGGCTTTAAATCTGTTACAGAAGAAAGAATATCGGTGAGGATTCTGTGATTCCCGGAGGTACTGAATGAACTGGTTGTTTTTCAGCAGAATGTTTCTGTATCTGGGAGCCATGGTGCTGCCGGTTTACCACCCGGCCGTGGCTGTGGCATATGATACTTCAGATTTTTTATTTTTTCTTGTGCTGGTGCCCCTTGTTTCCTTCTCTGCTTTCTTTCTGAGTGACCGGCGCTATCCTGTCTGGCTGTCTCCGGCCTCTGCTGTTCTTTCAGGATTTCTGATTTTCACTCTGACAGATAAAACTCTGCAGTCAGCAGTAACAGCAGCAATACTTACTCTGGTTTCTTACGGAACAACATTTGTTATTTTCCGGGTCCGGGGGAGGGGGATTTCCTTTGCGGCCGCCGAGGCATTTTTTCTTGGAATTATTTATTATCGTCTGCTGAGTTTCGCACGATCATCTGAAGATGTCTCGGCAGAAAGCTCTCTCATGACTGTGATTGTGCTCCTGACGGCAGTGTTCGGATTTCTGATTCATTCAATCATTCTTTATCTTGCCGCCTTCCCGGACCGTTCCGATAACAGCCGCAAAAGAAAAGAACTCAGCGTTTTTGTGATCCTCGTTCTGATTGTGTCTGTGATTACTGCAGTATTTCTGCCGGAGGATTTTTTATCGCACAATTCAGTATTTAATGAGTGGGATGAAGAAGCAGAACCTCCACCGAGGGAACTTGGTCAGGGGGATGGTCTTCCGTCAGGAGGGGGAGGGTCGCAGTCCGATACTAAAAACGGACTTCCGTTAGGTGAACGCGAAAATAAATATCCTTCTGATCAGAGCTCTTCAGGAACCGGTGGCGGATCCGGTATGAGCGATGGCCAGGGTCAGGGCGGAAATTCCGGAGGTAAGCAGCAGAGCAAGGGAAACGGGAAATCCGACCAGAAGCTCGAAGGCATCCCGGCTGACCAGTGGCAGAACAGCGGTTCCGGAGGCGGGTCCGGTGGTAAGCAGCGGGCGGTTATGATTATAGCCAGTCAGATGGATCCTGTATATTCAGCGGAACAGTATCTGGGTGATCTGGATCCCGTGAAAGGTTTTCTTCTTACTGAAAAGGAACCTCTGAATGATCTGGGCCGGAAACGCTTTATGGAAACATGGAAAGATAAAAACCGGGAATATGATTTAAAGCGTGAACAGGTGCCTCTTTATTATCTGTCCAGCCTTGAAGAAAGGGTTCTTGCTTACAGACCGGTGCTCATTGAGCCGACTGTTCAGGATACAAGGTTTCATCCGTTTAATCTTTCTTATAATGCAGTGTCATCCATGAGCATCAGCAGTCAGGAAGACTGGGGGAGTGTGAGAAATCTTTCTGCATTTGAAAAGCAGGACAAACAGGAATATCTTACAATCAGCGCGGACCCGGCCCTTGTTTCAAAACTGAAAGCACGTACCCGCAGTATTTACGGCACTGAGGATCCAGAAGCTGCGAAGATGCCTTTTTCGCAGAGAATCGATCTTTTACTTCGCAGCATGAAAACCTATCAGTATGAAATGGGTTTTGATGAAGACATGAATCTTAAAAAAGTAGAAGAGTTTATTTTTAAAACAAAAACAGGTGACTGCACCGAATTTTCGCATTCCGTGGCTCTGATGGCCAGATTTGCGGGAATCCCGTCCAGAGTGGTGACGGGTTACATTGCTTCAAGGGATCTGCAGACCCCGGCGCACAGAGGGGGCCTGTATGTTCTCAGGAATCAGATATCTCTTCTTAAAAAATTTGATCTCGAAGAACTTTATCTGATTACCACTTCACATCACCATTCCTGGGTGCAGTTTTACATCCCTGGCTATGGCTGGGTGGATTTTGAATCTACGGCATTTGCCATCCCGCCAAAATCCGAGATGAACCCGAATAATATGGATGTAGTAATACCTCTTATAGAAGAGATTCCTGAAAACCAGAGAAACCGCTACAGATTTCCCTGGAAAACAGTTCTGGTCATTCTCGGCAGCATGGCTCTCTTTGTAATCCTTGGTCTCTACAGCTACCGGAACTCACGGGAATTCTGGCTGTATCTTCGGTCCCGCAGACAGGACCGTTACGCTGTCAGAGCTCTGTACCTGCTGCTTTTTATGAAGCTGGCTGCCAGAGGCTATCCTCTTAAACCGGTAAGTGAAACACCGCTTGAATTTTCAGCGAAAATCCCCGAACTGGAGGAATTTGCAAGATTATATAATCTGCTGTATTTCCGGGACTTTGCCCCAGAGGCAGAAAAACTGGAAACATGGAAGGAATACCGTTCTGCTTATGGCTCTGCACTGAAGGCACTTCCTGCTTCGGGTTTTTTCGGAAAAATCCGGTCTGTTTTCAGTCTGCGGGGACTGTATTACAGAACATAGGCGGCGATTATGAAAAACGGAAATTTAAAAAAATATATAATATTTGTAAATGCTGCTCTGTTCCTGACTGCCGGCATCTGGTCTGCATCCTGTTCCAGGCAGAATGACTGGAACACTTACCGGGGTGAAAACGGCGCGGGTTATATCAGCTCTGAAATGAGAACCCCGATCGGGCTTCGCTGGAAGCTGAGTCTGCAGGAATCAACGGACCAGGCGAAGTCATTTAATCCGCCTGTCATGCTCGGGGATGATATCTACTTCGGCTCATCCGATAAAAATTTTTATTCTCTGAATATGAAATCCGGATATATGAACTGGATTTTCAAAACAAAGGCTGCTGTGAACTCGGTACCCTTTGCAGATGATAAAAACGTGTATTTCGGATCCAATGACGGATTTGTTTACGCGGTAAACAGAAAATCAGGTAAGGAAGTCTGGTCTTTCCGCACAGAAAGCACTGTAAAATCGCTTGTACTAAAATATGAAAAATATGTAATATTTACGAGCGATACGGGTTCCACATACTTTCTTGATGAGAACGGAAAACTGCTTCACAGAATTCCGAACCCTGTATGGGCACATCATACTTTTCAGGTTTATGACGGCATTGTCTACTGGGCACCGCGGGGCAGGGATTTTGGTGCCTACGATATTGAAAACAGACGTTTCCTGTGGATACTGGACATAGACGTTCCGTATCCGGCCTGGTATTCTTTTCCGGCTCTGGATGAGGATACAGTGTATTATGCGAGCGCATTTCTTGTGAACGGTCCTTCGCTTCTCAGTTATTATGCAGTGGATCGCAGAACAGGTCAGAAAATCTGGACTGCGCAGGACACCATGGATATGGGAATCCGCACACCCGTAACGAGGGATACCGTCTTTATGAGGCACATTGATCTGCTGGATTTTATGGCACCCGTTGTATGGAAGGATCTTGTAATTTTCACAAGCGGTGATACAGTAGTCCGGGCCTTTGACAAACGTACCGGAAATACTGTCTGGACAACAAAGCTTCCTTACACTGCATCGAGTGCCCCTGTTGCAGCGGGCAACCGGATTTATTTCGGGATGAGGGGCGACGATGATGACGGCACCGGCATAAAGGGAAACCCTCCTCAGCTGATGGCACTGAATGCGGCAGACGGTAGTCAGGCATGGTCTATGGAAACCGAAGGAAACATACTCAGTGCTCCGGTGGTTGCAGGCGGACGGATGCTTTTCGGTACAGATGCTCATAAGTTTTATGTACTCGAAGAAATATTCCGGACAGGTTTCTGATTAGCACGCTAAATAATAGTAAAAAAATTTAAAAAAAAGTCTCCCGGAACTGATAATTGCAGTAACCGGAAGGTTCCCAGGTTTACTAATGAATATAAACAACGGAGGAACCTCTTTTATGGTAAAGGAGATTGAACCACTTGCCCTGCGCGAGCTGCTGAAAAAAGGCACAGAAAATCTGGAGCTGATTGATGTGCGCGAACCATCGGAATATGCACAGTTTCATTTAAAAAACTCTAAATTAATGCCGCTTTCCACAGTTATGAACCGTGTGAATGAAATTGACTGGAATAAAGATGTTATTTTTGTATGCCGCAGCGGAAACAGAAGCGGTATGGCAGCCAGTGCAATGGCATCCCATTACGGTAAAGCTTCTGCAAACCTTAAATACGGACTTCAGATCTGCATAGCGGACGGCGGGTCTGAATTTCTCAGTGTAGCCGGCAGGTAAGCGGAAGGTTTTGTCCTTTCGGCAGGCGATGGTGTAATGAATACAGAAAATATGTTTTCATTACACCGGTAAGAAACAATCAAAGGATTGTATTTGTTCCCCGAATCCCGTTCCGATATTGAATTGCAAAAACACCCCCTTTTTTCAGTCTGGGTCAAACAGAGGAGAGAATCTCATGAGTGAAACCGGCAGACCCAGAACAATGTATGATAAAATTTACGATGCGCATCTCATCTTTGACGATGGTAAATCCAGTCCTGTGATTTACATTGACCGTCATCTGATTCATGAAGTCACATCGCCGCAGGCCTTTGATGGTCTTCGCATGAATGGCCGAAAAGTGCGCCGGCCCGATCTTACTTTCGCTACTATGGATCATAATGTGTCCACTCAGTCCTTTGACTGGGCTGCCGCAGGAGAAATCTCCAGGATTCAGATGGAGACCCTGAAAAAAAACTGCGAAGAATTCGGTATCACTCTGTATCAGATCGGCGATAAAAACAACGGA
The DNA here is from genome assembly GCA_964594095.1 of uncultured Leptospiraceae bacterium. Taxonomy (GTDB): domain Bacteria; phylum Spirochaetota; class Leptospiria; order Leptospirales; family Leptonemataceae; genus CAZQKZ01. The sequence continues at coordinate 30,218 of CAZQKZ010000011.1, read as the reverse complement.
ATTGTGCATGTAATGGGTCCTGAACAGGGTCTTACTCTTCCCGGTATGACCATCGTATGCGGAGATTCACACACAGCAACGCACGGCGCATTCGGAGCACTGGCATTCGGAATCGGAACTTCCGAAGTGGAGCATGTTCTTGCCACCCAGACTCTGAACCAGAGCCGTTCTAAAAATATGCTTATTGAAATCGAAGGTCAGACGGGACCCGGAGTAACAGCAAAGGATATTATACTTGCTGTGATCGGCCACATCGGAACAGACGGCGGCACCGGTTATGTAATTGAATTCGCAGGCGAAGCTATCCGCAGCCTCTCCATGGAAGGCAGAATGACTGTCTGCAATATGGCTATTGAAGCAGGAGCCCGGGCCGGACTCATTGCTCCTGATGAAATCACATTCGAATATTTAAAAGATAAGGAACGCGCACCTAAAGGGGAGCTTCGCGAAAAAGCCATAGCTTACTGGAAGACTCTGCCCAGTGATCCGGGCGCATCCTACGATAAAGTTATAAAAATTAACGCAGCCGGGATTGAACCTCAGGTAACATGGGGCACAAGTCCTGAACAGGTTCTTGGTATCAGTGCCACGGTACCCGATCCATCAAAAGAAAGCGATCCTGTTAAAAAAGATTCTGTACACAGAGCTCTCGAATACATGGGACTGAAACCCGGCCAGAAAATAGAGGAGATTCAGGTTGATACTGTTTTTATAGGTTCCTGCACGAATTCAAGAATTGAAGATCTTCGCGCAGCCGCGGAAGGGGTTAAGAAAAGCGGCCGTAAGGTTAAGCAGGGAATCAAGGCTATTGTGGTTCCCGGATCCGGACTTGTGAAAGAACAGGCAGAAAAAGAAGGTCTTGATAAAGTATTTTCTGAGGCCGGTTTTGAATGGAGGCTTCCCGGGTGCTCCATGTGTCTTGCCATGAACGACGATTTTCTTCAGCCAGGGGAAAGAAGTGCCTCCACTTCAAACCGGAATTTCGAAGGCCGCCAGGGAAGAGGGGGTCGTACGCATCTGGTGAGTCCTGCGATGGCAGTTGCCGCTGCAGTGACCGGTCATTTTGCCGATGTCCGGAAACTCTGAATCTGATAGGCAGATAATTTAAAAAAATACAGGAGTATTATAATGCAGCCATTTAAAATCCACACAGGAATCGCAGCTCCCATGGACCGCTCAAATGTTGATACCGACATGATCATTCCGAAACAGTTTCTGAAAAAAGTGGAAAGAACCGGGTTCGGGATTCACCTTTTTCACGAGCAGAGATACCTCGATAATGACGGTAAGCAGGAAAATCCTGATTTTATACTGAATAAAGAACCTTACCGTAAGTCCACTATTCTGGTTGCGCGCGATAATTTCGGATGCGGCTCTTCCCGCGAACATGCACCGTGGGCTCTGGAAGACTTCGGCTTCCGGTCGGTAATCGCAGTTTCCTTTGCTGATATTTTTTATAATAACTGTTTTAAAAACGGAATTTTACCGGTAAAGCTGAGTGCTGCTGAGGTTCAGGAGATTTTTGACTGTCTGAACGGCAGTACGGGCGCTCAGGTAACAGTGAATCTGGAGAACTGCACTGTTACAGCCGGGAATAAAACCTATTCCTTTACTGTGGACAGCTTCAGAAGAGAAAGTCTGCTGAACGGCTGGGACGATATCGGACTTACAATGGTTCATAAGGATAAAATAGATGCTTTTGAAAAATCTCATTTTGAAAAAAATGCATTTCTGATTCCTGCGTAACATTATTAAATAAGGAGAAATTAATATGAATCCGATTCTGCTTGATGGCAAAGCGCTTGCCGCTAAAATCCGGGAAGATCTCAAGGTCAGAGTGAGCGCCCTTACCGCGAAAGGAAATCCTGTGCCTGTTCTGGCAACGATTCTTGTAGGGAATGATCCTGCATCCGACACATATGTAAAGATGAAAGGAAAATCCACTGAAGCCGTGGGGATGGAGAGCCGCAGAATTCATCTTCCCGACACTACCACAACTGATGAGCTTCTGAAGGTTATTGACGAACTGAACGCAGACGATCGGGTAAGGGGGATTCTGCTGCAGCATCCTGTACCGCACCAGATTGACGAAAGAGCCTGCTTTGACCGGATTGCACTCGACAAGGATGTAGACGGAGTAACCACTCTTGGGTTTGGCCGGATCAGTTTCGGACTGGAAGCATACGGTTCCTGCACTCCGGCCGGGATCATTCGTCTTCTTGATGAATATAAAATAAATGTATCAGGGATGAATGCTGTTGTGATCGGACGCTCCCCGATTCTTGGTAAGCCTATGGCAGCCATGCTTCTTGAAAGAAATGCAACCGTGACCATCTGCCACTCCCGCACTAAAAACATCGATCAGATTCTTAAAAATGCAGATCTTGTGGTGGCTGCCCTTGGTAAAGCGAATTTCGTAAAAGGGGAGTGGCTGAAAGAAGGTGTGGTGGTTGTGGATGCCGGTTACAACGAAGGGAATGTTGGAGATGCTCATTATGAATCCTGTGCAGCAAAGGCATCGTATATTACTCCTGTGCCTGGCGGAGTGGGACCTATGACTATTGCGACTCTGATCGCACAGACAGTGGAGTCTGCAGAGGCTTTCTACGGTCTCAGGTAATCCTTTTCCCGCGAAGAATTTCATGAGACGCCCCGAACTGCTCGCTCCTGTTTCCTCTCTGGAGATGACGGAAGCAGCAGTCCACTGCGGAGCCGATGCTGTATACATCGGAGCACCTGGTTTTAATGCCAGGTCCCGCTCCCGTGATCCTGAAACAGATTTACTTAAAAAAATTATACAATATAACCGCGGATATTCTGTAAAAACATATGTGGCATTTAACGTTCTGATTTATCAGAATGAGCTGCGTAAAGCAGAAGAAACTCTGGAATCGGTTCTTTCTCTGGGACCAGATGCTTTTATAATTCAGGATCCGGGCGCGGCTGTTCTGCTCAGGAAACTCGGATCCCGCACTGAGCTTCATGCCTCCACTCAGATGGCCATTGCTTCGGCTGATGCTGCTGCATTTTACCAGGACCTTGGTTTTAAACGCATCACCCTTGCCAGGGAGCTGAGTCTGCGCGAAATTGAAAAAATCAGAAACAAAACCGATCTGGAGCTTGAAGTGTTTGTCCACGGTGCTCTTTGCATTTCCTTTTCTGGTCTCTGTAATGCTTCTGCAGGTCTTGGCAGATTCAGCAGCGAGTCTCTGAGGTCTGCCAATAAAGGGGAATGTGCGCAGGCCTGCAGAATGCAGTATGATCTGATTGCTGACGGGAAACCCGTAAGGAGCGGGCAGTATCTGATGAGCGCATCGGATCTGAGTGCGGTGAATTATGCGAAAGAATTTTTTAATGCAGGAATTGACAGTTTAAAAATTGAAGGAAGATCCAAGGATGCTGATTACACTGCAGCGGCAGTCCGTATGTGGAAAGAAGAGCTTGATCGGATCGAATCCGGCATACATTCACCTGATGAAATTCCTCTGAAGCGGGTGCCGGAAAATGAAACCGCCGCAGCCGTTCATCTTACATTTACCCGTGGTTTCGGAAATCATTGGCTATCAGGAAAAAACCGTAAATCAGTAATCAATCCTTTTGTGAAATCGCACACCGGAGTGCGGATAGGGACTGCTGAAAGAATCGTTCCTCCTTATATCCATATTAAAATTGCAGATGGTCTTTCGGAATATCTGCTGCCCCGGCAGGGAGACGGGATTCTTTTCAAAAGTGAAAATAATACTGAGACCGGAGGGAGTCTCTTTTCTGTTTCTTCGGAAGGGAACCGGTGTGTAATGCAGTTCAGCAGAGAATTTCCCCTGAAGAATATAGTTAAAGGAATGGAAGTTTATCTTACAGGCAGGCCGTCTCTTTCAGGGAAACTCCGGAAAATACGGACAGATAAAACCCTCAGAAAACGTATCCCTCTGTCAGTGAATGTATCCGGTTCATCCGGCAATCCCCTGAAAGTAATCTACAGAGACCCGGAAGGAAACCAGGCAGAAGGATTCAGTGATTCTGTGTTAGTGGCGGCTGTAAAGTCTCCGGTCACAGCGGACTCTGTGCTTAAAGAGTTAACAGCCCTCGGTGGAACATTGTATTCTGCAATACCCGGGGACTGCACTCTGCCTGAAGGTCTGTTTCTGAACAGCAGGGAAATAAAAAAACTAAGGCAGAAACTTATATCAGAGCTTGACGCAATGAGGCAGGCAGCCGATAATGCAGTAAAGAGCAGCTATGAGCAGTGATATACGAACAGTCCAGTATAAAAGGGGAGCAACTGTCATTATTAAAGATTCCCCGAATCCTGGTTTTTTTTATGTAGTTTCGGAAGGAACCTTATCCATAGATTCCGAGAAAATCCTGACGGACCGGATGGGCCGGTTTGCCAGGGGAGACACTTTTGGTCTTGTTTCTGCACTGACGGGAAGGCCTTACCTTTCCACTGTTATTGCCGAAACCGATGCATCGGTCATGAAAGTGCCGGTTTCAGCTCTTGGAAAATTTCTTACCGAACAGAGGCCTCTGGCTCTGAAAATGCTGTCTATATATTCACGGGAACTGCGGGCCTGGCAGAGGGCTGTAATCGGACCTGTTAATGAAGCGGGAAAGGGAAGTCCGTCCTGCCTGTTTGAGGATGCGGCAGTCTATCTTAAAATGCAGAAAAACCTGATGGCAGCCCGGGCTTATAAAATGTTTTTAACATGGGCTTACGAGAATCCGGTTCATACAGATCCCGAAAATATGGTGGAGGCCCAGCAGAGAACAGAAAGTCTTCCGAAAATAAGTCTGCCTCCGCGCGGCGAAGGAATCAGCATAGGTCTTTCTGACGGTGAACCGGTTTTTCTGGAAAATGAAAATAATGACGATTTTTATTTAATTCAGGAGGGAAAAATCCGGATAACAAGGCTTATGGGCAATGAAGAATTCCTTATTGATGTGCTGGGTCCCGGGGAGATTTTCGGCGAAATGTCGGCACTTGAAAAAAAGCCCAGAATGGCAAGCGCCACTGCTCAGGGTAACGCAAGAGTGCTCACGCTGTCTCTCGAAACCTTCACGCGAAACACAGGTGCGGCCGTTCTTCAGGGAATCTTTACGCATCTCGCAGAGCGGATCTGGATGGCTTCTGTGCGCCTGCAGATTGCACAGATGACTGATCCGTCCGGTAAGCTTTACTGTTTTACGGCCATGGCATTTCTTTCGCTGAAACCGGAAGAAAGAAAAAAGCCGGCTTCCACTCTGTTCAGTTACCAGGACCTTCTTCAGATGACACTGCTTCAGAATCAGTCAAAGGAAAAACTGGAGCACTTTACCCGTGACAAAAATTTCCGATTCGATAAAGACTGCATAACTGTCACATCACCTGTAAAAGTCATTCAGACTGCCTCAACCTATAATCCGCTGTTCCGGCGGTTTCTGGACTGACGTACTATGGAACGCGCACCGGCTTCCCTCAGCTTTCTGTTTCGCAGTTCCGGATCTGTCGACGCCGGTCTTACAGGATTTTTAAAAGATTTTTCAAAATATTCCGGGGCCGACGTTTATTTTTATGCAGAAGCCTCCGGCAGAAAGCCGGTTTTCAGCGGGGAAATCCTGAATCTGATCCGTTCAGCCGGATTCCGGACCGGACTTGCTCTTCCGTTTACCATAAAGGAAAATGATCATTTAAATCTCAGCCAGATAGTTAAAATTAATGGATTTATTCCTGATATACTTCTGCACAGAACACCCGCATCCTGGCAGCAGCTCAGCCGGGATACTGAAATTCAGGGAGTAAGCGACTACTCCTGGAATATAGCTAATGAACATACTGCGGTTTACATGAAGAAAAAAGGTATTAAAAGACTTACCTGGGCTCTGGAGCTTCCTGTGGAAAGTCAGATGAATCTGATAGCTGCCACTGTACCGGACATCTGGGAAGTGACTCTGTATTCCTATACTCAGGGATTCTATTCGGATTACTGTCTGTTTGCTGCTTATCTGGGGGATGCATCGGGGCCGGCAGACTGCAGAGAGGAATGCCTGACCCATTCCCTGCAGCTGAAAGACCGGAAAGGGGCCCTGCATACGGTGACCGCTGATTTGTTCTGCAGAAATTCAGTTCTTCTGGAGAGTCCTCTGGACAGAACGAAGTCCGCAGGTGCTTATTACGAATCCGGCATCAGGCATTTTCGCTTTGAGTTCAGCGAGGAAACCCCAGACCGGATCCGTTCCATTACAGAGCAGACCTTATTTTAAAATGGTCTCAATTCGCTTCTGGATTTCTCCGTAGAGCTCTGTGGTTTTCTTTATTACTTCCCCGGAAAGGTGAGGGGCGGGGGGTTTTTTATTCCAGCCAAGATCCTCCACATGATCCCGTATAAACTGCTTATCAAACCCTGGCGGATTCGTTCCCAGTTTATAACGGGCAGCATCCCAGTACCGGCTGGAGTCGGGAGTCAGTATTTCGTCAATGAGTACGATTTTACCATCAAGCAGCCCGAATTCAAATTTTGTATCGCAGAGAATGATACCAGCACGGGCCATGATTTCTGCTGCATAATTATAAATTTCGATTGAGATCTTTTCGAGTTTTCTGGTGAGATCGACCCCTGCAATCTGCATCATTTTCTCTACGCTTACGTTTTCGTCGTGTTCACCGTCCGGTGCTTTGGTGGCAGGGGTAAAAATCGGCTCCGGAAGTTTACCAGCCTGTTCGAGCCCTTTTGGCATGGTGTGCCCGCAGATGGTACCTGATTTTTCGTATTCCTTCCAGGCGCTTCCTGCGATATAGCCGCGGACCACACATTCAAAATCTATTCTTTTGGTTTTTTTCGCAAGAATGGATCTGCCTTCGAGTTCCGGATGATTTTTAAATGGTTCGGGAAATTCATTAATGTCTGTAGTGATTATGTGATCAGTGAAATCCAGTTTTTCAGGGAGGCCGGATTTACGCAGAGCCATAAACCATGCATTTGAGATGGCTGTAAGAACCTTGCCTTTTCCCGGAATGGGGTCCGGAAACACCACATCAAATGCGGAAATCCGATCCGTGGCTTTGAGGATCATACTTGTGGAATCTGCTTCGTAGAGATCCCTGACTTTTCCTTTATAGAATGGTTCTGGTAGTTTCATAGGCTTACAGATGAGTATATTTACAGGGGTCCGATTGTTTGTCTACAAATTTCCTGAGTGTATGATTGGATCGGCGGATTATTGTTTCCCTGCTGTAAATCTTTCCGGTCCCTTTCATGGCCCCCGGACAGCCTTTAGTAAGCTGCAGTAAAGAATCTTTGCTGCGATACAGGGATGTCCAGAAAGGATAAGAACGGCACTGCAGGGGCCGGTGCGGATAGACTTCGCAGCGGTTCTCTTTTAAAAAAAAACAGTCAATTTCCGAAGAATGGACATGCAGTCCGTTTTCTGTATACTGAATAAACTGTTTCCGGAATTTCCTGCTTTTATTCTGCGGGATGTTTAAGTATTCCTCAATAGCCTGGACGTCCTCCTCGGTAAAGAAAACATCCCCGCCGCCTTTGCAGCATCCGCCGCATCCGGTACATTTAAAATCAAGAGTCTGGCCTTCTGCAAATATCCGGTCGAGTTTTTCGGCACTCAGAAGGTGTCTTTCCAGGAAGAGCTGTTCGGGAGTTTTATTCTGCAGCAATTTGTTTCTGACCCTTGTAATTTATAAAAAATATAAGCATTTTGTCAATAAAATTTTCAGGATTTTCTACATTCAGATAATGGTCAGTGCCGTAAATTACTAAGTTATATGCAAAGGGAAAAGGAGCGTCTTCCAGCAGGGTAAGTCCATCATTGGGACCGTATTCAAGGAGTAATCGGTATGTTTCCCTGGCTCTTTCTGATATATGTCTTTCAGCAGGAGCTGCAATCACATTAATGACCGGAAATTCAGGTGAAAAATGACTTAAGGATCTGAAATTTGCAGGCCGCAAAGAACGGATGCCGCTGTAACTGTAACCATTCCGCTTCATTTTCCATTTAATAAACTGTCTGGAAATGAAAGAATGTTCAAGTTTTTCCGCAAGATAAATCCCCTTATTGATCCCGACCAGATTCAACCAGCCTATAATATTTTTAAATTCCTCATTTTTTCCGCAGATTTGGTATGCGGATAGAAAATCACCTGCACCTTTACTCAGGCTTGCGATGATTATTTTATTGTTTCTGCGGTCCTTAAGCCATGTGCAGATCCGTTCACCGTTAAGCTCCATTGAACCTGCAGGTTCAACAGGTATTATTTCTTCATCAATGTTCATTTTTCTGGCAGAGATCCTGACTGGTCCCCCATCACCCCCGATTTTCCTGTTCGAATCATAGAACATACCCGGGATCATCCCAAGAAGGATTCTGTTATTTTTTTGAACAGGCTGTGCCGGCGGTGAGTTCCGGAGATACCTCTTCATAAATATACTTTTTGGTTGTTTTGATTCACTGATGTAAAATGCTGCAGCTGCATAATCAGGACCATTTTGTTCAGCACAGTTTCTGAGACCAATGTGCATACAAAGGGTTGCATCTTCAGATTTAATCTGATTTATAAACTGAATATCCTCCGGGCATACCGGATTAATTGAAGCTTTCAGGTTGCATTCATTGAAAGCAATATTCTGGTTTTTTTTCTCTGCAGAAGTGCATCCGAGGAAAAAGAGAGACAGCATTAACAAATTGACGTAAAAAAATTTCACGATTTACCACAAACCTCTTCGGTTTTTTTTCGGCACTGCCGGGCATCCGGATATTCCGGATGCTTAAAAAAAAAATTATTGTCCAGTGACGATAGTGCAGCTCTTTCCGTAAAGAAAAAGGACATTCAGATAGCTGCGATCCACCGTTGCGACTTTTTTAATACCACCGTTCTGCGCAGCTTTATTCACTGAAGCATCTCCGAATGAAGCTAATCCAAGAATATTCTGAGCACACGCTTCTCCGGTTTTTCCTCCTGTATCAACCCCTCCGCTGGCAGCCACACTTTCAGTGAAACTGGTGAAAAGGGATCCTGAACCGTTTGTGCTGTACACCCCTGTCATAGCACAGCTTGTCATGGTGGACAAAGAGGCTGCCAGAGCAAATCCTGTAATAATTTTTTTTAACATTTGTTAAATCTCCTGATTTGTCAATTTGGGGAGAATAAACTCCCCAAAAGCTATGTTTTTGCTATCTTAATTTTGTGTCAATTTTTTTCTGAATACTATGATTATAGACCAGTAATTTCATTTGCTTTTTTCATTACCATAGCCGGTGTGATCAGCTTCATGCATAAGAAATGCCCCTCGGGGCATTTTTTTCCCCCGTGGCTCCCGCAGGGCCGGCAGTATAGTCCCTTTACCTCGGCTACCCGGCTTTCCGGAGTCACAGGTGCATAGCCGTGCGATGTAACTGTAGGGCCGAAAAGAGCCACAACCGGAATTCTTGCAGCGCAGGCAAAATGAACCGGTGAAGAATCATTGGAAATCAGCATACGGCTGCGAAGCATCAGTGAGTACAGACCAGGCAGAGAAGTGGCTCCGCAGAGATTCAGTACCCGGCTTTTCAGCTGATCTGTGAGTGCGGGGTCACCGGAGGCCTTTTCCTGAGCAATGCTGATGATCCGGCTGCTGATTTCAGAGTCGGAAGGTGAACCAATTAGGGCAATGGTTTCCCTGGAATTCTGAAGAAGCCGGAGAATCAGTTCCGCAAATCCTTCCGGAACCCAGCGTTTTGTGGGCCACACCGAGGAACCGCCGATCAGTACCGGATTATTAAGTTTCTTTTCTTTAATGAGTGCCTCTGCTTCTTCTCTTGATTCATCAGTTTCATAAAGATGGAGCTGGTCGGGAAAGAACTTAAGAGAAAGGAATTCATCCGGTTCTTTCCAGGGAACCCGGATCAGAGAGCTTTTTCTTAAGTTCCGTGCAGCCGGCAGATCAATCCGGAACTGACTGTGATGAATTACAGGAAGGGCCATATAGAGAAAATACAGCAGCCGGTGAATTTCCGGCAGAGCTTTAAAACTTTCGATTCTGTAATGATAAGCCGTTTTTACAAAACCCGAATCAGCAAATCCGATCCGGAGAGGGATTTCGCTCATTACGGCAAGGGCAGCGGTACGGTGCGATTTATGAACAGAAAGGAGTACATCGAATTTTCTTTTTTTGATTTCTTCTGCCAGCTCTCTGAGCTCTTCATAGCGGCTGCGGCGTTTTTCCCCGGTGCGGGGGGGGGATTTATTTACAGTGAAAATTTCTTTTATATCGGGATTGGCATCAAGAACAGGTTTTACTTCTTTTTTAACAACAATGCTCAGTTCACTGTGCGGAAGATAGGCTTTTATTGCTGCAATCAGCGGGGTAGTGAGGATTACATCCCCGATGAAGGCTGTCTGTATGAGCAGAATGCGCATAAACACCTGTTTTTCATTCTCAGAACCCCTGTAAAGTTTTTAATGACAGAAATTTTTACGCTCCGCAGTGTGGAAACATGAACGGCAGAAAGTTTCAGAGCGTGGTGGGTTTTTTCAGACCTAAAATTATGGATATTTATATTTTCCGTGAAATTCTCGCTCCCTTTCTGGTTGCCCTGCTTTTTTTTACAACGCTGCTGATGAGTATTGTTTTAAAGGATGTGGCAGGTGAACTCCTGAGCAAGGGAGTGGCACCGCTCAAAGTGCTGCAGTATATGCTTTATCTGATAGGGGAAAAACTCACCGAGACCATCCCGATGGCCAGCCTCTTTTCCGGAATTATGGCCGCAGGCAGACTTTCCGGCGATTCAGAAATAACAGCACTCCGTTCTGCAGGTGTAAGTTACCCAAGAATTTTTTCAGTATTTATTTTTTTTGGTGTACTGGCAGGCTCTGCAGTAGCATTTATGAATCTCTATTTTGGACCGGTCAGTGCCAAAGCCCGGGCGGATTTTGAGGACTGGATCAAAACATACCACAGCCTTACTCTTGTACAGCCGGGCCGGTTTCTGGGTTCCGCTCAGATGGACGGTGTTTCAAAAGGCGGTCAGGATATCTATGCAGAAAGCAAAACCGGCGAGGTACTGTATAATGTTCAGGTAAGACAATGGATCAACGATCTTGATCAGAAAAACTCAGACGTGATTCATGTGAAAGGTCTCAGTATTCCTATCGGGGATGGATTTCTTACTCAGATTGTGCATGCCGGGTCAGGGGAAATGCTTTCAAGAAAGGGTCCGGACGGAGAGGAACAGAAATTCCTTCGCTTCCGGAACGGGTTTATGATCAATGTAACAGAGGATCAGTCCGAAACAGCAATAACATCTTTTTATGACGGCTATATGGATTATGTAATCCCTCCTCCGGTTAAACAGCTGGGACGGCTCAATGTAAAACCGGATAACTATACTTTCCCTGAATTATTTGATTTTTTAGACAAACTGGATCAGGGGGGGCATCAGATTGATCTGTGCTCCATTCTGCCTGACTGCGAAGGGCTGAGCGGAAGTCATCAGACCGGTGATTTTCAGCAGGATGGCACAGTTCTCACACTTCCATCTTATTCAAAAATGGAGCTTATGGTGCAGCAGCTGCAGTTCTGGCTGTTTCAGGAGGGTTCCAAAGCCGGTAAACCAGGCGGTCCCTCTTCTGAAGAAGCTCAGCTGAAGTTTCAGCTGTTTGTGCAGTTTAGTGCCTTTTTAAAAGATGCCGAAAAAACCAGAACCAGGTTTGAAGTTGAGATTCATAAAAGGCTTGCTGTACCCGTAGCCAGTGTTCTGTTTTTCTTTATTTCTTTTCCTCTGGGACTTGTGGTTAAAAGGTCCGGTAAAGGTATGGGATTTGCCCTTGCATTAGTTGTATTCTTAGTGTATTATATATTTTTAAGTATAGGACTGGAACAGGCCTATTCAGGTCAGATACCACCCTGGCTTGGCGCCTGGCTCCCGGACATTGCCACAGGAATCATGGGAGTCTATGTAATGATATCCAGGACAGAAGGATTTGACTCTGTTAAAAAGAAAGCTATGCGTTATTATCCCTGGAATCTGCACAGCAGAGCAGTCTCACAGATTCAGCTGGTATTTCTGAAGATCCGCAGGAGATAATCTACTCTTTGCAGGGAGGACTGACAAAAGTGTGCACGGGAAGCCGTCTTTTATTTCGGGGGACTAATCGTGAAATCAGATCCTCAGGATCCGATGATCTGAAAACAAGTCCTTGGCTAAGCGAATTCTCAGACAGATACTTTTTAAATTCTGGTGTTTCTGCAAAGCTGCGGAAATAATCATCCCGCACAGCAAGTACACTGCCGCATTCGTTCAGTTTTTCCTTCGAATCTGTGGCAGTAACCCTGGAAAACCGAATTTCAGGAACGTATGCATATGAAATCGGAAGGTGCTCAAGTGAGTTTTCGTAAATAATCAGGTGATTATAACCATGGTTGTCATTAAAAAATCTTACAAGTCCTATTGTATTATTCTGTGACGGATAAAAAGTAAGTATAATAAGCAGAGGAAAATTGATTCCAGCAGCAAGAATCACCCGCCAGCCTGCCGGATTCCTGTTATAAAGCCAGAGTGCTGCAGGAGTGATGAGCATCAGGAAGAGAGGCAGAACCGGAAGCATGAAACGTTCTTCCTTATGCGGAATCAGGCTGTGGACTGTCACAAACAGAAGGAAAATCCATAAAGCGGGCATCAGCGGATAATATTTTTCCTTCCATGGAAATCCTTTATAGCGTGAAATCAGGACCGGGGGTATCGACAGACCGAAAAAAAGCATAATATAAGACCATATCGGCTCCACTCCGTAAGATGAAGAATGATTTACATTATAAATAAAGTAACTGACTAAAGACTTATGAAATGAGTTCTGCAGAAAGAGGTCAGGCAGACCTGTAAGAAGAAAGGCGGCTGCACCGGATGCTGCGAAGTGAACCCAGTGTATTCTGTTATTCTGTTTATATAAATAATATAAAATAATAAATACTGTGATCCCGGCCTGAAACCTGAAAACTGATGCAGCGGCCACAGACATTACAAAAAAATAAATATACTTAATCCGTGGATCCGATCTGTAAAGGAAAAGGTAGAAAACTGACAGCATAATAAAAGGAGCCGACATGTTTTCAAGTAAAGTCCTTGAGGATACATAAGGAGTAAGAAAATAGAAAGAGAAAATTATAAGCCCGGCAGCTGCAGTTTCCGCTCCGGACTGTTTTCTGAGAATCAGATAGCCGATGATTACTGCCGGAAACGTAAAAACTGCGAGAACAATATAAATAAAGCGGATCTGATCCAGAGGATCCTGAAAGCCTGAGTTCAGAGCAGTCTGTCCCAGACTCCAGACAATCAGTTTAGGCAGGGGTGACCGGAATCCGATATTCTCAATCTGCCAATCCGCTGATGGAGCTGCCTGAGCCGGGACAGAGGTTGATATCAGATAATAATCATCAAGCGCAAGAAAACCATAATTAAAGAATCCTGCCGCTATGCGGAGAAACAACGCTGTAAAAAAGAGGAAAACAATGATGCCCTTGTTACCTGTTAAACCATTCATACAAGACTGTATTGAATGAAGCTTATTTTCCGGATATTAAAAACAGAATGAGAAGGTTACAATCCGGTTAAATTTCAGTCATGAGACAGTGACAAAGAATCATTCCTGAGAAACAGGAAGCCAGACGGTAAAAACAGATCCTTCGTTCAGTCTGCTGTTTACAGAAATATGCCCCTGATGCGCCTCTGTGATTCTTCTGGCAATGGCAAGGCCGAGTCCGGTACCGGATGCTGCACGGTTTGATTCGGAATCAGCCTGAGTGAAATTCTGAAAAATATAATCGATTTTATCTTCTGGTATTCCTATACCATTATCAGCAGTTTTAATCGCAATTCCTTCCAGGCCTTCGGATTTTTCGCGGCCAAGACTTACAGTAATTGTGCCTTTTTCCGGAGTGAATTTGACTGCGTTGGAAAGTAGATTCAGAAGCACCTGCCTCAGTCGTTTTTCGTCGCCCGGTATTATAAGATCCTCGCAGTCCGGTTCGATCAGAATTTCTGAATGAATGCTTTTTTCCTTCATTGAGGCAGATACCAGATTCACGGTATCCATGATAAGCAGGGATATTCGCAGAGGTCTGAAATCAAAATGCATGCTTCCTGCATCTATTTTTGAAAGGTCAAGAATATCATTAATCAGTTTCAGAAGATGATCTGCCGAATTCCTGATGTATCCGGAATATTCTGCGGTATCTTCCTGAGTAAGCCCTGAACTGAGAAGCCGTGAAAAGCCGATGATAGAATTCAGAGGAGTGCGCAGCTCATGGGTCATAGTGGCAAGAAAGAGGTTTTTTGCTTTATTCGCTGCCTCGGCAAGGGCTCTTGCCCTTTCGAGATCTGACTGAATTTCCTTAAGGGCTGTGATGTCGGTCCTGATGGCAATGTATTCCGCAGGGGCACCGTCTTCTCCGATAATCGGCATGATTGTTGTTTCGACCCAGTAAAGCCTGCCTGATTTGCTGCGGTTACAGATCAGACCCTGCCATACATTTCCCGAAGAAATCGTTTTCCACATTTCTTCAAAGAATTCAGGGGGATGGTAACCTGAATTTACGATCCTGTGCGTTTTACCGAGCAGTTCTTCCGCACTGAAACCGGAGATTCTGCAGAACATGTCATTAACATGCCTGATTATACCGTGAGGATCAGTAACAGCAACAACCGAATGAAGATCAATGGCGCTCCGGATGCGCGACATATCTTTATAAAGTTTGCGGTATATTTTTTCAGCTGTGTGTCTTCTTGTAATATCGTTGAAGGAAACAGCTGTTCCGTCACCGGCAGGGCTGATGAAAAACTCCACCGGAATTTCAAAACCGTAACGGGAAAGAAGCGTACCCTCACCGGCGTAGGACTCCCGGGAAAGGGCAGAGCCTTTTTCGATTTTTACGATTTCACTGGATTCATGATTTTCCTTGATAAAAAGAATATTATTTATATCGGTTGGTTTGTTCAGCACATCGGGTGAAATCCAGGAAGCAGCCAGACTGTTAAGTTTAGTAACATTTTGATTCCGGTCTGCAGTGATAATGGCACATCCGGCTGACCGGATGACATCTTCATCGGTCTGGTAATTCCGGTACAGTCTGAAAAACTTACCGAAGGAAACGGCAGCATTGCCAAGATTACGGTTAAAAACATTCTGTTCTTCATCTGTATAAGCAAAGGCAAACATGAGGTTCAGACCCACGTCATTTATAAGGGCTTCGGCGGAACTGTGAAGAGTTTCGGATTTCTGCATACAAAGGAGAATCCCCGCAGGTACACTGCGGTTTTTCAGTGAGTCTGCGATCTGAAGAAAAAAATTCTGGGTAAGAATAAGAACAAATGGTGCATCTGAAGGGGCGGAATCTGATGCACGGAAATCAGAAACGGAATACCGGTTTCTGAACTCTTCTGGTAAAACCGGAATCAGGTCCGGCTCCGCTTGAAATAAAACCATTTCCATCGTCAGAAGTAATAAAGAAATTCGCTTGAATTCAGGCAAGCAGATATTTTATCTGGATTATGTATTTATGGATGAAAGCAATGCATATTATCAGCTTTATTGCCTGGTATGCCGGTATTTTCTACATCTGGAGGCTCTTTGTTTACCATGCAATGGCGGAATCCCCTGATGTAAAAAAGACTCTGGAAGTCATGGAATATAAACTTCTGCGGTATATCATGATGCCTGCCTCTGCGGCCACTCTGATTTTTGGCCTGATTCTGATGATGATCCAGTGGGGTATGATTGCGGTTACTCTCTGGTTCTGGATCAAACTCATTCTGGTGACGCTTGTGTTTGCACAGCATATTCTTGCAGGTTACTACAGGAAGCAGCTTGCTGCAGGCAGGCAGTACAATCATAAACTGTTCCGCTGGCTGAATGAATTCCCTACTGTTCTGCTGATCGGAATTGTGATCCTTGCAGTTGTTAAACCTTTCTGAAATTCACTTAATATCAACAATCAGAAAGCAGATATCGTCTGACTGAGGGGCGGAACCCATAAAGCTGTAGAGATTATCAGTTACTGCCCGCTTTGCAGCTGATGCAGGCAGATGCAGAGTTGACCGGAAAATTTCCTCCATGCGGTTCATTCCATAGGGTTCGCCGGATTCATTCTGCTGGTCAGTGAGACCGTCTGTTATAAAGAGCAGCCGGTCCCCGGGGCCCAGCAGAACCGATACCTGCCCGTAGGTCTGCAGGCTGTTATCGAGAGATCCAAGAAAAATTCCGCCGGTGGTTTCCCATCTTTCCACAATCTGGCTGTTGAGTCTTGCTACAAAAGCAGGCGGGTGGGAAACATTTGCATAAGTGATCATTCTGCCGGAATCAATCTCAGCAAGAATGACTGTAAGATACTCCTGAGTTTTTATAATTTCTGTGAGATGTTCATTTACCTGAAACAGTATTTCTTCAGGGCTGCGGTCCTCTGTAACTGCATTACTGAATGTAATCTTTGCCATAGCGGTTATAAAGGCGGCCGGCACACCATGACCTGATGCATCGGCAAGAATCACTGCGGTTTTATTTTTCATAGGTATAATGTCAAAATAATCGCCTCCGACTTCTGACTGCGGCATATAGAAACCGTCGATTTCCAGGTTCCCGGATTTCCACGGCAGCGAAGGCAGCATAATATCCTGAATCCTTGAAGCAATTTTCATTTTCTGGTTAAATGCATTTTCTTCTTCATCCAGTGCTCTGTGTGTAAGACGGAGAGACTGTTTTTTTATCCGAAGTTCTGATTTCAGTCTGTCCTGCAGTATCATTACGTAACTGTTTTTCATTCGAAAGTTACGGATAACTAAATATTCAAAAAATGCAAAAAAAATCAGCCTCAGAAGGAGATCCGGTTCGGTAAGCCCGGCACTCCGGGCATCGGTCGAAACCGGAGGAATGCATACGGCAAGGATAAAAAGCCCCGTAAGAATCCGGAATTCTGCGGCTTTACGCCGGATTCCAGGCCTTGAAAAAGTTCTAAGAAGAACATATAGAGGAATCACCGAATAAACTGCACCGGATAAAACCATAAATAAAGTTATGTGTCTGCTTACTGCATCAGGAAAAAAAACTGCTGCTGTAACCATCATGGAGGCCGCTGCACCTGCTCCCGGAGAAAGGACCGCCAGAATTTTCAGATCGCGCTTCCGCAGAAAACCCGGATACATAGAAACCACTGTTAATGAGTACAGCAGTGCCATCAGAATTCTGGCCGGGCCGCTCAGAATATAACGGACGGGATAGGAAAACTGCCCTGTAAAAATCCAGGAAAAAATACTGTGGACTGCGATCCAGGTGAAAAAGAGCAGAGATGACCAGATCAGAAACCGGTGATTTTTTACAAATTTATACAGGTAAAAATGTGCCGCAGCAGATCCGATCGCAGCACCGGTGAGAATCAGATCCGCATCAGGTGCGTTCATCGCCTTAGACGAATATGTGAATCAGGAGTTTTTCCCGGCCGGGTGAGGGCTTTGGCCGCATGAGCAAACCATCTGAAAGCGTAAATCAGGAAAAGGAGCCCGGCAGCCAGATTAAAAACAAGGAGACCTGCGGCTCCGATCAGTATGTTTCCGGTGAAATTATATAAAGTATAAAACAACAGAAAATTTACTGCTATGGCAGCTGAAAAGAGAAATCCCAGGGAAACCGTAAGAAGAATCAGCCCGATGACTATACGCTTCCCGCGTTCTGATACTTCCCTGGTGATGACGGACTGAACCCTGCGGATAAAGCCGATCCTGTCTGTAATCAGGAAAAGCAGACTCTGAATGAGAGTATCTTTATCGCTTTCCGGGGTTTTTTTATCTGGTTTTGTATTCTGCATTCTGCTGATTCCGATAGATAGCTGTTCGGACAGCGGACTTACGCATAAAATGCTGCCGCTGCCTGCAGACAGAAAACCGGATCACCGGATCAGTGGTGACGATTTCCTCTGATAAGCAGACCGATGATAATACCGATCAGTGCACCAAGAGCTGCTGCAATTAATGTTGACTGCTGCGGATTCTTTTTAATGTAATCGGATGCATCATCGAGGAATTCTTTAGCTTCCTCTCTGTAATGGCCTGCTTTTTCTTTTAAGTAATGAGCCCCTGCACGGGCCTTTTCAGAAAGATGTTCAGATTCTTCACGAATGTGACGCATACCTTCCCGGATTTTTTCTTTTGCCTGTTCTTCGATGTTTTCTAACATAATGTTTTACCTCGCTCCAGAATTGCCGGATTATACCGGCAGTGTAACACATTCCCGGAACCATGTCATTCATTTTTCCGGGATAATTTTTTACCAGTGGTAATGAATCATTCTCTGAGAAGACGGGAATGATCCGTAATGCCGCGGTCACTGGATTCAAGGAAATCCACGATATAGCGGATTTCTTCCATAGGAGAATCCATTTCCTTCAGTTTTTTGATGGCCTGGGATGTCATGAGATTAGAATGATACACAACCCGGTAAGCTTCCTTAATGGCATTTCTTACTTCGGAGGATTTACCTGCACGGCGCAGACCAACTACATTCTGACCAATGATCTGCGCGGGATTTCCGTCTGCTGTACAGAAAGGCGGAACATCCTTAGTGATTTTAGAAAGACCGGCGACCATTGCGTAATCCCCGATTCTGCAGAACTGATGAATGGCCACAAGACCGGAAATGAATACGCGGTTACCGATATGTACATGGCCTGCGATCACAGCTCCCTGAGTAATAATGCAGTTATTTCCCATAACGGAATCATGGCCAAGGTGAAAATTCCCCATCATGAAGTTGTTATCGCCAATGCGGGTGGGGGACTCAGGCTTTGTTCCCCTGGAAATAAGTACACCTTCCCGGAACTGGTTGTTATCACCGATGATGGTTTCGGTGCGGACTGATGTATCGAATCCGATATCCTGAGGGATGGAACCGAGGCAGACTCCGTGATGAATGCGGTTATTCCTGCCGATTGTTGTTCCGCCGAAAATATGCACGGAACTGCCGATTACAGTTCCTTCTCCGATACGCACATCTCCTTCCACAATAGAGTAGGGACCTACTTCCACTGATTCATGGAGGACTGCGCCTGGGTCAATGATAGCCGTTGGATGGATTTTCATGTAATGTTTACCTTTATGCTTAGCTTTTCGGAAAGCCCTTTGGCTGAAAACAATTTTTTTGGTGGTTTTTACCGGCCCTTCTGATTTAATTATATTTCAAGTCATCAGTAGATTCTTACTGAAAGGAGAACCACAATATTCTATGAAACAATTCGTTTACTATTTCGGGGCGGATAAAAATGAAGCAGGCGGGCTTACAAAAAAAGAGCTCGGAGGAAAAGGCGCAAACCTGGCGGTAATGGCCGGACTTGGAATACCGGTACCACCGGGAATTATTATCACTACAGAAGCCTGTAATGATTATCAGAAAGGAAATGATTTCCCTGAAGGCATGATGCAGCAGGTTAAGGAAAAAATGCAGCTGGTTCACGCAGCTACCGGTAAAACCTTTGGTGATCCGGAAAAACCCCTGCTTGTTTCGGTCCGGTCGGGGGCTCCGGTAAGTATGCCGGGAATGATGGACACCGTTCTGAATCTTGGACTCAATGAAAAAACCATGGAGGGTCTTCTGAAGCAGACCGGAAATGAAAGATTTGTGGCGGATTCCTACCGTCGGTTCATTCAGATGTTCAGTAATGTGGTTCTGAACATATCCCATGAAAAATTCGAAAAAATCCTTGAGGGACACAAAGCCAGACTCGGGGTGAAGCTTGATACGGAACTGAATGCAGCAGCACTGAAAGCGATCGCTGCCGATTACCGTGCTATGGTTAAATCAGAATCGGGAGAAGACTTTCCTGAAGATCCGCATGTCCAGCTGGAAAAGGCCATTGAAGCGGTATTCCGTTCATGGAACAATGAACGAGCCATTATTTATCGTCAGATGAACGGAATCCCGTCCGATCTTGGCACTGCAGTGAATGTACAGTCCATGGTATTCGGCAATATGGGGGATGATTCCGGAACTGGGGTGGCCTTTACCAGAAATCCTTCCACCGGTGAAAGAAAATTTTACGGTGAATTCCTGATGAATGCTCAGGGAGAAGATGTGGTGGCAGGCATAAGGACGCCGCTCCCTATCTCGGAGCTTGCAAGGGTAATGCCTCCGGTTTATGAACAGCTGAATGAAATTCAGGCGCGTCTGGAAAACCATTTTCAGGATATGCAGGATATAGAGTTCACCATTGAACAGGGAAAACTTTATCTTCTTCAGACCCGAAATGGAAAAAGAACCGGCTTTGCCGCTCTGAAAATTGCTGTGGACCTTGTAAAAGAAGGAAAGATAGATTCCAAAAAAGCACTGCTGATGGTAGAACCCGAAAGTCTTCCGTCGCTGCTTGCTCCGGTCTTTGATGCAGGTGAAAAGGCAGTGGCGGTCAACTCAGGAAAGCTGCTGGCTAAAGGACTGAATGCAGGTCCGGGTGCTGCCTCCGGTAAAGTAGTATTTACAGCAGAGGAAGCAGTCAGACTTGCCCGAAAAAAGGAAAAGACACTGCTTGTAAGACTGGAAACAAGTCCGGAAGACATAGCAGGGATGGAAGCCTCAGAGGGAATTCTCACCGCCCGCGGAGGAATGACCTCCCATGCAGCTGTGGTCGCACGGGGAATGAATAAGCCCTGCGTTGTGGGCTGCCCCTCTCTGCATTTTCAGGAGCATGGTCATCATACAGAGCTTTATATACAGAAGCCGGACGGAACCAGAATTGCCGTAAACGAAGGAGATTACCTCTCCATAGACGGAAGTACCGGCGAAGTCATAGCCGGAGCCCTGGCCACAAAACCATCAGAGGTATGGCAGGTTCTTCACGGAGAGCTGGATGAATCGCAGTCAGAAATCGCAAGAGATTTCCGCCAGTTCATGAGCTGGGCAGAAGAATATAAAACTCTTGCAGTAAGAGCCAACGCGGATATTCCAAGGGATGCAAAAGCAGCAAGACTTTTTGGCGCGCAGGGAATTGGTCTTTGCAGAACAGAACATATGTTTTTTGATCCTGAGAGAATCGTGTCCATGCAGGAGATGATTCTTGCGGACAGCACAGAAGAAAGAGAAAAAGCCCTTGCGAAGCTGCTTCCGTTTCAGCGGTCTGACTTCCTTGGTCTGTTTGAGGCAATGAACGGTTATCCGGTTACCATCCGGCTCCTCGATCCTCCGCTGCATGAATTCCTGCCGCACGATGAAGATTCCATTAAAGAACTGGCTTCCAAACTGAATGTAGCGCCACAGAAAGTTCAGGACCGTGTGGTGCAGCTTGCGGAATCCAACCCGATGCTGGGTCACCGCGGCTGCCGTCTGGGTATAACGTATCCGGAAATCACCCGTATGCAGGTCAGGGCTGTCATCGAAGCGGCCATTGAAGCCAAGGCAAAGGGAATTTCCATTCATCCGGAAATCATGGTGCCTCTGGTTGGCCATGTGAAAGAGCTGCGGCTGCAGAAGGAAGTTATCCGCTCTGTGGCAGATCAGGTGATGAAGGAAAAAGGTATGACTGTTGATTACATGGTCGGCACAATGATTGAGGTCCCAAGAGCCGCTGTTACAGCTGATGCCATTGCAGAAGAAGCGGAATTCTTCAGCTTCGGAACCAATGACCTGACTCAGACCACCCTGGGATTCTCAAGGGACGATTCCGACAGCTTCATGCGCGAATACCTGCGCAGGGAAGTTTATGAACGGAACGTGTTTCAGAGCATTGACCAGGAAGGAGTTGGTTCTCTTGTAAAGCTTGCCATTGAAAAAGGTAAGAAGGCAAGACCAGGAATCAAACTGGGAGTATGCGGGGAACACGGAGGGGATCCGCAGAGTATTAAATTCTTTAACGGACTTGGCCTCAATTATGTGAGCTGCTCTCCTTTCCGGGTGGCAGTGGCTGTGCATGCAGCCGCCAAAGCCGCCCTGCAGAAGTAAGCAGTTAAAAAAAGGTGCTTTCTTTGGAAAGCACCTTACCGCATTTGTGCCCTTCCAGACCATCATGCATTCAGTAACCATCTCAAAATCACAGTTTCTGCGTGGACTTCAGTGTCCTAAGTCGCTCTGGCTCAACCGTTATTCCCCGGAATCCCGTGACCAGACAGATGCTGCAAAAGAAGCGCTGTTCTCATCCGGAAATGAAGCAGGGAAAACTGCCAGAGCCCTGTACCCAGGCGGAGAAGAGATCCTATTTAATGCTTCTGATTTTGGGGGCATGCTGAAAAAAACTTCTGATCTTCTGAAGGGCGGATGCGAAGTGATTTATGAGGCATCCTTCAGCCGGGGGGGGATTTTTGTAATGGCTGACATCCTTGTGAAAAAGGGCAGTCACTGGGAACTCTTTGAGGTGAAAAGCTCAACTTCAGTTAAAGAATATCAGATTCAGGATACAGCAGTGCAGTGGTATGTTATATCGCAGGTGCTTCCTCTGAAAGAAGCGGCTGTGATTCACATAAATACCGGATATACAAGGAAGGGTGCTCTGGAGCCGGATAAACTGTTTAACACAGAATACATTACGGACCAGGTACTGTTTATTCAGGAAGAGATACCTCTGAAACTCGGAAAAATGAAAGATATTCTTTCCGGTCCCTGTCCTGAAACGGAAATCGGAGAGCACTGCAGTCTTCCATTCGTTTGTGATTTTTACAATCACTGCCGGAAGGATATCCCTGAGCCGTCTGTATTCAGCCTGACGAGACTGAGCGGAGCGGAGAAATACAGATTATACCGGAGCGGAGTGGCCACTTTTAAGGATATTCCCGGCGATTATCCTCTGACCGAAACTCAGAAACTGCAGATTCACAGTACCCTTACCGGAGAGATTTTTATAAACAAAGAAGTTATTAAAAAGTTTGTTAAAAAAATAAATTATCCGGTTCATTACCTGGATTTTGAAACATACAGTGAACCGGTTCCTTCATACGATATGCAGAGACCTTATCAGCACATCCCGTTTCAGTATGCACTTTATAAAGAGAACGAAGACGGTATCTTAAAAAAATATGAATTTCTTGCCGATGATTCCGGTGACCCAAGACTTCCGTTTACAGAGCAGCTCCTCCGTGATCTTGAACCTGAAGGGACCATAATTGCCTACAGTATGTCCTTTGAAAAATCGATTCTCCGGCTGGTTTCGCAGCTGTATCCGTCTCACCGTAAATCTCTGGACGAGCTGCCGGATCGCTTTGAAGATCTGCTTGAAGTTTTCCGGGGGAAGGGGTTATATTATCCGGAATTTAACGGAAGCTTTTCCATAAAGTCTGTACTGCCTGCGATGTTTCCGGATGATCCTGAGCTTCGTTATAATTCACTTCAGGTTCAGAACGGCCAGATGGCGATGGAAACCTGGGGATTGCTTCGCAGCGAAACTGACCCGGACGCGAAAAGAATGCTGCGGGAATCGCTCCTGCGATACTGCGGTCTGGATGCTTATGCCATGGTAAAAATCATGCGAAAATTAAGGGAACTGGCTGACTGATCAGATTTTTTTACATCAGCAGATACAGACTGAGAGCCATAACAGCCATTCCTGCCACGAGACCATAGGTGGTCAGATGGTGTTCCCCGTATTTTCGTGCGGAAGGAAGCAGTTCATCGAGGGATATAAATATCATGATTCCTCCGGTCATGCCGAGGGTCACTGAAAAGATAAATTCGTTCAGTATCGGCATCAGGAAAAAATAACCAAGCAGGGCACCGACCGGTTCGGAAAATCCGGTTAAAAAGGAAAGCCAGAATGCTTTTTTCCGGTCTCCCGTTGCATAATATACCGGTACAGCCACAGCAATTCCTTCGGGTATATTATGAATTGCCACAGCGATGGCCATGGGAAAGCCAAGTGACAGGTCCTGCGAAGCCACCATAAAGGTGGCGATGCCTTCCGGAAAATTATGTACCGCAATTGCGATGGCCGATGCAAATCCGATTTTAAGTAATTCAGGTTTTTTTTTCGCTGCTGACTGGTGATCCATTTCATACACATCGCGGACTTCATGGGGGTTTCCGCTTTCCGGTACCAGGTAGTCAATCAGCGCACTGATAAGGATTCCGGCAAAAACTGCTCCGATCATCCAAAGATACCCTGTTTTTTCGCCGTGAACCTGAGAAATCCCATGCCTTGCCTCAGGAATTATTTCCATAAATGATATATAGATCATCACGCCTGCCGATAATCCTAAGGAGAGGGGAAGAAGTCTTGATTTTTCACCACGGGCGAGGAATGCCAGTGTACTGCCGATTCCGGTGGAAAGACCGGCGAATACGGTCAGCAGGAACGGGTATAGAAAGGAAAGTCCGGATTCTGTCACAATCTGTGATTTAAAAATCAGGGTTTTTTTCGACAACTAAAAAAATATTATGCTTTTCCGCTGCATTGGACAGGAAAAAACCGTTTAATAATAAGGAAATTCCTGAGGGGAACAGAATGCGCAATAATCAGCCGGTTACTTCGAACGAAATAAAAGTTCATGAAGATCATATCCTGATTTCCAGGACAGACTTAAAAGGAATCATTACGTATGCCAGTCAGGATTTTATGAAACTCAGCGGTTTTTCTGAATCTGAGCTTCTGGGTCAGCCCCACAATATCGTTCGCCATCCGGATACCCCTGCCTGGATTTTCGATGATATGTGGCACACCATAGAAAAAGGGAAGCCCTGGACCGGGATCGTGAAAAACCGTTCTAAATCCGGGGATTTTTACTGGGTGTATGCAGAAATCTCTCCTCTGAAGAAAGACGGTAAAGTGATTGGCTATATGTCCAATCGCTATAAACCGCGTCCTGAGCAGCTGGACACAGGCAAAAAGCTGTACTCCATTAAGAATCCCCCTGAAAAAATTCTGCAGAGCAGGCCTCATAAAAAACTTTCGATACGTGCGAAAATCAATATTCTGCTGGGAATAGGAATCCTTATGCTTCTGGGTATGGGGGGGGCCCTCTATTATACATTTTCCCTGGTGAACCGCAATACTCAGGCTGGTTTTGAAATTCTTAATAAAAGCCGTCAGGTGGAACTGCGCATCACCAGCGAGCACAGAAATTATCTCAGAATGCTTTCCGTTCCGGTGGCAGAGCAGGATGCTTTCCGGGAATCCATCCGCAAATCCGCCTCCGAAACAGACACTTTTCTGGTCAGTCTTGATGAAGAGCTTTATAAGGCAGGCATCAGTGACAGTACACTGCATAAGACACTGGTCAGAATCATAGAAGATCATAAGCGATTCAGCTCTCTTCTGTTTACTCCGCAGGCTGCAGCCGATATCCGAAACCTGGTGAACGGGGTGACGGCGGAAGATTACGAAACGGATCTAAAAAAAATTATTAAATATGTTGAAGAGTTTAATAATCTGACCGAAACTGAGCTCCAGGAGCGCTTCCGGACCAATGAGCTTGTTTACATAGCAATACTCTCGGCCGCGATAGGAGTGGGAATCATCTTCTTTCTGATTATGCCTTTTTATGTATACAGGACATTCCTTTCGCCAATGAAACTTCTTGAGACTCTGTCCAGTAAAATGGCGGAAGGAGATCTTACCGGTACTGTTGAGTCGGACGGGGAAGACGAGGTGGGAAGGCTTCTGTCCACTGTCAAGGTAATGGGAATCAATATCCGGGGACTTACTTCCCAGATCCTGGATTCGGCTCATTCATCGAGCAGAGCATCGGAGGAACTTGCCCGCCATGCAGGGAACCTGATGGATGCTGCGAAAGATCAGGTGGCTTCGACCGAAGAAACATCTGCAGCGGTCGAAGAGCTTACTTCCGGATCAGAACAGGTCGTCAATATAATTCATCAGCAGACTCAGAACGTTCAGGCAAACCGCGAGAACAGTAAAGCAATTTTTGCTTCAATGGAATCCATGCAGAAAAACATGGGTGACCTTAAAAATCTTGCGAGGGACTCAGCAGGGCGCGCTTCGGTTGGAGAGGCAACGATTAATCAGGCCGTAACTGCGATGCAGGAGATCCGGACTCAGTCTGCCCGGATCGGGGAAATTGTGAATCTGATCACAGAAATTTCCGAGCAGACGAACCTGCTTTCCCTGAATGCGGCTATTGAGGCTGCGCGTGCAGGTGAAGGAGGCCGGGGTTTTGCCGTGGTTGCTGACGAAATATCCCGCCTGGCAGACAGAACGGGGGAATCCGTAAAGGAAATTGAAAAACTGATTAAGCTTACAGGTCAGGCTGTGGAGAACGGATCAGTTCAGTTTGCGGACGCAGCAAATAACTTTAAAGATATTATGCATCGTGTAACCTCCATTGATAATTCGGTGACAGCATTAATGAATGCTGTCCAGGAGCAGGTGAATAAAACTGTCGAAATCGGCGAAACCACCAAAAAGGTAACAGAACTTGCTATGGAAATTGAAAATGCTGCTCTGGAGCAGAAAAAAGCCATGGCCGAAATGAATGAAAACATACAGAGCATTAACGGCCGGAGTATGTCTGTCGGGGAAAGCGCAGATTATCTGGCAGGTCTTGTGAAATATATGAGCAATCAGGCCGATTTTCTTAACAATCTTGTGTCTCAGTTCAAGCTTCGCTGAAATATCTATCAGACCGGTGGATGTTCTGCCGGCTTATACATAGTGCTATTTTATAAAAATTTTTCTTTTTCCGACATCAATAATTTATATAATTGACTTGAGCTTATTTCAGGGTTCTGAAAGTTAGTCATGGGTCAAGTGAACGATGAAATATACAATTTGGAGAATCAGTCCGGACGGAACTTCGATTCAGATTCTGACTGCCGGCGAGACTTCAGTGCTGGAAAGGGCTCTGGAAAAAGCCAGAATATACAATGAAAGGCTCAAGTCAGGGGAACCTGAAGCAGAGGATCGTTTTGCTGTTCTGGATGAAAACGGGGAGGAGGTCGGCAGTGAACCTGCTCCTGAAACAGAACCGACTGCAGTTCGTAAAAAAGGAAAATCCAAAGTAAGTTCCGCAGACGGAGAAAATCAGGAAGAAACTGAATAAAATCAGTGACCGGTCAGGAATACTTTGTAACATTATCAGCTTTTTAGCCGTCTAAAAAGTAAAGGATTATCAGTAACAGAGGTGTTTTAACAATATGGGTTTAAGTTCAACAATCGGAATCTGGGTATTAATGCAGGTCGCCACAGCGAACACACCGGAGCGTCCTATTGCCTATTATCAGGATAAAAACGAATGCTCTTTTATGGCAGCTTCTAATCCGAAATGGGTCTGTCAGGAGCGCAAGGATCTTGAAGAAGCAAAAAAGAGAAGGGAAGAGTCCATCAGGGGCAGATAAGAATGCCCGGAATAACAGCATTCCGGTTATTGCTTGACCTGATTTTTCGCACAGTTTACGGTAACATCGGAGCAAAATTCTGATGCCGAAAAAACTGTGCGATGACTATCCTGAAGCCCGTCTTTTATGTGATCACCTGAAACATGAAGAAAGTCTTTATGTAAACAGGATTCTTGCAGATATGATGACGGGTTACGATGTCTCCAGGCTGGAAGAGCATACTCACTGTATGGAGGCAAACTGCGGTCTTCGTGTTTTTCACCGACTACTTGGTTTTTTTAAACTTTATAAGGATATCCCGGAATTCCGGGATTTACTCAATCAGCCGGAATTTCCTGTCAGTGTACTCAAACAGCTTTTTATATACATTCTTTACCAGGAAAAAAACAACGGACATGAAACAGCCTGGATCACAGATAATTTTTTCGATTTTCTGAATCCTGAAAAAATGATTCAGATTATTTCTGAAACGGATATTCTGAAGCTGGAGCCGGAATTTGTTCTTCATACTCTCTCCCGTTTCGGGAACCGGTATATGGATAAGCTTCTTGCCCAGTCTGAGGGTATACGGAAACAGCTCACTACTCTGTTTCTGGAATCATCCGAAGAACATGTATCCTCTATACTTTCTGTGAATCCTGTTATTTACGATTACATAATGCTGTTTCTGGAGCTCGAGGGCCGTAATGAGGAGGCCCAGGAATTTGATGCTCACTACACTGAAGTCTATCAGGGTGCAAAAAAGATTCAGAATATTACCGATGAAATAAAATCTGATATCCGGAATTATACACTGCCGCTTACAGGAGAGGACCGGGAAAAACGGATACTGTCAATCATTAACAAGCTTGGTACTGTTCCTGACCGGATACAGGGTTACAAAATTCTGATAAGCAACAGTGCTTTCGCAGATGACCGGGAACGTGAGATGGTAAAACTGATTCTCACAGACCCGGACCTGGCACAGTTCCTGAATCTTTCCGGGAAAATAACTAAAAACGTTCAGGAAAGTCCCGAAAGCCACTGAAGCAGCTCCTGATCAGCCTTACTGAAATATTCGGGGAAATCAGACTGTTCCGAACGAGTAAAATCCGAAAGAACATACGAAGCCACATCCTTATGTTCGGGCCTGCCCACACCCAGCCTGATTCTCGCAAAACCGGGCCCGCCGCATTTCTCGATAATGTCACGAATTCCGTTATGTCCTTTGTGTCCGCCCCCGGTTTTAAGTTTCACTGAATTAAAAGGCAGTTCAATTTCATCATGAGCTACAATCATATATTCCGGCCGGATTTTATAAAACTGCAGAGCTTTTGCAGCAGCCTCGCCGGAACGGTTCATATACTGAAAGGGCTTAATCAGAACAGCTTTCACTGAAGAAAGTCTGGTTTCTGCTGTAAGGGCAGAACCGGAAAGAGCATTGCGAAATGAGCCTCCCCCGTTGTTTTCGAGCAGGTAGTCCAGATACAGAAAACCTGCATTGTGTCTGTTTCTGCTGTAGGAATCTCCGGGATTTCCGAGTCCGACGATCAGTACTGTTTCTGGCATGCTGAAAAGCTTCTTTGGTGTCCTTCTCAGGTCAAATCATATTTTTGTTTACTGATAATCCGTATCTGCAGAAACTCAGTGCCGGTATTACAATGAATGATTCAGAATTACAGCGGTACAGAAAGCAGATCCTTGTGAAGCAGTTCGGTGTTTCCGGTCAGGAAACAATTCAGAAGGCGAGGGTGCTGATAGCAGGCTGCGGAGCTCTGGGCAGCGTTACAGCCACCCTTCTGGCAAGGGCCGGCATCGGTTATCTTCGTCTCGCGGACAGAGACACTGTAGATATTTCAAATCTTCACAGGCAGATTCTTTTCAGTGAAAAAGATGCTGCCGAGAAAGAACCTAAGGCTGAAGTCTCTGCGGAAAAACTTGCAGCCTTTAATTCTCTGACCAGGGCAGAAGCGGTGGTCACCCATATCGGCCCGGAAACAATAGACGCTTTAACCGA
This sequence comes from uncultured Leptospiraceae bacterium, assembly GCA_964594095.1. Classification (GTDB taxonomy): domain Bacteria; phylum Spirochaetota; class Leptospiria; order Leptospirales; family Leptonemataceae; genus CAZQKZ01. Next base: position 954 of record CAZQKZ010000011.1, on the reverse strand, counting down.
AGATACAGATCTGATTCTGGACTGCACTGATAACTTTGAAACGAGATTCGTGATCAACGAGGCGGCGGTTCGAAAAGGGATCCCCTGGATTTACACTGGTGTAACAGGAACAGAAGGAATGGTAAAATCCTTTGTGCCTGTATCTGCCGGGAGCGGGAATCCTCCCCTGTTTACGGAATGTCTTCAGTGCTACATTCCGGAAATCCCTGATCCGGAAAAAACGGAAAACTGTGATACTGCCGGAATTCTCGGAACCACGGTGATGTTTGCGGCATCTCTTCAGGTCAATGAAGCGATTAAAATCCTTACCGGCAGGTATCCGGAACTCCTTTCCGGATTTGTTTCACTCAATATATGGTCTGGTTCTGTAAAAACTCTGAAGCTGCCTAAGCGCCGCAGTACCTGCCCTGTCTGCGGAGTGCAGCAGGCGAAACCGGATGTTCCGAAACGCAGTCAGGATTCGCTCCGGATTCACTCCTTCTGCGGAAAGGATACCTGGCAGATTACCGGGGTCACCGCATTCGGGATACATGAAAATATACATAGTTATTTATATAATGAAGTAGTATCCCGATCCGGGATATCTGAATCCGGTTTTATTCCCTGGAAGAATTTTCTGTGGAAGCAAGGCAGAAGCTCTCTTAAAGTTATAAGGGAAAGTACTCAGATTTTAATATTCCATGATGGAAGATTTCTGATAGAGAATGCCGGAAGCGAAACTCAGGCTTTGGATGTATTTTATGAAATTATACGTATTTTTACTGAATGAAAAAGTGAGGTCTGTCCGGAAAAATACGTATAAATAAAGAGTTTTTTTTTGAAAAAGGAAAATTTGCTTTTAATCTTTTTCCCTGTTTTATACAGGTGACCATCGCCGGAAACTAACGTCAGTTTCCGGCCTTAGCCCGGATTATGCATGACGATGCAACGATTGTCTTAATTTGGGCGACGAAT
>CAZQKZ010000010.1:45646-99687 GCA_964594095.1 uncultured Leptospiraceae bacterium | reverse complement strand
CGAGGTCAGATGATCTCCGTTCCTCCGTTTTACGAAGGACATGAGTATCATCTGATTCTTCTGTACTGTGTGTTTTCTTCGCCTGTCTCTTCGGGTGAGCATCCCGATGACCGGGTCATTCAGTCCCGTGAAAATCTGATCCGCTCCCGGCTTGAGGAGGTGGTTCCTGATTACGGCGGTCAGCTCTGGAGCCGGGGAAACCGGTTTCTGCTTACAGCTATGCCCATTGAAAATCCGGTTCAGTCGGTTCTTCTTGCACTGGAATTCCGCTCTGTTCTTCGCAGCATCGCAGTACTGCACGAAGAGCTTCCTGGAAAAATAAAATCGGGCATAGGCGTGGCATCCGACCGCCTCATCTACAGGGAGCGAAAAGGAGACATTATATCCACCGGTATTAATCTTGCGGCTCATATCGCATTTAAGGAGCTTGAGAATGACGGATTCGTGATTACAAGTAACTTAATGGATGAACTGGGAAAGAGAACCATGTATTATTTCAGAGAAGCTCCGGAATTTGAGGGACGGAAAGTGCACCGCTATGAGTTTATGTCATAATGAGCAGATCTGCAGACGCACACAGCCAGGACATTGAGACAGACCTGAAAATTTCGCCGGTCGTTCTCTGGACCATTCTCCTTTCCAGCACTCTTACTATTATGAGTGGTGCCATCATAGCACCCAGTCTTCCTGCAATGACTAAAGTATTTGCAGATATTAAGAACAGTGAATTTTTAGTCAGACTCCTGCTTACAGCACCTGCCCTCTCCATTGCTCTTGGTGCTCCGGTGGCCGGTTATATCGCAGATCGTTTTGGCAAGCTTCCCGTTCTTGGTGGGGGACTGGTTTTTTATGCAGTAACTGGTACAAGCGGTTTCTGGCTCAATGACCTCTATATGATCCTTGCAGGCAGACTGCTTCTGGGTCTGTCAGTGGCCGCTGTGATGACTGCTTCGGTTTCTTATATCGGGGACCTTCTTCAGGGAGAAGCACGGCAGAAATTTCTGGGCCAGCAGTCTGCTTTCATGGCACTGGGGGGAGTTGTCTTCCTGATCGGAGGCGGCTATCTCTCCGGAATGAACTGGCGTTTTCCGTTTCTGATTTATACTGTTTCTTTACTGTATACTGCAGGATTGTTTTATTTTCCCGTAAAAAAAACCGGGGCTCAGAGTTTAGCCTCCGATTCAGGAAACAGTCAGCCGGAAAACAAAGGTTTTCCTCTGACTGTATATTTTATTTATGGTTTTCTGTTCTTTGTAATGATCCTTTTTTATATGGTTCCTGTTCAGATTCCTTTTCTTCTTAAACACCGCTTCAGTGCTGATGCCAGTCTTACAGGATACGCCATTGCAGCAAGCACCCTGATGGGGAGTATAAGCTCACTCAATTTCGGCCGCGTTCGCCGCCGCTTTTCGCCCCCCGCAATACTCGGAATAACTTTAATATTAATGTCGGTCGGATACGAAATCATAGCCGCTGCAGAGACTGTTCCGCTGGTTATGTTCGGTCTTCTGGTATCGGGCTCAGGAGTGGGATTCGTGATGCCGAATGTAAACACCTGGGTTCTGAGCATTGCTCCTCCTCATTTAAGAGGCCGCGCTGCCGGCGGGGTCACAACGGCCATGTTTACAGGTATGTTTTTTTCTCCGGTTGTGACCGGACTTCTGTTTCCTCCTGACCATCTGGAACTTGCATTCCGTTCCGGAGGCATGGCAACAGCGGTCATTGCAGCAGGAATTTTCGGATTTCTGCTGATCAGAAAACAGTGATGGCCAAACAACCGGGGAATGATCCGCTTATTCCACCGGCAGCACAAACATGATTTCACCGGAATCCATTTTATAAACCTCAAACGGAGGGGCCGTCGGTTTCAGACTGTTTGTAAGCACAGCCTTCTGGAGAACAGGGTAAGCCACAAGAGGCAGCATCATATAAGAAAGTGAGTTCCTTAAAGGATAGGTTACGGTAATGCTTCTGCGTCTGGGAAGCAGCTGATAACTGTAAACACCCTTCACATTTTCAAAGGCTGCCAGCTGGTTCTCCTCCAGAACTGAACCGCACTGACTCCTGAGTTTTTCCTGCGGAACATCCTGGGGATTATCCATGTAAATACCCAGACCGTCTTTAGTTTCGATTCCGTCTTTTTTCAGGTTCTCATAGACCCTGCTGAATACTTCTCCGGTTTTATGGTAAGGACCCGTGAAGTCTTCATAGACATGGTGGTAAGGTCCGGTTTCCTGAATGACTGCTTCTGCCGGCAGAAGCACCCCCATATACTGGAGGAATATTAGAATCCCCCCGATCAATGCACTGATAACACCCGCGATAACAGACAGTTTTTTCATAGAATAACATTCTAAGAGGAAGCTGCAGATATTTCCAGCGAAAAATCAGAACCGATTGCAGCCTTTTTTTATGGCCATAGAAATCCGTTTCTGAGTTTTTGTTATTTATGAATCCAGCACCTGCAGTCTATAATCTGATCAGGGAATCCGCTGCAGCGGATCCAAAGCCTCTTGTCATTGCAGGCCGCACTTTTGCATCGCGTCTTTTTACCGGCACCGGTAAGTTTTCTTCTCAGGAGCTGATGGGTCGGTGTGTAGAGGAGTCCGGTTCTGAGATGGTTACAGTGGCCCTGCGGAGGGTGGATCTGAAGCAGAATATGGAAAACCAGGACCCTGTCCGGTTCATTGACCGGTCGAAAGTAATTCTGCTGCCGAATACTTCAGGGGCCAGGGATGCGGAGGAAGCGGTCCGCCTGGCAAGACTTTCCCGTCAGATGGGGGGCGGGGACTGGGTTAAGCTTGAGGTAACTCCTGATCCGGTCTATCTCCTTCCTGATCCTGTGGAAACTCTGAAGGCTGCCATCATTCTCGTAAAAGAGGGATTCAAAGTACTGCCATACATTCATGCTGATCCTGTTCTGGCTCTCCATCTTCAGGATGCCGGTTGCGCCACAGTCATGCCCCTTGGCTCTCCCATCGGCACCGGTCAGGGGATCCGCACTACAGAGAGCCTTCGCATCATCATCGAGCAGGCAAGAGTTCCCGTTGTGGTGGATGCCGGGATCGGGGAACCCTCTCATGCTGCAAGAGCTATGGAACTGGGTGCCGATGCAGTTCTTGTGAATACGGCGATTGCAGTGGCTAAAGATCCGGTCCGCACAGCCCGTGCCTTTGCCCTTGCGGTGATTGCCGGCAGGGAGTCGAGAATTGCCGGGATGCATGCAGCGGCCGGTGGCGAATCATGGAAGCAGGCTTCGGCTTCCAGTCCTCTTACGGGATTTCTTCGCAAAGAATAACATGAAATCAGCAATTATTGCCATCTGGGAATACATCGGAATCAACCAGGGAATCGGACAGAGGAATACTGCCATCCTGGTCCGATTTTTTTTATCCCTGACTGCGATGGTCCTGCTTTATTCAGTTCTCTTCCATTACATAATGGAAATGGAAGGGCAGGAACATTCCCTGCTTTCCGGATTGTACTGGACGATGGTTACCATGTCCACTCTTGGATTCGGCGACATCACATTCCGCTCTGATTTAGGCAGGGTTTTTTCGGTTATAGTTCTTATTACGGGAACTGTGCAGCTGATGATTATTATGCCTTTTACATTTATTCAGTTTTTTTATCAGCCTCTGCTTCAGGCGCAGATGAGAGCGAAGGCGCCCCGCGAGCTTCCTGCCAGAATCCGGAATCATGTCATTATAACCGAATACACAAGTATTACCGCCTCTCTTATCGAGCGCCTGAACCGTACGCGAATTCCCTATGTGATTCTCTGTTCCGATCTGAATACAGCACTTGAATATTATAATCAGAATCTGAAAGTTGCCGTGGGGGAATATGATAATCCTGAAACATACAGAAAAATGAGACTTTCGCAGGCAAGGATGCTTGTAGCCGCCGGAAATGAGCGGATCAACGCAGCGGCTGTTCTTACCCTCAGGGAAACTGACGAAAAAGTTCCGGTTCTTTCTTTTGCGGAAACACGGCCGGGGGAAAACATCCTTCGCATTGCCGGGAGCAGCCATGTAATTGATCCCCTTCGCATTCTTGGCGAAACCCTGGCCCAGAGGGTCAGCGGCGGCAGAATACAGTCGAATATAATCGGAAGGTTCAGTGACCTGTGTATTGCAGAGGCCGGTATCGCCGGCACCAGCCTTCCGGGCAAGACTCTGAAACAGGCAGAGCTCAGAAAGAAAACAGGAATTCAGGTGATAGGATTCTGGGAACGAGGCAATCTGATTCCTGCGGATTCTGAAAGCATTATAAAAGAAAGCCATGTCATGCTGATCGCAGCTACAGAGTCACAGATCCGCAGTTTTGAAGCTGCCTACGATGCTCCGGAATCAGACAGTAATAATGTAATAATAATAGGTTACGGAAGAGCCGGGATTGCAGTGGCTGATCTGCTTGAAAAAAAAGGAATCAGTTTTGTAATAGTCGAAAAAGAACCGGTAACTGTATCACGTTTTGAAGATCGCCTAATACGCGGAACAGCAACGGATACCGGCATACTTCACAGGGCCGGAATAGAAAAGGCATCATCTGTAATCATCACAACGCATGATGATCCTACTAATATATTTTTAACAATTCATATCCGTCATATAAGGCCCGATCTGCAGATTATAACAAGGGCTGATCTCGAAACTAATATCAGCAGTCTTTACCGTGCAGGGGCGGATTTTGTTATGTCGCTGGCTTCCACAGGCTCCGCTGCTGTGCTGAGTTACATCAGACGAAATACTGTACACATGATATCCGAGGGACTCGAGGCCTATCGCATGAAAGTACCTCATTCTCTGGCCGGAAAAACAATCCGGGAATCTGCCTTCAGAAAAATAACCGGTGCATCCATTGCGGCATTTGAATCCGGCGAAAAAACAGTTCTGAATCCTGATCCGGACACCGTTTTTAAAGACGGAGATACTATGATTCTTATCGGTTCAAAGGATGCCGAAGACAGGATCAGAAAAACATTCTGAAACGGTATAATTATGAATAATGAATACGAAGACAGCTTTGTGAATGTGCACAGAACGATGGATTTTGATTCTGTGTCCGAATCACTGAAACCGGACCATTTCACTGATGAGGATGTAATCAGGGCCCTGGACGAGAGTGAATCCTGTCTGACCAGAGGAGAATGGATTTCCGAACGGGCGTTCTCGGTACTGATTTCCGGCGCGGCGGCTCCCTACATAGAACAGATTGCCGTCCTTGCAAGAGGGCTTACGCGAAAAAGATTCGGAAATACCATGCTCCTTTATGCACCGCTTTATCTTTCCAGTGAATGCCGCTCAGTCTGTACATACTGCGGTTTCAGCCGGGACCACAGTATACCGAGGATCACCCTGAATGCAGATGCTGTTCAGAAAGAAGCAGAATCTCTCTCCGGAATGGGAATCAGACACATACTGCTGCTTACAGGAGAAGACTATAAATCGACTTCTTTTAGTTATATTTCAGACGCAGCGAAAATGATTTCGGATCGGTTCCCGTCCATCGGAATTGAAGTCTATGCTCTGAAAGAGGAACAGTACCGGGAAATCCGGGAAAGCGGAGTCGATGCCCTTACTATTTACCAGGAAACCTACAATCCGCACCGTTATAAGGAAGTCCATCTGGCGGGAATCAAAAGCAGAATGGAATTCCGGCTGGATGCCCCTGACAGAGCAGGTAAGGCCGGCTTCCGTAAAATCACTATCGGGGCACTCGTGGGCCTATCGGATGCGGCAGCGGATGTTTTTTATACTGGAATTCATGCGAGGTACCTTCTTAGAAGATACTGGAAAACGCAGATTCAGGTAAGTCTGCCGAGACTGAGACCGGCCTCAGGAGTAAATGCGGTCCCTCTGGTGAGCGATCCGGATTATGTGCGATATCTTTGCGCACTGCGTCTTTTTCTGCCGGATGCCGGAATTGTGCTTTCCACCCGCGAGACAGCAGAGCTGCGCGATTCCATGGCGGAAATCTGTATTACTGCGATGAGCGCTGCGTCGCGGACGGATCCGGGTGGTTACAGTCTTAAACCGGATACGGCATCAGAAAACCGGACCGCAGCAAAAGATGAAATGAAACAAACAGGGCAGTTTGCCATAGAAGATGACCGGTCCGTGTCTGAAATACAGGAAATGCTGATTTCCAAAGGGATAGAACCGGTCTTTACAGACTGGACTTATATACTGAAATAGGTGCCCCAGTCCGGTAATGGACCGGGGACCGCTGAGTTTATTTTTTTGAATTCTTCAGGATGCACTGAGCATAGGTTTTACAGGCGTTTGCTTTCTCTTTGCCTTTGCTTTCCTTATAGCACATCATGATTCCTGCTTTATGCTTATTCAGGTTACAGGTTTTCATACAGCCGCCGGTAAGGGTCTTTTTTTCATCTGCGGTGGCAGTTCTGCCATTCATGAACTCAACACATTCTGTATACAGATTACATGCGGCCTGGCAGTCATCTGCAGCATGAGCTGCACCTGGGAAAAGAAATACTGCACCCGCTGCAAAAGTGACTGAGAGTAAGATTCTTCTTATGGATTTATTCTTCATAAAATCCTCCGTTTATCCTGGAATGAGACTCTTTCTGTCTGCATGCCAGTGTTATATACGGCCTATTAATGATCAAATGAAATAAATGGGCACAAAAAAAGGGGAGAGCACTGTAATAATGTGTAAAAAGATGTTGACTTATAATCGAGATTTAGTCTCAATTACATATAAGAGGTGGTTTTATGACAATCAATATGGGAATGATTGACCGTGTACTGAGGGCCGTTGTGGCACTGGTTCTGATCGGAGTGGCTTACAGCGGAACAGTTTCCGGAACAGGGGCTGTTGTGGTTTATGCAGTTGCCGCTGTTATGCTGCTCACAGCTGCAGTGGGATTCTGCCCGGCTTACCTGCCGATCGGGCTCAATACAAATAAGTAACGATACTGTAATGTGAATCAGTCTGCTTCCCTTCAGGGAAGCAGACTGATTTTTTTTCATCCCTCCTTTCCCGGTCCTCTATTATTCTTGACTTAGTGATATATGCCCTGAACATATTCATACATGAATGCCTTAATTGAATACTTTGTATCCCGTAACATTTTTGTAAATCTTCTGACTGCCATTCTGATAGGAGTGGGGACCTGGAAGGCGGTTACCATGAACCGTGAGGCCTTCCCGAATATTGATTTCGATATAGTGGTGATAACCACGATTTATCCTGGAGCCAGCCCTCAGGAAGTCGAAAAACTTGTAACAAAGCCCATTGAAGACGCCATTAAGGAAGTGGACGGAATGAAAGAATTCCGATCCAGTTCCATTGACAGCCGTTCGGGAATTGTTATTACAATTGATCCCGATGTTTCTGATCCCGACAAAGTAACTGAGGATATCCGAAGTGCAGTGGACAGGGTGGATGATCTTCCGGATGATGCGGAAGATCCTGTTGTTCTTGAAATTTCAACTAAGCAGTCCCCGGTAATTGAAATCGGTCTTGCGGCAAAAACCGGCGAAAACGGGCAGCCTTTCCTTTCCGAAAAAGAACTGAGAGATCAGGCAGAGATTCTTGAAAATATACTTCTGGATATACCCGGGGTGGCCCGTGTGGCAAGGAATGGCTGGAGGGATACCGAAATTCACATCGATGTGGATCCTGGCAGACTGAAGCAGAGCTACATGGGTATTGAAGAGATTATCCAGGCTGTCCGCAACCGGAATATTAATCTTCCGGGAGGCAGAATCGAAAATCCGGAGCGGGAGATTACCCTCAGGACTACTGGCGAATTTGAAAGTGTTAAAGAAATCCCCGGGGTACCTGTACGGTCAAATGATATCGGCAGTATAATCACGGTCGGAGATATAGCCTCTGTAAAAGAAGGATTCGCCGATGCGGAAACGTACGAAAAGGTTCGTGCGAATCCGGCCGTCACCCTGACTGTACTCAAGAGGGAATCAGCTGACATCATTGAACTTGTGGATCGTATTAAAGAGACAGTCGACACATTCAAAGGGAAGGCCCCGGCTGAAATTGAGATTTCCTATGTAAATGATATTTCTTATTTTATCAGACGAAGACTGGGTGTGCTTGTCAGCAACGGAGTTTCGGGTCTGATTCTGGTTGTTGTCTCTCTCTTCTTTTTTATGGGGTGGCGGACATCTCTGATGGTGGCTCTTGGAATACCGGTTTCCATGGGAGTTACATTTATGGTGATGGATTACATGGGGGTCTCTCTGAACCTGATTTCCATGTTCGGTCTGATTCTTGTGATCGGGATTCTGGTGGATGATGCCATTATTGTATCCGAAAATTTTTACAGGTATCTGGAGGAAGGTTACAGCACCTATGAGGCTGGCGTGAAGGGAACCACAGAAGTAGTGGCACCAATTATGGGAACCGTATCAACTACAATTGCAGCCTTTGCCCCGCTTATGTTTATGAGCGGTATTTTCGGTAAGTTTATATTCACAATTCCTCTGGTGATTATTATTGCGCTTCTTGCCTCGCTCGCAGAGTCGTTTTTTATTCTGCCGTCGCATCTCTACGATATGAACAAATACAGTAAGCACAGCCACGAAGTAAAGGGGGAAGACTCAGGCTGGTTTCTGTATCTCCGCCGCAGAATCTATGAGCCGAGTCTGCGATGGGCTCTGAACCGCAGATATCTTGTAATGATACTGATCACTGCTTTGTTTTTCGGGGCCATTCTTGTGCAGGCATTTTTCGGAAAATTCCGGCTGTTTCCCGATGCCATCGAAACTTTTCAGGTTAAGCTGACTGCTCCGATGGGCGTATCTAAAGAATACACTTCCCGGTTTATAAGAGTAATGGAATATGAAGTGATGAAGCTTCAGTCGGAAGAACTCGATACATTCACTTCGCGCACAGGTATTCAGTCTCAGAACCCCAACGATCCGTTCACGAAGCGGGGAAGCAACTACGGTCAGCTGATGGTTTACCTTACTCCTGAACGGGACAGAGAAAGAAATGCCCAGGAAATCATAAATCAGGTGAGAGATGCAACTGAATGGATGCTGCGTCCCGACGTGCTTGCCTCCAAACTGGAAACCCAGCTGAAGGACAGAAAGTCTGATGGTGAGGGTGAGGATAAGCGAGATATTAAAGAAATGGTAAAGGAAATCCTCGCTACACGGAAATATGATATTCCGCCGGGTTACGAGGATCTTCGCGGAAAGCTTACAAATATTGAATTTCAGAAGCTTCAGGGAGGTCCGCCGGTGGGAAGACCGGTAGCTATTGAAATCACCGGGGATGACTTCAGAATCCTTAAGGAAATCGCAGAAAAATACAAAAGTCTTCTTCTTACCATTGATGGTATTGTTGATATTGATCATGATTTTGAGGAAGGAAAGGACGAAGTGCAGATTAAAATCAATGAACGTCTGGCAGCCCAGACAGGGGTTCATGTAACACAGATTGCACTTGCAGTCAACTCAGCTTTTCAGGGTGCGGTAGCCACAACAATCAAAAGAGCCAGCGAGGAAGTGGATGTGCGCGTGCGTTTTGCTGAAAAATACAGAAAAGATCCTGGATTTCTGAAAGAGATTTCTGTAGTGAACAGAGCGGGCAAGCTGATTCCTCTGGGCAGCCTGATCACCATGACCCGTACACAGGGTCTTGTTTCGGTGAATCATCACGAAGGCCGCAGACTCGTGACAGTCACTGCAAATCTAATTGAAAATAAACTGACTCCTGCAGAGGCAGTTAAAGTCATACGGAAAAGCGCAGGCGATCTTCCGGATCAGTACCCAGGATACAGAATAAAATTCGGAGGCGAAAATGAAGATACACAGGAATCCATGTCCAGTCTGCTTGGTGCATTCCTTGTTGGATTTTTAATAATCTTTATGATTCTTGCCTCTCTTTTCCGTTCCCTGGTGCAGCCGGTTGTGGTGATAGCCGCCATACCCTTTGCACTGATCGGAGTGGTCATTGCTTTCGTTACTCACGGCCATCCGTTCAGCTTCATGTCGATCATGGGAATCATCGGACTTTCGGGGGTTGTGGTAAACGATTCCATTGTGCTGGTGGATTTCGCCAATAATTACCGGCAGAACAATCCGGATGCATCGCCGTTTGATTCGGTTTTTTATGCGGGGAGTATCCGCCTGCGGGCAGTGATGCTGACTACCATTACCACGGTACTGGGTCTCCTTCCCACTGCTTACGGAATCGGAGGGCATGATCCATTCCTTGTCCCGATGGCTCTTGCTTTCAGCTGGGGTCTTTCGTTTGCCACGCTGCTGACTTTAATTGTGGTTCCCTGTCAGTATTTGATTGTTCAGGATTTTAAGTCCTTTTTCGGAAGATTCCTTAAGCTGAAGGAATACTGATCAGAACTGAAAATAGATGAACTCACGGGAACCGCGGAAACCGAAAAAAATGATTAAAACAATCATAATTGCAGACCAGGTCTGCTGAAACATCCGGCCCGCGGGCTTCCCCTGTTCCGTTCTGTAAAACAGATAATCTGTCAGCAGAACGGGCCACATATAAAAAAGAAGAAAAGGCCAGAGAGGCGGAACCGGTGATGCATCAGGTGCAGGAAAAAGATTACTGTAAATATGTATAAACTGTTCGACAGAGGGAATACGGATCAGAAGTGCCCCCCAGGAAAACATAAAAAAAGTATAAATAATCCCGGCAGCATAGATCATGGGACGGATGCCTGCAGAGGTCAATGCACCAGCTTTCCCCGGAAAAGGCCGGAAATCTGACACTGCAGTTATGAATGGCTGCGAAAGCCGGTAAAGAGCAACCAGCAGGCCGCTCCAGAGTCCCCAGACAATATGGCCGACACTGGCTCCGTGCCACAGGCCCCCTATAAAAAATACAATCATGATATTCAGCAGTTCGCGGAATCGGCCCATCCGGCCGCCGCCCAGAGGAATATAAAGATAATCTCTTAAAAAAGACATTAAAGTAATATGCCAGCGTCTCCATAATTCTGAAGGATTCGAAGCGAAAAAAGGAAGTCTGAAATTTTCTGTGAGCTCTGTTCCGAGAATCCGGCCAAGTCCGCGGGCCATATCGGTATAGCCCGAAAAATCTGCATAGATCTGAACTGCGAAAATCACAGCGGCAGCGGTGTATCCGTAGGAAGGTGGAGGCAGACCGGGAATCAGATGAATATCGGTAAAGGGAGCCAGATTATCTGCGACAAAGAGTTTTTTAAAAAGACCTGTGAGAAACAGATACCCGCCGGATGCAATACGATCTCTTACCTTTGGATCGGTAAGGTAATTTCCTGAATCCTGGAAACTGAGTTCAGGCAGAAGCTTTTCAGCGCGTTCCACAGGTCCGGCTACAAGCTGCGGAAAGTAAACTGTAAAGAGAAGCAGCTTGCCGTATGATTTTTCAGCCGGTATGCGGTTTCTGTAAACATCAGCGAGATACCCTGTAATCTGAAATGTATAAAAGCTGATTCCTACCGGAAGAAGAATCTGAGGTACATTCCAGGAGAGTCCTGTACCGGTGATTTCAGCAAGCTCAAGAAGGCCCGATGAAAAAAACATAAAATATTTAAAATATATAAGAAAAGAAATATTGAGTGCTGCCCCGGCTGTAAGCAGGCATTTACGGGAGCAGAAGGCAGTTCCGCCTGAATGAATCCGCAGGGCTGTGTGGTAATTCAGCCAGACAGTAAGTACCAGGAGCAGGGTGATTTTCCAGTTCCAGAATCCGTAAAAGAAAAGGGATGCGGCAAGGATCAGCAAAGGTCTGTGTTTTTCTCTGATATGAAAGAAAACGGTGAAAATAACTGCTGAAAAAATCAGAAATGACCAGGAATTGAAAAGCAATTGTTATGTACCGACCGGGCAATTTTTTTTTTGGAGAATGCAGATTTCTTTTTTTTTAGGTTGCTTATTATTAAAAAATACGGAACCTGTTGGATATTAAAAAGTAAATCCTGTAAATTGCAAGATAAAAAAGGGAGGAGAATCATGTCAGAAACCGTAAAACTCATCTATAAGGGCAAAGAGTATGAATTTCCGATTGTGACCGGAACTCAGAATGAAAGTGCCATTGATATCTCAGAGCTCAGAGCAATGACGGGTCTGATCACCCTTGATGAAGGCTATGTAAACACCGGTGCCTGCCGCAGTGCCATCACTTTCCTCGATGGAGAAAAGGGAGTTCTGGAATACAGAGGATATCCTATTGAGCAGCTGGCTGAAAAGTCAACCTTCCTGGAAGTGGCTTATTTACTTATGTTCGGCGAACTGCCCGGAAAGCAGGAATTTGAGAAATTTCGCAGCATCATCACCCGCCATACAATGATTCACGAAGATCTCAAGCATCTTTACGGCGGATTTCCGAAAAATTCTCATCCCATGTCGATTCTGAGCTCCATGATTTCCAGCCTTTCAGGTTATTATGCGGATTCGTCCGACCCTCTGAATGCAAGACACCGGGAAGTATCCATTCATCGCCTCATTGCTAAAACTCCGACTATTGCTGCCTACTCCTATAAAAAATCCATCGGTCAGCCGATGATGTATCCAAGGAATGAGCTCAGTTATGTAGGGAATTTCCTGCGAATGATGTTTGCCGTTCCCGCTGAAGATTATCATGTGGATCCGGTGGTCGAAAAAGCGCTGGATCTGCTGTTAATCCTTCATGCTGATCATGAGCAGAACTGTTCCACCTCCACTCTGCGCCTTGTGGCATCCTCCCGCGCGAATATTTTTGCCGCTGTTTCTGCCGGTGTGAATGCTCTCTGGGGACCGCTTCATGGGGGTGCGAACCAGGCTGTAATCGAAATGCTCGAAATGATTCATGCAGATGGCAGTGGAACTAAGAAATTCATAGAAAAAGCAAAAGATAAAGATTCCGGATTCCGCCTCATGGGTTTCGGTCACCGGGTATATAAAAATTTTGATCCGCGCGCTGTGATTATTAAAAAAGCTGCTGATGATGTGCTGGCCCGCCTTGGTAAAAAGGATCCTCTTCTCGATATTGCTAAACAACTGGAGGAGGCTGCGCTCACGGATTCATATTTTATTGAGAAAAAGCTTTATCCGAATGTGGATTTCTATTCGGGAATTATTTACAGAGCGATCGGCATTCCTACTGAAATGTTTACTGTTATGTTTGCCATGGGACGTATGCCAGGCTGGATTGCTCAGTGGAAAGAACTCATCGAAGCTCCTAACGGTAAAATAGGCCGACCGCGCCAGCTTTATACCGGTCATGTAACCCGCGATTACACTCCTTCCGTATAAAAAAAATTGCCGTCAGGGGAGTAAAATCTTCTGACGGCAGCCTTCCTTCCTGAATTTTCGTTGGACTATTCTCTTAATAATCTGTTAACCTGCTAATTTTTTTCTTGCTTTTTTCCGTTCAATATATTATATTCTCCTAAAACACTAAGATATTTTCACAGGAACGGAAATGAACCTAACCATCAAAAGTCGCTTAATAATGCTGGCCTCCATGCTGATGATCGGTCTGATTGCAACGGGTCTCATCGGTATTTACGGTTTCTACAGTTATCGATTTGATATGAACAGATTCGCGGATAACCGGCTACCGGCTTTGTTGTATCTTTCTAATCTGAACCGGGAGAGAATGGTGATCCGGGCACAGACTCTGAATGTATATGAATTTAAGGATAAAGCCAATGCCACCGCGGATTTTCGGAAAATTCAGGAGCAAAGAAAAAAATCATGGGACATTATTGATCAGAACTGGAAGGATTTTACTGCCCTTCCAAGAATAACGGAAGCCGGAAAAAGAATGCAGAAAGAAATTGTTCCTCTGTATGAAAACTGGCGGAAAACCTATGTGGATCTGGATAAAAAAATTGAATCCCTTGCGGAAAACCGTGACCTGAACCGGCAGGCAGCCCTGATTCAGGAATACGAAGCCCTTGTAAAAATCATGGTTCCTATCTCCGATGCCTTCGGGGCCAAGATGGATGAAATGACACAGAACAATCTTTCAGGGACCCATGAAATGGTGAGTGATGCGAATTCAGGTGCGGCTGTCGGACTTGGAGTCATTATTACTACGGTCATTGTAATTACTGCTCTCGGAGTAATTTTCTCTTTCATTATTGTAAGAGGGATCGTTAAGCCGCTCGAATTCATGACAGAGAGGGTTCAGGATATCGCAGAAGGGGAAGGAGATCTTACCAAGCGTCTCAAAATTGAAAGTAAAGATGAGCTGGGTGTCCTTTCCGGCTGGCTCGATAAATTCATAGAAAAAATACATAATATTGTAGTCGATATTTCAAAAACAACAGAAGAAGTGTACAAATCCTCCGGATATATGTCTGAAACCGGTCAGAGCCTTTCTGCATCCATTGAGGAGCTTTCAACCCAGGTTCAGAATATTTCATCTTCAGCTACGCAGATGAACCAGAATTTTCAGGTTATTTCGAGTGCTGTCGAGGAGATGTCGATTTCCATTGGTGAGGTTGCTAAAAAGACTGCTGATGCCTCCAGAATTTCAAACGAAGCAAATAAGACGGCCCGGGATGCAGACACAGTAATCCAGGAACTGGGTCATAACGCCGGTGAAATCGGCCGTGTAATCGACACCATTGTGGGTATCGCAAGCCAGACCAATCTTCTGGCGCTGAATGCTTCGATTGAAGCAGCGGGGGCAGGTGATGCAGGCCGCGGTTTTGCCGTAGTGGCTTCTGAAGTTAAAGAACTTGCCAGACAGGCAGGTGATGCTTCTGAAGATATCCGTCACCGGATTCAGGCGATTCAGTCCAGCACAGACGGGGCAGTGGCTTCGATTGCTCAGATAAACACTGTGATTGGGGATGTGAATTCTATCTCCGGTGCCATTGCCTCTGCGATTGAGGAACAGTCCATTACAGCAAAAGAAATTGCCAATAATGTAGGCCAGTCTCTCGAAGCATCGAAAGATGTCTCAAGAAATATCGAAGGGATTTCCCAGGTGGCAAGAGAGGGGGCTTCGAATGCCATGCAGTCTTCCAAGCTTGCAGAAAGTCTGAGCGATTCGGCTACAGCTCTCAGGAATATTGTAAACAGATTTAAAATCTGATGTGTATTAAAAATCAGAAAAACCCGGATGCAGTTCCGGGTTTTTTTTATATGTGAGAGTTTTTTTTTATTTCGCGCCTGATTCCTGCAGCAGTTTTACGATCTCTTTGTGCCCTTTTTCTTCTGCCTGGCTTAATGCACTCCAGCCCTTTGAATGCTTTGCATTAACATCCGGTTTTTTTGCCAGAATCAGTTTAACGATTTCTGTGTGACCGTTTCCGGCGGCTGTCATGAGCGGTGTCCATCCTTCTGAATGTGCTGCGTTAACATCTGCTCCTTTTTCAATAAGGAGTTTAACTATTGCAGTGTGCCCTTTCCAGCTTGCCAGGATCAGGGGAGTGGCTCCGTCCCTGCTTTCTGCATTTACATCTGCTTTTTTTTCGGTAAGCAGTTTCACAATTTCAAAATTCCCCTGCCAGGATGCCAGCATCAGCGGGGTTTTTCCGTCATTGTCCCGGGCATTTACACTGCCACCTGTTTTCAGGGCTTCCCTTACTGTCCGCACAGATCCGTGCCTAGCTCCTTCAAGAAGCTTTTCGTCGGAACCGGCTGCGAGAGGCACAGCAGAGGCCAGCAGAATCAGACTTAATAAAAAGGTGAATTGTTTTTTCATAAAATCAAAAAAGAAACAGGTTCATAAAAAAGCAAGTATTAAGCGGCCGAGTATTCCGCTTGCCAGGAGGTGCGCAGAATCTACTCTGGGTTCTATTCAACAGACAGTACGGAGTGTTCGTTATGACCGATTTTTTCTATTCACCGATGTTTCCGCTGGAAAAAGATGATACCCGGTATATGCATCTTACCTCGGACTATGTTTCTGTTTCCTGGCTGGACGGACAGAAAATAGTAAAAGTCCTGCCCGAAGGACTGACTTATCTGTCAAAAAAAGCTTTCAGCGATATCAATTATTTTTTCAGAACTTCACATCTCGAAGCACTGGCAGCTGTCTTTTCTGATTCCGAAGCATCCGACAATGATCGTTATGTAGCCCTTACGATGCTGAAAAATGCAGTCATTTCAGCCGAAGGTCTGCTGCCATCCTGCCAGGATACCGGAACTGCGATTGTTATGGGAAAAAAAGGCCAGCAGATCTGGACCGGGAGCTCAGACAGCGAAGCTTTATCCAGAGGTATTTTCAAAACCTACACAGAAGAATATCTGCGTTATTCCCAGAATGCCCCGCTATCAATGTATGAAGAGGTCAATACTAAATGCAATCTTCCGGCTCAGATTGATATCGAGGCCACGGAAGGTGATCAGTATAAGTTTCTGTTCATGGCCAAAGGAGGCGGATCAGCCAATAAGACCTTTCTTTTTCAGGAAACAAGGGCCGTTCTGAATCCGGCCGGAATCCGTAAATTCTTCGAAGAAAAATTGAAAAGTCTGGGAACAGCGGCCTGTCCTCCGTATCATCTTGCGATTGTAATCGGGGGAACTTCTGCAGAAATGAATCTGAAAGCAGTAAAAATGGCTTCAGCGAAATACCTTGATAACCTGCCGGTAAAAGGGTCTCCGACTGGTCATGCTTTCCGGGACCTTGAAATGGAAGCCATGGTAATGGATGTTGCGCGTAAATCAGGTCTGGGTGCTCAGTTCGGGGGTAAATACTTTGCCCTGGATGCCAGGGTCATACGACTGCCGCGTCACGGTGCTTCGCTTCCTGTTGGAATCGGGGTCAGCTGCTCTGCGGACCGCAATATAACCGCCAAAATCAGTGAAAACGGAATTTACCTCGAAGAACTGGACAGGGACCCTGCCCGTTTCCTGCCATCTCCTAAAACAATTCAGTCTGCAAACCCGGTTCAGATTGATATCAACCGTCCGATGCATGAGATCAGAGCAGAGCTCAGCAAATATCCTATCCGGACAAGGCTTTCTCTGAGCGGCAGCATGATTGTGGCGAGAGACATTGCTCATGCAAAGCTTAAGGAAAGGGTGGATGCAGGCGGAGAGCTTCCTGATTATTTCAAAAATAAAATGGTCTATTATGCGGGTCCTGCAAAAACTCCGGATGGAATGGCTTCAGGAAGTTTTGGACCCACCACAGCCGGAAGAATGGATTCCTATGTGGATTTTTTCCAGAGCCGGGGTGGGTCCATGGTGATGCTTGCCAAGGGAAACCGGTCAGCAGCGGTAAAAGAAGCCTGCAAAAAGCATGGCGGATTTTATCTGGGATCCATTGGAGGTCCGGCGGCATTTCTTGCAAAAGAATGTATTACCGGAGTGAAGCTTGTGGAATTTGAAGAACTTGGTATGGAAGCGGTCTGGGAGATCACAGTTAAGGATTTCCCGGCTTTTATTGTGATAGACGATAAAGGAAATGACTTCTTTGAGCAGCTCCCCTGAGAATAAAAAAACCCCGCTTTGCGGCGGGGTTTTCCGGATTTTACCGAAGAAATTATGCGCTGAGTTTGCGAAGGGTTAGAGTTCCGCTGAAATAGCCTTTAGGTTCAATCTCCATTTCCGAAGTGTTGACATCACCAATCTGCTTGCCGGTAGATGAAATCATTACCTGTGTTTCTGCATAAATGCTTCCGCACTCCGCATCCCCTGTAATGATCACAGTCCCCGCTACAATAGACTTTGCGCGAACGATTGCATTCAGTCCGATTACTACCGTGTTTTCAATTCCTACATCAATTTTATTGGAAGTTACTGCGCCTTCAATGATCAGGTCTTCTTTTGCGATAATATCGCCTGAGATGCTTACAGTATGCCCGATTACAGTCTGTCTTTTCATGATTATGCCTGCCGAATTGTAATTTAAGAACTTAACAGTACCGCTGATTCATTCTTTTGGCAAGAAAATTTCTGAAAGCGGCCGGTCTTACAAAAAAAAATATCGTTAGACAGGGGCTCCGATACTGGCATAAGGATTGCCTGTCTTTTCATGTCCGATAGTGGTAAAATCTCCATGACCTGGTATTACGGTTACATTATCGGGCAGTGCAAAAAGTTTTCCCTGAATGGATTCCAGAAGAGTCTCATAGCTTCCGCCGGGAAGATCGGTCCGGCCGATTCCTTCTTCAAACAGTGTATCTCCGGATATCAGATAACCTTCTCTGGGAAGATAAAAGCAGACTGATCCCCTTGAATGCCCCGGGGTGTGTATCACATGAATTTCAATATCGTCGATCATTATGATCTGACCATCGGTCAGATATTCCGTAACCGAGGAGTGAACAGGCTCCATTCTGAGTCCGAATTTCAGTGCTGACTGGTCGGCCCGGCGAAGGAATTCTTCGTCTTCCCTGTGTATCATGAGGGCGGGATTTTTAATGTTAGGAACCGAATATTCACAGAGATCATCAACAGCACCTATATGGTCGAAATGACCGTGCGTAAGCAGAATCTTCTGCGGTTTAAGACTGTGATTTGTTATAATGCTTTTCAGCAGAATTTCTGAACCGCCCGGATCAATAATTGCGGTATGACGGGTCTTAGATGAAATTAAAAAAACACAGTTCACTCCGAGAGGAGCCACTGGCTGGGCAATAATTGTTAAATGATCAAGGTTTTTAATTACTGAAAGATCTGCATCAAAGATCATTTACTGACATCCCTCCGTTTCGCTGTGACCGCACGCACAGGCAATTTTTTCAACCCCTGGTCCCGCGCCTATATTTATTTTAATTTCGCTGAGTACTTTTTCAGGCCAGCCGTCATATTTTTCGTCATACCGGCACTGCAGGAAATATTCACCGGGCATCAGATTTTTCAGCCGGTTGTCGTTTCCGGCCCGGACCGGAGTGGCTGCGTAAGGCAGCATTTTTTCCTTATCGCAGGATTTACTGGTGCCATCGAAGCATTCGTGTGAGTAGTAAACCGCGTAGTAATGCCGGTTGCTTTTTGTTCCCCCGTCAATCACAAGGTCGCGGGTTATATCGGGATAAAAAATTCTTCCGCGGGTCTTTACATTTCCCCCAATGTCAGGTTCATTTGCATGTGGTTTGTTCCAGTCACTG
The DNA here is from genome assembly GCA_964594095.1 of uncultured Leptospiraceae bacterium. GTDB lineage: Bacteria > Spirochaetota > Leptospiria > Leptospirales > Leptonemataceae > CAZQKZ01. Next base: position 80,687 of record CAZQKZ010000010.1, on the reverse strand, counting down.
AAAGCGACCAGCGTGATTTTCTTACCTGCCGCAGTTGTAACAGAATGAAGCATCAGATTCTCTTTTATATTAGAACGGATTTCCAGAACAGCATAATGGTTTCCGGTATTCAGATTCATCAGACCATGCTGTCCGAATTCCGCCTGATGATGGAGGGGGAAGAACTGTGGGGTCTGGAATTCCTTATCTGCTATGGTTGAACCAGGATTGTAGTTCACATAGGGCATGATCTGAGTTCCGTATACCTCATTATTATCAAATGTGGTGAGTTCAGGCAGTCCGTTAATGCGGTTGAAACCGGTTACAACTCCGCGCATAAATATGCCTGCATGAAGGTAAGCAGCAGGTCCCGGATCCCTGGATGGATACACTGCTCCGTCACCGTTCATATAACTCTGAAAATTCCAGAGGCCTCCGGAGTCCCAGCAGGTGTCATATTTGTTATCAATGGCGTAAAGATGGCTGCAGTAAACCTGCCTCTCCGTAGATACAATGTCCCAGAACTCTTCTGCTTTTTCTGCATCATTAACTGCGAGAAGCGGATAAGGTTTGGAAGAAAGTCTGATTTCGCCAAGGTCAAGGAGAATTTTAAGATCAGAAAGAGAAGGTACGCTTACATTATCTTCAGGAAATACCGAAGGATTTATAAAAAGACTGTTGTTATTAATCTCAGTAAAATCCAGAGGCCTGTCTGTAGCATAAGTTCCCTTCAGGATTACAGTGAGCCTTTTATTAACTAATAGCGACAGCAGAGGGAGATAGGCACTGTTATCAGTTCCGTTACTCTTATTGCAGCTGACTGCCTGTATAATGATGATCGCTGAAATCAGCATGATAATAATATTTTTAAATTTCATAAACTTCACCTGATTCAGAGAATGAATGACATCATGATTCCGAAGTGCATAAATTCACCGTCTATTGTCCTGAACTCCTTTCCCATATTGTAAAAACGCAGATCAATCGGCTGATCCGAGGGTCTCTGAAGGAGATTGTAATAGAGAAGCAGTTCCTGATCAGCTGGTTTATCCATCCATGATTCATAAATATAATTATAGTCAACTCTTACGCCAATTCTGAAATGCCTGCTGGCAAGAATTGCAAATTCGCCCCCTGCAAGGAACATTGGCTCCCAGCCGACTCTGTTCTGCGGTCTGATTTCGATATAAGAAGAACCGGCTCCTGCCCGAAGAAAAAACTGAAATTTAGCAGGAATCGGCAGCTGATAAACCAGAGCTGCATAAACAGGTGCCAGGCTTACTTTCTGGGTAGTACGCGAAGAATACACAGCATGATAGGCACCCAGTTCGGTGGAAAAAAACCATGGTCTGTTGAAACGGTAAAATGCACCAACTCCGATTGTGGAATCAAGAATGGGATCGAGTTCTGTACCGGGAAAGGGAGCGGAAGGACCCAGCCAGAAACCTAAATCATGCTTAAGAGAACGGGTTCCTTCCTGAGCATGGATCTGACCAGTAAAAAGGCCGGCCAGAACGGCAGCTGAGACTATGTATTTATTTCTGAAAAGGCTCATCTGGATTACGGTCAGTTTCAGGATCAGCAGTCCTGAGGGAAACAGTTTTTCGGAAAACCGGATATCCCTCGGGAGCGGGATGAAGTGACGTACCTTCTGTAAAACGTCTGCTGTAATATGCTTTCCGGAAAAAAAGGCCTGCAGCCAGTGCCGTATGGCCCGCCCGCAGCCTGTCCTTTGAGAGCAGAATATCTTCGAAGGAATCCTGAATCAGGCCTTTGGTTTTATCGAGTATGGTTCCGGTTATAATGCGGATCATATTATGCAGAAAGGCGTTTCCCCTGACCCGGAAACTGATCAGATTTCCATCCGGCGGACGGAAAAGATCGTTTTTAACAGACAGCTCAAGGGTGTCCAGATAGCGGACAGTGTTTTCTTCTATATAATCTGCCCGTGTGAATGCCTGGAAATCCCTTTCTCCAAGAATCTTCTGCATTTCCAGGTTGAGGGATTCCGTATCAATCGGATGACGAAACCAAAGCAGGGATTCGCTGAAGTGAACTGGCTTCGTGCTGCTGTTCCAGATAAGGTATTCGTATTCCCTGGCCATACAGGAAAACCGGACATGGAAATCCGGAGGCATCAGATTCAGGTGATCCACGGATACAGTGCGTGGGAGCACTGCGTTTACGGATTTCCGGAAGGAAGGCAGATTTTCAATAAAACGGGAAATCACAGCAGGCTGCAGGTCTTTTTCTTCTATTGTAAAGCCTGCTACCTGGCCCGTTGCATGAACCCCTGCATCGGTTCTGCCCGATACAGAAAAGCGGACAGGATGTTTCAGCAGCAATCCGAATGCTTTTTCCAGCTCGTACTGAACTGTAGGCTCTCCGTCCTGCAGCTGAAAACCACTGAAGGCAGCTCCGTTATAAGACACTGTGACCGCAAAGTTGTAAAGCATTGTGTGAAGGGACCGGCCCTTACTGCGGGGCAGGTTCGCCGATTCCGGCTTCTTCTTTCATTTTATCGAGTCTTTCGGAGAGTTTTTCGTAAAGATCTTTGGACAGGTCAATGAGTACTGTTGGTTTGTTTTTGGAAGCCCGCCCCATCCCGTAGAGTTTACCGAGAAACCGTTTTGCCATTTCCAGAGCCTGGAGTTTGTCGGTCATAGTTTTCGCGATATTATCCAGATATTTCATGGTAAGATATCCCTGAAGATAGATTACTCCGTCGAAACCCCAGTTCTGGTCGGTATCCGGCCCCAGAAGCGGTACAAACTGATCGTGAGGTTCCTTTCCGTTAGACATAATATCAAGCAGCGGAGTGTAATACTGAACGGCTTTTAAATAAAGATAGTCCCTTACTTTATCGAAGCCCAATCCCGGAAAATCTTCGTGCATATCGCCAAAAAGCCAGGCACCCCTCATGGAGCAGATTGCCTTTTTGGGAGTAGGCGCCACATTGATCCCGCGCATCTGGTAACAGTCAATGGCAAGTATATAAGATGCCGCTCCGAGAATCAGGTTGCGGTCTTCGTTAAAATCCAGAGGACCGGTGATTTTTTCGATTCCCATACTGCGTTCCGCAGTTTTACGTCCGATTGTCTGGATTTCCTCATCATTGAGCATATTAAAATCACCCGGAAAGGAGGAATAAAGACATTGCGGACAGGTGACTATGGTATAGGCAGTCGGATAGACCCGCCCGTATTTTTTATTGAGTTCATAAGTTCTGCGCAGTTCGGGTGTCAGTTTACCGGCGATCAGTCTTCCCCCTCCGGAATGAAGCTGCTCTTTGTGAAATTCATGGCGGCAGACCGGGCAGATTGTTTTATCTTTGTTACGGTATGAGATTGCTTTTACTTTACTCGGAGCTGGAGGCATGAGAGACATTCTAAGAAAATCATTTACTCAGGTAAAGAAGAAAATATTTCGAATGGATTCAGTTTTTTCCTTCCAGATTCCGATACAATAAAGGAATCTATCCAGAGAAAGGTTATTATGAAAAAACAGGCATTGTTTTACACCGTTACCGCAGCAGCGCTGCTTACATTTTTTCAGTCCCCCGTGGCTGCACAGTCTGTAATGGAAAAAACCGTTCAGCAGAGGAACGATCTGATCCGGTATCTGCGTGCCATGCGGCCGATGGCTTTTAACTTTGCCTGTGATCCTGTTCCGGAATGCATTAATTCAGTCCCCGAAGCGGAGCGAAAAAACGAGCCGTGGGAGCGGATTAAAAAATACAATGAGGCCAAGAAAATCTACCAGGAAGGTCTGATCTACCTTTACGAGAAAGATTACATCAATGCCTATAACCGTTTTCTGGATGCACAGACAAGGGTAGAGCACATTCTTGAGGATTTAAGCCAGGCTTATATTGACCGCACAGAAATCATGCTGCGCGATTCCATCGAAGTAAAGGATCCTGAAGCAGGAGATCTGGACCTCAGTGTGGTGGACATCTCCATGGAATACGGACCTAAAACTCAGAAAAGGCGTGATTTTCAGATTCCCCGCGAGGCCGGAATAGAAGACCGCAGATATCATCCGAAAACCCATCGTTTTGCTAAGAACAAATACCATATTGAAGAAAACATGAAAAAAGGGTATGAGCACCTTTTTCTTGCAAAAGAGGCCCGTACGAAAGGTCTCAATGCCGGGGTGAATCTGCCCACTCACCGGGATGAGCGGGTAGTCGCACGCAGAAAAAAAATTGAGCATTTTCTGGATTCCATTCGCATGGCCAGACTTGCAAAGTTCAATGCCGAGAAAATTTATCATTTAAAGTATCCGTTTGATAATTATGCACTTCAGAGTCCTTTTAACAAAACAGAGCACGACAAACGGAATAACAAACAGGGGCAGGATCCGGTAATAGACGGATTTTTAATGGAGTGGCATAAGCATCCATATCTTCTGCCAAAGAATCTGCACCCGATCTTCAACCTGAGCATTCCTGAAAAATACAGGATTGATGTAGTGGATATCCGGGACTGGAGGTACGACGACGAACGGAATGTGTTCCTTGAGTTCAAATACCAGAAAGTGGCTCCGCTGCCGGTCCAGAAAGTAGGGGCCGGTAATCCGCCTGCAGCACAGCCCTGATCCACACATTCAGAAAAAGTAAATCACAGGACCCCGGAAATGTCCGGGGTTTTTTGTTTTTACAAAGTCAGCTGATCGTCTGAAATCAGGGGTCTTCCGTTACCTGTAATTTCGGTAATTTCTCCGTAAAAAGCCGTATGGTAGATCGGGTCTCCGTAATGAGTAAAGGGGATTTCTTCGTCGGAAATATTTTCCGGAATGATGTCGGAGCGGTAGATAATTCTGCACTCCAGGGTATAGAGTGCGCCCTCAGCAGAAGGTGCTGGTACTGTGAGAGACGGATGCACCCGGAACTGACAGTAATCCGGTTTATCCAGTCCGCGTCCGCTGTGGTGACCCAGGCAGCCTAACAGCTCCAGGTGTTCCGGTCCAAGGAAATTCACTGTGAAGCTGCCGGAACTGCTGAGAATGCTGTGAGTGAAGCGGTTTTTCCTTACATGAGCAATAAAAACCGGTCTGTCCCAGACAACACCAAGAGAACCCCAGCTCAGAGTCATAGCATTCCAGTGTTCCCCGCTGCCTGCTATCAGTGCCGCCCCGTTCGGATCGAGCAGGGAGATTATATTTTCAGAAAATTCCCGGATTTTAAATGAGATCATGATGGTTCAGGATATCCTTACAGATGAAATTTCAATTTAACATTAAAATTCCGGGGCACTGCAATGCAAGTAACAAAACAGAACCCGTCGTCTCCGGTAATAAAAAAACGAACAGAAAAAACATCCGGGAAGGATCACTGAATTTTTTTAAAATACTTGCAAAATCCAGGGGAGGGTGCAGAATCAAATCATCAGATTTTACTGAAAGGAGATTTTATGGCACTCGTCCCAATGAGGATCCTGCTCGACCACGCAGCAGAGAATAATTACGGAATTCCCGCATTTAATGTGAATAATCTCGAACAGGTCCTTGCAATTATGAAGGCCGCTCACAAAACCGACAGCCCGGTGATTCTTCAGGTTTCACGCGGAGCGCGGCAGTACGCAGGTGAGCATTTTATCCGTCATCTGATTCTTGCTGCTACAGAAGCATATCCGCATCTTCCTCTGGTACTGCATCAGGATCATGGATCCAGCCCGGATGTATGCTTTTCGGCAATCCGGAATGGTTTCACCAGTGTTATGATGGACGGAACCCTTATGGAAGACGGAAAGACTCCTGCAAATTTTGACTATAATGTGAATGTAACAAAACAGGTAGTCGAAGTAAGCCATGCAATGGGAGTCACCGTAGAAGGAGAGCTCGGAGTACTCGGTTCTCTGGAAACACTCAAAGCAGATAAAGAAGACGGGCACGGGGCAGAAGGAACCCTCAGCCGCGAAATGATGCTGACGGATCCTGATCAGGCTGCCGAGTTTGTGGAAAGAACCGGTGTGGATGCCCTTGCAGTAGCCATCGGAACCAGCCACGGAGCTTATAAATTCACTAAAAAGCCCACAGGCGAAGTTCTGGTGATGAGCCGCATTGCAGAAATTCATAAAAAAATTCCTAACACACATCTGGTGATGCACGGCTCTTCTTCGGTTCCTCAGTATCTGCTTGAGATCATCAATGCAAACGGCGGAGCCATCCCGGAAACTTACGGAGTGCCTGTGGAAGAGCTTCAGAAATCCATTCAGATGGGTGTCCGCAAAATCAATATAGATACCGATAATCGTCTGGCATGGACTGCCACAGTGCGCAGGCTTATGGCAGCTGATCCTTCTGAGTTTGACCCCCGTAAGTTCCTGAAACCTACTATTGAAGAAATGCAGAAAGTGTGCGAAGACCGTTATAACGCATTCGGTACTGCCGGAATGGCCTCCAAAATCAAACAGGTCAGTCTGGATGCTTTTGCTTCTAAAAAGTAAGTGGTTTAGATTTATAAAGATCTGCTTGTAACAGACAACCCGCTCCGGTCAGTCCGGAGCAGGGCAGGCGGTGAATCACTTTCCTGCTTTCCTTTTCTGGTAATCCACTGATGTGCTCAGGAGCTGCTGGTGGGAGGATTCTTCGTGTTTAAAATCATTGGCCATAACTGCAAGCCGGTGGACGATGATTCCACTTGCTGGCTCAACGGCAGAGTATTTATTTTTATGCTTCTCAATTCTTAGGCCGCAATCTGCTGCTAATTGCTTAAACTCAGCTATAGTTTCAGAATACGAATACGATGCCATTAATGCACAGTTGATAATTGCCTGGTTTCGACTACCGAGACTTTAGCATCCCCTAAAATCGTCGATGTTACAGTAAACGGACTGTCGACTTGATCGGATTTTGTTTCGAATTTATTTTCAGAGTAAGCTATTCTGTCGGCTCCTGTGAAATTTTTAAATTTAGTTATATTTGAAATAAAAGATTCCTCTTTAATCTGGTTAAATCTGTCCCACAATACAGCCGGAGATTTAACAAACAGTGAATCTTTGTCAAGACAGTTGGCTTTGACCATAGAATCTAATTTTTCAATGAATCCGTCCGCAATGAAGTGAAGAGCCTCTGCAGCATCGATTTGATCGAATGGCTGAATTACTGAAAGTGATGTGTCCAGACAGATATAACCGTTATTGCCATATGTATCTTTATACTGAAGAATATGGAGATGGTAATTCATCGGCGTGTGTTCTTTGAAAACCCCATCATCGGAATAAACCGAAGTAAGAAACAATACAATGATTCCGAAAGACTTATTTGCAAGGTCTTCGGCCCATACTGTATTATTTTCTGTTGCTGATTCCCCCATAATGCTATTTATTCGGACGAAAACAGATTTTCAAGCAGAATTTTTATATTGAAGTGTAAAAATTATCTGTAAAAGTCAGCCCCACCCAGTCTTCGGAGGGAGGCGGCTTGGGGGAAATATCCGCATTAGCCATCTTGGCCATGTATACCACAAGACTATTCATATGTCAAGTAAAATTATTCCCGCAATAATGCGACAATGGCCGATATTATGTCGTGAAGCGCGAGGCCATTCCCGGAATTTTTCTCCTGATTCATAAGCGAAGGGTGAGGATTACCCACAAAAAGATTTGACAAAGAAAGCGGGAATGTTAATGTGCTTTTCGAACTGTGTCTGGCAGTATAAAAAAAGCGGGGCACAGGAAAAAAAAACAGGTGAAACAAATGAACTTAAAATTAATTTTTCGCAGACTGATGGTGTCTGTAATGGTTGGTATAGCCGGGCTTACAGGAACAGCCTGCCCTTCCGGCAAAACGGAATCTTCCCTTTCCGGACTGCTGCCTCTGCTGCTTCTCAGCAGCACATCCACTGTGAGCGGGGGGGGGCGACTGTTCCCGCAAATACCTATAGTATTGGAACTTTAACCACAACCGAAACTTATAAAGGGGCCAGCTATTCCTTCCAGCTTACGATAAATGGCACAAAAGCCACCACAGCAAAGGTACGATTTGCTCTTGAAACCGATCTTCGTACCAATTATACTGATGCCAGTGAAACAGTCACGATTACGGGTACAGAATCCAGTCAGACTGTTACGGTAACCATTCCAGATTTAATCTCTGGGCTCACGTATTACATACGAATCCTTGATGAAGACAATGCCACTGCCATTAGTTCTAATAAAGTTACCATTGTCGGTATTCCCGCTGCCACCAGCTCTCTGACAGCGACCCCGGGGAATGCGGAAGTTTCACTCAGCTGGACTGGAGTTCCGCATGCCGATTCTTACACTGTATATTACAGCACAGCAAATGATGTGACCACGTCCTCAACCAAAGTAACGGCAAATACAAATTCAGCGAATATCACAGGCCTTGCAAACGGAGAAACATACTTTTTTAAAGTATCAGCCACAAATATTGCAGGAGAAGGAAGTCTTTCTGAAGTTGCATCGGCAGGCCCGGATAACTGGACCCTTGCCGAGGAGCTGAATTTTGATTTGTATTCTCTGAAATTTTTTAATAATAAATTCTGGGCTGTTGGTAATGAACAGAATAATTTTTCCATTGTTAAATCCTCCTCCGATGGTGATACATGGTCTGATGAGACACCTGGCTGCGTAACATCCAGTTTTGAATTAATGGACATTGCTTCGGATGGAACAAATATCGTAGCAGTAGGTAAAGGAAAAGCAGCTTATTATAATGGTTCAACCTGGTCATGCTTTAATTTAGGGTTAGATAATACTTACCATTGGCGGAGAGTTGAGTATATTGGTGGTTTATGGATTGCTTATGGTAGCCGATATACTAGTGGTTATTATCGGATGGCAATTGCCGTTTCAAGCGATGGAGCAATCTGGAATTATGGCGATGATTTAACATGGACTCGCTGGATTTCATATCCAACAACGTATCTGAGAGATGCTATTTATAATCCGGACGATACCAGCTATCATTTAATCGGGGATAAAGGCTGGAATACTGCATGCACCGGCACAGCAGCTTATTGCAGCTCGATTACAAATTGGGGGCTTGGTCAGACAGACACAAAAATCAGTTATACAGGGATTTATCAGAATCCGAATAATGACAGATTCTATCTTCTCTCATCTACCAAGCCAAGTGCCTATACGGATGACTGGTTAACTTTAAATAACGATACTTCTGTGGCTGATTACGTTCAAGGTTTCTTTGATGGCGGTCTGGGTACAGGAGATTTCGGAGTCTATGCCCTCGGATATCAGTTCATTAAATCAACAAAGAACGGTACAGACTGGGTCGAAAGAAATACACCAGGAGAGAATTATAATTATTTTATGGAATGTAATTCTGACAGATCCACATGTATTCTGGGAACTTCACATTTTTCTGTGTATAAAATATTCTATCAGAATTACTGATAGTTTTCTTTTAAAAGCCCTGGCAAAGCCGGGGCTTTTTTTTAAGCTCCTTACAAACCCCGCAATTTCTTTAAGTATAAATCGATCTGCCTGACTTCTGATCCGATCCGAAGTTCTGTATTGGTATTTATATAAAACAAAATCCGGATTCTGAAACCCGGCGTTTTTTAACACAGAGCCCACAGAGTCCTTGTTTTACAGGATACACAGGATTTATCAGGATAAACATGTCACTAACCACTGGTGCATCCTGTTCTATCCTGCCCATCTTTGTTAACCCTCGTCTTCATTGCTGCATTTCTCCAAACCCTCCGTGAACTCTGTGTGAACCCATGCGTTTTTTCACACGGAGGTCAGGAAGGTGGGTCCAGGCCCTGGTCAGAACTGCACCTTAAGAATCACTTCTTTACCTCTGCGCCATACTTTGATCTTCGCTGGTTTACTGCGGTCGTGAAATACAAGTTCTGTTCTAAGCTCAGCAGCCGTAAAAACATTTACTCCGTTTACAGAGCGAAGTAAATCTCCTTCCATAATCCCGGCTTTCTGTGCTGCTGACTCAGGTTCGGTTTTAGTAACCGTAATTCCGTCCGGGTGTTCTTTCAGATGCACTCCCAGCTTCAGAGCACCTGAGGAAATTTCTTTATCGGTTTCTGTGATAAAATCAGAAATACCGGGGACTTTGTCGTCGTCATGAAGTAAAACAGCAAAGGGGAGATGACTTCGCCGGAACATTCGTTCCGGAATACCCCGGTAAAAGCGAAGGTGACCGTTTCCGGCTATGACTGCGACTGAGGTACCGGGATGCTTCTGAGTAAACCGGTAAAGAGTGTCTGCCATAGATTCATCCCAGAGAATCTGCGCCTGTACAAAATTTTCAAAAAGCCTTCCGGATGCAGAACCCATGTGCTGACTGAAAACATCTGCAAGGAATTCCCGGTAGCTTTCACTGCTGAAATCCATCTGAAAAGGGAGCTGGTCCTGTTTATAGGGAGCCAGTCCGTGTATGCCGTTTCTGCCTGTTTCGCGAACCAGATCTCTCGGAGCATTCAGAGCAATCAGAGGGATTCTGTTTTCCCGTGCAAAAAGAAAGAGAGGTCTGTAGAGTTCGTAATCAAACCCCCAGTGATAAAAATACAGACTTTTTTTAATAAATTCTCTCTCGTCAGTTCTGCCGCTGATAAAATCATCCAGTGCCGGCTGGGATGAAACAGGAAACATTTCGAGGGCAATGGCTGTTCTCTTAGATGCGTTTTCCGGACTGATATTTTTCAGCCTCATCCATTCCTTTATCCAGGAAACCTGAGAAAGGTGATGCGACATCAGATTATGCTGTTCTCCCAGATAAAGGATTTCTGCATTTCTGAGTTTCTGAGATGCGAAGCTGAGGGCAGGGTCTGTTTCCGGGGTAACAGGAGGACTGATTATGAGCGGCTCATGATCCGGATTCCCGTAAAGCTTTACCTGACTCCCCATGGCGGAATCCCGCAGTTCTGTGAGGACTGGTCTGCCGGATTTATAAACTATTTCTGAATAATTGCCGTATCGGGGAAGCACCCGCAGAAAATGACGGATTTCTTCTTCGTTTTCTGACCAGATGTGAGTTACAGTAAGGCTGCTGTTCCAGGGGCTCCTGTATACTGACACATAACTTCCGGAATCAGGAATTCTGACTGATCCATACAAAGGGAGTCGCAGCCGGTTATGCCTTCCTGTAAGGATGATATTATGGCTGCGAAGCTCTGTGTAATCGGGATCTTCCGTATTCCGGATCCGTACATCCGTCTCAGCTGCGCCGGTTCCTTTCAGGAAATCTGCAAGCTGCGAGTAAATCCCGGGGTTTTCATGATCTCCACCTTCATGATACAGTATCCAGGATTTCCCCTCCAGAAAGCGGTTTAAGGTAAAGGGATTTTCTGATCTGTCAGGAAACCGGGGAATGTCGTAGTTCGGGTCCATGATTATTTCCGCAGGATAAAATGAAGTGATTGTTTTTTTCTTTTTATTATTAATAAAAATAGTCTTTGATTCTCCGGACGGACCGGTGATTCTGAAGGGAATGGAGCCTGTTTTCCTGAAATCGGGCTCTGTTACAAGACTGATTTCGGTTTCATAAAACTCACTGCCGGAGGGAAGAATCTTTCCCTTTACTTCCGCTGTGACTGCGGGCAGTTCCGTAAGCCCTTTTTCTTTCAGCCAGTAATTAAAAAAAACTGTAAGATCTTTACCGGAGGCTTTTTCAAAGGCTTTCTGAAGCTGGCTCCATCCGGCTCTTCTGTACATGTTTTCCTTTAAGAAAGAATTTACTGCCTTCAGAAAAACATCAGGGCCAAGCTGCTGCCTCAGGTTATGCAGTACTGCTGCTGTTTTGCCGTATCCGACCGACTGGTGGATTCCTCCCTCGTTGGAGCGGAATTCCGTAACCGGGAAGTCCTTGTCCGGATTTTCGGCAATCTGCTTCTGGTAAACAAGCAGCATATTTTTTCTGTAGGCGGCATCGTTTCCCTGCAGATATTTATAATAATGATCTGAAAAATACGTAGTGATTCCTTCGCTCCAGTTTCCTTCACCGTAATTTACATGAACCCCGTTCCCGAACCACTGGTGCAGCACTTCGTGTCCCAGTGAGTTATCGTATACAAACGGATATCTGAGAATCCTTCTGCCGATTAATGTATAACCCGGAAGCGAGTATCCGGCAGGAAATGAAGAGGCTGCCACAGTGAAGCTCCGGTACGGAAACTCACCGAAAAGATTTTCATACATTTCAATATAATACTGAGTTTTTTTTAGATAAAGAGAATGCAGATCTTTATCCTCAGGAAACATAAGAATTCGTAAACGGATCTTCTTTCCGCTGACGGAAGTCATCCGCACTGTTTCTGTGGTGTATTCCGAGGAAGCTGTGAGGGTAAGGGAATCGAGCGGATGCGGAAAAATCAGCCTGTGATCCTCAGTCCCGTCCCCGGCATCGCGTACAGACTCGCTTTCCGATTCAGACACCACTGTAAAGCCTGCAGGAAGAAGGACATTGAGTTCATAGCGGCAGAAGGAAGAGGGAACAGGATGCCACTGATCCCTGAAATGGAGATCGGTTTTATTAAATAAATAACTTTCTTTTTTTAAAATGAACCGCACCTTCAGGGACTGACTTCGCAGAAGGTTTTCGGCAGTCAGAGGAGCTTTCAGATCAGTTATCTCTGTATAATCGGGGTTTCCGGTTCTTCCTTTTATAAGAAAGGCAGCGCTCTTAAGTGAGCTTTCAGCCGGAAGAGTCACACTCACCGTTCCGTTTGCGGAAGGTGTGAAGCTGAATTCTCCCTTTCCTGTAAAAGGATCTAAGCTGACGCTGCAGCGGTTCGGCGCAGCAGAGCGGGGGAAAGCGCTGAGAGCCCCCGGCACGATTAAAAATAACCATAAAAATGCAGTATTATTTAAAAACCAGATCTGTTTTCTGTTCATTACAGACAGGGTTTACTTTTTCGCGGGAACTATCAAGCGAATTCCGGCCGTGAAATCTTTTCCGGGGGAGGGGAAACCTGCATAATCCCTTGAGTCACTGCGGGCCGCTGTTTTATCCTGTCTCCAGGAACCGCCCCGGATAATGCGATACAAAGTCCCTGACATTCCCTTTTCCCGGAAACGGTGGCCCGGATACGGTCTGTAATAATCCGAAGTCCACTGGGACACATTGCCGCACATTCCCATTATTCCGTAAGGACCGGCATCGTTTGTTTTCTGAACAGGAACCGTGTCGGCCGTCCCGGATTCAATGGTGTTGCATTTCTCCGGATCAAAGGTGTCTCCGATGGGGTACGCAGGCGGAGTGGCCCGCAGACTTTCCGGATCATGTCCGTTGCTCAGCAGACTGAGTCCGCCCCTTGCGGCCATCTCCCACTGGAGTTCACTGGGAAGCTTCTTTCCGCTCCACCGGGCATAAGCAAGCGCATCTTCGTAGCCTGCCTCAGAAAAAGGATGGTCCCCTTTTCCCTGAGGATACATTCCACCGTTATTCCTCCAGGAAAGGGGGGGCCTGCGTCCGGTTTCTTTCAGAAATACCGAATATTCCGCATTGGTTACGGGATATTTATCCATATAAAAGGACTCAAGCTTCGGAGTGATGGCTGGGTCCCGTTCAAAAAAATAGGGATTATAATTATCCAGAGAAGGATCACTTCCCTGTCCAAAAACAACGTAATCGCCCGGTACAAGGAGCATCAGCTTTTTATCCACATGGTGATAAAACTGAGGCAGGGATTTACGCGGGGCAGGTTCAAAATTCACAGGGGGTTTATAAGGACTGCGCTCAGTGTAGATTCCTGCTGTATTCCCAATGGCCAGAAAACGGATCTTTTCCGGAGAAACCTCAAATCTTCCGTAAAGCTGCAGAACCGATGCAGGACCGGATTTTACCAGTCGAACATCATCCGTTATAAAGGCTCCTGCATCTATTCCGGTACGGTCCCTGATGATCAGCCTTTTTTCCTCGTTAAGGAATCGGTCCCTTGCTTTTACTGTGGATTCCGCATCAGCAGGTGTGCTTCGGATCCGGATGATTCCTTTGTTATTCTGCACAGATACAATTTCACCCCGGGGAATAAAAACCAAATCGGATTCCGAATAAAGTAAGCCCGGGGTCAGGAAAAAAAACAGGATTTTCAGCCGAAAATTGAGGTTCATACCATTTTTTCGGTCTTTTTGAGGTCCGGAACGAGTATTTTTGTCACACTTAGGGTTTATACTGATCCTTAAGACGGCAGGGAGCGGAACAGAGGTTCCATCACCCATTACTTTACAGCTTTGCAGGATTCCGCTTTCTGCCACTTTTTTGATAAGTAATATCCGTGTTGTAGTTGACAAATGTGGGTATATATTTTATTGGTTATTAGTGGTCGGCAGTAAGGGTCGATTGCTTTAAAAAAATTTTGATTGTAACAAAAAAATTGTGTTCACTTTCGTCCCATTGTGTTAGATTATCGTTAACTGAATGGGACATAAATCTCGAAGGTGAACCGGAGGTGGATTATGATAGTCAAGCAGTTAGAAAGCCCCGTTTTCTACAAAAGAAGAAGACAGCCCATGACCGGTAAAGGTGTTGATTTTCCTAAGCAGGCCGATCAGAAAACCTTTGATCAGTATCTGCTCGATGCATTCCAGGGAGAAGTAGTACAGAAAGGCCCGGACTTCAGCAAAAGACTTAGCGATCTTACCCGGGACAACCTTATCAGACTGGGCAGCCTTTAAGGCCTGGCCGGGGAACGCTGCTTTTTCTTTATCGCTCGGGGAACAGTTCCTGTCTCTGATCGGCTGGGAGGGCTCTTTTTTGCAGCCTGTTCAGCCAAAGCAGCGCTCTTTTTCAGATCATCGCTGATTTCTGTGAGGCTTTTTTTGCCTGATGCAGAACCACGGGCACGGGTTGTCGGTTTTTTTACTTTAGGACTGTGTTCTTCTCTAAACAGAGCAGTCTTAGGAACAGGATGCACATCATGGTTCTTTGAAAAAAGCCAGTGAATCATCCGAAAAACAGGCTTCTCAAAGGGACTGGAAAGCAGTATGGCTGCCAGAGCTGCTGCCAGGAAAGGACCATATATATAGTAGAAGACTGTGAATCCGTAATCCCCTTCTGATCTGAATTTCACATGAATGGTTCCCGGAAACAAAAAACCCAGTATATAGAATGCGGCCGCTATCATCAGAAAAACCAGATACACTGCTTTTCTGGAGGGAATATCTGTAAGGCTCAGCAGAATCCCCAGAAATCCCGGGAGCAGAAACCAAAGCTTGGAATCAGATCCTATCCTAAGAGTCTCCTTGTCGATCAGGGTAATGGAATACTGTACCCATGGCAGGAACGCCACTGCAAACAACAGGAGATTCAATGCAGAAAAAAAATAGACCGGGCGAGGCACCGATTTCATTATATTTCCGGCAGGATTATAAACTTCAAGAAACACCCTGTAGAGTCCACCGGCAAGTATGCGAATCAGTTCAAATAAAAAAAAGAAGGGCTGCTTCAGGTCCCCAGGGCTCAGGGAAATGCTTATGTCTGGCTTTTTCATATGGTTGTAAACAGAATTTCAAGTTCCACTGTGGCATTGAGTGGCAGCGCCGAAACCCCAACCGCAGCCCGGACATGCACACCCGAATCCCCGAAAATTCTCTGGGCCAGTTCCGAAGCACCATTTGCCACAAGATGATGGGAATGGAAATCAGGCGCAGAAGAAACAAAGGCGCCGAGACGCAGAACCCCTTTGATCGCATCGGGCTCGCAGACCAGTGCTGCCGCCGCGAGTCCGTTCAGAAAGCACTGCTCCATTGCTTTTTTTGCATCCTCCGCAGAACGGGAAGAGTCCATGGGTCCGGTCATCATAAGCTGCCCGTCTTTTAACGGAAGCTGACCGCTGATATAAATGAGTCCGTTATGGAGGCGGGCGGGTGTATAAGCAGCCAGGGGCGCTGCAGCCTTTGGAAGTTCAATCCCCAGTTCCTGTAATCGGTTTTTCAGCATAACCCAGTTCCCTATTCCGGCCTCGGATTGCAAGAAAAACACACTTTCCGGAATATGGTTTTATTATGCGTTATAAAACATACTGGATGAATCAGTCAGGATTTCTTGAGGTGCTCGATCAGACCGCTCTCCCGTTTTTTTCCCGTTCAAGGGAACTTCGCAGTGTGGAAGATGTCGTTGAAGTCATCCGGTCGATGGTAATCCGCGGTGCCGGAACCATAGCAGGGGTTGCTGCTTATGGTGTGGCTCTTGCTTATAATAAAGCCCTCTCAGAATCCTCAGATCCGGCAAAGGCATGGGCAGCTTTTGAAAAAGACTGCTCCGCTGTCCGAAATGCCCGTCCAACCGCAGTGAACCTAATGTGGGCAACGGACCGAATGACCCGGTTTACTGAATCGCTGCGAAACGGCAAAACACCCGTAATGCCCTCTCCTCCTTATCTGAATGAGCTGAAAGCCATACTCGGAGCCGGGGCCCGTCCAGGATACATTTCTGCGCTGACCGAAGCCCTGGCAATCAGCGATGAAGACGTAATCAAGACCGAAGCGGTAGGACAGTTCGGGCTCGAAATCATAAAAAAAATCCATGACCGCAAAGTCAGCGAAGGTAAAGACGGAACTGTGAACATTCTGACTCACTGCAATGCAGGCTGGCTGGGAATCGTCAATTCCGGAACGGCCATGGCTCCCATGTATGCAGCAAAGAAAGCCGGGATACCTGTCCATGTATGGGTCGATGAAACAAGGCCCCGTAATCAGGGAAGCCTTACCTCATGGGAGCTGACTCAGGATGCTGTGCCTCATACTGTAATTGCAGATAATACCGGGGGACTTCTGATGATGCTTGGCAGAGTCGATATGGCCATTACCGGGGCTGACCGTGTAACCCGCTGCGGCGATACCGCCAATAAGATCGGAACTTACCTCAAAGCACTGGCAGCGAAAGCCAATCATATTCCTTTTTATGTGGCTCTTCCGGCAGCAACATTCGACTTAGACATCTGCAGCGGACTCGATATCCCCATAGAAGAAAGATCGCCTGAAGAAGTACTCACTGTCACAGGCCTGGATCAGGACGGAAAGCTTTCTTCTGTGAGGGTGTATCCCGAGGGAACCCAGGCCCTGAATTACGGGTTCGACATTACTCCCGCATCCTTAATTACCGGTCTGATTACCGAGAAGGGAGTCTGCGAAGCGAACGAGGAGTCGATTGTCAGAATGCTGGGATCATCGTAGTGATGCATTGCAGCAGGGGAGCACTGATAATCCCCTCAACCCATGATTCTTCTGACTTCTGCGGCAGACCGGAGCGGAATCGTTATGTATTCATTTATGATCTGATCACTCCAGGAGAGTGTGGTTAAAGCTGTTTCTTCGTCTATTTCGTAACGATTACAGATTTCCATAAAATCCCGGAAGCGGTATCTGAGAGC
The DNA here is from genome assembly GCA_964594095.1 of uncultured Leptospiraceae bacterium. GTDB lineage: Bacteria > Spirochaetota > Leptospiria > Leptospirales > Leptonemataceae > CAZQKZ01. Next base: position 63,391 of record CAZQKZ010000010.1, on the reverse strand, counting down.
AGATTCTTTCAGAAAATCACTTTTGTTATCCGTCAGACGATCCAGTTCATCCGGTGAGACAGGTTCCGGAATCTCCGAAGTACGCTCTGAATATCCGGTAAGACCTGAGATGCTCAGCAGCCGTATTTTGAAAAAAAGTATATAAAGTTTTAAAAATAATCTGTCTTTTATGCGCCCCGGATCCGCCTGCAGAATTTCACTGAGCCTTTTTAAAGCGCTTAAGATCAGTTTATAGAGCGCAGGATCCTTTTCGCCCGCAGAAAAAGCAAGAACAAGATCCAGAATATAGGCAGTGACTGTGAGAGATTCATAACTTTCTTTAATACCGGAGAATCTGTCTGTAAGGGAGGCTTCCTTGCAGGACTGGATGCTGTCTTCACCATGCATGTAAAAAGTGGCTGAAATAAGACTTCCTGGTTCGCTTGTAAATATATTTCTTTTTTTTGTGGCCAGAATGCCGTGAATACAGACCTGAAGAAGTTCTCCTTCTTCTGTTAAAAGGCTGATGACGGCATCGGCTTCTCCTTTTCTCCTCCGGGAAAGGACAACTCCTTCTTTGGTAACCAGCATAGATCAGAGTCCGAAATCTTTGATTTTACGGTAGAGAGTCCGTTCAGAAATTCCCATGGTCTCCGCTGCCTTCAGCCGGTTCCCGTGGCAGAACTGCAGGTTTTTTTCAATAATTGCTTTTTCGTAATCTTCCAGACGAACCCCGGGTATTACAGAATCAGAAAGTCTGTGACCGTCCTTTCTGGGAACAGCTGTCAGGTCCTGCGGAAGATCAGCCTTCTGCAGGATATCATCCCGGGCAAGCACGGTCATCGCTTCAATTACATTACGGAACTGGCGGATGTTACCGGGCCAGTGATAAGCCTGAAAAAAGCTGAGAAGCTCAGGAGAAAGCCCGGTTACAGATTTTCCGTATTTTTCATTAAATTCTACAATAAACTGATTAAAAAGAAGAGGAATGTCTTCTGTACGTTCCCGCAGAGGGGGCAGATGCAGTTTGATTACTGCCAGACGGTAATAAAGATCTTCCCGGAATTCCTGATCCTCTGTCTGAGTCAGAAGAGATTTATTTGTGGCGGCTACGATTCTGACATCAACAGGAATGGCCTTTGATGATCCGACGCGCATAACTTCCCTTGATTCAATTACCCGGAGCAGCCGAACCTGGCTTTCCGGATCCATTTCACCGATTTCATCAAGAAATATAGTCCCTCCGTGGGCAGCCTCAAAGAGACCGGGACGGTCTTTGTCTGCACCGGTAAAAGCACCTTTTACACTTCCGAACAGCTCGGATTCAAGTATGCTCTTTGTAAGAGCTCCGCAGTTCACCCGGATCATAGGACCTTTAGCCCTCCGGGAGTTTTCATGAAGCATACCGGCTATCAGTTCCTTACCGGTTCCGCTTTCACCTTCAATCAGAACTGTTACATCCGTGTCCGCCACGGCTTTTACCTTATCGAGAATTTCCCGGACGGCCGGTGCATTTCCGATAAATCTGCTGAGCTGAAAGACATTATTCAGACGGTTTCGCAGATTTCTGTTTTCCTCACGAAGCCAGGTGTTCTCCAGAAGGCGTTCTGCTTTTTCCCGCAGAGTGTCTAAATCAACCGGTTTAAGCAGGTAATCAGCAGCACCGGCCCTGATTGCCTCCACTGCGGATTCGATCGATGGCTGTGCGGTCATCATAAGAAACGGAACTTCCGGCCGAAGTTTTCGCACCTCTTTCAGAAAATCAATACCTGTACCATCGGGAAGCATTAAATCAGAAATAATAAGGTCAATATGCCTCTGTGCGAAAACGGTGCGGGCTACCGAGATTTCCCCTGCGCTGTAAACCTCATAGGAGGGTCTTCCGCTTTTTCGCGGCATGATATCGCGGATGTATTCCTCCACAGCTGCCCTTTGAGCAGGATCATCTTCGAGAATCAGTACAGCACTCACTTATGGTCAGCCTCCGGAAGTTCACCGAATATAACTGTGAATTCAGAACCTTTACCTGGTTCAGAGTGAACCTCCACTTTTCCATGCATTTCGGAAATCATTTTTTTCACAAGCGCAAGTCCCAGCCCGCTTCCGTTTTCTTTTGTAGTGTAAAAAGGGTCAAAAAGTTTTTCGGTTTCCTGTTCTGTAATTCCTGGTCCGTTATCTGCTACAGTGAAAAAAAGTCTGCCTTCCGGATAACCGGGTTCAGGTTCTGTAACTCCTGTAATAATTTCTATATATTTTTCTTTGTAATCTGCCCCTTCGCTCTGATGCGCCTGAATTGCATTGAGAATCAGATTAACCGCAATCTGTCTGATGAATGTATGATCATAAGTCATTTTAAGGGAAGCCTCACGCACTCCGGCACCCGCCAGAAATCGGATCTCTGCATCGTTTCGCACTGCCTGGGGGCCAAGAAGGTCAGCTATTATGTGAAGTTCTGCATTCAGATCCCGCTGATCCGTTATCCGGACTGATCCTGATTCAGGAAATTCTTTCCCTTTTCCGGTTTCCGGGAATCCCCTCTGACTGACCCCGGCTTTTACCGCGGAAAGAAAATCATGCAGAATCGAGTTGAGTCCGAGAATCTGACTTTTTATAAAGGCGGTTTTGTTCAGAAGCTTTTCGCGCAGGTCAGGATCCTCTACTTCGCTGATGTAATTCTGCAGAAGCTGCAGATGGAGGTGAATTGCAGCCAGAGGATTTTTAACTTCGTGAACAAGTCCGGCTGCAAGAGCAGGGAGTTCAGTGGCTGTTCGGTCCTCCTGTTTAAGGGAGGGGAGGGCCGGAAGATTATTCGCGGATGTCTCTTGATTCACGGACATGCTTCACTTCCTCGGTTTCTGCAGGCAGAAACCAGATATCCTCCGGATCAATCAGATCAGCTGGAAGAGTCATAATATGATTATAATTATTTATTAATAAAGCGGGGACATTATTCTGTTCGCGTATAATAATCCGGTCGGGATCATTTAACGGCAGTCGCTCTGTTCCCGGAGATTTTAGAAAGCTGAGTCCGGCATAATAACGCCTGCCCCTCCTGGCTGCAATACCTCTGTAAGCCGACTCACTGTTCAGCCGTATCCAGAAGGAGTTTTCTCCGGAGCGGATCAGTGCCATATAAACGGATTCTGCCCCGCTCTGCCCAGATATGGCTGCCCGGTAGACTTTGTTTTCCAGTCCGCTGATGATTCTGCTTAAGCCGGTAACTTTGAGTTTGTGAATCCTTGCATATTCTTCCGGGAGCCGGTGGAGATTCCTGTCTGCAGCTTTATAATGAATGGTGTCAAGGGGAGTAAGAGGAACCGGCTCTTCCCCGTTCTGAATCGCGGGACCGACTTCGCGGTCCGCTCTGTAAAAACGGTCACCTTTCATAATTAAATAAACAGAGTATCCCTGAAGGAAACCAACTCTGCGACCGTAAACAGTTTCAGGATCCTGAGCATTCATTCTGCGGCTGACAGAGGACCAGTAAGCGCGATCCTCAGGCTTCTGTTCTAAAAGATGAAAGAACTGAATTTCAATTCCTCTGGCTTTCAGTCTGCGAAGCCTGCTCTCCAGCGATGTTTTACGGGCAGGGGCTGTATCTGCATCAGTGAAGATCATAATTTTTTTCTGACCTTTCCAGTCACGGAACGCTTCTGCTTCAGCCAGAGCCCTGTCCACAGACTGTACAGAAACCTCTCCCGCACCCCGGTAGGTTTTCAGCTTTTCAAGCTGCAGTTCCCAGTCCCGGTTTAATGAGATAATTGTCTGCTGGTTATCGGGCTGAAGGACCACCGCTCCCAGTCTGCTTGCCGGCGGCAGCTCTCTGAAACCGGACCGCAGACCTTCCAGTATCGACGGAATATCCTGAACCATGGACCCTGAAGCATCCAGAATGACCACAACATCAGCGGGCTGCGATGAGGAATCGGAACGGACTATACTTTTATCGGGAGCGTATGGAAGGGTTTCTTTTACAATGGACCTCAGTCCTTTTTGAATGGTGTTTACACTGAAAAACCCTTTGAACCGGTCTGATTCCCTGCGTGTGCTGCAGGAAAAAACAGTGGCGCCCATTTCCACACGGTTTTTTTCTGAAAAATAGGCATACGGGGCCACGAACCAGGAAGCACCGGTTTCAATGCAGATCCTTGCGGAAACCTGCTGGTTAATGATCTGGGAAGATTCCAGACCGAGTCTGTCCATGGAGGACCTGGTCTCGGAAAGGGGCTGCAGAGAAATATTTTTCAGTTCAGAAGAATAGAAGTGCAGTGCTTCCTGCAGAAGAACCGGCAGCTCCCTGGGCTCAAAAGTCATTGCATCAGGGCGGCCTGTTACATAGAATGGAAGGATAGCGGTCTGACCGTTCCGGGCCTCAAGGCGGGCAGGCAGAAGCCCTGCAGAGACGATTGCCAGAATTAAATATGGGAGATTATAATTGAAAAACTTCATCCGATTCCTGACTGCAGTACTGTTTCTTCCGGCACTCAGTTCCTGTCTAACAGGAAATCAGAAATATTTCAAGTCAACTTTAATTAACGAGGACTTTTATTTTTCAGGGAGTCAGGTACTGATTCAGGGAAAAAGCATTCTGCCTCCCGAAAAAAATGCGGAGATTTGGCCAGGTTCGCTGAAAGATGCGGACAGTGCCATCCTCTCTCTGAAAAAGAGGCGGGAAATCTGTATTGAAAATGCAGTTGAAAATGCTCACAGTAAATGGCTTCTGCTGACCAGGAAAAAACCAGCGGATCAGGCGGAGCGTATTGTACAGCTGCGAAGCAGGGCCGCTGATGACTATGCCTCGTGTCTGAACGGGTCAGAAGTACTGCATTATTTTTACGACACACTCCATTCCTGCCGGGTTTCCATGCTTTATAAATGCAATCCGGTGGACTATTAAGCTGTTTCTGCTTTATTCTTCTGCGGTAAATGTTATATCTTCATAAATATCAGACATCTTTAATTCTGTATCAAGCGAAATTAATGGTATAACAGTATCCATACCAGTGTAACTCATGAGCTCCCATCTGCCTTCGTTCTTTCTGGTGAATATATCCACCCTCAGCTGTGACGGATCAATAAGCATATACTGTTCCAGGGATTCGATTTCCCGGTAATATGTGAATTTCTGTCCGCGATCATAAGCTTCCGTGGAAGGAGACAAAACTTCTGCTATAAATTTCGGTGATTTTTTAAAATATTCTGAAGATGAATCGCTGCCACTGCATGTAACAAAAACATCCGGATAAAACGCTTCCCCTTCCTTTACCCTGACTTTCATATCGAGCATATAGACCCGGCAGCCGCTTCCTCTGAGTCTGGATTTAAACTGATAAAAAATATTTCCGGTTACGGTAACGTGCGAATCCGATGCCCCCGCCATAGCAAGTATCCTGCCACGGATGAATTCATTTTTAAACTCTGCCTTATTTTCCAGAGCAAGGTATTCTTCCGCAGTAAGAATTTCTGTTTTATAAGCCTGTGCAGTTCCCATATTTACATTGAAACTCCCGGAAAAGCCAAAGTCAAGAAAAAATACAGTGCAGCTCCCGCTATAGAATCAGAGTCGCAATAGAAAAATACACTGTGAGCCCGACTGCATCCGCGATAGATGTAATCAGTGGCCCGCTTGCAACCGCTGGGTCCAGTTTCAGTGTCATAAACAGAAAAGGAAGAGTCATGCCCAGAAGATTCGTAATAGTAAGCATAACGGTCATAGTCAGAAGGACCACAAGTCCCAGCTGCATGGATTCCCGGAAGGTTCCCAGAAAAAATCCAAGTATTCCAAGCGAAATACCGATTGTAAGTCCGACCAGAAGTTCTTTCAGAAATACTTTTGCCCAATGCGTCAGGTCCACTTCACCGGTAGAAAGGGCCCGAATAAGAACAGTTGCAGACTGAGCCCCCGCATTTCCGCCGGTACCAATAATCAGCGGGACAAAGAAGGCAAGTGCAATGGAAGCATGGAGCACTTCCTCAAAGGCACTGATAACGCCGGAAGAAATAAGGCTTACAAAAAGCAGAGTCGAAAGCCAGCCAATCCGGCTTTTATAAAGGATCCAGAGACCGGCCTCTTTGTATGTCATCCGGAAAGGACTTACAGCAGCTGATTTGTGGAAGTCCTCTGTTGTTTCTTCTTCAGCTACGTCGATAATGTCATCCACAGTCACAATACCTATCAGTATTCCGTCAGAATCCACCACTGGCAGGGCCACCCGGTCATATTTCTGAATTTTGCGAACTGCCTCTTCCCGGTCATCGTAAGCCGATAAAGAAATAAAGTTATCGTCCATAATATCGGATACGAGAGTATCAGGCTTTGAAAGTATAAACTGCTTCAGCGGAAGAGCATCCAGGAGTCTCCAGTTTTTGTCGCGGACATAAATCATGTCGATGGTTTCGCTTCGTCTTGCACGGCGACGGATCTGCTCAAGGGCATATTCCACAGTCCATTCCGGCAGAACGGTTACATAGTCCGGAGTCATAAGACGACCCACACTGTCTTCCGGATAACCCAGGAGCTTCCGGGCTTCTGCAAGATCTTCTTTATCGAGCAGATTGAGAATATACTGTGTTACCTGACCTGGAAGCTCTGCAAGCACATCGGTCCGGTCATCCGGGGAAAGATTTTCAATGAGTTCCCTGGTTTCGTGATCTGCAAGGGAACGAAGGAGGTGATCCCTGTCTGCCGTTTCCATGCAGGCAAAGACCTCCGCTGCAATGCTTTTCGGAAGGGACCGGTAAAGAAGAACCTGGTCTGCCTTATCGTGGTGGTGATAAATATCGAGAATTTCCGGCGCTACCGTTTCTGACGGGGGCCAGTTCAGAGACCGTCGCTTCAGCTGGGTCCACTGTTTATTTTTTATAATTTCAAGGATTTCATCATCTAACAGTTCGACCTGGTATGCCATACTGTTATTCTCGGAAAGGCTTTTCCTGCTGGCAAGAAATTCTCGGGATAGTTAAAAAAAAACAGAAACCACGGTTTTAATAAAAGGAATCCCCCCCGTTTTCCGGAGGGGGGAAACGCAGGGACTGCCCGCTGAATGCAGAAAGCGGGCAGCAATACACTGTTATCTGTAAGTAACTCCGCAGCGGTTTTTGCCAAGCTCCAGCTCATCCATTTTTTCTTCATCGGGATCGGCATTGCCTTTGTTGGTTTCCCGCATTTCCTGATAGGATTCAGGCTGCTCAGGAAGACTGGAGAGGATCTTATCTGCAAATTCTTTTTCGTCGGTCATTCTCATAAGGTCGTTTCCTTTGCGAAGGTCACCAAGGGTTGTCTTTACATAGCCCTTTGTTCCGAAATCTTCAGGACCCTGGGTATGCGTGGGAAGGATGATAAGATCGTCCGGAAAGCTGTCAAATTTTCGAACAGTATTCCACAGAAATTTCACCCATTCATCTGCCCTGTTGCCAAGATCCGGCCTTCCAAGGCTTTTCATGAACATGGTATCGCCCACACACATGAATTTACCGGCTACTTTGTAACTGGTGCTTCCTGGAGTGTGACCGGGAGAATGCACTGCCACAACCTCTACAGATACATTACCGACTTTATAGACAGATCCGTCTGCAGCAGGGCTGAAATTTATTTTTCCGCCTTCCACCTCCAGAGGATTGATGAAATAGGCAGCACCGGTAGCCTTTGCAAGCTGCGCTGCACCGGAAATATGATCCGCGTGCAGATGGGTGTCGAATATGTATTTCAGAGTAAGATTCCGGCTCTTAAGCAGTTCCAGATACTGATCAATATGACGGGCAGGGTCTATGATGGCGGCTTCATTTCCGGAAATCAGTACATAAGAAAGGCAGCCTTTTCCAAGTCTGTGATACTGTATAAATTCGTAAGAATCGTTTTTCTCAAGTATAAAAGGCCGGTAGAGCGCTCCCCAGGTTTTCATCCCGTTCTTTACACTCCAGGCATCGAAACCCATATCCCGCATGATTTTGGCAATTTCATCGGAGGCATTTCCCCTGTTACAGATAAGGATTACCGGCTGATCTTTCGGTATGTCTTTGGTATAGCCTTCAGGATCATCGATAAAATCAAAGTAGGGCACATTCTTTTCCGGGAAAGGTTTGGTCCAGCGCACCAGCCAGTTCCCATGGTCGGTTTCGTTACGGACATCCATCAGAAAGAACTTTTTTTCCTGCTCAATCCTCTGAATAAAATCTTCACCGGTAATATTTAACTCTTTTTCCATTGAACGTCTCTCCAGTTTAACTATCTTTGGAATATAGTATAACAATTGCTTTCGGAAAATCAAGAATAAAACAGAAATCAGAACAAATACCACAGCAGAAAAAAAGATTCTGAAGCGGAACCGGTATGTCTCCTCAGTAATGGCTGCTTCCGGCGGAGTCAGGAAACGGATACGGGATGAAAACCGTCTCATGGCCTCTTTAAGCTGTTCGGCATCAGTGTCCGGATGAGCGCTTACCAGAACAAAATTATACTCAAACTGTCTTGTGGCAAAATAGAGTGAGGCTCCGGGTATGATTTCATTACGTTTTCTCCAGGTTCTGTACCGGACCCGGGCTGTAATATCAGGATGCACATTCAGAATTTCATCGGATTCAGAAATGTCGGAAGTCTTTCGGGTGTTTTCAGAACACCCTCCGCTCAGATACAGATGGTTTTTATTCTCTGCTTTGTAAACTGCTGAAAACCAGAAATCCTCATGGGATTCGAGAGTAAAGACCACCGGCAGATCTGCTGAAACACCGCATTTTTTAAGTATAACCGGAATAAAAAGCTCATCAGAACGAAGCGATGAAGAGAGAAATAAAAGACTTACTGAAACAGCTGATAAAACATAAAATTTCAGAAAAAAAATTTGAAGCGACATAATAATAAGCAGAAAAACTGAATCTGTTTACCCTGTAAATCAGAAACATAAGGAGGATTCCAATGAAACGTTTTTTTACAGGTATACTGAAGCGAAACACCAGGGGAACCAGTTATCTGATCCGCACTGACGGAGATGATCCGGTCAGCATCCGCAGACTGAACATTAAAACCACATTAAAACCTGGTATGCGTGTAATCATTCAGGGCCGGGATAACGGCAGAATGCTGGAAGTGGACCGTATTATGGCATGGCCGTTTCCCAGAAAGAAAAAGCAGATTCCTGCAGCGGCCGGAATAGTTCAGATTCCCGATGCAGGCTGATTTTTTTTAAGGTGCCGGTTTTATTAAGAAAAGCCGTCGACCTGGACCCTGCAGGCCGGCGGTCTGACTACAGAATCATTTCTATACGGACGGTTGTTTTTTCCCGGGAAGGTTCGGGGGAAACTGAGGATTTATAATAGATTCCCCGGCTTCTGCAGTAATCCTCGAGGTATGAATTGTACAGCAGGCCAAGTCCTGCTCCCAGTGCCGACGGATTTTTAAACGGATCTTCTTTATAAAAATCTGCGAGGGCCATGCCTTCCACAGAAGTATTCATTTTTTTCTGAATATTTTTTTTCTGAACTTCGTCAATCAGTCCAAAATTGGTGATGGTAGTCACTAATCTGATGCTGTTGTTTCCCCTTGCACCGGAATGCTGCACTGTCCATGATACATCCAGCAGTTCTCCTGTTCTCTCTGCGAGCGAAATTACTTTCTGACGATTTTCTTTTTTTCTTAAATAAAAATCTATATCCAGAACCGGTTCAATGCTGAAATTTGTCACAAGCCTTGTAAAATGAGCTTTTTCAGCATTCTGGATAAATTCCATCAGCAGGTTTCCTGAATGGGCAGCGATGCTTGTATTTTCAAGATAAACTGCAAATAATGATGCAAAGTCGGCCATAAACCTGGGGCCTGCTTTCGTTCGGTTCAGAATAAAAAAGAGATACCAGATTCTTTCATCCACCCAGCGTATGAATTTATCAAGGCTGCGAATCCTTTCTGCCACGTCAGTATCGTCCAGCTTTTGATTCAGAAAGATCAGATCGACCACTGCCTGGCGGAGAGACTTTTCATTCCTTTCAAATTCACTGCGGAAAGAGTTTTTAAGGCTTCGCGCCCGGATCCGGCTGATATTATTCAGGGAAACCAGAGACCCCTTGGGATTCTTCCGGTTGTAATCTTTTACAAATTCTGACTGAAAGAGCTTTTCAGCAAGTGCCGGACTGAGTTTTTTATAAAGTACTGCATAAAGAATCAGACTGTTAACGCTTATGATTTCAAATCTGTGTGTAAGGAGATCCGGAAGAGACACTGCAATTTCGTTAATCATGGAGCGCATGATCATTTTCTGAACCACCGGAGCATTGAATCCTTCAGTGATCAGACCATTTCTGGTGAAGCGGTCTTTGTCCTTAATGGTCTGTATGGCAAGCCCGGCTCCCTGAAGGGCATTGACGCCTTCTTTGGTCAGAAATATGGACGAGGGAAGCTTTATATAAGACTTTCCTGAAGTGTTTTTATCCACCGACAGCTGTGTATCCTGCGGGCTGTTTTTTTCTGTCTCGTTTGATATGCTCATCATGGCAACGACCTTGTTCTGATCTGCTCCATTTTGAACGAATAGCATGTCAGAAAGCTTACAGACCTGATAAATGTTTTTCAATTTTTCTTGACCTTAGTGAAACAGACAGAATTTTAATCACTATGAACCGGTATCAGGCAGAAAAGGATTTAGTGGCGGCAGGTGCTTTCTTCCATTCCAAGGGGTGGGTTCCGGCAACCGCAGGTAATTTTTCTTCAAGGCTAAACGAGCATTTTCTTATAACCCGTTCGGGGGTTCATAAGGGCACCATCCACACTGCCGATCTTATCCTGATCGACGAAAACGGAGTCATAGTACCAGATGAAGTTCCGCATCCGCCGGGCACCCCCGTACCAAAAACATCTGCAGAGACTCTGCTGCATCTGGAAATCTACCAGCTGTACCCCGAAGCCTGCTCCGTTCTCCATATCCATTCTCCGCAGGGAACAGCTCTTTCCAAGGTTCTTGCTGAAAACGGATCGGACACACTGGTGCTGCGTAACTATGAACTGCTTAAAGCACTTGGTGATAACCAGACCCATGAAAAAGAGGAGTATTTACCTGTATTTCCAAACAGTCAGAACATGAAGGAACTGAGTGCTGTCATAAATCGTCGGATCACTGCTCTTGAAAAGGAGGGCAGAAAATTACATGCGTATCTGCTGGAAGGCCACGGACTTTATACATGGGGCAGATCCATTGAAGAAGCGGTGCGTCATACGGAAGCACTTGAATTTATGTTTGAGAGCGAAGTGCTTTATTTATGCATGAAAGGGAACAAATAAGCGAAGCCTCTTTATTAAGAGACTTCGCTTTGAACCTGCGTGAAGATCAGTTCAGAGAGTATCTGATAGGGATGTTCACACGAACTGTAATTGGTTTTCCTTCCATTACTGCAGGTGAGAACTTTTTCATACGATAAACCCTGATAGCTTCTGCCTCGATTCCTGTTTCCACGAATTTTGCACGATCCTCAGGGTTTCTGTACTGAGGTTTTATCTGTAGAACTTCACCTGTATCTGCGATCACCACAGAAAGAACCAGCATACCTTCAATACCAGCCTGCCGGGCGGCCAGAGTATAATCCGGACGAAGGGTCGGGCTGAGGTCTACCGGCTGTGTGGCGTTCACCTCAAAAGGATTCACGGCACTGGCAACACGCGGATCTTCCATAGGCTGCTCCAGTTTATCGGTTGGAGTGATCTCGCCTTCTGCAACATCCTGCTGTGTGGCATTCTCAGTCTGCTGAATCTGAAGATTAGTTACGAATGCAACTTCCTCATACACCTCATCACCCATATCGAGAGATACCGGAGTGATTTCAGCATAGTATACAGTCAGCCCCTGAATGAGTGCCGCACTGATTCCGAAGACATTAAAGCGGTTCTGAAAAAACCAGATTTTAAATTTCTCCGATGCGGAGCGCTCAATATGAAGATTCGAAATGCCATTGCCTGTTAATGTGTTTTCCATACAGTACCAGTAAAATAAAAAATACGTTAAATTACAAATTAATTATTGCGAAAAGAAGAATCTGTTACAATGAAAATCCGTTTTGTAATATTAGTGCAAATATTACGAAATGAAATTGTAATCTGTTTGTAACAGTCCCTCAGTCGCCTCCTTCTTTCCTGGTTACCATTGCAAATCTGGTAATCCCGGCTTCTTTCAGTATATCCAGAAGCTCTTCCACATGCGAAAAATCAAGATCCTTATGTGCCTGAATGTTTATCTGCATATCAGGTGTGATCATAGCATCTGCCCGGACCCTTGCCAGAATCTCTTCTTTTGTAAGAGGAATATTACCGTACCAGAGTCTTCCGTTTTTAGCGATGGAGATCAGCTGATCTTTTTCGCGCAGACTCGATGCGGATGCCTCGGGAAGTTCCAGAGGAATATCCGCATCCGTTTTGATTACTGCTGCCACCATGAAGAAAATCAGCAGTAAGAAGGCTATATCCGCAGTGGAGCTTAAAGATACCGATGCAATGAATTTTGAACGTCGAATTGCCATTATATTACCTACTGAGACACTGCCATTTTCTGCATTGAGATTCTTAAAAAGCCGCGTTCCCGGATAACTGCAAGGGTTTCCGTCATTTTCTGAACTTTTGCCCCTCCGCCGTTTGTAAGGACTGCAAACTTTTCTTCTTTGATTCCAGGTATATCAAGAGCCATCAGTTCTTCGCGGAATTTTTCAGTTTCCGAAAAATCCTTTGTTCCGAAGGACGGATGCTCCAGTGATATGTTATCCCCTGTTACGCGGACTATATAAACGTCTTCTTTTTTTACCTGCTGCTGTGCAGAGTCCTTTTTTGGAAGGTTTGAAACTATACCTTCCTTTACAAAAAAGACCGACGCGACCATAAAAAACACAAGCAGAAGGAAAGCGATATCCGACATACTGGCGGCGGATATCTCCTCTAATTCACGCTTTTTTCTGAATTTTGACATTTTACAGACCTTTGCTCTCAGACACCTGCAGTATCTTTTTTCACAGCAGCTGAAGCCATTCTTACAAGCTCTTTATAGATGCTGTTGGATGCCTGTTCAACGGAAACCGCATAACCGTTTACTTTTGAGGAAAAATACTGAAAGAAAGTCATTGCGGGAACTGCCACAATCAGACCGGCAGCAGTCGTAATCAGAGCTTCCTTAATACCGCCCGCAACCACTTTTGCGTTTACAGTGTCTGCATTCGCAATGGCATCAAAGGCCCCGATCATACCGGAAACTGTTCCGAGAAATCCGATCAGAGGAGCAATTGTGGATACTGCTGCAAGAACTCCGAGACCGCGTTCCGCCCTTGTCATAAGGTTTGCAGCTTCTTTTTCTACTGTTCGGTTGAAATTGTCTGCATCGTTACGGGATACTTCCAGACCTTCTTTCAGGATTTTAGAAATTTCCAGTCTTTCTGTAGCATTCAGGTGATCCTGAATTCCTTTTAATCCTGAAGATGCGATAGCGTCCGAGAGTTCCTGCTGATAAGTCTTGGATGTTACTCGTGTTACGGAATAGTAGAAAATTCTCTCCATAATGAAGACCATTCCGATAATGGAGGATAACAGAAGGGGATACATTGACCAGCCACCAGCTACGAATGTCTGCCACAGCGACATAGGAGCCGGTCCTTTAGGGGCTTCCTCTTCGGTTTTTTCTGCAGCAGGAGCTGCTTCAGCTGCCGGTGCTGCCTCAGCAGATTCTGAGCCGGTTTCTGCAGCGGGGGCTTCCTGAGTGATTGCGGGCTGTGCTGAGATCCGATCCATCATAAATCCTGCATACATGGCAGGGATAAGAAGAGTAAGTACAAGCACACGGGCATGTTTCACTTCATTAATACTGAAGTCTCTGAAATACTTTTTAATTAAACTGAGCATTGAATTTGTAACTCCGGTTCAGACCTTGAATTTAGATATAACAGGTATAAAATCCTAATGTTACAGAATTATTACAGAAAAGGGTCTTTTAATCGCATTCAAAAGCCATTATTATTACGAAAAGATTACTGAAAGTCCAGTTCTAAAGCGGCTGCATCCTCAAAGACTTTCTCTGCCAGAGAGCGATCTTCCACGAGATCTGTGAATCTGAGATCAGCTGCGCCATGCTGCCGATTTCCAAGCAGTTCTCCGGGCCCTCTGATTTTTAAGTCAATTTCGCTTAGATAAAAACCATCATCGGAATCCACCATCGCCTGCAGCCGTTCGGAAGCATCATCAGTTACAGTATCCCCGGTCATCAGAACACAGAAACTTTCCTCACTTCCACGGCCCACACGACCCCGGAGCTGGTGAAGCTGACTCAGGCCAAAACGGTCTGCGTGTTCGATAACCATTATCGTGGCATTCGGTACATCCACCCCCACTTCAATTACCGTGGTGCTTATGAGAATCTGGATTTTGCCGGACCGAAAATCATTCATCACAGATTCCTTTTCTTTGGCTTTCATACGGCCATGCAGAAGCTCTGTTCTGAATTCCGGAAATTGATCCTTGCGCAGTTCTTCGAATGCATCCGTTGCTGCTTTAATATCGAGTTTTTCAGATTCTTCAATCAATGGATAAACAATATAGCACTGGCGTCCGCTGCTGACATGATTGCGGATGCTTTTATACAGACCGGACCGTCTCTCTTCTTTAAGCCACATTGTTTTAATTGGTTTTCTGCCGGCTGGTTTGCTTTTTATGAGTGCAATATGCAGGTCAGCATATTCTGTGAGACACAGAGACCGGGGAATAGGGGTTGCGGTCATTGCGAGTACATCCGGGCTGCGTCCTTTGCTGCGAAGGGTTTCCATCTGCTCCACACCGAATCGGTGCTGCTCATCAATGATTACCAGTCCAAGGTCTTTGAATTTCACATTCGGCTCAAGCAGAGCATGAGTCCCCGTGATGAGGTCAGTCTGGCCTGATTCCAGATTCTGCAGAATTTCGCTTTTACTTTTCGCGCTGACACTGCCCCCGAGGAAATCCATCCTGAATTCATGATGCAGACCAATGAAATCGGTAATGGTGCGGAAATGCTGCCTTGCCAGCACCTCGGTGGGCGCGAGTACCGCCACCTGGATTCCGTTGCTTATATAGTGAAGAGCAGCCAGCAGGGCTGTCAGGGTCTTTCCGCTTCCCACATCTCCCTGCAGCAGTACAGATTCCGGATGCTCTTTACTGAAATGATTCATAATGGTTTTTAAAGCATTTTTCTGATCTTCAGTGAGCGAAAAAGGCAGTTTATTCAGCAGATGATCGCAGAGAGTGCATTTATCGGACGGCAGCGGCCAGAGCTCCCTTCTGATTTTTTTTCTGTGATTCCGCCTCTGCATCATAGCTTCGGCAAGCTCATAAAGTTCTTCGTATTTCATTCTCTGGCGGGGCGAAGAAAGATCTTCCATGGAATCGGGAAAATGGAGAGTCCTTAAAGCCGATTCTCTGGAAGGAAATCCGTATTTTTTTATTAAATGCGATGGGATGGTTTCAGGAATATTCAGAGTTTTATCGTTAATAATTTTATATATTATCTTCCTTAGTCCCCGGCTGTCGAGACCCTTTTTCTTCATAGCCTCGCTTGTACCGTAAACCGGAACAATACGTCCGAAATTCACCGCATCCGGACCTGTTTCCTCGTCATCAATGATTTCAAAATCAGGATGCAGAATCTGAAAGCCGCTGTAAACCTCAAGCCTTCCCGATACAACAGCAGTACTGCCTGGATTAAATCTTTTAATAAAATAATGAACACCGTGGAACCAGACCAGACTGACAGGCTCCCCGCGAAGAGTGGCGGCCTGAACCATCAGCCGGGTTTTTCTGCCATGGGCCAGAAATCTGCTTTTAATTTTTACGATTAATGTTATGTACTGACCTTCCATTGCGGTCATCAGAGAAGGTGTGTTTTCAGGGTCGGAAGCGACGGTCCGGTCAATGTAACGGCGGGGGACATTGTACAGCAGATCCCGGACTGTAATGATCCCACCGGAACGAAGGACTTCTGCCTTTGCTTCGCCTATTCCTTTTACTGCGCTTATGTCCCTTTGCATGGCTGCTGTCCAGAAGACAAGGAGCGGGGACAAATGTCAAGTAATTGATTTCAGCCATCCACTCTGAATCTGCTGACCTGGCTCCGGATTTCGGAGGCAACATTTTCCAGATTCTTTGCGAGAGTGGCAGTATTATCCGCACTCCTTGCTCCGTTTTTAGCCGCAACCGCAATACCGGCAACATTCGATGCAGTTTCTTTTGATGCAAGGGAAATCTGTGCCACACTGTTTGCAATTTCTTTAACAGCAACGGACTGCTCCTCAACGGCAGCAGCAATGGTGACGACGGCTTCAAGCCCGTTTTTGATTGTTTTAACAATATTTCCTACTGCGCTTACACTTTTATCAACGTTTTTAAGTACTCCGCCGATCTGATCTTTCGCATCACGGGAAAACTGACCGGACTGCACCGCGAGTTCCTTTACCTCAGAGGCCACAACTGCAAAACCACGCCCGGCATCACCTGCTCCGGCGGCTTCAATGGCTGCATTCAGTGCCAGCAGATTGGTCTGGTCTGCAATGGTGCCGATGTTCTCCATGACCGTGCCGATTTTTCGCGTACTGTTCCCAAGTTCCAGTATTAAAGATTCCATATTTTCTGCTGCGCTGTTTCCTTCTCTGGACCCTGCAGCCGCATCAGAAGCACGCCGGGCCACTTCGCCAATGGTAATGGACATTTCCTCAACGGAGGAGCTTACCTGAACCAGAGTCTGATTCATTTCTTCGACCATCGCAGAGATGTTTGTTGCCTGAATGGAGCTCTCCTCCATTTCGGAAGCCATTGATGTGCTGGTCTGCATAAGCTCTGCTGAAGAGGTACTGAGAGTCGTAACCGTCCGGTTGATCTGACCAATCAGAGCATGAAGGGCTTCCACAAGCTCATTGAACCGGATTTCCACCTGTGCGATTTCATCCTTACCGTGGGCTGAAAGTCGGATGGTAAGATCGCCGTTAGTGATTGCCCCCATTTTTTCAAGAAGGGTGCCGGTGCGCTTCTGAATGTTGCCGGATGTGGCATAAAGAATCACCAGTGACATGATCGAAGAAAGTAAGGTCAGAAGTCCGAAGAAGATCAGCTGAAGAAAAGCGGATGACAGCAGTCTGGAGGATTCTGATTTCAGTGAGTCTGCAATGGCAGTCTCTACTTCATATACAAGATTTATTTTCTCTGTCTGGATGCGGAACCAGTCAGGGGGATTAACACCGAAATTCCCTTCGGCACCTTTTTCTGCGGCGATTTTCCGCATTCTTTCAGCTTCAAGGGCAGAAGGGTGCGACATTTTTTCATTAAATAATTTAATTATATTTACTGGCGCTGTTGCAAGAAATGCATCATTAAAGGAATTCTGAGCAGAAACCAGATTCAGGAATCGTTCATAAAGACCGGGACCAAAACTGTTCCTTGCAAATGTATTATTCAGAACTGCCCGTTCCTGACCTGCATTTTCTTTACTTTTAATTAAATTTACATAAGTTATAAGGAGGAGGGTGATTTCATTCCTGGTGCTCGAGGTGGCTGCAGCATCTATGAAACGCACCAGGGATGAAATCCTGTTTGTATAATACTGAATGGCTGTGCCTGCCGGAACAGAAAGAGAATCTGTCTGTGTGCGAAGATCTGCTGTGCTGCCGAATTCTGATATGATGAGTGAAGCCATTTCTGTCTGGTTGCGGTTGGTTCTGTCTTTTGGTTTGAGGTGGGATTCGGCTGTGTCCTTCACGGATATACGTTTTGCCTGAGCAGTGGAAACCAGCCCT
>CAZQKZ010000010.1:38592-45636 GCA_964594095.1 uncultured Leptospiraceae bacterium | reverse complement strand
CCGAATACGATGATTGAAACACCGCAAGCAGTTCTGCGGCTTTTTTATCGGTAACCTTTCTTTGTGCTGCAAGATCGTCTGAAAAGGATGAGCCCTGGCTTCCTATATAGCCTGCAGTGAGTCCCCGTTCTTTCTGGAGCTCATGAACCAGCGCACTTACAGCCACGGCTTTTTCCGCCTGTCTGCTAACAAGCTGCATATTGCTGTAAAGGCTGATTCTTTCATAGAGACTGATTGATGCGAAAATAAAAAGACCAAGGAGGGGCATAGCCACCATGAGGAAAAATTTCCCCCGGAAGTTCAGATTGGAGAGAATTGCTGTTAAGAAGCCTGTGTGCTCAGTTGCGGATTTCATAATCCTTTAAATTAAACATCCCCTGTACAAATGCAATCTATTTTTTTTCCAGATGCAGTGCCATCATATCACCCTGGTTCAGTTTTTTAACAAGCGGGTCTGCAATAAGTTTTCCCAGTTTATAAAAAAATCCTGAGTTATCATTTTTAGTGAATCCGCTTCCGTACGAGACCGAACGCAGAGTCCGGAATCCGGTTTCGTCTGCAAGTCCTTTCAGACCTTTCATGCTGAAGAAAAAAAGGTGTTCCGGTACGTTCATATAGCGCCAGTCAGCACCCCGGAATTTCGCAATAAGACCGTAACGGCAGGTGGAAAGAATCAGGTGGCCTCCGGGTTTCAGCAGCTCATGGATCCGCTTCAGTACTGCAGAAGGCGAATGCATATGCTCCAGAGAGGCCCAGAGAGTGATCAGATCAAAGGATTCCGGTCTTAGCTCTCTGGTTTTAAGAAAATCATCCACAAGTATATTCAGTTTCAGATCCTGAATGCCAAAGAGTGCTGCATCTGCCGAAAGCTCCACTCCCATGGAATCCCAGCCTCTGTTCTGCATGTGCTCCACAAAGTAGCCGGCCGCACAGCCGACATCGAGGCATCGGGGTTTTGCCTTACTTTTTGCAAATGCTTTTTTTTCAAAGCTTTCAAAGCCAAGGTCCCTCAGGTTGAGAGTGGTCACATGATTGATCTGGTTTTTTAAATCCTCAGAAAAGTAATTATTATAACCACGGTCTGATCTTTTTGTGAAGTATTCTTTTTCGTAGTAGGGTTTTACAATGTCTGCATCGGGCTGAGGATTCACATAAACCAGACCGCATTTTCTGCAGCGGACCAGCTGAAAGGTCTCATTCCGGGAGCTCTTTTTCTCAAACAGAGGCGCCAGAATCTTACTTCCGCACCGGTCACAGGGGATGGATGTCATCTCGCCAATGATTTCTGCATCCAGTATTTCGGTTTCCTGATTCGTTTCGAATGAATAATAGGTGGAAGATTTTTGCTTTGTCATAGAAATTGTCCCTGCAATCCTGCCCCGGAAAGGCAGCCCCATTAAATACAGTATCGTCATAATATGCAAAGAAAAGACTTTTTTAAAAACGGAATCAAAGATATAAGCAAGGAAATCCTGAAATCTCCTCTGGGCAGCATTGTGGATCATCAGCTTACAGCTCTGGCTAATCTGCTTTCCCCGGAGTGGCTGCCCGATAAAGTGCAGCAGGTCCCCATTGACCCGGATGAAGATCCCATGAAAGCACTGGCAAGGAATGCTCCCGGACCCGTAATCCGAATGCCCCGTCCTCCGGGAGCCCTCCCTAAAAGAGCTGAATTTCAGAAAAAATGCACACAATGCAATGACTGTATCCTGGCCTGTCCGCACGGAGCTATCATCAGTGTTGGTCCGTTCAGCGGTCCGGTTATGGATCCAAACCTTTTTCCCTGTCATTTGTGCGAAGATTATCCGTGTATCAAAGCCTGCGAAACAGGAGCCCTTCTGCCTTTACCTGAGGATACCATACCCAAAATGGGTCAGGCTGTACTGATGGAAGGTCACTGCCGCAATTATAATCGCTTCAGCGGAAAGGAGTCTGCGGCTGAAAAAAAGACTGCCTGCAAGGAATGTGTCACTGCATGCCCCGTCCCTAAAGCAGTCAAATTAAATACAAAAACAAAACTGCCTGAATTTGCGGATCACTGTGCCGGCTGCGGACTCTGCGTGAAAGCCTGTCCTGCTGTCCCGCTGGCCCTCCGGGTGGTTTACTGAGGAGTTTAACCAGTCAGCAGGGAACCCTGCAATTAAGCACAGTACCTGCTGCCCGCCCCTAAAAGGAGCGGACAGCAGTAACAAAATCAGTTTACACTAATAGAGAGAGTCGTTGATGCTGACCCTTCCGCATTGTGAACGCTGATCGTATAATCGGTGGCTGCTGCACTTATTGTGGGAGTACCGGAAATACTGCAGTCATCACCAAATTGGAGACCGGAGGGAAGCGCCGGACTTGCCGTGCAGCCACTGTTGTAGCCGCTGATGACCGGAGTTCCGCCCACACCGGCATAACTCATGTTTTTATTGAGAGTTACAGAAGGATTCGGGTAACTGATGCTGGCCGGTGCTGTCAGGGTATAGCCATAGTAATAGGCACTATTCGAAATGTCAGATCCGCTCGTATACTCAGCAACCAGGCTTTCTAGCCGGTTACTGGAGTCATAAGTGTAAGTTTCATTTCTTGGAAGTAGGGCTCCGCTGGTACTGGAATAAGCTAAAGTCAGCAACTGCCCTGTGGAATTGTAGGTATAGGTGGTTGTATCCTTCCGGGAGCTGGTGCTGCTGTCACTATAAGTGTACTTAATGTCAGAAACAGTCTGTGTAACATTTCCGCTGCTGTCGTAAGAAAAGGTACTACTGTCGTCAGAGATGGTCTGAGAGGAACTCTGGGTTCCGCCTGGGTCGTAGGAATAACTGGTTGAAGATCCTGTTGAAGTGTAAGAAGTCATCAGTCCGTCCGAATTAAAAACGGGCGTAATGGTCATTTCGCCATCATAGTTCAGCAGGTAGGTGCTGCCATCCAGTATAAAAGTTTTGAATTTCTGAGTTACCGGCCAGTGTTCTGTGGCATGGCTGTATGTAAAGGTAGATTCTAAATAGAAATCTGATCCTGTTGGCAGGGTAGCTGTATCATGTCCCATTTTGATGATTCTTCCGGCCGCATCATATTCAAACAAAGTTTTTGAGGTATAGTCAATGTTCAGATCCTGATAAATCATGGATGTTAAATAACCATCCGTATTATATGTATAAGTATTTTTAATTTTTTTACCTGCTGTAACATATGTCAGGGTAGAAAGTCTTCCTGCTGCATCATAGGTTTTAGCTATAGACGTACCGGTTGTTCCTCCTGACACAAAGGATGCTGTTTTCTGTCCGCATTCACCAACAGAAGTAATTCCACCGCTGCTATGTAACTGAGGATAATATTTGGTATACATCAGAGCGTAGCCTCCATTCTTCGTAAGAGAATTTGAATGAAGTTCACCGCACTTTGGGGTCAGGTTTGCCTCTGCTGCGGCCGATGCCGGTGCAATGGCAATTGTGAAAGAAGCGGTGCCGGAACCTGCTGTGTTGGTAGCCGTTACTGTATAGGAAGTGGCCGCCTGTTCAGTGGTCGGAGTCCCGGAAATTACACAGGTTTTTCCGTTGAGGGAAAGACCGGCCGGAAGAGCAGGGCTCACCGTACAGGTATCGACACTTCCGGAAATACTTGGCGTTAATTCGGTGATGGCGGAGTTTACTGCAAAAGTGTAGGAGCTGGAAGGATAAGTGATCCTTGGTATTGCCAGTTTTACTTCTTCAACATTTACCTGAATAGTGCCTTCTATAACTGTTGGGGTGGCAATCACATCTCCATCCGAGCCGGTATTCACAGTGAGCTCGAATGTGCCTGCGGAGTTGCCGCCGGAATCTTTTACAGTGATAGTAAAAGTGGATTTGCCTAACCGCAATGTATAATTACCATTGGCATCGGTTATAACCGTGACAGTCACAGCCAAAGCCTGGTGATCCATTGCTGCGAAATGAGGCAGGAGAGACGCCTGCCTGACCATTGGCTCCACAGCAGCCGCAGCTGTATCCTCAACGGTAAGCGTATAATTGGCTAACGCATTTCCGTCGGAATCGGTAAGAGTGCCCGAGACTTCATAAACTTCTTCTGAGGCTGAATCCTGATTGGTTTCTTCCGCTGATGCAGTGGTCATGCTGTTCATTGCAGGAAGTCCCATCATTGCAGAGGACATATCGCTTGATTTAACGCTGCAGGATCCCAGACCCGAAAAAAGGGCCGGAAACAGTGCAGCTAAAAAAAGTTTACCATATACCCAATATTGGGTATAACAATCAGAGTGATACAGCGCGGTTCACTGCATCGGCCATCTGTGCGGAGCCTGAAATCAGAGACTCAAGTACATGTTTTGCTTTTTCGGAGCGGAACTGAGGAGGGTTTGTTACAAAAGCGGATGAAACCTGTGATTCCGGATAAAGACCGAGATACGCCACACTGTTATACCACTGTCCTATGTGAAACATGTTATAAAGAACACCTTTTCTTATGGCAACCCGGATTCCCAGACCGTAATAATCCATATCGGCTGCTGCTTTGAGATGATCAGGCCTGCCTGCCATTTCTGCAAGGTAGGAAGTTTCCCGGTTTTCGCGGTAATCTTTCAGAAGATAATTGCCCAGCTCGTTCATATCGTGAACTGTTGTGTGTATTCCGGAGGCGCCTTTCCCGTAACCGGCCACAATGGTGTTTTCCAGATTCAGAGGCAGAAAAACAAGCTCCTTCATAGCTTCAGCAAAAGGCTTTCCCTGTATCCGGGAAATTACAGCGCCGGCCAGTTCGTAATTATGGTTTGAGTATTCAAAGACTGTACCTGGGGCAGACTTAGGAACTGGCACAGAAAATCCTGCCACTATAATCCTTTTTCCCCCTTTATAGGAGATTCCTGACCTGTGCTGCAGAAGTTCCCGGATGGTCAGTGGATTTTTTGAATCAAATTCAGCTTTTTTAAACTCAGGCAGATATTCCGAAACCGGTGCATCCAGATCCACTCGTCCCTGCCGGGCCAGACGAACCATAGCAAATCCGGTGAAAATCTTACTGGTGGAGGCAATGGGCACCTGCTGCGTGAGTCCGATTCCGTTTGAGGAAGTGGTTACAGGCTCCCCGTCATGATACAGACCGAGGGCAACACCTGGAACTTCCGCTGACCCGCCGGATTTTGCCACAACCGCATTTAAATTGCTGCGGATTCGCTCAATCTGAGCGCTGATTCTGAGGGGCTGTTTTGCGGATTCGGAGTTATGGGCTGCGGGAACTACTGCAAAAGCTCTGTTATCGATTTCTGAATTATTCTGAACACGGGCACTGGTTCCCGGTGCAGACACCCCGAGTGCGGCCGAAAGGAGCGATAGACTGAATGCCACGGGTACCCGTTTTCTGAAAGTTTTTTTTCGCTGATTCTTTGCCATTTTTTCGGATTTCTGACCGCCGGAGCGGATTTTTTTTTAAAAAAGTTCGTCTTATGCGTTCGTTTTACTATTATTATCGGCACGGGGTTTTTCAGCTACACTTTTTTATTCCGGATTTCGCATAAGGACGATGATCATTGTTTCCGGATTTTCAGATGGTCTGATCTTTACCGTCTTCACTGAAAAGCCAGGTGCCGTGACCGTAAGCTTCACCTTTGATGAATCCGGTGCAATGAGAGTATACATTCCCGTCGCAGGATTCGTGCTCCGCCTTTCATTTTCTGAATAAACGTATGCGTCATCCTTAATATCGGCAGAAAGGGGCTTCCCGCTCTCATCTGTGACTTTGATTCTGATTTTTTCCGCATTTTCGTAAGCTATAAGCATATTCTGCCAGATGGGCCTCAGCCCCCGCACAATCCGCGGTACAAAATTGTAATTCTCTATTAAGTGGGAGGATTCAACAACATAGGCAAAAGTTCCGAAGTAATTATAAAAAGTGTCCTGATCCGTTCCATCCACCTCATAGAGATTCTTCTTCGCGCGGAATTCCTTGTCGGGCCGGTACATTGTTATGCCCTCAATGAGCTTTTCTCCTGTTTCCTTCAGAGTATCCGGCTCAGGATTCACGGTACCGCTGATGGAATAAGGAATCAGAACCGAACTTGCATAGCAGTGATAGCTTAAAGAATAGACAAATCTTTCTTTTTCGAAAAGCTGCAGAAGCGCCTTTGTTTCGGGTTCGGATGCGGGCGCCGGGCCCCTGTAAAAAACACTCCTGGGGTTGTCAGAGGAGGCATCCGGATTTCCGCTGTTCCACCGGAACGGAAAATTGCGGTTCAGATCGACTCCGGCTCCGTTCTTTCTGCCTTCGCGCATATGTGTAAACCAGAAATCATGGTATCCGTCCGGATTCATCACAGGAATCACCCAGAGATGAAGTTTCCTGAGAACCGGATATTTATCCTGATTTGTAAGCACTTCGGAAATTATATCAAGGCAGTGCTCGGGAGCCATGATCTCATTTCCGTGGATACCGCAGTGGACCAGAACAGAATCGCGCTCAGGAGGGGGCAGAGAAGGAATCAGATTACCGGCAGCATCAAACACAGGCTGAAAAGCCGGATCAGGTATGGTGATACGCAGAGCTGTAATATTTCTTTTCTTTACTGATTTACCGATTACGATCCGCTTTGCAGTTCCGGGAAACTGCTTCTCTGCGCATTTCAGATACAGCTCGTTCAGTGCATTATCGTGGTAGCCGTTCAGAAGCTGATCCGGCGAAACACACCCGTTTTTCAGTCTTTTACGGTGATCAGGGTCTATATCTGTGAACCGAAGGGGAGGTCTCAGCGCGCGAAAAGGAATTTTTTTTTCTTTCCATAATGCAAGAATATCATTGGGAACAAGTGCGAAAGTGTGGCTGCGGTCAGAGCGGATCCGGATTGTAAGGCTGCGGACCTCTTCATCCAGAGATCTGTAAAAGGAGTCTGCAACCCTCACATGAGTAAATACTTTAGGATCATTCAGATTGGCCAGAGGAAGAGCAGGCAGTGCTGAGCACGGAATCAGAGACAGAAAAACTGCTGAAAAAATAAAAACGGGTTTACGCAGAAATCTGAACCGGACTTTATGATACATAACATAACCATTCAGAAAACCAGGAATCATATGA
>CAZQKZ010000010.1:26410-38559 GCA_964594095.1 uncultured Leptospiraceae bacterium | reverse complement strand
TGCTGATCCTTATCATTGCATCATGCTCTCCCCAGGTCACTGCTGATCCCGGCAAAAAAACACCGGCAGATTCCTCCTGCGGCACAGCTCCCGTGAAGATGAGCTGCATTCCCGCCGGTGAGTTTATCAGAGGAAGCGATTCTCATGCAGCAAATGAAAAGCCTTCTGCAAAGATATTTATAAAAACATTTTATATGGATCAGTACGAAGTAACCAATGCTGACCTCAGAGAATGTCTGGATGCCGGTCACTGCAGAGACTGTCTGAAAACAGGAAAATGCAGGAAAATCCATCCGAATTACGGAGCGCGCTATTCCGCCCCCGATCAGCCTGCCGTAGGAGTCAGCTGGTACACAGCGGCAGAATACTGCGCATTCCGGGAAAAGCGGCTTCCCACCGAAGCTGAATGGGAAAAAGCATCGAGGGGAACAGACGGAAGAGTATATCCCTGGGGGAATGAGCCTGAGGACTGCAGTCATGCTGTTATAGAAGTGGATGGTAAAAAAGGATGCTGGGATAAAAAAATCTCTCCCGACTGGCATATGACCACGCGGCCTGTCGGAACCAAGCCTGCGAATCAGTATGGTCTTTACGATATGGCAGGAAACGCCTGGGAATGGGTCAGTGACTGGTATTCAGAATCCTATGCAGCGTGCGGAGCTGCCTGTGAAGGACCTGATCCCAAAGGTCCCTGTGCAGGGGAAGAGAGCTGCCCGGCTGCAAAAAACCGTAAAATCGTTAAAGGAGGAGCATGGTGGTGGCCTGTGGAATACGCAAGGTCTTCTTACAGGCGACCTCATGTTCCAGGAAACTTTCCGGAATACCATCATTTCGGATTCCGCTGTGCGAAGGATGTTAGTTTTTCTGATTCAGGGTCAGAATCTCACTGATCCGGATTCTGTCTGGTTCCTGGGGGAATGAGCGGGGCATACACAGGAAACCCCTCCAAAACTTCTGTAAAAAATCTCTTGACCGGACAAGGTGAGTACCATACTGTGGTCAGGCTATGGCAAGAACGTGCGATATTTCCGGAAAAAAAACATCTTCAGGGATCACCATATCCCATTCACATATCAGAACTAAAAGAACTTTCAAAGTGAATTTAGTAAAGAAAAAGGTTTACCTTCCCGACGAAAACCGCTGGGTAACCCTTAAAATTTCTGCCCGTATGCTGAAAACCCTCAATAAAAGGGGTGTGAAGTCACTGATGAAGGCATATGGTCAGGATCTCAGCATTCTGAAAGCCTGATTTTCCCTTGCTGATTCATGTCACCGGCAGAGTTAAGGGGTAAGTATGCAGCAGATCTCTGGATTAAGGAAATACTTTAAGTATGCTGTTCCCTCTCGTGCCTATGAATTACTGACACAAAGCGCCCGGGCCCGGTACCTGACTGCATCATGGAGTCTGGGTATTGTGGTTCTTGGTTTCCTGATTCTTTCCGGTCAGGGGCTGTTTACTGTGCTGATGCCGGGTGCCTATTATCCCTGGCCGGTGCAGGACAGGCGCACTCCGGTAACGCTTACCGGTTTTGACCGGGTAACTGGTAAGGAAACATCCACCCGAAGGCTCATTCTTCCCTCAGCGGATTCCGTGGTTTTTGCCCGGCGTATTGCTTACTTAATTAATGAACCTGCTTTAATTCAGGATAAAAATCTGGATACTGAATTCCGGGATCTTGACAATCAGGCAGAGCTTGCTTTTTCCGTTAAAAAAATCTGGCTGAAGGGGAATGCAGAGCTGCTGATCGATATCCGTGAGTCTACCATGCTTGAGGAAGTCAGGAAGTTTGCAGAATCACGGGGAGAACCGGCCGCTAAAGAGCCCGAGTATCTGGATCGGTATTTTTACGCACTCACCCGGTCCGTTCTGGAAAATGATTCTCAGGTTCAGTCAGTCCGCTTTTTCATAGACGGAGTCTCTAAAGATATACCAGGAATGAATTTTAAGCTCAGCAAAGAGCACACCCGTTCCGCCGCTGAGTGACTGTATTCTGCTTGAATTCCCTGTCCGTAATTAAAAACCGGTTATTATGAAAAAATCCGGGGCCCGTTTACTTATAGATCTTCTGCAGGCGCATGGGGTCGATCTGATCTTTGGATATCCGGGGGGAACCGTACTTCCCCTTTACGATGAACTCTATCATTCCACAATCCATCATATCATTGGCCGCCACGAGCAGGGCATCATGCACATGGCAGAGGGTTATGCCCGCGTTTCCGGCAGAACAGGGGTAGTCGTCGTAACAAGCGGTCCGGGCGCCACAAATACGATTACAGGCCTTGCAGATGCCCGTCTGGATTCCATTCCGCTTCTTGTGATTTCCGGCCAGGTTGCCACAACTGCAGTAGGTACCGATGCTTTTCAGGAGGCCGATATCTTCGGCATTTCCATCCCTGTAACCAAATACAATGCTCTTATTAAAGATGTGGATCAGCTTGCCAGTATTTTCGAAGAAGCCTGGATTCTTACAAACAGGGGGCGTCCGGGACCGGTGCTGCTCGATCTTCCCCGCGATATTCAGATCAACACAACCGAACGATTCAAAGGAGAAATCCGCCTCGATCCGCGTCATTATACTAAGCCCGATCTGATCGGCGATCTCGAACCTCTTGCTTACGCATTTAATCAGGCCCGGAAACCGCTGATTATCGTAGGGGGAGGAGCGATTATCTCTCAGTCTCACCATGAAATCCGTTCCCTTGCCGAACTGGCAATGAGTCCTGTGGGAACCACTTTAATGGGAATCGGAGCGTTTCCTGCCACACATATACTCGGTCTTGGTATGGTGGGTATGCACGGAACTGCTGTGGCCAACCGGGCGATTCTCGAGTGTGATTTTCTGCTTTCTCTTGGTTCCCGTTTTGACGACAGGGTGGCCGGCAATGTGAATGATTTTGCACCTCACGCAGTGAAGGCCCAGGTCGATATCGATCCGGCTGAGTTTAACAAAAGAGTAAAAGTTGACCATCACATCCAGGGAGATCTTAAGGACTTCCTGCAGAATTTTCTGCCAATGGTGGAACAGAAAGACCGTTCAGCATGGGTTTCTTATCTCGAGCAGTACGAAAAAGAGCATCCTCTTGAGTTTGAAGACAGTGATGAAGTTATTAAACCCCAGAGAATGATTCAGGAACTTTTTAAAGCCACAAAAGGGAATGCGATTATCGCCACAGACGTAGGGCAGCACCAGATGTGGGCAGCTCAGTTTTATCCTTTAGACAAACCGAACCGCTGGCTTACAAGCGGCGGTCTTGGAACCATGGGGTACGGTCTGCCGGCTGCCATCGGGGGAAAGCTGGCTTCTCCGGAAGATACCGTAATCCTGATTACCGGGGATGGCTCTTTCCAGATGTGCATTCAGGAGCTTGCCACCATTCGCCAGTACAAACTGGGGGTAAAAATTCTTCTTCTCAATAACAGCTTCCTGGGTATGGTGCGGCAGTGGCAGGAGCTTTTCTTTGAAGAGCGTTTTTCTCAGTCCCAGTGGCATTACAATCCGGATTTTATACAGGTGGCCAAAGGTTACGGGATCCCCGGAATGAGAATCACTTCCCCCGCAGAGATTCCTGATGCTCTTGAGTTTTTCTTAGGGGACGATGGTCCTGCTATCCTTGAGGTAGTGATTCCGGAGGATGAAAAAGTGTTTCCTATGGTCCCGGCCGGAAAAAGCCAGAGGGATATCATTGAATTTGCGGATCTTATAAAAAAGAAGGATCCTGTTCCGGCAGGCCGCTGACACCAGGTCTCTTAATCAAAAGAGACCTCAATTTCCCTGCATTCCATGGCGCCATCAGCCTTCGGTGAGCATCGCTCGTAATGGCGGAAAGGGAAGGGCCAGGGGGCATACAGTACATATCCCTGACGGATTACGTCTCCGGAGCCATCCGCAGCGTAGCGACCGAATCCTCTGTACACACAGGAAGACATAGATCCCAGCAGAACGGCTGCCAGAAGCAGCCTGAAGCTGTGGTTTCTGATTACATTAATAATTAATTTCATAGAATTACCTGTCTGAATCCTTTATTTTTTATCAGGGCCTGGTCCGTCTGAATGGAGAGAGGAATCAAAAAAAGTGTTTCCGTCTTCCCCCAGTACACAGTCCAGATCACCATTGGCTGATGATTCACAATGGGCAAGATAATGGTTCCGGGAAAACCAGATTCCGTAATGGTTGTGACGGGTCATTTCGACGGTGTATCTGCCTGACCCGGTTTCAGTCATATTCCGGTAGGTCCAGGTATGACAGGAAACCAGAACTGCCGGAATCATTACCGCCAGTGTTAAAAACAGAATTTTTTTCATACGTTTATTCCTCCGGGAACTGATCTTTTTTTACATTCACCTGTTTACAGCGAAGATCCAGGGAATCCCGGCTGCAGAGAAGGATGCGGCCTTTGGGCGGCCCGGGAAAACGGACCCGGTGCTCAGTAAAATAGACAGAACCGGCAGCAGGCCCCTTTGTTTCGGCCATATGGCTGCGGCAGGAAGTGCCGAAAAACAGTAAGCTGCCCGAAACCACGACAGTTACAGATATTTTTTTAATAAACATATAAATATGCTGAATTTTTTTAGTAAGACTGTCAATTAATTTTTTCTTCGGAATTAATTCCCTTTTCTTCCAGAGTCTGTTTCAGTAAAACCGGAAGCAGGCATTCCCGAAGCACCCGGTCCTTTTCGGAGGAATTTTCCGCACTGTAATACAGAAATGAGCAGAACCGGATCTGATCCTCCTCAAGCTGGTTGCTTGTGAGTCCGGCAGAAAGCTGAGCTTCACATTTCAGCAGAAAAATTACCGATAAGAATAAAAAAAACAGGAAAAAGAAGTTATGTCTGAAAAAAAAAGGATGCATACCTGTTGTAGATTCAGGCAGACTGATTCTGCTGCCAAGCAGAATTTCGGTTGACTGAATCACTGCTGACGATCAAATATACCCAATAGTAAGAGGTCCTTTTCTGAAAACCGCAAAGAAAAAAAGATCAAAGAAGGCAGCTTCGCAGTCCGCTGATTCCTACAGCGACCTGCGTGACCTTACTTTTGCATCCGCAGCCGAAAAGACTGAGTCTGCTTTTCAGGTCTGGCTCAGGAAAACCCTCAGCCGCATCCACAGAAAAGGGATTTCCCGGCTCACTATAATGGTTATCCCCCACACCGAGAAAAAAATCCTCAACCTGCATATTAATCTTTATACTCTGACGGCTGCACTGGGCACGGTGCTCCTTATCGTGGCTGTTTCCACTCTCAGCCTTGTGGGCAAATCCGGGGAGGCCATTGAATACTATGACATGGGTCTTACAAACAGTCAGTTCAGTCTGCAGACAACCCGTATTGCAGAAGAAGCTCTCCCTCTCCATGAGACCGTGCAGCGCTATGCGAATACAATTGCCAGTATGTATCTGAAACTCGATGGATCGGAATCCGAGGTAATGGGGCAGGGGGGACTTGCCCAGGCCGTACTCGATAAAGAAACCGAAACCATCCGGAAACTTGCAGAGGAATGCAGGGCAGCCGGGGAAAACTGCAGTCAGCAGCAAACCGATGAAATACTCAAACGGGTGATATATCTTTCAAATCAGGATAACCAGAGCCTTACCAAAGCATATGAACTCTCCGAAAAGGTTCTTGCTGAGCTGAAAACAAAAGAAAAACAGAACCTTCTGAAAAACACTCCGGGAATCTGGCCTGTCGAAGGTTACATTGTTTCCCCATTCGGCTGGCAGACGGATCCGGTCAGAGGAAAGCATATTTTCCGGCAGGGAATTGAAATCGGAGCCCCCCCGGGTTCAGAGGTTTCCGCAACGGCTCCAGGCACAGTCTCCGATATTGTCTACAGTAAAACCTACGGGCTTGGAGTGTGGATCACCCATAAATTCGGCATCCGTACATTTTACGGTCACCTTGACAGGGTTCAGGCAGAAAAAGGAGACAAAGTCAACCGCGGTCAGATTATCGGGCTCACAGGAAAAACAGGAAGCACTGCTGTTTCCATGTTGTATTATGAAGTCCATGTAGGAACTGTGGCTTATAATCCACATGCATTTTTAAATCATATTCAGGACCAATGGCTGACAAAAACGAATCCTTAATCTTAAACAGTCTTGTAGGGGAAGGTTCCGAATTCCGCGGGGAATTCAAGGTTAAGGATCTTATCCGCATTGACGGTTACTTCAAAGGAAGTATCATAACCGACGGCAAGGTACTTGTCGGAAAAACCGGGCTTGTGGAAACAGATATCCAGGCAGGTACCGCTGTAATCGGCGGTGAAGTGCGCGGGTCGATCCATGCCTCTGTCAGGGTGATTCTTCTTTCCACTGGCCGCATTTTCGGCGATATAGTCACACCCAGCCTCCTCGTTGAGGAAGGCGTTGTTTTTGAAGGACGCTGCACTATTAACAGACCC
Source organism: uncultured Leptospiraceae bacterium (assembly GCA_964594095.1). Taxonomy (GTDB): domain Bacteria; phylum Spirochaetota; class Leptospiria; order Leptospirales; family Leptonemataceae; genus CAZQKZ01. Next base: position 32,160 of record CAZQKZ010000010.1, on the reverse strand, counting down.
TGATTTTAAACAGGAATTTTCAGCAGAAAAAAGCTTCGGTTATTTCTGACCATGCATCGGACTTTTCCGTTCATCAGCCGGGTTCTTTCGCTGATTCCGGCGAGCCCTGTTCCCTGAGGCAGTCCTTTCCATGAGAAAGGTATTCCGTTATTTATAATACAAAGGATAATATTGTTTTTTCTGATACAGTAACGGATGATCACTTTATCTGACCGGGAATGTCTTATGATATTGGTCATCCATTCAGTAAATATTTTATATATATTTATAGTGCGCAAATGATCAATTGCACTGTCCTCATCGGATACTGCAGCATCAATCGTGAACTGGTTAATGCTTTGCAGTCTTTTAATGTGGGATTTTATTTCATCAGACAGTCTGAAATCCCTGCTCTGCTGCATCATATATACAATGTTCCCAAGCTGAATCCGTATTCTGCTGAGCATATTAATGATTTTCTGCTTTTCAATCCGGATGAATCTTTGATTTTCCGGTAGTTCCCGGATTTCATTCATAAAGAATATCATCTCCGATCCGATTGCGTCATGCAGGTCTCTGGATACAGACTCCCGTTCTTCAGAAAGTCTCCTTTCCGCCAGGATTTTTTCTTCTTTCAGTTTACTGGATCTGTCATGTATACCTGTCGCAAGCAGCAGCATATCGAGAACAGGCCCTGCCTGTATCATGATATAAGTCCAGAAATGGGGCGGAATCAGACCTTCATATTTGAGTGTGTTTACAACAATACCGGAAAGAAAAATGCTCCAGGAAATTCCCAGATACACTCCCATTCTGTCTTTTTTCATTATTGAAAAAAGAGCCATAAAGGCCACAACGGGGACCAGAATATTTACTGTGGAAAAAATAACAAGATACCTGAAAAGTCCTTCTTTTTCAAGGGAAGATCCGGCAGAAATAATCAAAAAGGAAACAGTTAAAAAATAAACTGCATAACGAAATAAAGGGAAGTGCTTACCCATACTGGTATATTTATATACAAAGATAATTGTTACAGCCATTGCCCATGGAGCTATAATCGATACAGACCTGGAATTCCAGTAAAGCGAATCCGGTGTCAGGAATACCTGGCTGAAACCGTTCAGATACGACATCATATAAGTAAAAGTAAACACATGAAGTATATAATATAAATAAATTGTTTCTTTGCTGATAAAAAAATACAGAAGGTGATATACTGTAAGAATCCCCATTATTCCGTAAAAAATTCCGAAAAGAAAAGAGTCGTTACGGATTTCCCCGGTTAACAGCACATCCTTTTTCAGGTATAACTCCGGAATAATTACCGGAGAATAACTGCTAAGCCGAAGGTAGATGTGAACAGTCTCATAGCATGGGTATTCAGTCTTAAAAATAAAACTTCTGTTTACAATGTCCCTTTCTGAAAGGGGACGGGCCTGACCGGAATGGCGCTCATACAGAATCGATTCTTTATGAACAATATAATAATCAATAATGGAAACCCACGGGTCTTTGAGTTCAGTGAACCAGCCTGATTCTCCGCATATTTCCTGAGGCACTTCTGCCCGGATCCAGTGAGCATCTGCTGAAAAACCCAATGAAAGGTATTCTTTCTGAACAGGCAGCATGGCCCCTGATCTGCCAAGGCGGATAATGGCAGAAATATCAGCATTGCCGGAAGTATCTTTCAGATATTCTGCTTTCGGCAGCAGTGAATACTTCAGTATTTTTCCGGGGCCCTCAGCAGATGCAGGGATAACCGCAAAGATTAATGCGGCTGCTGAAATTACCGGCAGTAATATTCTGTAAATATTCTTCATCAGCATTCTTATGATCTTTATTATTACAATCTGGTCAACAAAAAAAAGATAATATATCGATAATAAATTGAGTAAAAAAACTGTGACAGACCGGTTTCAGAAAAGAAACTGAATTGATTATTTTCTGAACTGCCGTAATCTGCTTTACAAGGAGGTATTCCAATGATTTCGGAAATACTGAAGCAGGAAAGGATTATTCTCTCGGAGGACGGCGATTACAGCTCAGCTCTCAGTGAATTCACACGTTTTCTGGACCCGGAATTTCAGAGTATTGTGCAGGATACGCTTTCCTGGGAAAAAATATACCCCCATTCATTAAGTATTCCGGATGTGCTGATTCCTCATGCACGGATTGCAGGTATACACAGCCCCGAAATCATGCTTGCGGTGTCAGAAAAAGGTTTTCGTGCTGACGGACGCACTGTTCATCTGATTCTTTTTTTCATTACTCCTGAAGCCGATACAGCCCGCCATCTGCAGCTTCTGCAGGGGCTTGCATCCCTTGCGCCTGAACTGGCAGAGGCTGTGAAGCAGTCCGGCCGGGCAGAGTCCCCGGAAGACTATCAGAAAAAACTGCATTCTATTGTAAGTTCTGTTGAAAAAAATCTTAAACCAACATACAGAAATCTTACGCAGGAACAGGTAGCTTTTGAGCTGCATACGGATCTTTCAAAGGGGCTCAGCAGCGAGGAAGCGGCAAAACGCCTTTCCCATTACGGATATAATCACATAGCATCGCAGAAAAAAACTCCCTGGTATTTTCGCTTATTTAAAAATCTTTTCAGTTTCTTTTCCCTGCTTCTGTGGGTTGCTGCCGCCCTTTGTTTTATTCCTGGAGTCGATATGCCTCAGCTGGGAATAGCAGTCATTATTGTGATTCTGGTGAACGGTATATTTGCCTTCGTTCAGGAATATAAATCTGACCGGGCTGTGGAATCACTGCAGAAGCTGATTACTCCTGCCTGCCGGGTTATCAGAGACGGCAGACAGACTGAAGTTAAATCATCCGAACTTGTTCCGGGCGATCTGATAGTCCTTGAAGAAGGGGATATAGTACCGGCTGATGCCCGTCTTACGGAAGCCTTTGAGGTGGAAGTCGATAACTCATCCCTGACCGGTGAATCCACATCTGCGAAGCGGTATAAATCGGACAGGCCGGAAGTCATGACAGGTAAATTTCTCTGGATAGAGCTGCCGAACATCCTGTTTGCAGGATCTGTTCTTGTGAAAGGTCAGGCAAAAGCGCTGGTTTTCGGAACCGGGATGAATTCGGAAATCGGTAAAATCGCAGGACTTACCCAGACAATCCGAACTGAAAAAAGCCCTCTGGAAAAACAGCTGGAAAGTACGGTCTATTCCATTGCTCTGCTTGCTTTTTCCATTGGAATCATGCTGCTTTTACTGGGGTGGCAGGTGGCCGGTCTCCATTTCGCACAGGCGTTTATATTTTTTATCGGGGTCTTTGTGGCGAATGTTCCGGAAGGTCTTCTTCCGACCGTGACCCTTTCGCTTGCGATGGGTGTCACCAGAATGGCGAAACGAAATGCACTGGTTAAGAATCTTTCAGCGGTTGAGACTCTGGGCTGCACAACTGTCATCTGCTGTGATAAAACCGGAACACTGACTCAGAATCTGCAGATGGTGGAACGGATTATTACTGACGGTAAAACCATAATGGTTACCGGGCATGGCTACGAAACCAAAGGAGAGCTTCTTCTCAGCGGGGAACCGCTGAAAAGGGAACAGATTTCAGAATGGGCTCCTCTCAGACATCTGCTGGAATGTTCCCTGATCTGCAATAATTCGCGCCTGGAAGGAAACAGGGTCCTCGGAGATCCCACCGAAGGAGCCCTGCTGGTACTGGCCGGACGGGCCGGTGTAAAAGGGGGGCACCACAGAATTCATGTGAACCCATTTGAATCCGTCCGCAAAAGGATGAGTGTGGTGGTCCGGGCACACGGAGGCGGCCGGAAGATTTCCTATATGAAGGGTGCGATGAACGAAGTGCTGTCCGGCTGCACCCATACAGCTGAAGGAAGTCTGGTAAGAGAGCTGACTGAAGCAGACAGAGAAAGAATTCGCAGAGAGAATGACACGCTTGCTGAGCAGGGAATGAGGATCCTCGCACTGGCCTGGCGCGAAGACGAAGAACTGCAGTCTCTTAACAGTTATAATGTGGAAACAGTAGAAAAAAATCATATATTTGCGGGTCTTACAGCAATGACGGACCCCCTGCGGCCGGAAGTGCCGGATGCCATTGCGAAGTGCCATACCGCCGGAATCCGGGTGATTATGATTACAGGGGATTATCCTCTCACCGCCGCAAGCATAGCCCGGAAAGCAGGGATCGGTAAAGAGAGCGGACAGCTCAAAGTAATTTCGGGTGGTGATCTTTCCGGCATGAGTGAGGATGACCTGAAAAGTATTCTGAAGGAAGGAGAAAGCATTTTTGCAAGAGTCTCTCCGGATCAGAAACTGCGGATTGTTACTGCACTGAAAGAGCTGGATGAAATTGTGGCAGTAACCGGAGACGGAGTCAACGACGGTCCTGCTCTGAAAAAAGCAGATATCGGAGTTGCGATGGGTCTTCGCGGAACTGATGTGGCCCGTGAGTCAGCTCAGATGATTCTCACAGACGACAACTTTGCCTCCATTGTGGCGGCTATTGAGGAAGGAAGGGCCGTTTTTCAGAATATTAAAAAATTCTCATCGTATGTTTTTAACAGTAACCCTCAGGAACTCTATCCATACATACTGTGGATGCTGATTCCCGGGTTTCCTCTGGCTATGACGGTGATGGGAGTGCTTGCGGTAGACGTGGGAACCGACCTTATCCCCGCAATGGGGCTTGGCGCAGAGCCCCCGGAGAAAGGAATCATGGAAAAACCTCCCCGCCGCCGGGATGAAAAAATACTTTCTTTAAAGTTTATTCTTGAAAACTATTTTGTGGAAGGATCAGTGCTTGCCTTTGCAAGTTTTGCAACCTTATACTATTTTGGCTGGGCTGCCGGCTATATGGAAAACGGATTCAGCTTTACGGGACTGCCTGCATCTCCGGACGGGCTGAATATGAATTTCGCGACCCAGGATTATCTGATGGCCCTTACAGCTTACTTCTTTCCGACTGTGACTACCCAGGTTGCCAATGTAATGGTGAAACGTTCCGGAATAACCTCTCTTTTTGCCAGGGATTTTCTGAATGAAGCGCAGAGAGCCGCTGTAATTGAAAAATGGAGATCCTATGCACCGCAGAAAAAACCTGTTTCTGTGAATATTAAATATTATATTGAAAGTATTAATCAGGCTGAATCAGTGAATGCATTTGCTGCTCTGCTGTTTCAGACTTTGCTGTTCCCTCTGAAACTGCTCCGCCTCGCTTCAGCTGAGGCTGCTGCTGCACTCTACAGGCCTGTTCTGCGTCCTCTCAGCCGTTTCATGGCCGGATTCCTTGAAAAAAACTATATTCTTGTAAATCTGTTCTCAAATCCGCTTATTAATGCCGGTATTGCTTTTGAGCTTGGACTTGCATTCCTGTTTTTTTACACGGATCTGAGTGACGTGTATTTTTTTGAACCGGTACCATGGCATGTGTATCTCTTTGCATTTCACGGAACAGTGTTGCTTATTGTATTCTCAGAAATTAAAAAATTCTTTTTAAGAAGGAAAGAGAAGGCAGCAGTATAAGCTATGTACTTTCAGAAACTGAACCCGGTTTTTCTCTTGCCATCCGGCCGGAATATTCCGAAATTCAGAGTATGGATCCAAAACTTCGGGCGGAAATCATACGGCAGGGGAATGAGGCTTTTAATAATAAAGATTATAAAAAGGCCAAGGACTGTTTTTATAAAGCCGATTACAAAGACGGCCTGATCCGTCTGGGTGATTATTATATGTATGACCGCAGACTTCCGCTTCTGGCCTTCAGTTATTATAAAAAAGCCGGGGCCCAGG
>CAZQKZ010000010.1:0-26400 GCA_964594095.1 uncultured Leptospiraceae bacterium | reverse complement strand
CGAGATGAAGCCCAGGAACGTCGTGAAGGACGTAAAAAAGCCGGGGACCAGGATAAAATTCAGGATATACAGCGCAGAATGATTTATGCACTCGGCGAATGGATCGGCCGCGATAAAATCAAGGAAGAAACCATGGGTGGCAGAACCGCCCGATCCCTGCAGACTGACTCCTTTCAGAAAGACGACGAAGGTATGATTCCTGTCACTGTAAGTCCTGTGCTTCGGGAAGCTGCCCTGAAAATTCTTCAGAAATCGTGAATCATTTCAGAGATTAATTTCAGGGCTGGCGGAACCGGGCGTCAGGAATCCGACATAATATCCGGAAGTGTCGCATTGGATTCTGAAAATTAAGAGCTTGACATATGATTAGTTTTATGGTATATGTGGCAAGGCCTGACCATGCGGATATTTCCCACGAGCCGCCTCCCTCCGAAGACTGGGCGGGGCGTCTTTTTTAAATTTTCATGCAATGTGACATAATCCGAAAGTTAAGTCTCATAGATCAACACTTAAAAGCAAAACAAAAATACTCACAAAAAAACTTGACCAAAAGCGAAGTCTGATTATATTGTCTGACAGGGGTGAGGTGCGATATGAACCAACTGATTTCAGTGATACTTATCTTTGTCAGTTTTTATTTATACGGATGCTCTGGGGGGCAATCTGCTTTAAAAAACAGCATATTGCTGGCAGGTGCTTCCTATGCCCTGTCTGATCTGTCTGACGTAGATCGAAATGACAATGGCGAAGCAGTGATTCCCTCAAACAGAACCTATCTTCGCGTAAAACTACAGGACGATCCCCTCAATGTGCCTGAAGATCATGGTCTTGTCCATTTTATTCTTGATTATGATGAAATATCACATAATGTGTTTGTCGATGGTTCCGGCAGGAAACTGAAAGATCTCAGATTTGAATCCATCACCCTCTGGCTGGATTCGGTAGAAGCAGTGAAGGAAGACGGCACTTCCGTCATTAAGCCTGCAGATGATTTAAGTATCACAATTTTCCAGGAAAATAAGCGGTATGCAAGGATTCTGAACAGACTGGAACTTCCTTCCGGAAAATACCAGCAGCTGATTGTGCACCTGCAGGGAGGGCCGGGAAAGAAAGCCGAAAAACCTCATACCATAAAAATTGAAAGTAAGGAGTATCCTCTAAATTTTATTAAAAAAAGGCTTTCTTATCATGATAATTTTTCGGTAGAAACCGGAAAGTTAACCACTCTGAATGCCAAACCAACGCAGCCTAAGGTAATTCACCTGCTGGAAAATCTGAGTCAGTATCGTTCTCAGGTGGAGCTGGAAGCAACAGGTTACAGTGTAAAGTGGCCGGTTGAAAAAATCTGGATTCATATGAAGTCTATTTCGGTTACTAAAGATACCGGCGAAAAGATTGTGCTGTCGGATACTCCGGATACGTTTGATTTGCTGGAATTGCGCGATACAGCAGTGCTGCTTGTGGGTAATGAGATGGTTCCTGCAGGAACGTATACACATTTTACTCTGGAGCTGGATCCGGAGCATAAAATTCAGGTGGAAGGCGAAGAATACAGTTTAACAATAGTAAATGAATATACCTCGAATATAATAATTCCGGGTCCTTTTGAACTTCGCGGAGGCCGTGTCAGTGAAATCATTCTCGATTTTAATCCGAATCTGTCTGTGCATCATACGAACGAAAGCGGCTATGTTCTGGAGCCGGAAATCATGGTTGTATCAGTTCTGTCGATGACTCCTGCTCAGGACCTGCGGTTTATTCAGGCTCTGGGAGATTATGCGAATCCTGTAGCACGGGAAGCGGAAGTCATTTTTGAGGGGACAGTCAGTGAGCTGGAGTATATTGTAGCAAAGAATAAAAGGGGGGATCAGATGATCTATACTGACATGACCATGGCAGTACAGGATGTTCTCCGAGGGGACGATATAAAAGGCACCAATAGTTTTTCTCACAGGTCGATAGGGGGCATCTACAATGATATGCTGCTGAAAGTGAACGGGATGCCTGTTTACAAAAAAGGGGAACGTTTTCTCCTTTTTCTTAAAAAGTTCAATGATGTATACGCTCCGGTTCAGGGAGAAAGGGGAAAAATTGAATTATGAGCCTGTTAAAAAAAACAACTAAATATTTTGTAATTATAATATGCCCACTGTTTTTTGTTAATTTTATGTTTTTTAAAAAACATAAAACAGGATGGGAGCAGGAAAATGGTTTATTTCTTCGGGTTGCTCTCTGGACAGGAAATGAAAATTTGCCTGAAGGATTTTCCGAAATTCAGATTAAAGCGCTTGTGCTTTCTGTTCTGAACCAGTGGGGGCCCGAAAAAACCGGTGCAAAAATTGATTTTTCACATAGAGGATTCCTGAAGATGGACCGACCGTTTTCCCCTCCTGAAATTGGTTGCGGTGCCAAATCCCATGCTGTTGCCAAAGTTTATCCTCTTTCAGTTTTCAGTAATCCTGAGGATGATCCGGACTGTTCTGCAGATAGTTGTGCCTATGTTTGGGTATGCGATAAAACGATTATTCATTCAGATATTCAGATAAATACAAACGGAAGAAAATGGGTAAGTGAACCAACTGCTCCCTATGTTCAGTGTCCTTATACAGAGAACTTCTGCACCAGACCGGCCATGCACTTGGCATAGATCATTGTTTGCCTGGAGAAAAAGTGGATACCTGTAAAGAAAGATGGATTAATTCCGGAATAATGACACCTGAATCGTACTCAGATATTCTTCATCCTTTTCATCAGTTATCCGAAACAGAGCCTTCAGTGAAGGATGATTCTTATAAAGGTCTGCAGGAATTATACGGAATGCTCAGCGATGAAGAAATGGAGGAATATTCTTTTCGTGCAGCATTTCCGGGTCTTGCTGATGATTATTGTGAGCCTTATCCATGCCTGCTTCCGCAGCAGGATGCAGGGATGTACCGGCCGACAGGCAGGGAGCAGGAGGCCTGGAATAAGCTGCATCGCCTTCTTAATCATAACAATGGCTGGACAGCAAAAACAATCCGATTGGTGCAGCAGCAGCGTCAGTACCATTATTTTTTAAGCTGGCAGGTTTCTCTGATAAAACCGGAAGAACACCTGAAAATAACAATGGATAATATTGGTAGTATTATCCGGAATCGAAGCCAGGTACAAAGGCAGATTGAACAGGAAACCCTATACTGCAAAATCACTGAATTGCAGCAGGGCTTAGAAACCGCAGCAGAAGGACTGGATCCTGTATATGTGCGTTTTTTAGAAGCAGAGCTGAATATTCTGATTCAGCACAGGCGGGAGTTAATCAATGCTCAGTAAAAAAATACTTATTTTTATGGTGATAACATTGCTTTTTAATTCCTGCGAGGCAAAGGGTGAAGCAGGATATGACGGAGATTACACTCCCGAATTCAGGGCCATGATATTCGAAGTTGAATGTCTGTTGACTCCGGAATGTCTGGTTTTTCGTTATTTGCTGGAAAATGAAGAAAACGAAAAATGCAAAAAGTCAGGGGAGTGGATTGTTCTGAACGGGGGGTCAATGTTAATAAAGGATTTCTGCGCCAATAACAGGAAATACAATCAGTTTCACATAGAGCAGGGTGAAGCTAGCCAGCTTTCCAATGATCCGAATTATGTCGTACCAGGAAATTTTATCTATTTTGGGGTTCTATATAAAATGAATAAACCTTTTTCAGAGATATCCAATGGGGATATCTTTTATCGGATTGATGAGAATGGGCCCGATTCCAGAAAGGATGAATACAGATCTTCTTTTTATATAGTCGGCGATGATGAAAATATAACATTTGCCAAACAAACAAGTGGCCGTGGTTATTCTTTATTAGGAGTAAAAAAATGAAGCCATTTTTTTTATTAGTTGTAATTTTCATTTTATTCATTCCTGCGGGAACCCATGCTGAGCCGGTGGCTGTTACCCAGGCAGAATGTGCCATCGCTTTATGGAGCTATCAAAGCGGTGCATTTGAAAATCCTGACCAGGTGTGTGATCTGGCTATAGCTCCGCTTACAAGGGGAGCCAATGTCACTTTTTTTGGGGACAGCCGGATGTTTAATTTCAGTATGTTCAATTTGACTGGGCCAGGCGGTCAGTGTATATTATCAGACCCTTACCATCTCCAGAATGGAAATCATTTTGGAGTGGATATTCCTTTTACAGATGAAACCAAGCAAAGAATTCTGGTTGGAAGTCAGGATATGTTTATTGCGCCCCAATCCCAGGTGGCTGCCCTTTCGATTCAGAATATGGGTATACCCGGTATTAAAACCATGAAACACCGCTCTACAGACACAGCCTTAAATATAAACGGAGATGTCGGCGATGCTGTGGATACTGTGTTTGATGTTATAGATAAGATCGTATCTGAGATCGAAGGAGTGGCTTCTCAGTCTGCCGGAACCAGCGGTCAAATCAATGGAAACGATAACTGGATTGATACATACGATTATTGTTATGAAAGGGGTGCTTTGAACGGAGTTGGCTCTGCTTTCAGGACCACGGACCGTATTGTTTTTCAGCTGGGCGGAAACGATGTTCTGGGTTTGTATTATGACCTTGAAACTCTGGATGCCAATGGCGGACTGAATGAATGGCTGAAGAATATAAGCGGATTATCGGGAATTTACGAAATGCTGTATTCTTCGCTGCTTGGGGAAGTTCAGACCCTGAATGATTTTGTAAGCGGTGGCTGGCAGAGCACAAAAGGCTGGGCCAATTTGCTGGGAAACTCCGCAAATTTTTTAACTGGGGGTCTGTTTGGAATTGTCCTCGATAAGCTGATTCAGGACTCAATTGAAAGTTATATAAGCAGTATGTTCTGGGACTGGCAGATGCATGCAATTATTGATGAGACTGCCAAAGGAAACCAGATTTTAATCGGCAAAATGCTGGATAAAAATATTGCAGGACCGGAAATCCTGCTGATGGAGGTGCCCCCGGCGTTTTCTACAAATCGGGATACAAATTTATCTAAATGGGCTGATAAAGAGTTCTGGAGAAAAGGGAATGATTTTTTTCAGAGGGGAAACAGGCTGGCCAGGTATTTTTTCAGATTGAACGTAATGACTTTTCAGAATATTGCCAAAGGAGTCAGTGGGGCATCGCCGGGGTCTGGCTCCGTTTCCTACGGTACGGGACATATTTCCTATGTACCCGGATATGCAATGTTTCTTACAAATTTTGTAAATCACGCTGCTTCTTATTATATGGGTCTGGTTAATGGTCCTCAGATTGGAACCGTCGGCCTTGATCTCATCCATTTCAGTAACAGTGGAAATAAAAACTGGGCAAGAGCGATGCTTTTTCAGATGGTCTCCATAGGCTGGCTTGATTTTGACGAAAGTCTGCTGCGTACTTCCGGGTACACCGAATCAGAAAGGCACCTGTTGCTTGCTGATATCTCTATGTCTTTATCTGCTATGTCAAAGAAAGGTTATAATTTCCTTCCGTCGGATGGATCCGAGACTATTAATTTTGGAGAGAAAGTAAGTTATGTGAATCAGCCGGATCTTCCTGGTTATCATAAAACATTTACAAAATGTTTTGGAGGTTACTGCGGTTTCCTTCGGGAAGAAGAAGCTGCTTTTGCGAGTGAGCGTACTGTATTTCTGGGAGGTGAGATAAAGAGCTTCTATATGGCTAATAATGAAAACAGTAAAAATGCTCTGGGGATTCCTTTAACTGACTCTATGGGCTGGTCTGGTTACGGAACTTCCATGGCCTTTTTTGAATGTGGTTCAATGCATTACAATTCTCTTGATTTTCTCGATAAGTTTTCCTGGTCAGCGAATGCCTGTCCTCACAGGTCAGACAGCAAATTTGACATTGCGGGAGATCCGTCTTTTTCCGGGTGCTCCAATCCTGATTCCTGCGGGGCAAGGTGGTTTGAACACTACACCAGGCAATTAGTACCAGTTTCCGGCTTTCCTCCTTTTCAATTTAGTTTTATTGACTGGCCAGAATGCTCTGCAGAAAAGGATTCTTTTGGGGCAGGCCATTATTCCTGTGGAAGACCAGGTGGTATACATCTGCTTGAAAACGGGACGATTTGGGGAAATCCGACAAATGATATTAACGGAAGATGGATATTCAAAGTTCGTATGACTGATGGCCAGAACCGGGTTTATGAACGGCCTGTTTTTTTTATGACAGGATTATAAAATGCTTCATAGATTCATTCTATAATAACTGATTGGGTGCGGGAGTGTTTAGCAATGCATAGTAAAAAACATTATATTTTGCTAATGACACTGCTGCTTCTTATTTCCTGCGGAAAAGAATCAGAAGACCTTGACTCGCCTAAAAATGACTATCTCGATGCAATTGAGAAGGAATTCGAATGCCTGCTCAAGCCGGAATGTCTTGTTATTCTAATTATCCTGGAAAACGAAGAAAATGAAAAATGCAAGAAATCCGCTGAATGGTACATTTTCAAAGGTGGTTCCAGAGTAATTCCCGATTTTTGTGCGAACAGCCGACGATACGATATATTTACTGTAAAACCGATTCAGCCTCAAATCGCAACTGATGATTCTGATTATCTGATTCCAGGAAAATTAAGTTATATTCCATCAACTGGCTATAAAGCATATAAAAATCATAAACCATTATCCGAAATTCAAAACGGTGATGTATTTGAGGAGGTGAGTGATGATTACATATTAAGAGATAACAGTGGAGGATTTTATTTACTAATAGAAGACAAAGATATAACATATGGAGTTCTTCTGCCATATGGTCGCCAGTTCGCACTGAAAGGTGTAAAAAGATGAGTTTTCATATCGAGTTCTTTTATTTTTAAATAATACAGGCGGTAAACTGGCTCCTGTTCGCGGCGATATGGGTAAGATTACACTTTGAGGGGAATTCCTATGACAAGATACAACAGAATTGCTAAAAGACTAGTGAGATCAGGCATTTTACTGACTTCCTTTTTACTGTTTTCAAACTATATGTTTTTATCACCGGACATGCGCACAAGACAGCGAGGACTGTTTCCGATTGTGAAATTTGAAATTGGAAATTTCCCGGCTAAATTGTCATTTGCCGATTTCGATCCGGTTGTCAGTGTAACGAAGGCGTCCGGTGTCTGGTTTGAACAAAGCAAGGCCAGGATTGATTTTCAGTATTCGGGTTCCTCTGTTTCCAGTATCCCGGCCTCACCAAACGCTGTTAATTGTGAGGATGCCAACATGTTTGAATTTGCAGAGAAAAAAATGTTTGTAGGCAGTCTTCAGGCAGCGGACCCGGATTGCACTGCAGAAATATGCACCTATAACTGGATCTGTGTGGATGAGATTATCCATTCCGATATAGTCTTTAAACACGATGCCTTTCAGAACGATATCTACCCACTAAGTCTTTCCCGGCTCGAAGCAATGCTGGCCCAGTCTTTTGGACATGCGGCGGGCCTTAATCACTGTTATATGGGAGACACAGAGGCTGGCTGTTCATTAAAAGCAGGCACTGAAAAATCAAATCCGGGAACAGGCTCCATTATGGCCAACCATCCTTTGCCGGAATCACTTGTACTATCTCAGGATGATATTGCGGGCATTGAAAAACTCTATGGCATCGACGACAGCGGATTTCCGAGGACTGGTGAATATGCTCTGAATGAACAGGAAGCAGAGGTACTTTCCAATACGGTTACAGAAGCGGATTGGTTCAGAATTCAGACTCCTTACTTTGAAAAAACAGCTGTGGATAATATGTATTTATTACTGCATTGTGAGCCGCCCGATGCCTCTGCCATGGATATACTCAAAATGAAAGACACCGATCTGGAACCTAAGTGTGAAACCACTGAGGTTCAGAACCGCTCCCGGCAGCAGGAATACCGGGAAGCAGCAAAGAATACCACTTCTGTTGCAGTGGATTCCTACAGTGCCGGAATGCTCGATGAGATGTGTTCTAAATGGAATGACATGCGAAATAAGACCATTCAGGAGGAGATTATGTTATGAAACCAATTATGAATATAACACTCAGTCTGATCCTGCTCATTCCTTTATTAAGCTGCGCCGATGAACAAGCAAGATCCAAGGCCAGCGGAGCAGCAGCTATGTTTATGATGCTTCTTCCGAGTCTGTCATACCGGCCTCCGGTTGCAACGGAAGATAAAGCAATCTGTGACCCGATCCGGGCGGATGATCCGGACATTGGAACATATCTGCAGGAAGGAGTTTTCATTCAGTCCGATCAGTATAATATACCTGACACAGCATATTCAAGATACATACTGAAGCCAGCCGAAGCCAATATGATTGTAAATATTGAAAAGATTGGTCTGAATAATAATTTGTATGTTAAATTTGATTATTGTATGGGATCTGTTGCTTATATATCCAATGCTATTTCTTTGGAATGCAATAACAGAGCGGCTCCTTATGATTATTTTTTCCTTGGGGAAACATCAGGAGTGTATATTAACGAATGCAGAATTAGATACAGTACAAGTCCTGATAATATTTCAGCAATATATGTAGTAATTGAGGGGTCTTTACGGGATGGTTATACTGCGGCAGATTATGAGCATTCTGTAGCCTGGAATCAGTATTAAGGAAAGGGGGATTCTATGAAAAGGTTATTAACAATAATTATATTTTTAAGTGCTTTTAACGGTTTGTATGCCTATCCATTCAGTGTACCACCCTGGGATGGATGTGATACAATGACTGAACCGGCGGATTATGACAACAACACCAAAGCTACTGTTTTCGGGGACAGTCGTATGGATCTGGCCGCTAAGGACAGTCTTTATTCCTGGGGGCAGGAACTCGATCAGTTTCTAAGTTATCCGGAAAGCAACTGGAATGTGCAGAATTTTGGTTTGTCTGGTCTGACTGCCCAGGGTTTAAAAGAGAAACTGGTTAATTGTAAATAAAGGATGTTATATGAATCATGTAATCGTAAAATCTTTGGCGGCTGTATTGATCCTTATTTACAGCAGTACAGGGTGTCTTATCATCCGGGATAAAGAAGCAGAAAAAGAATATAAATTTTTTAGCAATATGCATATGTGTATGATGTATACTCTGAATCGGCAGATTGAAGAGGAAATTCTGAGTGATGAAGCGGCTTGCTATTTAATATGGCTGATCAATGATGAAATGGATAATGAAAAACCACTGATCGACAGCCCGTATAAATTTTCCTTTTAAACAAACAGAACCGTAACATAATCGGTTTCAAACTGTAATATCAAATTTTCTCACCCGAAAGAATGCAGCTTTACAATCAGAACTGCTTTCTGAATCTTTCCTTATGATCAGGGCAGATTTACATATTCATTCATACTTTTCGGCTAAATCAAAAGAATGGTATTTAAAGAGGGTGGGGGCCCGGAAGTCCTACACCGATCCGGAACAGATCTACCAGCGATGCCTGGAAAGGGGGATGGACTTTGTTACTCTGACCGATCAGAATACAATAGAAGGAGTGCTGATCCTCAAAAACAGGTACCCTGAAACCGTTTTTCTGAGTTCCGAGGTGACAGCCTATTTCCCGGAAGATGACTGCAAGGTTCATATTCTGGTCTATGGTATCACGGAATCCCAGTTCCAGAAAATCCAGTCAAAACGTAAAAATATATACCAATTGCGGGACTATCTGATTTCCGAAAAAATTGCCCATAGTGTGGCGCATCCCTTTGTTTCTGTGAACGGAAAACTTCAGGTGCACCATGCTGAGAAGCTGCTTGTTCTTTTTAATCATTTTGAAATCAGAAACGGTGCTCATTCGGGAATTGTCAATTCAGTTACAGAATCAGTAATCCGGTCTCTGACTCCGGAGCTTCTGGTCAGCCTTTCCCGGAAATACAGGCTCGATACTTACGGGGAAAATCCTCATATAAAAGGTCTGACCGGAGGATCCAACGACACATCGGGTCTTTTTATGGGCCAGACCTGGACTTCGTATTCTGATCCGGAAACCGCAGCAGATAAAGATTCCGGAAAACCGGATAAAAAAAAGGGAAAAAACAGGCCTGAATACGAAGACTTTCTGAAAGCACTGCGCAGAAGGGAAACTGCGGCCGAAGGGATGTCGAATAATTATAAATACATGGTCTTTTCTCTTTATAAATACGGATTCGATGTATGGAAATCAGCCAATGCATCGGGGAATGCACAGAGTAAGGTAGTGCGTCAGCTTACAGACATTTTCTTCGGGACAGGTCCTGTTACTTTTTCCGAAAATATGACTCTGGCGGGGGTGCGGATCTATGCAAACTTCACACCGAGGGGAGACCGGCTGAAACACCATTTTCTTGAAATTATTAAAGTTCTTAGCGAAGAAAGAAACCGCTCCCTTACAGAACGGATGGAATCTGCGTATTCGTATATGAGTCATATGGCCGATGACCTGATGCGGATTCTTTTTGACAATATTGAAGAAGATATTAAAAAAGGGGACCTTATAAAACTTGCCGGGAATCTTTCAGCAGCTCTGCCTGGTTTTCTGACAGCTTTTCCTTTTTTCACCACAATGGGCCGAATCAGCAGAGGAAGGCAGCTTCTGAACCGGATCGAAGAAGCGATGAGTGCAGGACTGGCAGCCGTCAGCAAAGAAGAATCTGCGGCACAGGGCACACCCCATAAAGATAAAAAAATATTATGGTTTTCCGATACATTAAATGATCTGAACGGGGTGTCTGTTACTCTGAAAAAAATCGGCTGGGCAGCTTACGAAAGAAAAAAGGATCTGATTCTGGTAACGGCGCTGACTCCGGAGGAGATGGAGCGAAGTGCCCTTCCTCCGAACACTCTGAACCTCCCTTTTGTTTACAGTTTTAAACTTCCATATTACGAACGTTACATCATGAAAGTACCGTCTCTTCTGAGGGCACTGGAAGCGGTTTCTGAAGCTGAACCGGATGAAATCTATATATCCACTCCTGGCCCTGTGGGAATCCTCGGTCTTATTGCAGCGAAACTCCTTCAGATTAAATGCACCGGTATATACCATACTGATTTTACCCTGCAGGCGAAGGAAATTGCAGGCGATGAAAGTCTGCTTGAATTCATAGAAAACGGAACTTATTTCTTTTATTCGCAGATGGATGAAAACCGGATTCCCACGGTGCAGTACATGAATATTCTGGAAGAACGCGGCTTTAACCGCAGTAAAATGAAGCTTTTCCGCAGGGGGATCGACACAGAGCATTTCTTTCCGAAAGGAAGCGATGCGGTCCGGTGGCTGGAATCACGCTTCGGTGTGAAAGACGGAGTCAGTTTCGTGTTTGTGGGCAGAATCTCTCAGGATAAAAATCTTTCTCTGCTTACCGATGCTTATGAGAGGCTCAGCAGTGATTTTCCTGATATCAATCTGATTTTTACAGGCGAAGGTCCGTATATGGATGAGCTGCGGGAGCGCACGTCCGGCAATCCAAGAGTGGTTTTTACCGGTAAGCTGAACCAGGAGGAGCTGCCGGATCTCTATTCAGCATGTCATGCTCTGGTGTTCCCGAGTTTTACTGACACCTTCGGTATGGCTGTGCTGGAAGCGCAGACATGCGGTCTTCCTGCCATTGTATCGGATCAGGGCGGGCCTCAGGAAATTATTATACCAGGAGAGACCGGTCTTGTGGCGAAAGCCCATGAGGTGCAGGCCTGGATTTCCGCAATGGAAAAAATAGTTAAAATGGCTAAGGAAAACCCGGAATCGTATCTGTCAATGCGCGAAGCATCGCGGAATCTGGCTCTTCAGAGAAATGACTGGAAAGTGGTGATTAACCATTATCTGGAAGGCGAAGAATAAGCCGTTGTTCTTCAGGGTTGCTGCCTTGGAATGTATTCCGGATCCATCGGCCTGCTGTTTCCGCTGCCTGAATAATTTTTTCGGAAGGATCTGAAAACGGGGTAATTTTTTTATCGGTCAGCCCTGCCAGAATATATATAACCGGATGTTTCATGGATTCATTCTGTATAATTTTCAAGTGTGCAAGGACACTTAAAGGACCTGAGCCGTGCAATCCGGTCGACAGACTTCGTAATGCAAAGGAATCGAATGCAGGGATTAGGTTCCCGGAATCATCGGTGCATAAAATGAGCTTAAGATCAGAGTCTGTTCCATCGTCTTTTTTTTCAGCTGCATCGACAATGAGAATTACATCTGCATGTTCCATTAAGGGAAGAATTTTCAGGCCCCCTGTGCCTCCGTCAAATATCCGGACACATTCCGGCAGGTTCATTTCAGACAAATTGCGGTAAACAAGAGACCCGAATGCATCATCTCCGTGAAGAGGGTTCCCTGTACAGATTACATGAATTAACATTAAAAATAATTTACAAAATCAGAGTCCAGAATATGAACCGTGCAGACAAGACATGCATCGTGTGACCTGACAATATGGCCGATTTCCACAGGATCCTCTTCGTTTTCGATTTTAGTGCCGATCAGGGTTGATTCAAGATGCCCCGGAATTCCGTCATCATCCCGTGGCGAAGCATTCCAGCCGGTTGGAGTAATGATCTGATAATGATCGATTAAATCATTTTCAATACGGACCCAGTGCCCCAGAGCTCCCCTGGCCGCATGGATCAGGCCCCGTCCTTCTCCGGACGTCATTCTGTTCACAGGTTCAGTAAACCAGGGTTTCCCTGAGTTTTTCAGCAGCTCATGAAGAGTCTCCTTCAGCTGCACCAAAGATTTTGCCGGTCGGTGAATTCTGGAAAACTGGCGAAGCCATGCATTACTGCCTTCGCGGCGAAAAAAATCTGTGATCAGGGGATCTCCGCCGATAACAAGTTCAGACAGGGGGCCTGTTTCCATAACTGAGTTTCCGTAGCGGGGGGCTTTTGCCCAGCTGTAGCGGTCATCTTTCCGATAATCAGGTTCTGTTATTCCCTGCAGGGGGTGGAGGCCTCCTTCATATTTTTTATACCAGGAGTACCTTACATGTTCACTGATCTCCTCATCGTTAAACTCCTGAATCTCAGAGGAGCCTTCCGTTATGAATCCTGCTCTGCGAAGCAAGGCTCTTTCTGTATAAGGAGGTTTCCAGTTGTCGGGATCATAATAGTTACCGTAACTCAGCAGGCTGCCTGCACCTTTACCAAGTAAATGAAGCCCGATTCCTCTGCCGAAAAGTATATACAGGCCTGCTGCTGATTGTCTGTGCTCCGGTTTTTCATGAATCCAGTCCTGAAGATCTTTTGCTGACTCAATTGAGAGCCATTTTTCTATGCTGCATCCTAATATCTGCGTTTCATACCAGTGTATATAGGATTCAGTTACTGCAAGACTTGTCCGGACAGATTTTGGATCCGGGCTTGCCGTAACGCCCCCGGGAACCATGTAGGATGAATGGGGCCACTGGCCTCCGAAAAGAGATACTATTTCAAGCATTTTTTTTGTGTGAATTACAGTTTCTTTGTAAATGTTTCCTGTAAGCGGCTCAAAAGCTTTTTTAACAGAACTGAAATACTTGCTGGATTGATATTTACTGTTTATAAAATCAATTGTGTACATTAAAAAAGCATGGCGGCTGTCGGACTGAATTTCTTCCGCAAGCAGGCATACATTTCTTACACGGATACCATCCGGGGCCACTGGAATCTGGAGAGCTGTTTCTATGGCAGTTACCGCAGAATAAAGATGGGCCGTTCCGCAGATTCCGCAGACCCTCGGAGTTATAACCAGGGAATCCATAAAATTTCTGCCTTTCAGGAGTTTTTCGAATCCCCTGAACATTGTCCCTGAACTCCAGGCATTAGTTATAATCCCGTTTTCGGTTTCGAGTTTCAGTTCCAGATCACCTTCCACCCGGTTTATATCTACATTTATAATTTTTTTCATTAGGTAATATCCTTTAATAATCTTGCCGGAGTTGCCGCCCGTGCCAGTCCCTTATATGCCATATAATTAGGCCGGACCACACCAAGAGGCAGATCCACCGGAACAGTTCCGAGTTTAGCTGTCTGAAAAAGAGCCCTGTCTTTGGGAAAATCCGGTGAAGTGCAGCCGAAGCAGGGAACGCCTGCACGGGTTTTGCTGGATCTCCTGTTCCAGAGTTCGTCATTACAACGGCCCTGGGTATAGGGACCCTGGCACCCCAGATTATAAAACAGGCAGCCGGATCCTCCGAATGAATCATCTTCAACATCAAACTCATGGTGTTCATTACGTGTACAGCCCCGGTGGACAATTGTGCTGTAATGATCTGCAGGTCTGTTGAAACTGTCCAGATTGATTTCCGAATCATTAAGAAGCGAGATTACAGTATCTGTAAAGACTCCTGGGTGAATCGGACATCCGGGAAGGTTTATGACCGGGAATCCGCTTCTGCTTCTCCAGTCCTCTTTGAACAGACCGCCCGGACGGGTCATTGTGAACTGCAGGCCGGTGGAATCCGTTGGATTCACGCGCGATGCCGGAATCCCTCCATAAGATGCGCAGGATCCGACCGCTAAGACAACATAAGCCTGTTCAGCCATTTTCCGGATCAGTTCCTTTTTTGAAGTACCATGGTGTGAGTCAAACATGCCGGTGTTTTCCGGACCATGAATCACAGAACCTTCAACAACGAGGATAGTCAGATCCTGCCTGCCATCGGAAATACTGTTTACAAGCTTCAGCATATCGTTAGGTTTTGACGGAGACAGGGATGGATGCCACAGCAGCTCAGCCCCATATTGTGTAAGTAGTTCCGTGATGTCCGGTTCTTCTGTATTCAGCAGAGACATGGAATCTCCGCTGCAGGCACCGCACTGCATCCAGAAAATTGTTGCCATAATTTACTCCTGTTTCATGTATCCGGTTAAATGCAGATTAAACAAAGCACTGAACGCAGCATCTGAAAAAAATCTGTGAAC
The DNA here is from genome assembly GCA_964594095.1 of uncultured Leptospiraceae bacterium. GTDB lineage: Bacteria > Spirochaetota > Leptospiria > Leptospirales > Leptonemataceae > CAZQKZ01. Next base: position 11,574 of record CAZQKZ010000010.1, on the reverse strand, counting down.
AATCTGTTGTTCAAATTCATCTTTGAATACGTTGTTATAGTCCAGCACAGAGAGGGTCTCGTCGGGATTTTTTGTTTCCCTGATTTTTGAAACAATCAGTTCTATGCGGTGCCCCCTGTCTGTATCTTTTTCGGCACTGCGTATATATTCGGACGCTTTCATGATTTTATCTGCAAGCGCAATCACATCATTATATTTATTCCGGAACATGGCAGCTTCTTCGGTTTTGGAATCGTGTTCCAGATATTTTATGCAGTATTCATAAATATTCGGATTCCGGGACAGAATTTTACGTATCCGATCCTCGGGGAAGTTGAGAACAATATCGGTAAGAACCTGCTGAATATGCGGACTGTTTTCTGTCAGCAGACCGACATGTTCTGTGTCGAGTTTTATAAGACTGTAAACAAAGAAGTCCACATCACGGTAAAGATATTTTGCGTTTCGCAGAAGTCTGACATATGTATTCTGGGTCAGGCAGCTTAAGTAGCTGTCAAAAAAATCCTCACGACTCTGACCTATTTCATGACAGAATCCCATCAGGTGGATTATATAATTTTCCAGAAGTGAAACGGACAGATCAGAATTGTTGATAAAGATTTTAAAAGAAGGTATTTCCCTGAACATTTTAAAGTAATTAAAAAGGGATGCAAGGGGATCTCCTCCGCAGTATTTTTCGGAGCAGAGTATAAACCGATCAAGAATGGACGGATCGAGATCGTTTGTTATTTTCGAAAGAATGTGATTAACGCGCAGGCCATTCTGCCCGCTTAGACAGGGGCAAAGATCTGCATATTCAGTATTATTTTCACAGAGTTTCAGGATCTGTGTTTCATTTTCTGACAATTTGCCCATGTTACAGTCATAGACGAAAATAAGAGAAGATTGTCATATAAAAATATAAAAGGATTTCCGTTACAGCAGAATTATTCCGAAAAAATGCAGAAAATAATCCTTATTTCCGGCCTTAAAAGGCCGGAACGGAGTCTGAAAAGAACAGGAAAAGCAGTTATTCGGGCTTACTGTTTCAGAAAAGCAGCAGTGAGCTCAAGCAGCCGGTCGATCTGAGGGCGGGTCCCGACGGTGATTCTTACGAATTCTTCGATGCGGATATTCCCCCTGAAATAACGGATCAGCACATTGTTCTTTTCCAGAAAGTTATAGTATTCCTGTGCAATGTGAGATGCTTTATGCTGCGGATGAGGTGGTTTTACAAACAGGAAGTTTGTGGCACTGTTCAGAACAGTAAAGCCCATTGCCTTGAGTTTTTCTTTCAGATATTCCCGGTTATCTACAATGGTTTTCAGGTTAGCTTTGATCTCTGATTCGTTCTGCAGAGCTGCCAGAGCTGCTGCCTGACCAAGTCTTGATACATTGTAAGAATCTTTAATTTTGTTGATTTCCGTAATTACATCAGGATGTGCCACCAGCCAGCCTACCCTCTGCCCGGCCAGACTGTGACTCTTGGAAAAAGTACCGGTTACCATAAGTCTGGGGAACCGGTCAGAACCTGCAACGGATGCCACACTTTCTGCACCGAATTCAACGTAGGCTTCGTCAATCAGGGTAAGGCCTGTATTCTGGAAAGCAAAATTCAGAATTGAGTCGCGGCTTTCAGCAATACCGGTAGGGGCATTGGGGTTTGCGATGACTGCCAGCTTTGCGGACGGAGTGAAAAATCCCATTGGGGTAACACCGCTTGCAAACCGAAGCATTCCTTCAAAATCCTGAGTCCAGTCTGCATTTACTTCAACTTCAATGATTTCACCTCCCATCATAGAGGTAAGAACCGGATACAGACTGTAAGTTGGCCGGGAATAAATAACGCTGTCGCCTTTGTCGACCACTGCACGGAAAACCATAGACAGGATTTCGTCGGAACCGTTGCCGATCAGAATCTGTTCCGGTTTTGCTCCGGTCTTTGCGGCAAGTGCATTTCTGAGGGCATCCGCATTGGGATCCGGGTATTTATGGAGCCGGTCAGATGTGATTTCGGTAATGATCGCCTTTTTTACCGACTCAGTAGGCGGGAAAGGATTCTCGTTTGTGTTCAGTTTGATTACCGCCGGATCCACAGGCTGAATTCCTGGTACATAGGAGCTCATAGACCTGATCGGGGTCCGGATATAGTCTGTAGGTTTATTCCTGGTGTATTCCATTGCTTTGAAAGCCTTTTATCTGTGATTTATTGTAAGTTTACGAATCTGTATAATGCCGGTCTGCATGCAAGATACTTTTTCAGTAACGGAAAAAAAAGCAGAACTGACCACAAAAAACAGGCACAGGTTCAGTCGGACTGTGATAAAGTACGCTTCAGTTCTTCAGCAGCCTGCCGGATGCGCCGGTTTTCTGCATTGGCGGCTGTAAAGCGCAGATCTTCCGCTGCATCCTGTTTTCTGCCGAGTTTACTGTAGGAAATTGCCCGGTAATATCTGATTTCTGCTTCTTCGGAAGGCCGGAGGGAATTCTGCAGCAGATAGATATTCCATTGTGAAACAGCAGCAGCATAATCCTTCAGTTCCATAGAGCTGACAGCTGCGTTATAGAGTGCATCAGGCCTTTTCCGGTCCGGATCAGGCAGGCTGCTGCTCCAGGCTTTCATAAACCAGTTTCGGGCTTCCTCGTGATTCCCGGCCCCAGAAAAATAAAGTCCGGCCTCAAACAGTGCTGTAACATTCTTAGGATTTTCGAGGGCTGTCATAACCCGGTTTTCCAGCTGACTTTTTCGGAGAACACGGATCAACTGGCTGCGGAAAGATTCCCCGTCCGTTCCCCCTTCACTTTTTTCAAGCTGGTATCCGTTTTTATCCAGAAACACCATAGTGGGAAAGCCTCTGGTTTTATAACGGTCAGCAGCGGACTGATTTTTATCTCCGTTAATTTTTACAGGTATAAATGAATTGAGGGCCCGGATTGTTTCAGATTCCCGGAACAGGGTCTGATCCAGACGTTTGCAGACTTTGCACCAGTCAGCATAAAAATAAATAAATACCGGTTTGTTTTCCCTCACTGCAAGGAGCATTGCTTCTTCAATGTCTGTTTTCCAGATGATTCTTTCTGATTCCTGCGGAAACAGAGAGATTGGGAGCAGGAATAAAAAAATAATCAGGCGCATGTGTGTCAGATCAGCGAAAGAACCGCTCTCTGTCAATCAGATTTAATTACTATGTTTTAGTGGTGCCGGATTATTACAATATTCAAATCTATTAATTTGTTTTTCGTTTAAAAAAAAACCGGTTTCCGCTCCTTTGAATTGACAGCAGAATCCGGATGTGGACAATTAAATGTACATTGAATTTTCAGTGTAACTAAGTTCGTGCGATAACCAAAAAAAGGATGTATAAAAAAATATGGAAAACATCACCTTACTGCCGCCGCTTCTCGGAGTCATCGGGCTTGCTGTGGCGTTTATTATATTCGCGGCTGTGATCCGCTTCCCGGCCGGGGAAGGCAGGATTGCGGAAATTGCCGAAGAAATTCATCTCGGTGCGATGGTTTTTCTTCGTACAGAATATAAAATTCTGGCTGTTTTTGCCCTTGTGGTAGGAAGCCTGGTCGGATTCCTTCTGGATCTTGCGACGGCAGCAGCTTTTTTCTCGGGAGCCATTGCTTCTGCAACGGCAGGTTTTATCGGAATGAAAGCCGCAACAAAAGCGAATGTACGCACCACGGTAGCTGCGCACACGAAGGGAAGTGCAGCTGCACTGACCGTGGCTTTTTTCGGCGGGTCTGTAATGGGTCTGGCCCTTGCATCTATCGGCCTGATGGGTGTCGGTCTTCTCTATTATATTTTTGGCGGCGATGAAGCCACTGTGCATGTAATCCACGGCTTCGGGATGGGTGCTTCCAGTGTGGCTCTGTTTTCAAGGGTAGGGGGCGGAATTTTTACAAAAAGTGCGGATGTGGGCGCTGACCTCGTTGGTAAAGTCGAAGCCGGAATCCCCGAAGATGATCCGCGGAATCCCGGTGTAATCGCAGATAACGTTGGCGACAACGTAGGTGATGTGGCCGGTATGGGATCCGATATTTTTGAATCGTACTCCGGTTCCATGATTGCTACGATCGCCATGGCATCCACAATGGCCGCTGAAATGGTGTTGCAGCTTGGCGGAAACCGCCAGAATCTTATGTTTCTTCCGCTGGCACTTGCCTCTGCGGGTCTGATCAGTTCAATTCTGGGAATTCTGATTGTACGGCAGTTTTCGGGGAGTGCTCCGGAAAACGCACTGCGCACGGGGACTATCGGTGCATCGGTTCTCTTTATAGGTGCTGCGTATTTTGTGGTTCAGGCGATCGGTATTCCCGCTGTGGTGTGGGGTTCTGTTCTGGCAGGCTCTGTCGGGGGAATCATTATCGGTCTTGTAACAGAATATTACACCGCCGGTAAGCCGATCCGCCATATCGCAGAAGCCGGCGAAACGGGTCCGGCCACTGTGGTGATTGCAGGATTTGCGATTGGTATGAAGTCCGTAGTCGTTCCTGTAATCACTCTGGCAGGAATTATATTTGTATCAACATCCCTTGCCGGTATTTACGGAGTAGGGATAGCTGCCGTGGGAATGCTGGCCACAGTGGGAATCACTATGGCCATCGACGCATACGGCCCCGTGGCAGATAACGCTGGCGGAATTGCAGAGATGGGCGGACTCGGAAAAGAAACCCGAAAAATTACGGATTCGCTCGATGAGCTTGGAAACACCACCGCAGCGATCGGAAAAGGTTTTGCTATCGGTGCAGCCGCACTCGCAGCTCTGGCAATTATTTCAGCCTATATTCAGGATGTGTCGCGGCATATTCCCGGATTCACACTGAACCTCGGAGACCCTGACGTTCTGATGGGAATGTTCCTTGGAGGAATTTTTCCATTTTTAGTATCTGCTCTGACAATGACTGCCGTAGGGGACGCTGCCTTTGACATGATCCGCGAAATCCGCAGGCAGTTTAAAGAAATCCCGGGACTTCTTGAAGGAACCGCGAAACCCGATACTGCCCGCTGCGTGGACATCGCTACGCAGGCTGCCATACGAAGGATGATCCTTCCCGGAGTGCTCGCAGTTTCAGCACCATTTGTTGTCGGATTCGGCATCGGAGCGGAAGCCCTTGGAGGTATGCTCGGAGGGGCACTGGTGAGCGGTGTCCTTCTGGCTCTGACGATGGCGAATGCCGGCGGGGCATGGGATAATGCAAAAAAATACATTGAAAAAGGAAATCACGGGGGCAAAGGGTCAGAGGCTCATAAAGCCTGTGTAGTGGGAGATACCGTAGGGGATCCGTTTAAGGACACTTCCGGACCGTCCATGAATATTCTGATTAATGTACTTGCCATAGTAAGTCTTGTGATTGCTCCGCTTCTGTTTAAATAACAGGCAGTCCGGCATCTGAATTCATGGTTAGCAGATGCCGGATTTTTATGTTTTTAAATCCAAAAAAAACAAGAAAAAATAAAAAATTCTTGATCCTTAAGTCCGAAAATGATTTGTAACAGATCCGAGGTGGAGTATGAACTGGTTCAGCAATTTAAAAATCCGAAATAAAATACTTTTTTCAAATGTTGTGTTTATTACACTGCTAATTGTGCTTGGGATTCAGGGATTCGTATCCCAGAATTCGGCAACGAATCTCTTTGTGGCATTTTTTCAGGATAACTTCCTGCCGGTTCGCTACTTAAACCGGACCATGCGGAATGCCCTTCAGATCCGGGTGAATCAGCTGCAGGAAATACTGGCCCTCCAGAAAAACGATACAGCCGAAATCCAAAGACGCTTAGAAATGTCCGCTGAGTTAATCAAGGAAAACGATGAAATCTGGCAGAAATATTCAGGGATCAATCGGGATCAGAAACAGATTGAAGTCAGCCGGGAATATGAGGCCGTACGGCAGAAAAACCGGGAAGTTTCTGCAAAATTCAGGGAAGCACTTCTGGCGGGCAATATGGACCTTGTATTGAAATACGAGGAAGAGTGGTTGGTTACCTACACCCCCATGCGGGAAAAAATCGATGAACTTATTAAACTGCAGCAGGAAAATGCAGAAGAAAAAGAAAGGGAACAGTCTGCCAATGCAGCAACAGCCATTATCACTTCTCTTGTGATCGGGGTGATTGCAGTAGCTATGGCGCTTTTCCTTACCTATATAATGAACAAAGGAATTTCAGCGCCGCTTATGGATGCAGTGGCCAGGATTAAGGATATTGCGGAAGGTGAGGGTGATCTTACCAAGCGTCTTGAGGCCAAAACCACGGATGAAATCGGCGACCTTGCTAAATGGCTCAACCGTTTTATAGAAAAAATCCATGATATTGTTAAAAATATAGCAGTTACCACAGAAAATGTGCAGGATTCTGCAAACAAAATGAAAGAATCCAGCCAGAGCCTCTCTGCGGGAACCGAGGAAATGTCCACACAGGCACAGAGCATTGCGTCTGCTGCCACTCAGATGAGCCAGAACTTTCAGGTAGTCAGCTCGGCAGTAGAGGAAATGTCGATTTCGGTTGGTGAGGTAGCTAAAAAGACAGCTGATGCGTCCCGCATTGCAGGTGAGGCAAACAGCACAGCCCGTGAAACCGGTGCAGTGATTAACCAGCTGGGCAACAGTGCCAATGAAATCGGCAAAGTCATCGAGGCTATTGTTGGGATTGCCAGCCAGACTAATCTGCTTGCTCTGAATGCTTCTATTGAAGCAGCGGGTGCAGGAGATGCAGGACGGGGATTTGCGGTTGTGGCATCTGAGGTAAAAGAACTCGCCAGGCAGGCAGGGGAATCTTCCGAAGATATTAAAAACAAGATTCTGGCCATTCAGAGCAGCGTGAATAAAGCAGTTTCTGCAATTGAAGAAATCACTAAGGTCATTGCCCAGGTAAATGAAATATCCGGAAGCATTGCATCCGCAGTGGAAGAACAGTCCATTACAGCCAAGGAAATTGCCAATAACGTAGGCCAGGCAACGGAAGCCGCCGGATCGGTAACTAAGAATATCGAAGGTGTGTCTCAGGCAGCTAACCAGGGAGCCCAGGATTCCATGACAGTGGCAGACCTTGCCAACCAGCTCAGCAGGCTTTCCGGAGAACTTGGCAAGATTGTAGGTCAGTTCAGAATCTGATTGTAAATTCTCCCCTTAGAATCGGACCCTTAAACCCGCAGGTCATCGGATCTGCGGGTTTTTTTATTCCTGTTTTTCTGTTCTGAAATCAAAAAAAGGCTGCTGTTCGGTAAAACAGGGAAATCACTTAACCCCATTCTGCAAAAAAAATGGTTTTTTGTGAAAAAAAAATTCAATCCGGTAAAGATGGGCGGTTCCTGCTCCGAAAATCTTTAGTACTGAAGTGAAAAAAATAAAAAAAAATTCAGGCTCACCGGAACGAACGGATTCGGGACAGGTGATGACTTTTCCTTAAAAAAAAGGAAGCTTCAGGAATCGTTTCAAGGAGGAAGCGAATGATCATCAACCACAACCTAAGCGCGATCAACGCCCATCGCACGCTGAAGTTTCAGCACTGGGAAGTTGACAAGGATATGGAGAAACTCTCTTCCGGAATGCGGATCAACCGCGCCGGAGACGATGCTTCCGGTCTTGCTGTTTCTGAAAAAATGAGGACTCAGATTCTGGGTCTTCGTCAGGCAGAACGCAATGCGGAAGACGGAATGAGTATGATCCAGACAACTGAGGGATATCTCCAGGGAATTTCTGACATTCTCCAGAGAGTCCGCGTTCTTGCCATTCAGTCCTCGAACGGTATTTACACTGCAAACGACAGGCAGATGATTCAGGTGGAAGTATCTCAGCTTATTGATGAGGTAGACCGGATTGCATCTCAGGCAGAGTTTAATACTCTGAAACTTCTGCAGGGTGATTACGCAAGAGGATCCAAAGTAAACTCAATGTGGTACCACATCGGACCTAACCAGCACCAGAGAGAGCGTGTGTTTATCCAGACAATGACTGCAAGATCTCTGCAGCTTCGTAAAGCGGACAACACTCTGATCACTCTGTCCAGTGCTGAAATGGCTAACCAGAACATCGGGGTTGTTGACAATGCACTGCATATGGTCAATAAGCAGAGAGCCGATCTGGGAGCCTATTTCAACAGGCTGGAGCATTCGGCAAAAGGACTCATGGTTGCCTATGAAAACACACAGGCATCTGAATCCAGAATCCGTGATGCAGATATGGCCGAAACAGCGGTTTCTTTCACTAAGAATCAGATTCTGACTCAGTCCGGAACAGCAATGCTGGCTCAGGCTAATGTGAGACCGCAGTCGGTACTTCATTTACTCAGATGAGGTGATATCATCCTGGAATTGTGAGATTTGCATTCTCTCGCCGGCCGGTGTGCCGGCATCGTCCGGAGGGGGCGTGCAATAATAAATTGCATGTGACCCGGGTTTTTCTCAGAGATGCATGATGCTTCGATGGACAGGGCTTTTTTTTAAGCCCGCGTTCTGCCGGAAGTCTGCATTTTTTCTGCGGAAAGGCAAAGGAGTGCAACATGATCATCAATCACAATTCAAGTGCCGTTCAGGCACACAGGGTGTTGAAGTTCAATGAGTGGAATACAGATAAAACCATGAGTCGGCTTGCTTCCGGAGAGCGGATAACCCGCGCCGGAGACGATCCGTCTGGTCTTGCTGTGTCGGAGAAGATGAGAACGCAGGTGCGCGGTCTCAGACAGGCTGAAAGAAACACTGAAGACGGGATGAGTCTTATTCAGACCACGGAAGGTTATCTGCAGCAGATGTCTGATATATTACAGCGGATCCGGGTACTTGCAGTTCAGTCTTCTAACGGAATCTACTCAAACGAGGATCGGCAGCTGATTCAGGTAGAAGTGTCTCAGCTTGTCGATGAAGTCGATCGTATTTCGTCCCAGGCGGAATTTAACCGGTATGCTCTGCTCAAAGGGGACTTTTCAAGAACCTCTAAGACAGGGTCTATGTGGTTCCATATGGGACCGAATGCGAACCAGAGATCCAGAGTGTTTATCGGGACCATGTCCTCTAAAGCTCTGAATTTAAGGGGAGCAGACAATAAAATCGTGACTCTTTCGAGTCCGGCACAGGCCAATGCTACCATAGGAACTGTGGACGGCGCGCTGGAGACGCTCATGAAACAAAGAGCTGATCTGGGTGCTTACTATAACAGACTGGAGCACACTGCGAAAGGTCTGATGGTTGCTTATGAGAACGTTGCTTCTTCGGAATCCAGAATCCGGGATGCGGATATGGCCGAGGAAATGGTGAATCTGACTACTCAGCAGATTCTGACCCAGACCGGGGTAGCTATGCTTGCCCAGGCCGGAGTCAGACCACAGGGAATTCTGCAGCTTTTGCGCTGAAAAGCAGAACGAATTCCACCGGTAACGACCATTACACTTTATATGCCCGGGAATCCTCCCGGGTTTTTTTTTGATGGAATCCGTTCTGAAATACTAACTGCTGCCTTTATTATAGGCAAAAAGGAAGGTCAGCTTTAATGGTTCAGGTGATTTTCCCGAAAAAAATGTTTTCCGGCGGATTTTATGATAAAAATCATACTCCAATAGTGATTCCGCACTATTTTTGTTAATGTCACAAATTTGTCAGTGAAATTAGATTGACTTCGCACAGCTAAATGCGATTTAGTTCTATAACATAAAAAAAAATCCTGAAGGAGGAGGTTCATGAATTTGAGAACCATCAAACTTTTTACGGCAACAGCCGCCCTGTTAGCGTCAGCTTCCATTTTTGCGTACGGACCGCACACAGCTCTGGACTGTCTTGGCTGCCACGATCCTCACTATGCTAAAGCTCAGAAGATCTTTAAAGTGAGGAACGAGTTACTGGTAAACCCAAGAACTGGTACCAAGATTGATGATGTGTCAGCTCTTTGTTTAGGCTGTCACAACACTCCGCAGTTTGGTGGAGCAGGCATTAAGCCTATTCACCTGCACATGACTCACCCGGTAAACGTTCTGCCGAATCCGCGGATTGCAAACGTTCCAGGTAAACTGCTTCGCAATAACATGCTGCAGTGCATCAGCTGCCATGACCCGCACCCGTCCAACCCGAACTGGAGATATCTCCGTGTGGATTCCGAAGAAGGAACTAAAGTGGGTCGTTTCTGCCAGATGTGTCACCCTGCGAAAGTTGATACTGATTTCTATGGGTTTACTCATAAAACACTCCAGGTTTTCACTTCCATGAATGAATCTTTAGGAGCCGGATCTCTGAGTGCATGGGATGCGGATTTCACAGCTGCGAACGTAACTCCGGTTTACATTCAGGCTTTCGGTGAATTCCCGAACTCCATTGCTCCTGCTTATCCGATTGTAGCTTCTATGGACTGGATTTTCTCACCGCCTGAAGACAAAATTCCTGAGCAGCTCAAGGCTTCTCTGAATGGTCAGGCCATTACTCCAAATGAAGCCCAGCTCCAGCAGCAGGAATTCAACAAAGGAACCTACACCGAACCAACCCCAAGGCTCGGACCTGATTCTCCTAATTATGTAAAACCAGCACCTGCAGCAGATGCTTCAGCAGCTCCTGCGGCTGATACTTCTGCACCAGCTCCGGCTCCGGCAGCAGGACAGTGATAATTATCAGTATCAGGTAAATTTTTTTTGCACCAAAAATAAGATGGGTCAGGTGTCTTAAGGACACCGCTCATCGGAGGATAAAAAATGAAAAAACTAGCGATCGCTACTCTCGTATCTGCCACAGTACTTGCTGGCGGATTATCTGCGGCTGATGGTAAAGCAATTTTCACAGCAAAAGGCTGTACTGCTTGCCACAACCCTACTAAAGATCAGACAGCTATGGGTCTTGGACCATCTCTGAAGCAGATCTCTGCTGCTTACAAGGGAAACAAAGGTAACCTGACTGCATTTCTGAAAGGAAATGACAAGCCAATCGTAGCACCTGAAAAGTATGCTACTATGAAAGGTCAGATTGCTATGACTAAAGGTCTGCCGGCAGCTGAACTGGATGCTCTCGTAACATTCTTACTGAGCAACTAATCAGATACAGAGTATAGATTTTTTTCAAACCGGGTTGTGAAAGCAGCCCGGTTTTTTATTTTTAAAGAGTAATTCCGCTGCCTTCACTACAAAATCCTCCTGATTTTGACGTTCGGGAATGGGCTCCGCTTTACTGCCGACAGGCAGGTGCTCTCTTGTCTGAAAGTTGAATCTGCAGGAATCGGCGTATTCAGCCTGTCTGCCGTGCCAACGGCACAGGCAGGCGGATTAACATTATTAAGAAAAAATCCAGCCACGCTTTTTCCAAATGCGCGGAATCCAACGGCTGGATTTCTTTGAAGATAGCCGCGCCTGATGTGACATAATGTCAAAAAAAGTCGCATTTATTTATCAGGATATATTGAAAAGCTGATGGATAGAAATCCAGTATGTATTATTATAATCCTGCATATCCTGTTAAAAAAAATAATTTTGGGTTAACAAGATGGGCAGGATACGGCAGGATGGATTGGTGGGTAGCGGAGATTTTATCCTGAAAAATCCTGCATATCCTGTTCAAAAAAATATACCCGAAATCTGCCTGTCTGCCGGGCCAACGGCACAGGCAGGCGGATTAACTTCAT